>NZ_JBIAKA010000048.1:0-1330 GCF_042872225.1 Streptomyces sp. NPDC005374 | reverse complement strand
TGAACCGTTCCGGGTTCAATAGAGATCTCAGATGTTGACTGTGACCTGGGGTTTCGTGGTCGCTCGGTAGTAGTTGGCTTCGTATTCGGCGGGCGGGATGTGCCCTATCTCACCGTGGAGTCGGCGGTGGTTGTACCAGTCGACCCACTCGGCAGTGGCGAGCTCGACGTGCGAGAGCGTCTTCCACGGCCGCTGCGGTTTGATGACTTCGGTCTTGAACAGGCCGATCGTCGACTCCATGAGCGCGTTGTCGTACGCGTCACCGACCGAGCCGATCGATGCCGCGATGCCTGCGACATCGAGGTGTTCGGCCAGGCGGAAAGACGTGTACTGGGACCCGGCATCGGAGTGGTGTATCAGCTCACCGGGCTCCGGCGGTCGGCCGTCGCGGTCGCGCTGCCACAGACCCATGTCTAGTGCGTCCAGGACGAGTTGGGTCTGTTTCGACATCGACGCGGACCAGCCGACGATGCGGCGGGAGAAGGTGTCCACGACGAAAGCGACGTAGACGACGCCGGCCCAGGCCGCGACGTGCGTGAAGTCGGCTACCCAGGTTCGGTTCGGCGCTGGGGCGACGAACTCGCGGTCCAGCCGGTCCGGTGCCCTCGCGGCGGCCGGGTCCGGCATGGTGGTGATCACCTTCTTGCCGCGGACGGCGCCGGTGATGCCGAGCTCGCGCATCAGTCGCTCGACCGTGCAGCGGGCCACCGAGTGGCCCTGGCGGTTGAGCTGTCTCCAGACCTTCCTCGCGCCATAGACCCGGTAGTTGGTCTCGTAGACCTCCTTGATTTCTTCCTTGAGTTCCGTGTCCCGCACGGACCTGGCCGAAGGCGCCAACTGGCGCTTCTTCGCCGCGTAGTAGGTGGATGGGGCGATCTGGCAGCCATGCTCGGTGAGCGTCCTGCAGATCGGCTCGACACCGCCGAAGCGGTCCCGGTGCTCGTCGATGAACGCTACGAGCGTGTGTGTGGCCGGTCGAGCTCGGCCGCGAAGAAACTCGCCGCGGCCTTCAAGATCTCGTTCGCCCGCTTGAGTTCGGCGATCTCTTTCTTCATCGCCTTGACCTGCGCGGACTCCTCCGTGGTCGTCCCCGGACGGCCTCCGTTGTCGATCTGGTCCTGACGGACCCACTTCCGCAGCGTCTCGGTCGTCCCGATCCCCAGCTTGGCGGCGACCGCCTTCATCGCGGACCACTCGGTGTCGTACTCCGGCCGCACCTCGGCGACCATGCGGACCGCTCGTCTGCGCAGCTCAAGAGGGTAAGGGGAAGGGCGTGCCATGACTCGATCCTCTCAAATGATCGAGTCCCTACCGAACCCGGAACGGTTCA
>NZ_JBIAKA010000047.1:0-1408 GCF_042872225.1 Streptomyces sp. NPDC005374 | reverse complement strand
TAGTGCTTCGTTAGGTTCTGGTTCTGCTGGTGGTGAGGGGGCGGCCGCAGGTGCTGCAGGTGCCGGTCCAGCACCTCAGCAGGTCTTGGAGTGCGTCGAGGGTCTGGTAGAGGCTCGGGCCGGTGCCTCGGCTTTTGGGTCGAGCCTGCGGAGGGTGAGGAAGGCCTGGGCGGCGGTGACGAGGGTGACGTGGTGGTGCCATCCGCGCCAGGTGCGGCCTTCGAAGTGGTCGAGTCCCAGGCCGTGTTTGAGCTCGCGGTAGTCATGCTCGACCCGCCAGCGCATCTTCGCCCACCGCACCAGGTCAGCGACGGGTGTGGCGGCCGACAGGTTCGATATCCAGTAGCCCGTCGGGGCGTCCTGGCCGTGCGGCCATTCGACCAGGACGGTCTGAACGGGCAGGACGCCGTCCCACCGGCTGCGGCCCCCGCCCGCCTCCTGAGCGGCGGCCAGACACTGCTTGCCCGCGGACCGCACCGTCAGCACCGCGAACCGCGAGGTCATCACACCCTTGCTGCCCTGTCGCCAGGTCACCTCACAGAATCGCTCCGCGCCCGCCTCCGCGGCCACGGCCGACAGAGCTCGCGGCGGGAGGCGGTAGCGGGGAAGGGTGGGCGGCCCGACCCCGCCGTAAGCGGGCTGGTGCGGCTCGGCTTCCTCCGGATGAGCGACTTCCTTCCCCTGCAGGGCCAGCACATAGGTCAGCCCCCGTTCCTGGAGTCCCAGCCGGAACCGTGTGCTGACGCCGTAGCCGGCGTCGGCCACGATGACCGGCGCCTGCAACTGCCACCGGGCGAGTGTGTCCAGCAGACCGAGCGCCAGACGCCACTTCTCCCGACGCACCACCACCTCCCGGGGGACGCCTGCCCTGCGGCAGCGGTCGGGCTCATCCGTCCACTCGCGCGGCAGATACAACTGCCACTCCAAGGGGCACGAGGCGGTGTCGGTGGCGGCATGGACACTGACCGCGACCTGGCAGTTCGCCCGCTTGCCGACCGCTCCGCAGTACTGGCGGGCCACCCCGACCGACGCGTTGCCGCACTTGGGGAACGACACGTCGTCGATCACCCACACCTCGGGCCTGACCACTTGGGACAGCCGCTCGGCGATCCGCCGCCTGACCGGCAGCGGATCCCACGGCGACTGGTTCACGAACTGCTGCAGGGCCTGCATGTTGCCGTCCGACAGCCGTGCGGCCATCGGCTGGATCGACTTGCGACGGCCATCCAGCATCAGCCCCCGTAGATAGCACTCACCTTTGGCCCGCTGATCCTTGCGCGGCACCGAGGCGAACACATCCGCCACGAACAGCCCCAATGCGGCCCGTAATCGGTTCACTTCATGCGTGTCCACACCCTCAACATGCTCTTGATCAGCACAAACGTATAGACCTAACGAAGCACTACTA
>NZ_JBIAKA010000046.1:0-1751 GCF_042872225.1 Streptomyces sp. NPDC005374 | reverse complement strand
GGCACCGCGGGGGCTCGTATTTCAATAAGTGCTCGGTAGAGGGGCGTTGGTGGGAATCTGAGATATGACCCCGCGTCTGCCAGGCCGCGCTGCCACCCGTGCTCTGTGGACTAAGTTCGAGCAGATCCTGCCGCACTTCGATGAGCGTCGCCGTCGGTTGTACCTGGCCAGTGAGGCGATGGCCCTCGGCCACGGCGGGATCGTCCGGGTCGCCGCCGCCTCCGGCACCAGCACTGCCACCATCGCCCGAGGTATCGCCGAGTTGGCCGGTTGTTCCTCACCGACCCGACGGGTTCGGGCTCCAGGCGCCGGCCGCAAGCGGCTGACAGACACCGACTCCGGTCTGCTGCCCGCGCTGGAGTCGCTGATCGAGCCACACACCCGAGGCGACCCCGTCTCCCCGCTGCGGTGGACCACGTTGTCGTTACGGGCCCTGGCCTCGACCCTCACCGCGCAGGGCCACCCGATCAGCGCTTCAACCGTCGGACACCTGCTGCACACCCTGGGCTACAGCCTGCAGGGAACCGCAAAAACGACAGAGGGCATCAGCCATCCGGACCGCGATGCCCAGTTCACCCACCTCAATGCCACCGCTACCGAGTTCCTCGACGACGCCCAGCCGGTGATCAGTGTCGACACCAAGGCCAAGGAATGGCTCGGCAACCGTGACCGGCCCGGTCGCACTTGGCGGCCGGGCAAGAATGCGATCAAGGTGGACTGCCACACGTTCACCACCAACGACCAGCCCATGGCGATCCCCTACGGGATCTACGACATCGCCAACAACACTGGCTGGGTCAACGTCGGAACCGACCACGACACCGCCCAGTTCGCGGTGGAGTCAATCCGCCGCTGGTGGCAGCACCGCGGACGGACGGACCACCCGAATGCAGGCCGGCTCCTGATCACCGCTGACTCCGGCGGCTCCAACGACCCCCGCCGCTGGACCTGGAAAAGCAACCTGGCTGCCTTCGCACGAGAGAGCGGCCTGGAGATCACGGTCTGTCACCTACCTCCCGGGACTTCGAAGTGGAACAAGATAGAGCACAGGATGTTCTGCCACATCACCGCGAACTGGCGGGGACGACCGCTGACCAGCTACCAGGTCGTCCTCGAGACCATCGCCGCCACAACAACCAAGACCGGCCTAACCATCGGGGCCGAACTGGACACCGGCAGCTACGACCTCGGCGTCAGCGTCACACCCGCCGAGTTCCACGCTCTTCCGATCACACCCAACGCCTTCCACGGTGACTGGAACTACACCCTGTCTCCCGAACCATCACGAACGCCTGACGCGCCAGCAACCGCTCGCCAGACCGACCCGGCCCTGACCATGATGCTCACCGATCCAGCCCTGACCGGCATGACGCGAACCGCCTTCGAGTATCTGGTGGCGGTCTCGGAACCTTTCTGGGACGCCATGGCCGAGGCGGCATTCCAGCGACGCTTCCACCGCCCACGCAGCTACCGACACCCACAGACCAGCAGCGTGGACCACACCCACCGGCTCCTGGCAGCCATCCTGCGCCGCCGCAGAGCGGTGACCATGACCTTCCTGGCCCAACTACTGGGCGTCAACCGAACCAACCTGTCCATCCAGTACCAGGACGGAAAACGGCTCCTGGACCTGCACCGGATCCTCGTCACGCCGATACCCGGATCGCCCGCCCGCACAATAGAACAGCTCCACGCCCGAACAACCCCTGCGGAAACCGGTCGCTGACAGTTATTGAAATGCGGGCCCCGGG
>NZ_JBIAKA010000045.1:1332-3061 GCF_042872225.1 Streptomyces sp. NPDC005374 | reverse complement strand
TCCGATGCGTGTGTGATCGGGGTGGATTACGGGACGTTGTCGGGGCGGGCTGTGGTGGTGCGTGTGCGTGATGGTGCGGAGTTGGGTTCCGCGGAGCATCCGTATGGGCATGCGGTGCTGGATCGTGTGTTGCCGGACGGGACGCGGTTGGGGCCGGACTGGGCGTTGCAGGTGCCGTCGGATTATGTGGATGTGTTGCGGTTGGCGGTGCCGGCGGCGTTGGCTGCGGCGGGGGTGCGTTCGGAGCAGGTGGTGGGGATCGGGACGGATTTCACGGCGTGCACGATGGTGCCGGTGGTGGCGGACGGGACGCCGTTGTGTGAGCTTCCGGGGTTGTCGGGGCGTCCGCATGCGTATGTGAAGTTGTGGCGTCATCATGCGGCGCAGGCGCAGGCGGACCGGATCACCGCGCTGGCGGTGGAGCGCAAGGAAGCCTGGCTGCCGCGGTACGGGGGGAAGATTTCCTCGGAGTGGGAGTTCGCGAAGGGGTTGCAGTTGCTGGAGGAGGATCCGGAGCTGTATCACCTGATGGACCGGTGGGTGGAGGCGGCGGACTGGATCGTGTGGCAGTTGTGCGGCACGTATGTGCGGAACGCGTGCACGGCCGGTTACAAGGGCCAGCTCCAGGACGGCGTCTACCCGTCGCCGGAGTATCTGGCCGCGCTGAACCCCGGCTTCGCCGGTTTCGTGGCGGACAAGCTGGAGCATCCGATCGGGCAGCTGGGGGAGCGGGCGGGGTCGCTGACCGCCCAGGCGGCTGCGTGGACGGGGTTGCCGGAGGGGATCGCGGTGTGTGTCGGCAATGTGGATGCGCATGTCACGGCGCCGGCGGCGGGGGCGGTTGCGCCGGGGCAGATGGTGGCCATCATGGGCACCTCGACCTGTCATGTGATGAGTTCGGACCAGCAGGGCATGGTGCCGGGCATGTGCGGGGTGGTGGACGGCGGGATCCTGCCGGGCCTGTGGGGCTATGAGGCCGGGCAGAGCGGGGTGGGGGACATCTTCGGCTGGTTCATCCGCACCGGTTTCCCCGCCGCCTACGCCGAACAGGCCACCGCGCTGGGCCAGGACCCGCACGAGTACCTGACCGCCTTGGCGGCCGGGCAGCAGGTGGGCGAACACGGGCTCATCGCTTTGGACTGGCACAGCGGCAACCGCTCCGTGCTGGTCGACCACGACCTGAGCGGTGTCATCGTCGGCCAGACGTTGTCGACCCGCCCGGAGGACATCTACCGGGCCCTGCTGGAGGCGACCGCGTTCGGCACCCGCACCATCATCGAAACCTTCGAAGCATCCGGGGTGCCGGTCCAGGAGCTGATCATCGCGGGCGGGCTGACGAAGAACGCCCTGCTCATGCAGATCTACGCCGATGTCACCCGGCTCCCGCTCAGTGTGATCGGCTCCACCCAGGGCCCCGCCCTCGGCGCCGCCATGCACGCCGCGGTCGCCGCCGGCGCCTACCCCGACATCCAGGCCTGCGCCCGCTCGATGGGCAAGGCCGAACAAGGCGTCTACCAGCCCGATGCCGGCCGGGCCGCCGCCTACGACCGCCTGTATGCCGAATACCAGCTCCTGCACGACTACTTCGGCCGCGGCACCAACCAGGTCATGCACCGCCTGCGCGCGATCCGCGCCCAAGCCCTGGCCTGAACCCCGCCCGCGTTCGCGTTTGTGCAGCCGCATTTCTTCTGTGAAAGGAACACCCCTTATGAGCAGCGACACGTCGTCT
>NZ_JBIAKA010000045.1:0-1235 GCF_042872225.1 Streptomyces sp. NPDC005374 | reverse complement strand
CCTTCCCGAGCCAGGAGATCTGGTTTCTGACGGGGAGTCAGGGTCTGTACGGTGATGATGTGCTGGAGCAGGTGGCCGCGCAGTCCCGGGAGATCTGCGCCCTGCTGGAGGCGAACACGCAGATCCCGGTCCGCATCGTGTGGAAGCCGGTCCTGACCGACGCGGAAGCGATCCGCCGGCTGTGCCAGGAAGCCTCCGCCTCCGACACCTGCATCGGCGTGATCGCCTGGATGCACACCTTCTCCCCGGCCAAAATGTGGATCGCCGGACTGTCCGCCCTGGACCGGCCGCTGCTGCACCTGCACACCCAGCACAACCTGTCCCTGCCCTGGCCCAGCATCGACATGGACTTCATGAACCTCAACCAGGCCGCCCACGGCGACCGCGAATTCGCCCACATCGAAGCAAGGGTGGGCGTCAACCGGAAAATCGTCGCCGGCCACGCCACCGAGACCCGCGTCACCGGCCGCATCACCGCCTGGGCCCGCGCCGCCGCCGGCCGCCACGCCTCCCGCACCCTGCGCCTGGCCCGCTTCGGCGACAACATGCGCGACGTCGCCGTCACCGAAGGCGACAAAGTCGAAGCCCAGTTGCGGTTCGGCTACTCGGTGAACACCTACGGCGTCAACGACCTCGTCACCGTCGTCGACGCAGTAGAGGACAAAGCCGCCCGCGAACTCGCCGCCGAATACACCGACCTGTACGACGTCGTCACCGACCTGCGGCCCGGCGGTGACCGCCACGACTCCCTCGTCTACGCCGCCCGCCAGGAACTCGGCCTGCGCACCT
The DNA here is from genome assembly GCF_042872225.1 of Streptomyces sp. NPDC005374. Classification (NCBI taxonomy): domain Bacteria; kingdom Bacillati; phylum Actinomycetota; class Actinomycetes; order Kitasatosporales; family Streptomycetaceae; genus Streptomyces; species Streptomyces sp. NPDC005374. The sequence continues at coordinate 446 of NZ_JBIAKA010000045.1, read as the reverse complement.
TCCTCACCGAAGGTGGTTTCACCGCCTTCACCACCAACTTCGAAGACCTCGGCGGCCTGCGCCAACTCCCCGGCCTCGCCGTCCAACGCCTCATGGCCGACGGCTACGGCTTCGGCGGCGAAGGCGACTGGAAAACCTCCGCCCTGCTCCGCACCATGAAAGTCATGGCCGCCGGACAACCCGGAGGCACCAGCTTCATGGAGGACTACACCTACCACTTCGGCCCCGGCACCCCCCGCGTCCTCGGCGCCCACATGCTCGAAGTGTGCCCCACCATCGCCGCCCACCGTCCCAGCTGCGAAATCCACCCCCTGTCCATCGGCGGCCGCGAAGACCCCGTCCGCCTCGTCTTCAACGCCGCCCAAGGCCCCGCCGTCGTCGTCGGCCTCTCCGACCTCGGCGACCGCTTCCGCCTCACCGCCAACACCATCGACGTCGTCGCCCCC
>NZ_JBIAKA010000044.1:0-3928 GCF_042872225.1 Streptomyces sp. NPDC005374 | reverse complement strand
GTCATGGATCACCTCACGGCCATGTTTGGCACATTGCATACAGTCGACGAATACTGTATGAAGATTGTTATCCCGCATCCGATGGGTGATGTCCAGGGGGCGTGCAGCACTTTTGAGTCGTGCACTTTGAGACGGGAGCCCAAGCATGGACCTGTACGAGCACCAGGCACGGGAGCTTTTCGAGGAACACGGGATCCCGGTGCCGAGGGCGGAGGTCACCGACTCGCCCCAGGAGGTCCGCGCGATCGCCCGCCGGCTCGGCGGCAGCGTCGTCGTCAAGGCGCAGGTCAGGACCGGGGGCCGGGGCAAGGCGGGCGGGGTGCGGCTCGCCGCGGATCCCGCGGAGGCCGAGCGGACGGCACGCCGGATCCTCGGCATGGACATCAAGGGACATCCGGTGGGCGAGGTCATGCTGGCCGAGCCCGTGGACATCGAGAGCGAGTTCTACGTCGCCTACGTCCTCGACCGCGCCGCCGGTCGTTTCCTCGCCATCGCCTCGGCGGCGGGCGGCACGGACATAGAGGAGGTCGCCGCGGCCCGCCCGGACTCGGTCGCCCGTATACACATCGACCCTGCCGAAGGCGTCACCTCGGCGAAGGCGGGCGAGATCGCCGAGGCGGCCGGACTGCCACCGCGGACCGTCGACGTACTCGTACGGCTGTGGGAGGTGCTGGTCGAGCAGGACGCCGTCCTCGTCGAGGTCAACCCGCTCGTCCGTACCCGGCAGGGCCAGATCCTCGCCCTCGACGGCAAGGTCACCCTCGACGACAACGCCCGCTTCCGGCAGCCCCGTTGGGGTGCCGAGACCCTCGCGCACGACGATCCGCTGGAGGCGGCCGCCGCCGCGAAGGGCCTCAACTACGTCAGGCTCGACGGCGAGGTCGGCATCATCGGCAACGGGGCCGGCCTGGTCATGTCGACCCTCGACGTGGTCGCCGGCTGCGGGGCCCGGCCCGCCAACTTCCTCGACATCGGCGGCGGAGCCTCGGCCCAGGTCATGGCCGACGGACTGACGGTCATCCTGTCGGACCCGGCCGTGAAGTCCGTCTTCGTCAACGTCTTCGGCGGCATCACCGCCTGCGACGCGGTCGCCGACGGCATCGTCAAGGCCCTGGCCGAGATCCGGCTCACCAAGCCGCTCGTCGTGCGCCTGGACGGCAACAACGCCTCCGGGGGCCGGGCTGTCCTCGACGCCTGCGCCCACCCCCTGGTCCAGCAGGTCGCCACCATGGACGGTGCCGCAGGCCGTGCCGCCGAACTCGCCAAGGCCGGCTGAAGGAGCGGGACATGGCCATCTTCCTGACCAAGGAGTCCAGGGTCCTCGTCCAGGGCATGACCGGCGGCGAAGGCATGAGACACACGAGGCGGATGCTCGCCGCCGGCACCACCGTGGTCGGCGGTGTCAACCCGCGCAAGGCCGGGCGGACCGTCGACTTCGACGACCGTACCGTCCCCGTCTTCGGCTCGGTCGCCGACGGCATACGGTCGACCGGCGCGGACGTCACCGTCGTCTTCGTGCCACCCGCCTTCGCGAAAGCGGCAGTTGTCGAGGCCGCCGACGCGGGGATCGGACTGGTTGTCGTCATCACCGAAGGCATCCCCGTCCACGACTCCGTCGCCTTCACCTCGTACGCGAGGAAAAAGGGGACACGGGTCGTCGGCCCCAACTGCCCCGGCCTGATCACCCCCGGCCAGTCCAACGCGGGCATCATCCCGGCGGACATCACCAGGTCCGGCCCGGTCGGTCTGGTGTCCAAGTCCGGCACGCTCACCTACCAACTCATGCACGAGCTGCGCGACATCGGCTTCTCCACCTGCGTCGGCATCGGCGGAGACCCCGTCGTCGGCACCAGCCACATCGACTGCCTTGCGGCCTTCCAGGACGACCCCGACACCGAACTGATCGTTCTCATCGGGGAGATCGGCGGCGACGCCGAGGAACGGGCGGCCGCGTACATCCGAGAGCACGTCACCAAGCCCGTCGTCGGCTACATCGCCGGGTTCACCGCGCCCGAGGGCAGGACCATGGGCCACGCCGGCGCCATCGTGTCCGGTTCGGCAGGCACGGCACAGGCCAAGAAGGCGGCGCTGGAGGCGGTCGGCGTCAAGGTCGGGAACACCCCCACCGAGACGGCCCGCCTCGTGCTCGCACTGCTGGACACGGTCCGCGAGGCCCCTCGGGCCTGACCCGGAACCACTCGGCGGCGCACGGAGACCCCTCCAGCCCCGCCGCGTTCCCCCCTACCCCTACCCCGCCCCCGACCGTGCACCGAGAGCGGAGACTCGCATGACCACCACCCTCAACTCCACCCCTCTAGTGGTGAAGTCCGGAACCTCATGGAACGACGCCTGGCAGCGCTGCCTCGCCGTCGCCCCCGAGGCCTTCCGGGACGACCGCGTCCTCAACCTCTGGGCCTCCGCCTGGCGGGCCGACGGCCGGGCCCTGCCCGCCACCAGCCCCGTCGACGGCAGCCCGATCGCCGGCCCGCCGCGCCTGGACCGGGAAGCCGCCCACCAGGCCGTCCGCGCCTCCCTCGACCAGCACCGCGCCTGGCGGCACATACGGCTCGAAGAGCGCCGGGCCCGCGTCGCGGCCACCCTCGACGCCCTCACCCAGCACCGCGAACTGCTCGCCCTCCTGCTCGTCTGGGAGATCGGCAAGCCCTGGCGGCTCGCGCAGGCGGACGTCGACCGCGCCATCGACGGAGTGCGCTGGTACGTCGACGGCATCGAGCCGATGGTCGAGGGCCGGGCCCCGCTGGACGGCCCGGTGTCCAACATCGCGAGCTGGAACTACCCGATGAGCGTGCTCGTGCACGCCATGCTGGTGCAGGCCCTCGCGGGCAACGCGGTCATCGCCAAGACCCCGACCGACGGCGGTGTCGCCTGTCTGACCCTGGCCTGCGCGCTCGCCGCCCGCGAGGGAATCCCCGTCACCCTCGTCAGCGGCAGTGGGGGAGAGCTGTCCGAGGCGCTGGTGCGGGCGCCCGAGATCGGCTGCGTCTCCTTCGTCGGCGGCCGCGACACCGGCGCCGCTGTCGCCACGGCCGTCGCCGACCTCGGCAAACGCCATGTCCTGGAACAGGAGGGGCTCAACACCTGGGGCATCTGGAACTTCACCGACTGGGACGCGCTGGCCACCGTCATCCCCAAGCTCTTCGACTACGGCAAGCAACGCTGCACCGCCTACCCGCGGTTCGTCGTGCAGCGCGAGCTCTTCGACGAGTTCCTGGCGGCCTACCTCCCCGCCGTGCGCACCCTGCGCCTCGGCCACCCGCTCGCCGTACAGAACCCCGACGACCCTTACCCCGCACTGGACTTCGGGCCGGTGATCAACGCGGCCAAGGCGAAGGACCTCCGCGACCAGGTCGCCGAGGCCATCAGCCGCGGCGCCGTCCCCGTGCACCGCGGCAGCGAGGCCGACGCCCGCTTCCTGCCCGGCCAGGACACCTCGGCGTACGTCCAGCCCGTCACCCTGCTCAACCCGCCCCCGTCCTCACCCCTGCACCACGCGGAACCCTTCGGCCCGGTCGACACCATCGTCCTGGTCGACACCGAGGCGGAACTGCTGGCCGCGATGAACGCCTCCAACGGCGCCCTGGTCGCCACCCTGTCCACCGACGACCGGTCCACCTTCGACCGGCTCGCCCCGCAGATCCGCGCGTTCAAGGTCGGCCACGGCGCACCGCGTTCCCGCGGCGACCGCGACGAACTGTTCGGCGGGTTCGGCGCCTCCTGGCGCGGCGCCTTCGTCGGCGGCGAACTGCTCGTGCGCGCGGTCACCCGGGGCCCGGTCGGCGAGCGGCTGCCCGGCAACTTCCCCGAGTACCAGCTGATGCCGTGAGAAAGGTCGGGGCGGCGCACCGAGAAGGCGCCCCGCCCGGCCACCGGCGAACACACGACGATGCAGAGATGGGGTGGCGAGCAT
>NZ_JBIAKA010000043.1:0-5008 GCF_042872225.1 Streptomyces sp. NPDC005374 | reverse complement strand
ACGGGTAAACATTCACGGAGAGTTTGATCCTGGCTCAGGACGAACGCTGGCGGCGTGCTTAACACATGCAAGTCGAACGATGAACCACTTCGGTGGGGATTAGTGGCGAACGGGTGAGTAACACGTGGGCAATCTGCCCTTCACTCTGGGACAAGCCCTGGAAACGGGGTCTAATACCGGATAATACTGCTACGGGCATCTGTGGTGGTTAAAAGCTCCGGCGGTGAAGGATGAGCCCGCGGCCTATCAGCTTGTTGGTGAGGTAATGGCTCACCAAGGCGACGACGGGTAGCCGGCCTGAGAGGGCGACCGGCCACACTGGGACTGAGACACGGCCCAGACTCCTACGGGAGGCAGCAGTGGGGAATATTGCACAATGGGCGAAAGCCTGATGCAGCGACGCCGCGTGAGGGATGACGGCCTTCGGGTTGTAAACCTCTTTCAGCAGGGAAGAAGCGCAAGTGACGGTACCTGCAGAAGAAGCGCCGGCTAACTACGTGCCAGCAGCCGCGGTAATACGTAGGGCGCAAGCGTTGTCCGGAATTATTGGGCGTAAAGAGCTCGTAGGCGGCTTGTCACGTCGGGTGTGAAAGCCCGGGGCTTAACCCCGGGTCTGCATTCGATACGGGCAGGCTAGAGTGTGGTAGGGGAGATCGGAATTCCTGGTGTAGCGGTGAAATGCGCAGATATCAGGAGGAACACCGGTGGCGAAGGCGGATCTCTGGGCCATTACTGACGCTGAGGAGCGAAAGCGTGGGGAGCGAACAGGATTAGATACCCTGGTAGTCCACGCCGTAAACGGTGGGAACTAGGTGTTGGCGACATTCCACGTCGTCGGTGCCGCAGCTAACGCATTAAGTTCCCCGCCTGGGGAGTACGGCCGCAAGGCTAAAACTCAAAGGAATTGACGGGGGCCCGCACAAGCAGCGGAGCATGTGGCTTAATTCGACGCAACGCGAAGAACCTTACCAAGGCTTGACATACGCCGGAAAGCATCAGAGATGGTGCCCCCCTTGTGGTCGGTGTACAGGTGGTGCATGGCTGTCGTCAGCTCGTGTCGTGAGATGTTGGGTTAAGTCCCGCAACGAGCGCAACCCTTGTCCTGTGTTGCCAGCGTGCCCTTCGGGGTGACGGGGACTCACAGGAGACCGCCGGGGTCAACTCGGAGGAAGGTGGGGACGACGTCAAGTCATCATGCCCCTTATGTCTTGGGCTGCACACGTGCTACAATGGCAGGTACAATGAGCTGCGATACCGTGAGGTGGAGCGAATCTCAAAAAGCCTGTCTCAGTTCGGATTGGGGTCTGCAACTCGACCCCATGAAGTCGGAGTTGCTAGTAATCGCAGATCAGCATTGCTGCGGTGAATACGTTCCCGGGCCTTGTACACACCGCCCGTCACGTCACGAAAGTCGGTAACACCCGAAGCCGGTGGCCCAACCCCCTTGTGGGGAGGGAGCTGTCGAAGGTGGGACTGGCGATTGGGACGAAGTCGTAACAAGGTAGCCGTACCGGAAGGTGCGGCTGGATCACCTCCTTTCTAAGGAGCATCTAGGCCGCCAAGCGTGCTTGGTGGTCCAGGGCCATTACGTCGGCACACGTTCGACGGTGGTTGCTCATGGGTGGAACGTTGATTATTCGGCATTTTCAGTCATCTCGGGCTGCCAGTACTGCTCTTCGGAGCGTGGAAAGCTGATCACGAGTGGCGGGGATGCCGGGCACGCTGTTGGGTGTCTGAGGGTACGGCTGGTTAGCCTGCCTTCGATGCCGGCCCCAGTGAACTCCAGCTCAGGTTGGGGGTGATGGGTGGCTGGTCGTTGTTTGAGAACTGCACAGTGGACGCGAGCATCTGTGGCCAAGTTTTTAAGGGCGCACGGTGGATGCCTTGGCACCAGGAACCGATGAAGGACGTGGGAGGCCACGATAGTCCCCGGGGAGCCGTCAACCAGGCTTTGATCCGGGGGTTTCCGAATGGGGAAACCCGGCAGTCGTCATGGGCTGTCACCCATACCTGAACACATAGGGTATGTGGAGGGAACGCGGGGAAGTGAAACATCTCAGTACCCGCAGGAAGAGAAAACAACCGTGATTCCGGGAGTAGTGGCGAGCGAAACCGGATGAGGCCAAACCGTATACGTGTGAGACCCGGCAGGGGTTGCGTGTGCGGGGTTGTGGGATCTCTCTTTCACAGTCTGCCGGCTGTGAGACGAGTCAGAAACCGTTGATGTAGGCGAAGGACATGCGAAAGGTCCGGCGTAGAGGGTAAGACCCCCGTAGTCGAAACATCAGCGGCTCGTTTGAGAGACACCCAAGTAGCACGGGGCCCGAGAAATCCCGTGTGAATCTGGCGGGACCACCCGCTAAGCCTAAATATTCCCTGGTGACCGATAGCGGATAGTACCGTGAGGGAATGGTGAAAAGTACCGCGGGAGCGGAGTGAAATAGTACCTGAAACCGTGTGCCTACAAGCCGTGGGAGCGTCGCTGTATGTGCTTGCACATACAGTCGTGACTGCGTGCCTTTTGAAGAATGAGCCTGCGAGTTTGCGGTGTGTTGCGAGGTTAACCCGGGTGGGGTAGCCGTAGCGAAAGCGAGTCCGAACAGGGCGTTTTTAGTAGCACGCTCAAGACCCGAAGCGGAGTGATCTAGCCATGGGCAGGTTGAAGCGGAGGTAAGACTTCGTGGAGGACCGAACCCACCAGGGTTGAAAACCTGGGGGATGACCTGTGGTTAGGGGTGAAAGGCCAATCAAACTCCGTGATAGCTGGTTCTCCCCGAAATGCATTTAGGTGCAGCGTCGTGTGTTTCTTGCCGGAGGTAGAGCACTGGATAGGCGATGGGCCCTACCGGGTTACTGACCTTAGCCAAACTCCGAATGCCGGTAAGTGAGAGCGCGGCAGTGAGACTGTGGGGGATAAGCTCCATGGTCGAGAGGGAAACAGCCCAGAGCATCGACTAAGGCCCCTAAGCGTACGCTAAGTGGGAAAGGATGTGGAGTCGCAGAGACAACCAGGAGGTTGGCTTAGAAGCAGCCACCCTTGAAAGAGTGCGTAATAGCTCACTGGTCTAGTGATTCCGCGCCGACAATGTAGCGGGGCTCAAGCGTACCGCCGAAGTCGTGTCATTCATACAATAGGGCCAACGCCTGTATGGATGGGTAGGGGAGCGTCGTGTGCCGGGTGAAGCTGCAGCGGAAGCTAGTGGTGGACGGTTCACGAGTGAGAATGCAGGCATGAGTAGCGATACACACGTGGGAAACGTGTGCGCCGATTGACTAAGGGTTCCTGGGTCAAGCTGATCTGCCCAGGGTAAGTCGGGACCTAAGGCGAGGCCGACAGGCGTAGTCGATGGATAACCGGTTGATATTCCGGTACCCGCTGTGAAGCGTCAAACATTGAATCAGGCGATGCTAAGTCCGTGAAGCCGTTCCGGACCCTTCGGGGAATGGAAAGTGGTGGAGCCGACGGACCAGACTTGTAGTAGGTGAGTGATGGGGTGACGCAGGAAGGTAGTCCAGCCCGGGCGGTGGTTGTCCCGGGGTAAGGGTGTAGGCCGTGTGATAGGCAAATCCGTCACACATCAAGGCTGAGACCTGATGCCGAGCCGATTGTGGTGAAGTGGATGATCCTATGCTGTCGAGAAAAGCCTCTAGCGAGTTTCATGGCGGCCCGTACCCTAAACCGACTCAGGTGGTCAGGTAGAGAATACCGAGGCGTTCGGGTGAACTATGGTTAAGGAACTCGGCAAAATGCCCCCGTAACTTCGGGAGAAGGGGGGCCATCACCGGTGAGAGGACTTGCTCCTTGAGCTGGGGGTGGCCGCAGAGACCAGCGAGAAGCGACTGTTTACTAAAAACACAGGTCCGTGCGAAGCCGTAAGGCGATGTATACGGACTGACGCCTGCCCGGTGCTGGAACGTTAAGGGGACCGGTTAGTCACATTTCGGTGTGGCGAAGCTGAGAACTTAAGCGCCAGTAAACGGCGGTGGTAACTATAACCATCCTAAGGTAGCGAAATTCCTTGTCGGGTAAGTTCCGACCTGCACGAATGGCGTAACGACTTCTCGACTGTCTCAACCATAGGCCCGGTGAAATTGCACTACGAGTAAAGATGCTCGTTTCGCGCAGCAGGACGGAAAGACCCCGGGACCTTTACTACAGTTTGATATTGGTGTTCGGTTCGGCTTGTGTAGGATAGCTGGGAGACTGTGAAGCTTGGACGCCAGTTCAGGTGGAGTCGTCGTTGAAATACCAGTCTGGTCGTGCTGGATGTCTAACCTGGGTCCGTGATCCGGATCAGGGACAGTGTCTGATGGGTAGTTTAACTGGGGCGGTTGCCTCCTAAAGAGTAACGGAGGCGCCCAAAGGTTCCCTCAGCCTGGTTGGCAATCAGGTGTTGAGTGTAAGTGCACAAGGGAGCTTGACTGTGAGACCGACGGGTCGAGCAGGGACGAAAGTCGGGACTAGTGATCCGGCGGTGGCTTGTGGAAGCGCCGTCGCTCAACGGATAAAAGGTACCCCGGGGATAACAGGCTGATCTTCCCCAAGAGTCCATATCGACGGGATGGTTTGGCACCTCGATGTCGGCTCGTCGCATCCTGGGGCTGGAGTCGGTCCCAAGGGTTGGGCTGTTCGCCCATTAAAGCGGTACGCGAGCTGGGTTTAGAACGTCGTGAGACAGTTCGGTCCCTATCCGCTGCGCGCGCAGGAATATTGAGAAGGGCTGTCCCTAGTACGAGAGGACCGGGACGGACGAACCTCTGGTGTGCCAGTTGTTCTGCCAAGGGCATGGCTGGTTGGCTACGTTCGGGAGGGATAACCGCTGAAAGCATCTAAGCGGGAAGCCTGCTTCGAGATGAGTATTCCCACCCCCTTTGAGGGGTTAAGGCTCCCAGTAGACGACTGGGTTGATAGGCCGGATCTGGAAGGCGGGTAACCGCTGGAGGTGACCGGTACTAATAGGCCGAGGGCTTGTCCATATTTGCTCGCGTCCACTGTGTTAGTTCTGAG
>NZ_JBIAKA010000042.1:0-5184 GCF_042872225.1 Streptomyces sp. NPDC005374 | reverse complement strand
GGGCGCCCCCCGGGCCGGGTGGCGCGGGGGGGTGGGGGGGGGGGGGGCGGGGCCCGCGTCTGCGGCCAAAAAAAACCCGGGGGGGGGGGGGGGGCCCGGGGGGGGGCCCCCCCACCCCTCGCGTCTTTCTGTCACAGGTCGGCCGCGGTCTCCAGGGTGACGTCGGCGGAGAAGATGCGCAGACCGTTCTGTTCCAGGCTGACCAGGACCCGGCGCCGGCCCTGCGGGTCGGAGGGCAGCCGGTCCGCCCAGACCGAGCAGGGCGCGTCGAACTCGGCGTACCGGGTGAACTCGGTCTCCATCCCGACGACCGTCGAGGGACGCTCGGTCACGGCGTGGGCGGCCTGGCGGGCCGCCTCCAGCAGGAGCATGCCGGGGGCGTGGTCGACGGGGTGGTCGAAGAGGACGGGGTGCGCGAGGTCCACGCGCAGCTGCCAGCGGCCGGGCCGGTCGGTGGCGGAGAGCACCACGTCCTCGGGGCGGGTGCGGGCCACCAGCTCCGGTTCGATCGGCGGGCCCGGCGGCAGGGCACGGGCGACGGCGTGGGCGAGGTCGGCGTAGGGGCCGCGCAGGCGCTGATGGACGGCGGGCGGCTGGTTGTTGAAGCGGGTCCGGGCGGTGCCCAGCCGCTGTCCTGACAGCGCCACGTCCACGGCCATGGTCAGCGCGGCCAGCCGTGGGCCGCGGCGGACTATGTCCGAGCAGGTGATGCGCAGCTCCAGTCGGGCCGGGGCTGTGGTGACCATCATCGCGACGGTGTTGAGGTCGAAACGCAGATGCTCCCAGGCCTGGCGGTGGCCGAAGGGGACGCCGTAGGCGACGTGCGAGAGCAGCGGTACGGCCTGGCGTACGGACTCGGCGAGCAGCAGCGGGTCGTGGAGCCCGTGGACCGGGTGGTAGAAGGGGTGCGTCTGGGGCCAGTAGGCCGTGACGCTGTAGGAGTCGGGGGCCAGGACGCGCCACGACGAGAGCAGGACCTCGGCGCCGTTGCTCTTGTGCACATGGTTCTGCTGCACAGACATGACGGGACCGGCCAACTCCTGCTGGAACACTCCGGACATGCTTCCCCCAGTAAGTTCGGATGTGTGAAGGCGTCTCCACAACGCCTTCAACAACATAAAGAGCGTTCTGTTTTGAAACTCCAAGGGCAGGTAAAGAATTCTTCATCACTAGGTCAACCTCAGGGGAGAGCTTTCCCGTCTGCCCAGGCCCGAGGGGTTGCCAAGGGTGACCTCTCGGCGGATAACATAAGGAGCGTTCTACTTCCAGGGAGGTGCGGCCGATGACCGGCGCAAAGCAGGAGCGTGCAGTGCAGACCCGCAAAACGCTCCTACTGGCGGCGGCTGAGGTCTTCGACGAGTTCGGCTACGCCGGGGCGAGCGTCAACCGGATCCTCAAGCGGGCCGGACTGACCGCCGGAGCGCTCTACTTCCACTTCGAGTCCAAGGAGGGCCTGGCCCGGGCGGTGATGAACAGCCAGCCCGAGACCATCGTCCCGCTGCTGGACTCGCACGGACTCCAGCGCCTCGTGGACATCACGCTCACCTGGGCCCGCCGGCTCCAGAGGGACCCCCTACTGCGGGCCGGTGTCCGGCTCACCAACGAGCAGGCGTCCTTCGGACTCCAGGACGCCACCCCGTACCGCGAATGGGCGGGAATCATGGCCGCCTGCCTGCGGGACGCGCACGAGCGCGGGGAGTTGCAGGCCGGGGTGGAGCCGGACGAGGTGGGCGAGTTCATCGTCGAGGCGTGTACCGGCATGCAGATGTTCTCGGCCGTGGCGAGCGGCCGCACCGACCTGATCGAGCGCGTCACAAGGATGTGGCGGCTGCTCCTGCCCGGCATCGCGGTCCCGACGATCGTCGCACGCACCGAGACCGGCACGGAGCGTGCGTTCAAGTCGGCGGCCTGACCGTTTCACGGAGGATCGATGTCCCTGCCCACACCCGCCTCGCGCGGTTTCGGCCGCCTCAGACTGGCGGCCCTCAATATCGACGGAGTACTGCTGAACGACACGTTCAGCCCTGTGATCCACCGTTTCATCACCGGCCACGGCGGCCGGTACACGGCCGAGCTGGAACGCTCGGTCTTCTCCCGGCCGCAGCGCGTCGCGGGGCGCAACATGGCTGCCGCGCTGCCCGGCGGCATGACCGGCGAGGAGGCGCTGGCCGCCTACTTCGAGGAGCGGGACGCCTACCTCGTCGAGCACCCGGTCGCCCTGACGCCGGGCGCGATCGCCCTCGTCGAGCGCCTGCGGGCACTGGGTCTGCGAACGGTGTGCTACGGCGGACTCGGCGCCGAACACTTCGACCGGTTCCTCGGCGACTGGGCCGAACTGTTCGACGGGCCCCGCTATGTGTGCACCAACGACTTCAGGCCCGGGCTGCACGAGATCACCACCGAGATCTTCGGACTGCGTCCCGACGAGGCGGTGTTCGTGGACGATGTGGCCCGAGTGGCCGACACCGCACGGGAGTTGGGGGTCGGCTTCATCGGGCACCCGACGGACTTCGTACACAGTTTCCAGCCGCAGCTGATGCGGGAGGCGGGTGTGCGGCACCTGGTGGACTCGCTGGACTCCATCGACGAAACGTTGCTGCAGACCGTCGACGCGGAACTGACCGACAACACGTTCTGGCTGAGCGAGGCGGCGCCTGTATGAGCAACACCCAGTCGGCACCCGGCACTTCACTCGCGCTGGACGGCAAGGTCGCCATGATCACCGGTGCCTCCAGCGGGATCGGAGCCGCCGCCGCGCGGCTGTTCGCCCGGGAGGGGGCGGCCGTCGTGGTGACGGCCCGGCGCGGCGAGCGGTTGCGGGAACTGACCGAGGAGATCACCGGCGGCGGCGGGCGGGCCCTGGCCGTGCCCGGGGACATCACCTCCGCCGAGGACGTCGAGCGGGTCGTACGCGCCGCCGTCGACACCTTCGGGCGGCTCGACTGCGCCTTCAACAACGCGGGGTTCGCCACCGCGGGCACCGTGCTGCACGAGACCGGCCAGGACATCTACGAGCGGACCATGGACGTCAATGTGCGCGGCGTCTGGAACTGTCTGTCCCATCAGATCCCCGAGATGCTCAAGTCGGGCGGCGGCACGATCGTCAACACCTCCAGCGTGGCCGGACAGCGGGCGACGGGCGCCTCGGCGGCGTACGTGGCCGCCAAGCACGCGGTCCTCGGGCTCACCCGGGCCGCCGCGGCGGAGTACGGGCAGCGCGGCATCCGCGTCAACGCCCTCGTGGTCGGCAGCACCCGCACCGAGATGATGGACCAGGTCATCCAGGCGGTGCCGGAGCTGAAGGAACGTTTCGAGGACGAGACGCTCCAGAAGCGCATGGCCGACCCCCAGGAGGTGGCCCAGGCCGCCGTCTGGCTGTGCGGCGAACGTTCGTCGTTCGTCACCGGCGCGGCGATATCGGTCGACGGGGGTACCACGGCCGCCTGACCTCCGAGAGCGCCACCGGTTGCCCCGACTCCTTCAACTCCCTTGAATCCGGAGCTACTTGGGGCAGTCGGCGGCGACAGGAGGCACACCTCGCTGATGTCCTTGCGACGTACGAGCCGTCGTACGTCAGCGAAGGAGTCAGCCGTGTCAGCCGCGTCCCGGACCATCGCCACCACCCATCTGGTCAAGAACCGCCCACCGCACCGCACCCCCTCCGCGCACCGGGCCGCGCTCGGCGTCCTGGGCCTGAGCGCGTTCGTGGTGGGCACCGCCGAGTTCGTCGCCGTCGGTGTGCTGGACCGGATCGCCGACGGGCTGCATGTCTCCGTCACCGCCGTGGGCCTGCTGGTGACCGCGTACGCGCTCGGGGTCTGCGTCGGCGGCCCCTCGCTGACCGCGCTGACCATCCGGGTGCCACGCCGGCTGCTGCTGTGCTGTGCGCTGGCGGTCTACGCGGCCGCCAACGCGCTGGCCGCGCTCGCCGACTCCTTCGCCGTGCTGGTGACGGCACGCGCGGTCGCCGGGGCCGTGCACGGCCTGTTCGTCGGGGTCGCGTCGGCCGCCGCCGCGAGCCTGGTCGGGCCCGAGCGCAAGGGGCGTGCGGTGGCCGTCGTCTTCGGCGGCATCGCCGCCGCCAACCTGCTCGGCGTGCCGCTGGCCACGTACGCGGGCCATGTCATGCCGTGGCAGTCGGTGTTCGCGGGCATCGCCGTGCTGGCCTGTGTCGCGCTGGGCCTGACACTCGCGGTGCTGCCGCGGGTCGAGAACAGCGGTCAGGGCGAACTGCGGGCCCAGACCCGGTACGTCCTGACCGCACCGCCGCTGCTCGCCCTGTTCACGGCGGTGCTGCTGTTCTGCGGCCAGTTCACCGTGTTCACGTTGCTCGGCACCTATCTGCAGAAGGTCACCGGGGTCTCCGGCAGCGCGGTCGGCGGCTATCTGCTGGTCTTCGGCGCCGCCGGAACCGTGGGCACCCTGGCCGGCGGCCGCTTCGCCGACCGGGACGCCGGTACGACCCTGCGGGTGGCCGGCGTGGTGCTGGCGGCGGACCTCGCGGTGCTCTACGCGGTCGGTTCCGAGCCCGCCGCCGTCGCCGTCTGTCTGTCCGTGTTCGGCCTGTTCGGCTTCGGCCTGGCCCCCGCCCTGCAACTCCGCACCATCGAACTGGCGGGCCCGGCCGGCGACCTGGCCTCGACCCTCGGCGCCTCGGCCGGAAACGCCGGCATCGCGGCCGGCTCGGCCATGGCCGGCTGGTACGGCGCCCGGTACGGCGTCACCGGCCTCCCCCTGGCCGGCGCGGCGATCTGCACGCTGACCCTGCCGCTGCTGTGGACACTGCGCCGGGTACGCCCGACGACAGCGGACATCTGAGCGGGATGGGGCCCGAGGCCGGCCGCGGGGACCCGACCGGACCCCGGACCGGAACCGACCCGACAACGCCCCCGCACTGGGCCGAATCCACTCCGCGCCGGGGCGGGGAGCCGGCGTTGTGCCGGCCGGTTCCGTGGACTCGGCCGACCGTGAACCGGCAGCAGCCCGACGGCTGCCCAGGGCCGACAGGTTCCCGCCCGCTTCCGCACACCACCGCGGCCGTCGCCCGAGTCGGGTGACGGCCGCGGTGATCGAGGGGGGGCCGGGTCAGCGGAAGTCCTCCTCGCGGTACTCGGCGGCCGACCCGGCTGCCGTGGCCTCGCGCAGTTCGATGCGGCGGATCTTGCCGGAGACGGTCTTGGGCAG
>NZ_JBIAKA010000041.1:0-12766 GCF_042872225.1 Streptomyces sp. NPDC005374 | reverse complement strand
GGGGGGGGGGGGGGGGGGGGGGTTTGGGCCCCCCCCCCCCCCCCGCGGGGGGGGGGGGGGGGGGGGCGCCCCGGGGGTGGGGGGTGTCCGTCCTCGGTCCGGCGGCTCGGTCGCTCGAGCAGTGCCCGGTTCCGGACGCCGGCCGCTGCGGGCGGACACCCCCCACCCCGTCCCCTACGCGCCGTACGCGGCGAACGGCCCACCGTGGCGCACGACCAGGCAAACAGTCCGTCATGGCGCAGGCTGCCTGAACTCCCCAGGGGCGCGGGGAACTGCGCGACCAGCCCCCACCGGCCCGCGGTCGCCCGACAACCCGCCCCGGCACCCTCAAGCCCAGCGCAGCTGGCGGCGCGGGGGTGGGGAGCGGTCCGTTGTGGCGCAGGGTGCCTGCAGCTCCTTAGGGGCGCGGGGAACTGCGCGACCAGCCCCCACCGGCCCGCGGTCGCCCAATGAGCGAACCCGGCCCCCCACACGCGAAATCCACCAGCGCCCCCACAAGGAACCCGGTGACAATGAACCGGTGCGGTACAGAATCCTGGGCGTTACCCAGGCAACGGACAGCGACGGTGCCGTCATACCCCTGGGTGGCCCCCGCGTACGCGCCCTGCTCGCCGCCCTCGCCCACCGCCCCGGCCATACGGCCACCGCGGAGACCCTGATCGACGAGGTCTGGGACGACGAGCCGCCCCAGGACGCCCCGGCCGCCCTCCAGGCACTGGTCGGCCGGCTCCGCCGTACCGTCGGCAAGGACGCGATCGTCTCCGACCCGGGCGGCTACCGGCTGGCCGCCGCCGAGGACGACGTGGACCTCCAGGTCTTCGAAGGTCTCGTGACGAAGGGCACCGCCGCCCTCGCCCGCGGTGACGCACACGCGGCCGCCCAGGACCTCACCGCCGCCCTCGCCCTGTGGCGCGGTCCCGCCCTCGCGGACCTCCCGGACCGTACCGCCGCGGTCCGCCCGGAGGCACTGCGCCTGAAGGCCACCAAGGCCCGGATCGAGGCGGATCTGCTGCTCGGCCGCGCCCAGGACGTCGTACCGGAACTGCAGGAGCTGACCGGGGTCCATCCGTACGACGAGTCCCTGCACGTCCTGCTCATCCGCGCCCTGCGCGACAGCGGCCGCGGCGCCGATGCCCTCGCCGAGTACGAGAGCACCCGGCACGCCCTCGCCGACGGCCTCGGAACCGACCCGGGCCCGGAACTCCGCGCCCTGCACGGTGAGTTGCTCGCGGCCCCGGGCTCCCTTACCCGCCCTCGAATCGAACGCGGCGGCAACATCCGTCCGCGCCTTACCTCCTTCGTGGGTCGGGAACCCGAACTCGTCGCCATCCGTTCCGAATTGCACAGGGCTCGCCTCGTCACCCTCACCGGACCGGGCGGATCCGGAAAGACCCGTCTCGCCGAGGAGGCCACCGCCGGCCACCCCCAGGCGTGGCTGGTCGAGCTCGCCCCGCTCGACCGGCCGGAGGCGGTGCCCGGTGCGGTGGTCAGCGCGCTCGGCCTGCGCGAGACCGTGCTCATGACCACCGAGCTGACGGCTCCGCAGGACGACCCGCTCGCCCTGCTCGTCGAGTACTGCGCCACGCGCAGCCGACTCCTGATCCTTGACAACTGCGAACACGTGATCGAAGCGGCGGCCCACCTCGCGGAGACCCTCCTCACCCGCTGCCCGGGGCTCACGATCCTGGCCACCAGTCGTGAACCGCTGGGCGTACCGGGGGAGTCGGTACGGCCGGTCGAGCCCCTTCTCCCCGACCAGGCGGACCGTCTCTTCACCGAGCGTGCCGCCGGCGTCCGTCCCGACGTGGCCGGTGTGCTCGCCGACAAGGAGGCCGTCGCCGAGATCTGCCGTCGCCTCGACGGTCTGCCGCTCGCCATCGAACTGGCGGCGGCCCGGCTACGGCTCCTCACACCTCGCCAGATCGCAGACCGCCTCGACGACCGCTTCCGCCTTCTCATCTCCGGCAGCCGTACCGTCCTGCCCCGCCAGCAGACCCTGCGGGCCGTGGTCGACTGGTCCTGGGAACTGCTCGACGAGCCGGAGCGGACGCTGCTGCGCGAGGTGTCCGTCTTCGCCGGAGGCTGGGACCTGGAGGCGGCGGAGGCCGTGTGCACCGGGCCGGCCGCGGAGCTCCTCGGGGCACTCGTGGACAAGTCCCTCATCGTGGCGGGCCCGTGGGGGAGCGACGGCTCCGACGGCATGCGCTACCGCATGCTGGAGACCATCCACGAGTACGCCGTCGAGCGCGCCGCCGAGTCCCCCGCCCTGCGTGCCGCCGCCGAACGCCGACACCGCGACTGGGTGCGCGCGTTGGTCGAGGAGGCCGAACCCCGACTGCGTTCAGCCGGTCAACTCCCCTGGATCTCCCGCCTGGAGACCGAGCTGGACAACATCCGCGCGGCCCTCGACCGCACCCTCACCGCGGGCGACGAAGCGGAGGGCACCGCCCTGGTTCTCGCCATGGGCTGGTTCTGGTGGCTGCGCAACTACCGCCGCGAGGGCATGGCGTGGGCGGACCGGGTGCTGTGTCTGGGGGTGGCGCTGGACAGACGGAGCGCCACCGCCACCGCCCCCGCGCAGGTCACGGCCGACGAACCCGCCGAGGACCCGATCGACGTCCACCTCGACGCCCCGTACGCGGAGATGACCCATCCCGCGCACCGCGCACGCATGAACCTCCGCATGCTGTACTTCTTCCTCCGGGCCGAGACCGAGCCCGTCGACGGTCGGCTCGACCAGCGTCTGCGTCGCTACGTCACCCGCGTCCGTGAACACTTCGAGCGCGGCGGCCCCGACGCAGCCCGCCTCCCCGGCCTCATCTGGCCCATGGCCGGCCTCGTGCTGGGAGACCCCGTCGACATCCGCACCCTCATGGACGCCTCCCTGGCCAACTGCCGGCTCCACGGCGACGACTGGTCCGTGGCCGTGACCCTGATGTTCCGCACCCACACCGTGGTCGACTCCCCGGGCGGCATGGCCGGTGTGGACGACGACCTGGGAGAACTGCGTGTCCTCAGCCGCCGCGTGGGCGACCGCTGGCTCCGCGCCCAGGTCAGCAGCGCGGCCGGAGAGGCGGCCATGGCCCGCGGGCGTCCCGCCGAGGCGAAGGAGGAGTACGAGCAGGCGTTGCGCCTCGCCTACGAGGTGGGCGCGTACGCCGAGACACCGTTCCTCATCGCCCGGCTCGCCGAGGTCGCGTACCGCACCGGCGACCGCTCGACCGCGCTGACCACCCTGGACGAGGCGAGCGCCGCCGGAGACCGGTACGGAGTCCCGGAGACCAGGGCGTTCGTCCGGCTCCTCCAGGCCCACATGGCCCTGGAGGAGAAGGCGACCGGCCGCGCGCGCGAACTGGTGGAAGCGGTCCGCGAACAGATCGGCCAGGCGTCCCCGCCGCCGATGTTCACGGTGATGCTGAACGCGGTCGACGCGATGGTGACGGTCGAGGAGTCGGGCCCGGAACAGGGGCTGCCGCTGCTGGCCGACACCGTCCGTGAGGCGATCGAGAAGCGGTGCGCCGACGCGGTCGTGGCGTCACTCGTGGACAGCGCGGCGGCCCTGCTCTGCGACCTCGGCGACCTCCCGCGCGGGGCCCGGCTGCTCGCGGCCGGTGAGCGGTGGCGCGGCGGTGACCCGCGCCCCCACCCCGAACGCGTGGCGGTGGAGCGCGCCGAGGCCGCCGCCCGCACCGGACTGGGCCCCCTGCGTCACACGGCGGAACGCACCCGGGGCACGGCTCTCACCCCGGGCGAGGCACTGGCCGAACTCGACGAGGCGCTGCGGGAACGGCGCGTCAGGAGCACCTGAACTTCGACTCCGCCCAGTCCGCGAGCATGACGTCGTCGAAGGGGCTGTGCGGCTCGACCACAAGCCGTACGGTGCTGCGCCCGGCGAGGTTCACATGGACGGGCACGGCCGGGTCACCGCCCTCCACCAGACCGGACCTCCACAGCCGGACCCCGTCGGCGTAGACGGAGAAGTGGACTGTGCCGAGGCCCAGCGTCATGTCGTCGACGCCGACCACCGCGTCATAGGAGGAGCACGCGCGGTTGAGGTCGATCGTGACGGAGGAGCGGCCGTGCACGGTCACGCCGTGGGCGTATCGCTCGTCGGCGATCGAGACGCCGTAGCGCTGCCACACCCAGCTGCTCTCGCCGATCCGCATCTCGGGCTCGCTGCCGTCGCCGGAGACGTCGTAGGCCAGCTCGCTCCACTGGTAGACGGCCGGTGGCGGCGGGGGAGGCGGGGTCGGCGTGGGCGTGGGGGTTGGTTTCGGGGGCGGTGTCGGCTTCGGCGTAGGGGTCGGCGCCGGAGCGGGGGTGGTCCTGGGCTTCGGGGTCGGTGTGGGGGTCGGCGTCGGCGTCGGGGTGGGTGCGGCGGCGACGGGGATCACCGGGGGCTGCGGCTCGGGTTCCTTCGGGGCGGGGCTGGGGTCGGCGGGCTGGACCACCGGCGCGGACGCGGGCGGCTTGGCGTCCGGTTTCCTGGCCGGGCTGTCGTCGCCGACCAGCGCGAGCGCCACCGCCGCGGCGGCCACGGCGACCACACCGGCCGCGATACCCGCCTTCACCGGCGCGCCCAGCCCCTCGGAGGCAGCGGCGCCACCGGCACCCGCCCCTCCCGAGGAACCCCCGCTCGCCGCGGCGGCCGCGCCGGCGGCACCGGCCGCTCCCGCCCCGGCGCCACCGACGATGAGCCCGACGGCCTTGGCGTACCCGGCGGCCCCGAACCAGCCGATGACCGCGAGCGGTACGACGGCGGGGATACCGCTGGCGACTTCCTTGATCTGGCCCGCGGCCAGCCGGCACTTGGCGCACTCCTCCAGGTGCTTGCGCAGGCCCCGTTCGGCCCGGGTGCGAAGTCCGCCGCGGGCGTAGGCGCCGAGCCGGTCGGCGTAGCGGGCGCACTCCTCGTCGGTGGCGAGGCTCGCGCTGACGTGGGCCTGGAGGTAGGCCTGCTTGAGGCCCTCGCGGGCGCGGCTGGCCAGCACGCGCGTGCCGTTGGCGTCGAGCCCGAAGAGGGTGGCGACCTCGCTCGGCGACTCGTCCTCGACCTCGGTGTGCCACAGCACGGCCTGCCACCGCTCGGGCAGTGACCGGAAGGCCTGCATGGCCATGGACTGCTCGGCCTCGTGCATCGCGCGCACGTCGGCGCCGAGGTCCAGGCCCGCTCCGAAGGAACCCAGGGACGCGGTGTCGTCGGACGCCTCGGCCGAACGGGAGGCCTGGGTGGCGAACACCGCGAAGTCGTCGACGAGTTGCTCGCGCTTCGCCGATTTCGTCCAGTCGGCGGCGACCCGGCGGACGCTGGTGAGCAGGTAGGCGCGCACGGCGTACTCGGGGCCGTGGCCGCGGCGTACGGCCTGGAGCATGCGCGCGAAGACCTCGGCGGTCAGGTCGTCCGCGGTGTGGCCGTCGCGGCAGCAGGTGCGGGCGTAGCGGCGCACCGACTCCGCGTGCCGCCGGTAGAGCGCCTCGTATGCGGTGTCGTCGCCGGCCCGCATCCGCTCGATCAGGTCGGCGTCGGACGGTGGCATGTCCCTGGGCGGCGGAAGGATGCTGCCGTCCTCACGGCGGTCGCGCTGGGCGGGCACGCTGCCCTCGACGGGTTCGCCGCCCTGGGCCGGGATGCCGGCCTGAGGGACGGTGGCGCCCTGGGGGATGCCGGCGTCCAGCGGAATTCCTGCCCTGCCGCCCTGCTCGGGCACCTGTGGTGTGCCGCCGGCGGCGTCCCCGTCGCCCTCGCCCTGCGGCTCGTTCCGCCCGTCAACGCTCATCGCGGAATGCCCCCGCCGCCGGCCCAACCAGTCCCGAACACCGGGTCAGAGTGCCATATCGACTTTTAGTCAGTAGGGCTGACTGCGGTGCTTCCACTCGTCCGTGGGGTTTTCCGGCAATGCGGTACTAGCCGTCACCCGTTCGGGGAATGCTCAACTGTCGTGCACTGGACCCGAGTTGAGCCGGAGTGGGATCGCGCGTCGGAAATGACCGGGAATGTGAAGGGGTGCGGACGGCATCGCGCCCGCACCCCGCTTTCACCTCTTCGAGTCACACCGGACGGGACCGCAGCCCCTCCAGCAGGATGTCCAGCAGCCGCGCCGAGGCCGCCGCCTGCTGCGCCGCGTCCGGCAGCGAGGGCGCCGCGGTCGCGATCACCAGCAGGACGTCCGACACCGACACGTCGGTCCGCAGCTCACCGGCCGCACGCGCGCGGTCCACGAGCCGGCCCACGACCTCCAGCAGCGCCGCCGCCCCGGAGTCGTCGTCGGCGGAGACCAACGGGGCCTCCTCCGGCACCAGCCGCAGCTCGCCGGCGCCCGGCGTCGTCCGCTGCTGCGGCACCCGCGTCCCGTCGTAGCCGTCGGTCTCCTCGTCGGCGACCCCGACCCGCAGCACCTGCGGCGGCAGCAGCCGCCCGGCACCGGACGCGACCGACGTACGCAGGAAGCGCGACAGCGCCGACCACGGCTCGTCCTCCTGGCCGAGTGCCGTCCGTGCCTGGTCGGTCAGCCGGGAGGTCTCCTCCTCGGCTATCCGCCGGACCAGGACGTCCTTGCTCGGGAAGCGCCGGTACACCGTGCCGACACCGACCCGCGCGCGCCGCGCCACGTCCTCCATCGGCGCGCCGTAGCCCAGCTCGCCGAAGACCTCGCGCGCCGCACGCAGTACGTGTTCCAGGTTGCGCTGTGCGTCCACGCGCAGCGGGGTCGAACGCGATACCTCACGTCCGTTGCCCGCCGCGCTCATCGCCGAGCCCATCGCGCCGCCCATCGCCCCGCCACCGGGTGCGATGGCGGACGCGGTGGACCAATGAGAGTCCTGAATGTGCATAAATAATCCCCCGGTAATGACGTCTCCCCCCGGAGACTCTCCCCGCCATCGATAAGCCGGAGCGTACGGAACAGGCCCGTTTCGCGAGTCCGCCCGAAGCGGACCCGGAGCGCATCCCCCTACACCCCGTCGACACACGAACATAGTTGAGTGGGGGTCAATTCAGAAGGGGCACGTTCCGCACGGAGCGCCCCCCGATCGGAGTACGGGCGGCAAACGCCCCGATTGCACCCCCTCCGTCCGCCCGGCGCACACCCACTGACCTGCGAACCTTCCGCGCACCCCGACATTTGCGTCGGCTCGGCGCGCCGACGACTTCCGGTCACACAAATTGTCGAGGCTGTGGACAAACTCGAGCGGCGGGTGCGTCATGGGATGGTGAAGGAACGTGCGCGCATTCTGGTTGTCGGCGGCGGCTACGTCGGGATGTACACGGCTCTGCGTCTGCAGCGGAAGCTGAAACGGGAACTCGACCGGGGAGACGTGCAGATCACCGTCGTCACGCCCGACCCGTACATGACCTATCAACCGTTCCTGCCCGAAGCGGCCGCCGGATCGATCTCCCCGCGCCACGTCGTGGTGCCGCTGCGCCGCGTACTCGACCGCTGCCACCTCGTCGTCGGCGAGATCACCGCGATCGACCACGCCAAGCGCACCGCGAACCTCACCACCCTCGCCACCGAGGAGGAGCGCACGGGCGGCGAGCAGCTGACGTACGACGAACTCGTCCTCGCTCCCGGTTCGATCGCGCGCACCCTGCCGATCCCCGGCCTCGCCGACCACGGCATCGGGTTCAAGACGGTCGAGGAGGCCATCGGCCTGCGCAACCACGTCATCGAGCAGATGGACATCGCCTCCTCCACCCGCGACCCCGCGATCCGCGACGCGGCCCTCACCTTCGTCTTCGTCGGCGGCGGCTACGCGGGCGTGGAGGCACTCGGCGAGCTGGAGGACATGGCCCGCTACACCGCGCGGTACTACCACAACGTCCTCCCCGAGGACATGAAGTGGATCCTCGTCGAGGCCTCCGACCGCATCCTTCCCGAGGTCGGCGAGGAGATGGGCCGCTACACCGTCAGTGAGCTGCGCCGCCGCAACATCGACGTACGGCTGAACACCCGCCTGGAGTCCTGCGTGGACCGCGTCGCCGTCCTCAGCGACGGCAACCGCTTTCCCACGCGTACGGTCGTCTGGACGGCCGGCGTGAAACCCAGCCCCCTCCTGGCCGCCACCGACCTCCCGCTCAACGAGCGAGGTCGGCTGAAATGCACCCCCCAGCTCACCGTCGACGGCACCACGCACGCGTGGGCGGCCGGAGACGCCGCCGCCGTCCCCGACGTCACCGCCGAAGAACACGGCAAGGAGACGGCCCCCAACGCCCAGCACGCCGTCCGCCAGGCCAGGGTCCTCGGCGACAACATCGCGCACGCCCTGCGGGGCGAGCCCCTGGAGACCTACGCGCACGCGTACGTCGGCTCGGTGGCCTCGCTCGGCCTCCACAAGGGTGTCGCGCAGGTCTACGGCCGCAAGCTGAAGGGCTACCCTGCCTGGTTCATGCACCGCGTCTACCACCTCAGCAGGGTGCCCACCTTCAACCGCAAGGCCCGCGTCCTGGCCGAATGGACCCTGTCGGGTCTCTTCAAGAGGGAGATCGTCTCCCTCGGCTCACTCGAACATCCCCGCGCGGAGTTCGAACTCGCGGCCGGTGGAAAGCCTCCTCTCGAACCGACCGACGACCCGAAGGGGTCGTCCTGACCGGACCGAGGAACTCCACGGACCGCCCCGGCGTCTGACGAATGCTGACCCGGTCGGCCCCTGCCACACTGGTGCCCGACCTGGACGGGCAGCCGCCCGTCCATCGAACCCAAGAGGTTTTCCCACCGTGCTGCACCCCCGGGCTGCCGTCCCCAGCCCCCCGGCCGGGCCCGGAGCCGGCCCGAAGACGCCGAAGACGACGACGCGAGGCAAGGATTCGTGAACTTCACGCGCTGGAGCGCCCGCCTCCCCGGAACGCAGCGCCGCGCCGCAGCGCGGACCGACGACCTGGTCACCGACGACCGCCTGAGCGAGGGCGCCGTCCCCGCGGCCCGCGCCGAACAATTGACCGTGCCGGTCCCCGCCGTCGACGAACTCCCGGTTCGCGAGGTCCTCGACCGCGTCCCCGCCCTCGTCGCCCTCGTCCACGGCCCCGACCACCGCCTCGCCTACGTCAACGACGCCTATGTAGTGGCCTTCGGACTGCGATCGCCGGGCGCACCGGCCCGCGAAGCCCTCCCCGAGCTCGACGAGATCGGCCTCCTCCCGCTCCTCGACCAGGTCCTGCGCAGCGGCAAACCGCGCACGGTCAAGTCCCGCAAGGCCCCCGACGGCCGCTCCTACACCTTCACCTGCACCCCGGTGACGGAAGGAGACGGCGGCGTACTCGTCTTCGCGACCGACGTCACCGACCACGCCGAGGCCGCCGAACGCCTCAGAGCCAGCGAGCGCCGCCAGCGCGAGACCGCCGTCACCCTCCAGCGCTCCCTGCTCCCCCAGGAGCTCGAGGAACCCGACGACCTGCGCATCGCCGCCACCTACCACCCCGGCGGCACCGAGGCCGCGGTCGGCGGCGACTGGTACGACGTCATCACCCTCGGCGGCGGCCGCACCGCCCTGGTCATCGGCGACGTCATGGGCCGGGGAGTCCGCGCGGCAGCGGTCATGGGCCAACTCCGCACGGCGGTCCGGGCGTACGCCCGCCTGGACCTCCCCCCGCACGAGATCCTCCAGCTCCTCGACGGCCTCGCCATGGAGATCGACGCCAACCAGATCGCCACCTGCGTGTACGCCATCCACGACCCGAACGAGGGAAAGCTGGTCTACGCCTCGGCCGGCCACCTGCCCATCCTGGTCCGCGACGAGAACGGCGTCGTCCTGCGCGCCGCCGAACCCACCGGCCCGCCCCTGGGCACCGGCGGCTGGATGCACGCCTCGGGCTCCATCCCGCTCAGCCCCGGCTCCACGGCGGTCCTCTACACGGACGGCCTGGTGGAACGCCGTAACGAGGACCTGGACGAGGGCATCGCAGCCCTGGAACGCGCCCTGGCCGGCGCCACCGGCACCCCCCAGGTGATCTGCGACCGCCTGGTCCGCTCCGCCGGCGTCACCGCGGAGCACGACGACGACGTGGCCGTCATGGTCCTCCAGCACCCTGCCCACACCGGCCCCGACGGCGAGCTCTTCCGCAACGCCGGACTCGAGCTCCTCGGCGGCGTCGAAGCGGCCCCACGCGCGCGTGCGTTCGCCTCCGGCGTGCTGACCAGCTGGCGCTTTCCCGTCGAACTCCATGATCTGGGCGTCCTGGCGGTGAGCGAGCTGGTGGCGAACTCCCTGCAGCACGGCACGCCCCCGATGCGGCTACGGCTGCGCCGCACCGACCGGCGCCTGATCGTCGAGGTGACGGACGGGGACGACCACCTGCCCCGGCGCCGCCGAGCGGAACCGGGGGACGAGTCCGGCCGCGGCATCGCCATCGTCGCGACCATCGCGTCGAACTGGGGGTCGCGACGGATGCCCGGGGGAGGGAAGGCGGTCTGGTGCGAGTTCGTGCTGCCTAAGGGGTAGCCAGAGACTCCGCCGTCGCCCCACCCTGTGCCACCACACGGCTCTTCCTCAGCGAAGGCTGGTTCTGCACCGGGGTCAGCTGCCTGCCCAGCCGTATCGCGAGGTACGTGATCCCCAGCGAGAACAGCAGGAACGTCACGACGTACGGCGTGTGCAGCGACGCTCCCATCGGCCCGCCGACCGCCGGGCCGACCGCCAGGGCCAACTGCTTCACCAGGGCGAAGGCGGAGTTGTACTGACCCGCCATGCCCTCCGGCGCCAGGTCGGCCACCAGCGGGGCGACGGTCGGTGACAGCATCGCCTCCCCCAGCCCGAAGAGTGCGTACGTCGACACGAACGCGGCCGTGGCCATCTGCTGGCTGCCGTGTCCGAGGCCGGCGTAACCCGCGGTGACCCACGCCACGGCCCAGATGAGCCCGACCATGGCGATCACCCGGGATCGCTTCCGCCGTTCGACGAACCGCAGCACGGCGAACTGCGCGACCACGATCATCGCGGTGTTGGCGGCCAGAGCCGACCCCAGCGCGGAGGTGGAGATCCCGGCGGCCTCGACACCGTACGCACTCAGGCCGGACTCGAACTGTCCGTAACAGGCGAAGAACAGCACGAAGCCCAGCACGCACAGCTGCACCATGGCCCGGTTGCCGAGCAGCTGCTTCCAGCTGCCCTTGGCGGACGCCGGCGCATCTTCGATCCGCGGCGAGTGCGGCAGCCGCAGTGTCGCCATCACGACCACCAGCAGCAGGAACATCGCCGCCTCGATGGCGAACAGCAGAGTGAAGGACGCGGCGCTCGTCGTGTCGACAAGATGGCCGCCGATCAGACCGCCGACGCCGAGCCCCAGGTTCTGCAGGAAGAACTGCGTCGCGAAGGCCCGGGACCGGGTGTCCGAGGTGGAGCAGTCGACGATCATCGTCGCCAGCGCCGGCTGCATCACGGCCTGACCGGCCCCGAGCGCAGCCGCCGACAACAACACGGTCGACGCGTGGTCCGCGAGTCCGAGGCTCAGCGCCCCGATCGAGGCCGTGAGAAGAGCGGCGAGCAGCACCGGAAGCGGACCCCGACGGACGATGGCCCGCCCGGCGAACGGCAGCACGACCAGCGCCGCCACCGCGAAGA
Source organism: Streptomyces sp. NPDC005374 (assembly GCF_042872225.1). Classification (NCBI taxonomy): domain Bacteria; kingdom Bacillati; phylum Actinomycetota; class Actinomycetes; order Kitasatosporales; family Streptomycetaceae; genus Streptomyces; species Streptomyces sp. NPDC005374. Next base: position 1,213 of record NZ_JBIAKA010000041.1, on the reverse strand, counting down.
CGGTGAGGACGAGTCCCGCCGTCATGGCTCCCAGCCCACGCACCTGCGCCACATAGACGTACAGGTAGGGGACGGTGAAACCGAGCCCGAACGCGCTGAGTGCGTTGCCCACGTGGATCCGGCGCATCGCTGCGCCCATCGCCCTGGTCACGTTCACCTCTCTCACTAGTTAGGTCTGAAGACTTCAAAGCTAAACTTCGAAGCTAAAGAGTACATAGCGAAGGACTTCAAAGCAAAGGGGGTGCGTGCGATACTGCCGCCATGGCCGAGACCCCTGGCGTCCCCGAGCCGACGCTCGACGAGCAGATCGCCGCCTACCAGCGCGAGTTCCAGGACCTCGACCCCCAGGTCGAGCAGATCGTCTCGGCGCTCTCCCGCCTGAACCGCCGTATGAACGTCGCCTACGGCCGCCAGACCGCCGCCCTCGGCATGAGCAACGCCGAGTGGGAGGTCCTCAAGGCCCTCGTACTCTCGGGCGCTCCCTACCGGATGGGCCCGAGCGACCTGGCCAAGCGCCTCGGCCTCACGCCGGCCGCGATGACCCACCGGATCGACCGCATGCTCGCCGAGGGTCTGGTGACCCGGGAGCGGGACGAGTCCAACCGCGTCCGCGTGATCGTGGAACTCACCGCCGAGGGCCGCGAGAAGTGGCTCGAGGTGATGCGCCGGGCCACGGTCTTCGAGGAGGAACTGCTCCAGGACCTCTCCGCCGAGGAGCGCAACACCCTCGGCGACGTCCTCACCCGGCTCCTGCGTAGGGTGGAACACGCACAGCCGGACGCCGGCGGGCGACTCAGCGACCTCGACTAAAAGATCTTGACAGAGGTCGCTTGACAGCCCCCTCCACGATCCGTAAAGTTCTTCGGGTTGCCACGGGGCCGTAACGGTTCTGCGGTAGCAACTTCCGCCGCGAGAGCGGCCACTCAAACCAACAGCAAGATCTCCCAGCCGGGGTGAATTCGGTGTGCCCGAATTCAATTCGATTCCGGTGCGGACCTCGATTTGGGGCCGCCGAGAGAATCCGCTAAGGTTTGAGACGTCGGAACGGCCCAACAGCCGGGAAGGCAAGCCCCCTCTGACTGGGAGTCAGGCCCGAAAGGATCTGATAGAGTCGGAATCGCCGGAAAGGGAAACGCGGAAGCGGGAACCTGGAAAGCACCGAGGAAATCGGAGCCGGAAACGGTCTGATAGAGTCGGAAACGCAAGACCGAAG
>NZ_JBIAKA010000040.1:0-14153 GCF_042872225.1 Streptomyces sp. NPDC005374 | reverse complement strand
GCTCGTCTGCGCAGCTCAAGAGGGTAAGGGGAAGGGCGTGCCATGACTCGATCCTCTCAAATGATCGAGTCCCTACCGAACCCGGAACGGTTCACTCCCAGGGGTGAGCGTCGACGATTGCTTGCTGCCAGGGAACGAGGGCGATGGAGCGCTCGTGCTTCCTGCCGGGGCCGTGCTGAGGGAACAGGCAGAGCAGGTGCTTCGAATAGACCTTGACGTTGCGGCAGCCGGTCTTGCGAACGCGGCAGACGGAGTTGGCGGGGAACACCGCGCGCATCGCTTGCTCACAGGCGTCCATGAGGCCGGGCCAGGATTCGGCGCACGTGATCATGAGGTTCGGGACCCGGTGTTCGGAGTAGCGGCTGACATGGCCGTCGCCCAAATAGAGACCGAGCAGGTAGCTGTACGCCGCTGCCTCGAGAGCTCCGCCATCGCATCGCGGGCACTTCGGATCGCGCTTCCCTGGGCACTCGCCGCGTTTGGCCCTGTCCAGATGCTTCCAATAGGAGACGGTGCCCGGCGGGACGTTGAACGTGCGCGCGACTTCTGCGTTGCTGACGCCATCGCGCAGCAGTGTGATCGCCTTCTGTCGAACGTGAGTGCCGTGAAGGTTCATGCGATAACTCTGGGTGAGTGATCGTGACGACACGCAGCAAAAAGCGGATGTTCACGAGAACGTGAGCATCCGCTTTCTTGAATGTGCCCGGTGTGGGATTCGAACCCACATGCCCTAAGGCACGGTGGTTTGAGCACCGCGAGTCTGACCAGTTCCTCCAACCGGGCAGGTTGGTGAGCTGTCCGGAAGTGTACCGGGTCACCGCAGCTCCCTGCCTCTAGGTAGGCTGCATAAGCAGCAGTACCTGCCCGGCCCGCAACAAGGAGCCCCCGTGACCGCCCCCGAGTCGCCCCAGCCCGTGGACGCGCCCGACGACGACAAGTCGCACGTGCCTCCGCTGACGACCCGTGTCGTCATTGCCGAGGACGAGGCGCTGATTCGTCTCGATCTCAAGGAGATGCTGGAGGAGGAGGGCTACAGCGTTGTCGGTGAGGCCGGTGATGGTGAGCGGGCTGTGGAGCTGGCCCGTGAGCACAGGCCGGACCTGGTGATCCTCGACGTGAAGATGCCCAAGCTGGACGGTATCTCCGCCGCGGAGAAGATCGCGGAGGAGCGCATCGCGCCGGTCCTCATGCTCACCGCGTTCTCGCAGCGCGATCTCGTCGAGCGGGCTCGTGACGCCGGTGCGATGGCGTACCTGGTGAAGCCGTTCAGTAAGAGTGATGTGGTGCCGGCGATCGAGATGGCGGTGTCGCGGTTCACGGAGCTGAGGGAGCTGGAGAACGAGGTCGCGGATCTCACGCTGCGTCTGGAGACGCGGAAGCTGGTGGATCGGGCGAAGTCGATTCTGCAGACGTCGTACGGGTTGACGGAGCCGGCGGCGTTCCGGTGGATTCAGAAGACGTCGATGGATCGGCGTATGTCGATGCAGCAGGTTGCTGAGGCGGTCATTCTGGACGCTGATGAGAAGAAGGCGAACAAGGGCTGAGGTCGGCTGGTCACGTACGAGGCCCGCGCCCCCGGAGAATCGGGGCGCGGGCCTTGTCGTGTGCCCGGGAGGGCTGGGGTGTCAGTCTTCGCCGAGGTAGGCCTTGCGTACGGATTCGTCGTGCAGGAGGTCTTGTCCGGTGCCGGAGAGGACGATTTTGCCGACTTCCATGACGTGGCCGTGGTCTGCGAGGGAGAGTGCGGCCTGGGCGTTCTGCTCGATGAGCAGGATGGTGGTGCCCTGGGCTTTGAGTTCCTGGATGGTGGCCATGATTTTCTGCATCATGATCGGTGAGAGGCCCATGGAGGGTTCGTCGAGCATGAGGAGTTTGGGTCGGGACATGAGGGCGCGGCCCATGGCGAGCATTTGTTGTTCGCCGCCGGAGAGGGTGCCTGCGGCTTGTTTTTTGCGTTCTCCGAGGATGGGGAAGAGGTTGTAGGCGCGTTCGATGTCTTTTTCGATGCCTTCTTTGTCGGTGCGGAGGAAGGCGCCGAGGCGGAGGTTGTCCTCGATGGTCATGCGCGGGAAGATGCGCCGGCCTTCGGGGGAGTGGGCGAGTCCCAGGGCGACGATTTTGTGTGCTGGGGTTTTGTTGAGGGACTTGCCGTCGAATTTGATGTGTCCGGCGAGGGGTTGGAGGAGGCCGGAGAGGGTGCGGAGGGTTGTGGTTTTGCCGGCGCCGTTGGTGCCGATGAGGGTGACGACTTCGCCTGCTTCGACTTTGAAGGAGATGCCTTTGACGGCTTCGATCTTGCCGTAGGCGACCTTGAGGTCTTCGACCTCGAGCAGCGCGGTCACTTGGGGTCTCCTTCGGTGGTGCTTTGCGTCTCGGCGGCTTCGACTTCGGCGATCTCCTCGGAGCCGGGTGCGCCTTCGAAGGGGGTGCCTAGGTAGGCGGCGATGACGCGTTCGTCGGCTTGGACGACTTGGGCGGTGCCTTCGACGAGTTTTTCGCCTTGGACGAGGACGGCGACTCGGTCGCAGAGGTTCATGATGAACCGGATGTCGTGTTCGATGACGAGGACGGCGATGCCTCGGTCGCGGATGGCGAAGACGAGTTCTTCGGTGGTGCGGGTTTCTTGGGGGTTCATGCCGGCGGTGGGCTCGTCGAGGAGGAGGAGTCCTGGTTCGCTGGCGAGTGCTCGGGCGATTTCCAGTTTGCGTTGTTCGCCGTAGGGGAGGTTGCGGGCGAGGTGGTCGGCTTTTGCGGCGAGGCCGATGAACTCGAGGAGTTCCATGGCGCGTTCGCGTGATTCCGCTTCGGCTTTTTTGAAGCTGGGGAGGCGGAGGAGGGCTGACCAGAGGCCTTCGTTGGTGCGGGTGTGGCGGCCGACGAGGACGTTTTCCAGGACGGTCATGTTGGCGAAGAGCCGGATGTTCTGGAAGGTGCGTGCGATGCCGGCTTGGGTGACGAGGTGGGGTTTGGGGGGGAGGACGGTGCCTTTGTAGGTGACCGTTCCGCTGGTGGGGATGTACAGGCCGGTGAGGCAGTTGAAGAAGGTGGTTTTGCCTGCGCCGTTGGGGCCGATGAGTCCGACGATTTCGCCGCTGTTGACGGTGAGGTCGACGGAGCGTACGGCGGTGAGGCCGCCGAAGCGCATGGTGACGTCGCTGGCGTCGAGGACCGTGGTGGTGGCGGTGGTTGTGGTGGTCATCGCGTTCACGCCCCTGCCTTGGCGATGCCGGTGGCACCGTCGGGTAGTGGTGTGTCCTTGGGTACGTCGAGTTGGCCGGTTTCGTGGAACTCGAGTTGTTTCCTGCGGTCGGCGACGAGGCCTTCGGGCCTGAAGCGCATGAGGAGCATGAGTGCGAGGCCGAAGAGGAGGAGTTGGTAGTCCGCCATGAACTGGAGTTTGGCGGGGATGAGGTAGAGCAGTGCGGCGCCGATGAGGGGGCCGCTGATGGTGCCCATTCCGCCGAGGATGACTGCGGCGAGGAGGAAGGCGGAGTTGGGTGGTACGGAGCCGGCGAACTGGTATTGCTCGGGGGTGACGCTGTAGGACACGTGGGCCTGGACGGTGCCGGCGAGGCCTGCGAGGGAGGCGCCGAGGGCGAAGGCGAGGAGTTTGAGGCGGAAGCCGTTGATGCCCATGGCGGTGGCGGCGGTTTCGTCTTCGCGGATGGCGACCCAGGCGCGGCCGATGCGGGATTCTGCGGAGCGGCGGAAGACCATGACGACGATGGCCGTGAACAGCAGCATCAGCAGGTAGTAGTTGCCGGAGCGGGTGAGTTCGTGGCCGAGGACGTCGTGTGGCAGTCCGAGGTTGAACCCGAAGATCTCGAGGTCGGGGATGTTCGGGATGCCGTTGGAGCCGTTGGTGACGTCGGGTCCGCTGTTGCCGTTGAGGTTGTTCATGGTGATGCGGAAGATCTCACCGAAGCCGAGGGTGACGATGGCGAGGTAGTCGCCGCGCAGCCGCAGTGTGGGGGCGCCGATGACGACGCCGAAGATGAGTGAGGCGGCGGCGCCGGTGAGGGCGGCTGCCCAGAAGGGGAAGTGGACGCCGATGGAGGATTGCGGGCTGCCGGAGACGAGGGCTGCGGCGTAGGCGCCGACGCCGAGGAAGGCGACGTATCCGAGGTCGAGGAGGCCGGCGAGGCCGACGACGACGTTGAGGCCCAGGGCGACGGTGGCGAAGATGAGGATGTTGGCGCCGATGAGGGCGAACTGGTCGTTGCTCTGGGTGAAGGGGAAGCAGATCGCGGCGACGAAGGCTGCGGTGCTGGTGATGTTGCGGTGTTTGGCGGTGAGCGCTGAGAGGCGCTTGAGGAGGCCTGCGCGGGTGATGGCGGTGAAGCCGAAGGCCGCGATGATCAGGAAGCCGATGAACAGTTCGGAGTATTCGGTGCTGATGCCGTACGCGAAGACGTAGAGGCCGATGCCGAAGCCTGCCGCGATGATGAGGATCTCGAGCCAGGAGGGGAGTTCCTTGGCGGGGCGGGGGTCGGGGGCGGTGAGGGTGTGGCGGAATCGTCCCCAGAGGTTGGGGTCGGGGTCGTCGTCGGCGTAGGGCTGGTCGACCGGGAGGCCGAGGGCGCCGATGACGGCGATGAGGGAGCCGATGCCGGAGACCCAGGCGCCGGGGTCGAGGTTGACGAGGCCGCCGAGTTCGTCGCTGATGGCGCCCATGGCGTAGCCGGTGGTGCCGAGGACGCCGAGGGTGAGCAGGACGACGGGGCTGTTGGTGCCGCCGGGGGTGAGCCAGCCGAGGCCTCGGACGGGGTGGCCGGAGAGGGTGAAGAGGATGGTGAGGGCGGCGCCGACGAGGGTGAGGATCTGGAGGCCGCCGGGGTAGCCGGTGACGGTGAGGTTGCCGGGGAATTCGTTGGTCCAGGTCCAGGCGAGGAAGGTGCCGACGAGGGCGGTGGCGGCGCCGATGAGGGTGAGGGCGCGGGCCGGGGTGGGGGGGAGGGGGATGAGGGGGGTCGCTTTTGGTGTGGGCGACTTGGTGGTGTCGGTGGTGCTGTTTGCGGGGTTTTCGATGGTCATGGGTATCACGCCCTGTCCGCGACGCGCTCGCCGAGCAGGCCTTGTGGCCTGAGCAGGAGGACGAGGATGAGGAGGGCGAAGGCCCAGACGTCCTTCCAGGCGCCGCCTCCGAAGAGGTTCATGCCGGGGATGTCGCCGATGTAGCCGGTGGCGAGGGATTCGGCGATGCCGAGGACGAGGCCGCCGAGCATGGCGCCGTAGATGTTGCCGATGCCGCCGAGGACGGCGGCGGTGAAGGCTTTGAGGCCCATGAGGAAGCCCATGCGGAAGCCGACCTGGCCGTTTTTGAGGCCGTAGGCGACGGCTGCGACGGCTGCGAACGCGGCGCCGATGGCGAAGGCCATGACGATGATGCGGTCGGTGTTGATGCCCATGAGTTTGGCGGTGTCGGGGTCCTGGGCGGTGGCCTGCATGCCGCGTCCGGAGCGTGTCTTGGTGACGAAGAGGCCGAGGGCGATCATGCAGACGGGGGCGGCGATGAGGACGAAGAGGTCACCGCGCTGGATGTTGGCGCCGAGGAAGTCGAAGGGGCCGCCGCTGAACTGGGGGAAGGGGCGGTCCTTCTTGGCGTCGGGGTACCACTTCCATACGACCTGCTGGAGGAGGATGGAGAGGCCGATGGCGGTGATGAGGGGCGCGAGGCGGGGTGCGGTGCGCAGGGGCCGGTAGGCGAAGCGTTCCGCCGCGGTGGCGACGGCGACGGAGACAACGATGCCGCCGAGGATCATGAGGGGGACGGCTGCGCCGAGGGCGAAGCCGTTGGGGAGCCAGAGGTAGACGGTGAGGGCACCGAAGCCTCCGACCATGAAGATCTCGCCGTGGGCGAAGTTGATGAGCTGGACGATGCCGTAGACCATCGTGTAGCCGATCGCGATGAGACCGTACATCGCGCCGAGGATGAGTCCATTCGCCAGCTGTTGCGGCAGTTCGTTCACCGCAGGGCCTCCGTGGAGTATTCGGATATGGCGCCGCGCGGGAGCGCTGGTGGGCGCCCCCGCGCGGCCTGGATCAATGCGTGCGTGGGGGAGGGCTCGTTACTCGGCCTCGCTCAGCTGATCTTGGGTGCGGCGCTGTATTCGGGCGTCCACTTGTTGTTCTTGATCTTGTAGGCGGTCATCGTCGTGTTCGTGGTGTCGCCGAACTCGTCGAAGGAGATGGGGCCGGTGACGCCGTCGAACTTGATCTTGGACATGGCGTCGAGGACTGCCTTGCGGCCGTCGGCCGGGACCTTGCCGTCGTTGCCTTCGACGGCCAGCTTGACGGCCTCGATGATGGACCAGGTGGCGTCGTAGGTGAGGCCGCCGTAGGCCTCGTAGGCGTCCTTGTAGCCCGCGGCCTTGTAGTTCGCGATGAACTCCTTGGCGGAGGGGAGCTGCTCGACGGGCTTGCCGACCGAGGTGGCGAGGTCGCCTTCGGCCTTCTTGTTGAGCGTGGGGTACTCGCCGGAGTAGATGCCGTCGCCGCCCATGAGCGGGATGGCCAGGCCGCTGTCCTTGAGCTGCTGGCTCAGGGGGGCGGCGGCGGGGTACTCACCGCCGTAGTAGAGGGCTTCGGGGCCGGTCTTCTTGATCTTTGCCACGACGGCGTTGAAGTCGCGGTCGTCGGGGTTGACGTGGTCGCTGCCGACGATGGAGCCGCCGAGCTTGGTGAAGTTGGTCTTGAAGGAGGCGGCGAGGCCGGCGCCGTAGGTCTTCTGGTCGTCGATCAGGTAGACCTTCTTGATGCCGGCCTTGGAGTAGAGGTACTCGGCGGCGAAGGCGCCCTGGATCTCGTCCGTGGTGGCGGTGCGGAAGAAGGTCTTGAACTGGCGGACCGAGTTGCCGGTCTTCCAGCCGTCGCCCTGGGTGAGCTCGGTGCCGGTGTTGGCGGGCGAGACCTGGGTGAGGCCGGCGTCGTTGAACGGCTTCTGCATCTGCTGGGAGACGCTGGAGTTCAGGGGGCCGACGACACCGAGGACGGTCTTGTCGCTGATGAACTTCTGGGCGTTCTGCTGGCCGACGGAGGGCTGGGCCTGGTCGTCGAGGGGCTCGACCTTGAACTCGACGCCCTTGACGAACTCTTCCTTGTTGGCCGTCTTGGCGGCGAGGTCGGCGGAGTTCTTGATGCCGAGGCCGAGGGCGGAGAGGTCGCCGGTGAGCGGGGCGTCGACACCGATCACAACCGTGGTCTTGTCGCTGCTGCTGCCGCCGCTGTCATCTCGTGACCCACAGGCGGTGAGTGTCAGCGATCCCGCCGCGAGCGCGGCGGTGAAAGCGATGATCGAACGTTGACGCACGAATCAGGTCCTTTCCCTGGCACGGCGGCTCCCCGTGGAACGCACCGAGTCGGGCGCTGGGTCGAATGACTTCGAATCCGCTGGCGCGGTGACTGGGCGTGACTCTAAGCGGGCGCGGGGAATGTCGAGGAGTGTCTCGCCCAGGCTGTGACTCTCTTGTTATGACACGTCGTAATGCAGAGCGGTGCGCGGCGGGTGATTGTGCGGAATTACAGCCGATTCGCCCCGTCCGCATGGTGAGAACCCGCAGGATGCGCGCGGGAGGTTTCAGCAGTGTTCTCGGGTTTTGGTACTGACGGAATGTCGTTGCCGCGGGCGACTTGCACGGTCTGCGGGGAGTGTTCGGGCGGGCTGCCCGACCGGGAGGGTGCCGTGGTCTTGCATTGCGTGCGTGTAACGCAGAGTTACGGGCGAGTAGGGGTCCGCCGGTGTTTGTCGGTGCATTCCGTATTGCGGTGATGTGCGGTCGATCGGTGCTCATCCCCAGGGGCCGTTGCTGGGGCCGCCCTCGCGGTACCAGGCGTCGCAGCCCGCGCGCGCCCTGCGCTCGATCAGGCGGTCGGCGTCCTCCGCTTCGCCGCGCTCGAGTTCGGCGCGGGCGGCGTCCACGACGTCCCTGAGGATGTTGAACTGACCGTCGGACAGGCCCATCGACTGGTAGTCGCCATAGGTGTCGTCCTTGAGCTGCCTGCGCGACCAGTACGTGATGATCTGCGTGCAGAGGACCTCGGGCGGGGTGGCTTTCGGTGAGGGTGAGAGGGTTCCGGTCGCCGTGCCGCCTTGGGCGTCCCCGGTGTCGGTCCCTCCGCATCCGGTGGCCGCGCCGCCCAGGAGGACCAGTGCGAGCGCGAGTCCGAGTGCCGCGTGCGGTGCGCGGGGCCGTCGCCTAGCCATGGTTCGACGCTAGGCGGCCGGGCGCGTGCGGGCAACTGCGGTGCCCCTGGCGCCTGTTCGGCGCGTGCCCTCCGCATCCACGCCCGCCCTCAGCGGGGCCTGAGCGGGCCTCAGCCGGTCGTGCCGGTGTGGGCCGCGTCGGCGGGCGGTGCGTCGCGCAGCAGGCAGGTCAGGCGGGCGGTGCAGACGCGGCGCCCCTCCGCGTCGCTGATCACGATCTCGTACGTCGCGGTGGACCGGCCCCGGTGCACCGGGGTGGCCACTCCGGTCACCAGGCCCGAGCGCGCTCCTCGGTGGTGTGTGCAGTTCAGGTCGACGCCCACCGCGATCTTCGAGCTTCCGGCGTGCAGCATGGAGCCCACCGATCCGAGGGTCTCGGCGAGGACGGCCGAGGCGCCGCCGTGCAGCAGGCCGTACGGCTGGGTGTTGCCCTCCACGGGCATGGTGCCGACGACCCGGTCCGCGGAGGCCTCGACGATCTGTACGCCCATGCGGGTGCCCAGGTGCCCGGCCGAGAACATGGCGACGAGGTCGACGCCGAGCGCCGCGTACTCGTCGATGACCTCCTGGGGAAACGTGGCGTGCTGCTGCTCACCCATGGGGCGGGCTCCGTTCGTCCGGGTCGCTACGACTGCCTGCGCTGAGCAAACGCTCAGTCGGTTGCCGATTGTTCCAGACGTACGACGACGGACTTGCTGGCCGGGGTGTTGCTGGTGTCGGCGGTGGCGTCCAGCGGCACCAGGACGTTGGTCTCGGGGTAGTACGCGGCGGCGCACCCCCGTGCCGTCGGGTAGTGCACGACCCGGAACCCGGGCGCCCGCCGCTCCACGCCGTCCCTCCACTCGCTGACGAGGTCGACGTACGACCCGTCGGTGAGTCCCAGCTTCTGGGCGTCCTCGGGGTTGACCAGGACGACCCGGCGGCCGTTCTTGATGCCCCGGTAGCGGTCGTCGAGGCCGTAGATCGTGGTGTTGTACTGGTCGTGCGAGCGCAGCGTCTGGAGCAGCAGGCGGCCCTCCGGCAGTGCGGGGTACTCGACGGGCGCGGCGGTGAAGTTGGCCTTGCCGGTGGCGGTGGGGAAGCGGCGCTCGTCGCGTGGGGCGTGCGGCAGGGTGAAGCCGCCGGGCTGCGCCACGCGCGCGTTGAAGTCCTCGAAGCCGGGGATCACGCGGGCGATGCGGTCCCGGACGGTGGCGTAGTCCTTCTCGAACTCCTCCCAGGGCGTGCGGCTGTTCTCGCCGAGGACCCGGCGGGCCAGCCGGCACACGATGGCCGGTTCGGACAGCAGTTGTCCGCTCGCGGGCTCCAGGCGGCCCCGGGAGGCGTGCACCATGCCCATGGAGTCCTCGACGGTCACGAACTGCTCGCCACTGCCCTGCAGGTCGCGCTCGGTGCGGCCGAGGGTGGGCAGGATCAGGGCACGCGCGCCCGTGACCGCGTGCGAGCGGTTGAGCTTGGTCGAGACATGCACGGTCAGCCGGGCGCGCCGCATGGCGGCCTCGGTGACGTCGGTGTCGGGGGAGGCGGAGACGAAGTTGCCGCCCATGGCGAAGAAGACCTTGGCCTCGCCGTCGCGCAGGGCGCGGATCGCGCGGACGACGTCGAAGCCGTGCTCGCGCGGCGGGGCGAAGCCGAACTCCTTCTCCAGGGCGTCCAGGAAGGCGGGCGCGGGGCGCTCGAAGATGCCCATGGTGCGGTCGCCCTGGACGTTGGAGTGGCCGCGGACCGGGCAGACACCGGCGCCGGGGCGGCCGATGTTGCCGCGCAGGAGGAGGAAGTTGACGACCTCGCGGATGGTCGGCACGGAGTGCTTGTGCTGGGTGAGGCCCATGGCCCAGCAGACGATGGTCCGCTCGGAGGCGAGGACCATGGCGAGGGTCTCCTCGATCTCCGCGCGGGTGAGGCCGGTCGCGGTGAGCGTCTCGTCCCAGTCGGCGGCGCGGGCGGCCTCGGTGAACTCCTCGTAGCCGTGGGTGTGTTCGCTGATGAAGGCCTCGTCGACGGCGCCTTCCGTCTCCAGGATCAGCTTGTTGAGGAGCCGGAAGAGGGCCTGGTCGCCGCCGATGCGGATCTGGAGGAACTGGTCGGTGAGGGCGGCGCCCTTGAGCATGCCCTGGGGGGTCTGCGGGTTCTTGAAGCGCTCCAGGCCGGCCTCGGGCAGCGGATTGACGCTGATGATCTTCGCGCCGTTCGCCTTGGCCTTCTCCAGCGCGGACAGCATGCGGGGGTGGTTGGTCCCCGGGTTCTGGCCGGCGACGATGATCAGGTCGGCCTTGTAGAGGTCGTCGAGCAGGACGCTGCCCTTGCCGATGCCGATGGTCTCGCTGAGCGCCGAACCGGACGACTCGTGGCACATGTTGGAGCAGTCCGGCAGGTTGTTCGTGCCGAGCTCGCGGGCGAAGAGCTGGTAGAGGAACGCGGCCTCGTTGCTGGTGCGCCCCGAGGTGTAGAAGACGGACTCGTCGGGGGAGCCGAGGGCGGCGATCTCCTCGGCGACGATGTCGAAGGCGCGCTCCCAGGTGACCGGTTCGTAGTGCGTGCCGCCCTCGGCGACGTACATGGGGTGGGTGAGGCGTCCCTGCTGGCCCAGCCAGTAGCCGCTCCTGTTCGCCAGGTCGGCGACGGGGTGCGCGGCGAAGAACTCCGGGGTGACGCGGCGCAGGGTGGCTTCCTCGGCGACCGCCTTCGCGCCGTTCTCACAGAACTCCGCCGCGTGCCGGTGCTCTGGCTCCGGCCAGGCGCAGCCCGGGCAGTCGAAGCCGTCCTTCTGGTTGACGCGCAGCAGGGTCAGGGCGGTGCGCTTCACGCCCATCTGCTGCTGCGCGATCCGCAGGGTGTGCCCGATGGCGGGCAGCCCCGCCGCCGCGTGTTTCGGTTCGGTGACCTGAGGAGCGTCCTGAACCGGATCACCCTTGGGCGGCTTCGTGGCCATCGGACTCTCTCCTTCGCACACACATGTGAGGTACCTCTCCGATCCTCGCACGCGCCGGTGACAACGGGGTTTGCGGGCGCAGGGGGAGCGGCAGCGGTGCTTGCCCTGTGCGTGCCGTCGGTGGCGGGCGGGTCTGACTGTCAGTGGGGCGTGGCAGGATCGGGGGCGTGGCAGAGACAGCATCGAAGAAGACCGACAACAGCCCCGGCGGCAGCCGTCCGCGCCTGATGCTCATGGACGGGCACTCGCTGGCCTATCGCGCGTTCTTCGCGCTGCCCGCGGAGAACTTCACCACCGCGACCGGCCAGCCGACGAACGCGATCTACGGCTTCGCGTCGATGCTGGCCAACACCCTGCGCGACGAGGCGCCCACGCACTTCGCGGTGGCCTTCGACGTGTCGCGCAAGACGTGGCGTTCCGAGGAGTTCACGGAGTACAAGGCCAACCGGTCCAAGACCCCGGACGAGTTCAAGGGCCAGGTCGAGCTGATCGGCGAGGTCCTCGACGCGATGCAGGTCTCGCGGTTCGCGGTCGACGGCTTCGAGGCCGACGACGTCATCGCGACGCTGGCCACCCAGGCCGAGGCCGCGGGCTTCGACGTGCTGATCGTCACCGGTGACCGTGACTCCTTCCAGCTGGTCAGTGAGCACACCACCGTGCTGTATCCGACGAAGGGTGTCTCGGAGCTGACCCGGTTCACCCCGGAGAAGGTCTTCGAGAAGTACGGCCTGACGCCCGCGCAGTACCCCGACTTCGCGGCCCTGCGCGGCGACCCGTCCGACAACCTCCCGGGCATCCCCGGCGTCGGCGAGAAGACCGCGGCCAAGTGGATCAACCAGTTCGGTTCGTTCGCGGAGCTGGTCGAACGGGTCGAGGAGGTCAAGGGCAAGGCCGGACAGAACCTCCGCGACCACCTGGAAGCCGTCAAGCTCAACCGCCGCCTCACCGAGATGGTGCGCACGGTGGAGCTCCCCAAGACGGTCACCGAGCTGGAGCGCGCCCCGTACGACCGCAAGTCGCTCGCGATGATCCTCGACACCCTGGAGATCAGGAACCCCTCCCTGCGGGAGCGGCTGCTGGCCGTCGACCCGGGCGCGGAGGAGGCCGAGGAGAGCCCGGTCGTCGCGGCGGGCGTGGAGGTCGACGGCAAGATCCTCGGCACCGGCGAGCTGGCGCCGTGGCTCGCGGAGCACGGCACGCAGCAGGCGTTGGGTCTCGTCACGGTCGACACCTGGGGCCTGGGCACCGGTTCGGTCGCCGAGGTCGCGCTCGCCGCGTCCGGCGGGGCGGCCGCCTGGTTCGACCCCTCGCAGCTCGACGAGGCCGACGAGAGGGCGTGGGCGGCCTGGCTCGCCGACCCCGAGCGGCCCAAGGTGCTGCACAACAGCAAGGGCGCGATGCGGGTCTTCGCCGAGCACGGCTGGAGCATCGCCGGCGTCGGCATGGACACCGCGCTCGCCGCGTACCTGGTCAAGCCGGGGCGCCGGTCCTTCGACCTGGACGCGCTGTCGCTGGAGTACCTGGGCCGGGAGCTGGCCCCCGCCGCGGCGGCCGACGGGCAGCTCGCGTTCGGCACGGACGACGGGGCCGAGGCCGAGGCGCTGATGGTCCAGGCGCGGGCCGTCCTCGACCTGGGCACGGCCTTCGAGGGGCGCCTTGAGGAGGTCGGCGCCGCGGACCTGCTGCGGGACATGGAACTGCCCACGTCCGCCCTGCTGGCCCGCCTGGAGCGGCACGGCATCGCGGCCGACCGGGCCCACCTGGAGGCCATGGAGCAGATGTTCGCGGGCGCCGTCCAGCAGGCCGTGAAGGAGGCGCACGCGGCGGCCGGACACGAGTTCAACCTCGGCTCGCCCAAGCAGCTCCAGGAAGTCCTCTTCGGTGAGCTGGGCCTGCCGAAGACGAAGAAGACCAAGACTGGCTACACCACCGACGCCGACGCCCTCGCGTGGCTGGCGACCCAGACGGACAACGAACTGCCGGTGATCATGCTCCGGCACCGTGAGCAGGCCAAGCTGCGGGTGACCGTCGAGGGCCTGATCAAGACGGTCGCCGCGGACGGGCGTATCCACACGACGTTCAACCAGACGGTCGCGGCGACGGGTCGTCTGTCGTCGACGGATCCGAACCTCCAGAACATTCCTGTCCGTACCGATGAGGGGCGGGCGATCCGGCGCGGGTTCGTGGTGGGTGAGGGCTTCGAGTCCCTCATGACCGCGGACTACAGCCAGATCGAGTTGCGCGTGATGGCCCATCTGTCCGAGGACGCCGGGCTCATCGAGGCGTTCACCTCGGGTGAGGACCTCCACACCACGGCGGCCTCCCAGGTCTTCGCCGTGGAGCCCGGCGCGGTCGACGCGGAGATGCGGCGCAAGATCAAGGCGATGTCGTACGGGCTGGCGTACGGGCTGTCGGCGTTCGGGCTCTCACAGCAGCTGAACATCGACGCGGGGGAGGCGCGGGCCCTCATGGACGCCTACTTCGAGCGGTTCGGCGGAGTGCGGGACTATCTGCGCCGAGCGGTCGACGAGGCCCGGGCGACGGGATACACGGCGACGCTGTTCGGGCGTCGGCGCTATCTTCCCGACCTCAACAGCGACAACCGTCAGCGGCGGGAGGCGGCTGAGCGGATGGCTCTCAACGCGCCGATCCAGGGCACTGCGGCGGACATCGTGAAGATCGCCATGCTCAAGGTGGACGACGCCTTGCGTGAGGCCGGTCTCACCTCTCGGATGCTGCTTCAGGTCCACGACGAAGTCGTCCTGGAGATCGCACCCGGGGAGCGCTCGGCCGCGGAGGAGATCGTCCGCCGTGAGATGTCGGCCGCGGTTCGGTTGAACGTGCCGCTCGGGGTCTCGGTGGGGGACGGGGCGGACTGGGAGTCGGCGGCGCATTAGCCTGCGGGTTCGGTGGGGGCGGGGGTTTTTGCGCAGTTCCCCGCGCCCCTGAGGTGGGTGGGTGGGTCGGGGGCGGGGGGGGGGGGGGGGGGGGGGGGGGGGGGGGGGGGGGGGGGGGGGG
>NZ_JBIAKA010000039.1:0-24811 GCF_042872225.1 Streptomyces sp. NPDC005374 | reverse complement strand
CCCTATCCATTTACGGGTGCCGCCCACGGTCCCGCCGAACCGGCACGGGAAGTCGTGGAAGGGGTGGCCCCACCCTGGCGATCGGAACGGCCTATCCACTTTCAGTGCTACGCTGGCTGCGGCGAATCGGATCGCCCTATCCGGATCGTGAATCGGATAACCCTATCCGGCTCCTGATCGAACAGGAGCCGGATTCGATGCTGAACCCACCCCGAGGGGTGGTCCGATCCACCGTGGCCCCCATACGTCTCTGCGAAAGGACCCGCTGTGACCAGCGTGTCGTTCACCGACGCGGTACGGATTTGTCTCACTGCCAAGTACGCCACCTTCTCCGGTCGCGCCCGGCGCGCGGAGTACTGGTGGTACTCGGTGCTGTATATGGGCGCGACCGTTGTGATCGTCGGAGCCGGCCTCGCGATCGAGGCCCCGCTGCTGAGCATCCTTCTGCTCCCGTTCATCGTGCCCATGCTGGCCGTGTCGGTCCGCCGACTCCACGACACGGGCAAGTCCGGCCGGCGGATGCTCATCGCCCTGATCCCGGTCGTCGGCCCGATCATCTACCTCGTGGGCATGACGGTGGACAGCACCCCGAGCGCCAACCAGTACGGACCCTCTCCCAAAGCCGTCGCGCACCCCGTCGGCTGAGCTGGTCGGGCACGCGACGGGGTGGGCCGGAACCCCGGCGGATCGGCCGCGACAGCGAGCCCTGGTGGCGTTCGGCTCCGGTGGCGGCCGATCGGACATCGGCGCACCCGGCCCGCGCCAACGAGCGGCCGCACCAGCGCTCGGCCACCGACGTTTTCTTGGAAGAACGTGTCACGACCGGCACCGCCGTCGTCGGCGCCCAGCTGGGCCTGGCTATCGCCCCACCACGGCCCCGTCCGCGTCCAGCAGCACGTACGGCCGCCCCGGATCCGCGGTCTCCACCAACCCGCCTGATTCCGGCAGCTCGGGTGAACCACCCATCTCAAGCATGGGTGGGAAGCCAGCGGAATTGGCCTCTGACCTGGGAATACGTGGCCCTTGGTTCGATCGACGGGACTGGGCGAACCTATGCTGGTCCGCATGAGGCGGACATCCTTTGCGCAGTGGCCCTGCTCGATCGCGCGGACCATGGACCTGCTCGGCGACTGGTGGACGCCGTTGGTGCTGCGTGAGGCGTTCTACGGCATCCGGCGCTTCGACGCGTTCCAGGAGTCGCTCGGGATCGCCCGCAACACGCTGGCGGACCGGCTGCGCCGACTGGTGGAGGAGGGGTTGCTGGAGAAGCAGCCGTACCAGACGGAGCCGGTGCGCCACGACTACGTGCTCACCGAGAAGGGGCGCGACTTCTTCGGCGTACTGCTGGTGATGAACCGGTGGGGGGACCGCTGGCTGTCTGGCGAAGCGGGTGCGCCGGTGACGATGCGTCACGAGACCTGTGGTCAGGAGGCCCATGCCGAGGTGGTGTGCGCGGCCTGCGGTGAGCCCATGACCGCGGACAACACCCATCCCAGGATGGGACCCGGCTATCCACCGCATCTGGCCGAACGGCCGGACGTGCGGGAGCGGTTCGCGGGTTGATTCGGCAGTGCCGTGGTTGTCAGGTGACCCTTGACAAGCAGGTCTATCTACGCAACTTTACTGGCCAGGCGCTTATGCGGGCGTTCTTGGCGGCAGGGAGGCTGCGGGATCATGGAGTGGACGGGCGCGTGCTACGCGGACAAGCCGACGGCAGAGGTCCAGACCTGGATCGCCGCCGCTCCGGCTCAGGTGTGGACGCTGGTGTCCGACATCGAGCTGATGCCGCGCATGAGTTCCGAACTGCAGTCGGTGGAATGGCTGGACGGCGGGAGCGGCCCCGCTCTGGGAGCCCGGTTCGTCGGCCGGAGCAAGCATGACGCCTTGGGGGAGTGGGCCACTACGTCCCACATCGTCGAGTACGAGCCGCCGAGGAGGCTCGCCTGGGCGGTCGAGGATCCGCAGCACCCGACGGCGATCTGGCGGTTCACGTTGGAGCCGCAGGGCGGAGGCACGCTGCTGCGCGAGTGGATGCAGATGGGTCCTGCCCGCTCGGGTCTCTCCTTCGCCATCGACCGCATGCCGGAGAAGGAACAGAAGATCGTCTTCGTGCGCATGCGGGAGTTCGAGGCCAACATGGCCGCCACCGTCGAAGGGGTCAAGAAGCTGGCCGAGAGTGCCCGGACCCCGGGCGAGGTGGGTCTGTGATGCGTACCTCGACCACGATCGAGGCCTCCGGTGGCGACTGGGGGGAGATCGTCGACTACGTCACCGAGGCGGAGCGACTCGGTCTGGACATCTGCTGGGTGGCGGAGGCGTGGGGCTCCGAGGCGCCCTCGCCGTTGGGCTACCTCGCCGCGAAGACGGAGCGCATGCTTCTCGGATCGGGAATCATCCAGCTCGGCACCCGCACTCCGATGGCCATCGTCCGCGCCGCGATCACGCTGTCGCAGATCTCCCAGGGGCGCTTCCTCCTGGGGCTGGGCCCCTCCGGACCACAGGTGATCGAAGGCCTGCACGGCGTGCCGTTCGACCGGCCGCTGTCCCGGATGCGCGAGACCGTCGAGATCGTTCGACAGGCCGCCTCGGGGCAGAAGGTGTCCCACTCCGGCCGTGAGTTCCAGATCCCGCTGCCGGGCGGGGAGGGCAAGCCCATGCGCCTGTCCATGCGCGCCGAGCACGACATCCCCGTATACCTGGCGACCCTCTCGCCGAAGATGCTGCACCTGACCGGTGAGATCGCCGACGGCTGGCTGGGCACCAGTTTCGTACCCGAGGGCGCCAAGGAGGCGTACTTCGACCACTTGGACCGGGGTCTGGCCGACGCCGGTCGTACGCGCGCCGACCTCGACATCTGCCAGGGCGCCGAGGTCGCCTTCGCGGACGACGAGGACGCGCTGCGCGTGATGGTGGCGGGACGAAAGAAGGAGCTGGCCTTCAGCCTCGGCGGTATGGGCTCCGCCACCACGAACTACTACAACAACGCCTACAGCCGCCAGGGTTGGGCCGAGGTGGCGGCCGAGGTGCGGGCCCGTTGGCAGGCCGGGGACCGGGACGGGGCCGCCGGCCTGGTCACCGACGAGATGGTGCTGGCGACCACGCTGATCGGCACCGAGGACATGGTGCGCGAGCGGCTGCGCGTGTGGCGCGACGCCGGTGTCGACACCGTTCGCTTCTATCCCGCCGGCGAGAGCCTCGACGCCCGCCTCGCCACCCTGGGCCGGGCCATCGAGCTGGTCCGCGGCATCGAGGACGAGGCGGCGCGGTAGCGGCAGGCTGTGGCGGCCGACGACGCCTTGAGTCGTCGGTCAGGCCCCGGTTCGGATCAACCGCGGGCGCTGATGCCGTCGGCCGCCAGGCCCGACATCAGCAGGGTGATCGCGTGGAACGTCCTGGTCAGGGCCTCCTCCCGGTCCACCGAGGCGGCGATGATCTGGTTGCCCTCGCACAGGCCGGCCAGCAGCAGTCGGGCGACAGTGCCGACGGGAACGTCCGGTTGCAGTTCGCCGCGTTCGGCCAGAACGGTCAGCAGCCGCTCGATCGGCGGCTGGGCGACGCCGTCGTTGAGCTGCCGGTACTGCCCTCCCAGGACCGAGGGCGCCTGGACCATCAGCTCCCGGTGCAGGGGGTCGTCGATGGTCCGCCGCAGGAAGGCGTGCGTGAGGTCGGCGACCGCGGTCATGGCGGGCTGGTCCGGCCCTGTCGCACGAAGCGCCTCGCACGTCGCGTCGCCGAGGGCACCGACCTGCTGGAGCAGTTCGGTGTAGAGCTCGGCGAACATCGCCTTCTTGTCCGGGAAGTGGCTGTAGAAGGTGCCCTTGCTCACCTGTGCCGCCCCGGTGATCGCCTCGACCGACGTGCTGGCGAACCCGCTCTCCACAAACAGCTTCCGGGCGGCCGTCACCAGGTCCGCACGGGTCTGTTCCGCATACATCTGTCGTCGGTTTGGCCCTCGCATGCGCACCATCGTATATTCGATGACCTGAAGTCAGTGAATGACCAAGGGTCAGTCGAATGGTGACAGTGCCCTCCGGAAGGCAGGCGGAGCCGTGGAAAAGCGCAGGATCGTGTTGCTGGGTGCGACGGGGTACACCGGGCAGCGGGTGCTCCGGGAACTGCTCGCACGCGGGGAGAAGCCGACCCTGGCCGGGCGGAGCCGAACCAGGATGCTGACCCTGGCCGACCGCTTCGAGGCGGACCTGCCGGTGGCCGAGGTCGACGTCACCTCGACGGCGGACCTCACGCGCCTCGTGGAACCCGGCGATGTCGTCGTCTCCACCATCGGGCCGTTCATGCGGCTCGGTACGGCCGCGGTCACGGCTGCCGCGCGGGCGGGGGCCCACTACTTCGACTCGACGGGGGAGGGGACCTTCGCCCGCCGCGTCCTCCTTGAACTGGACGCCGTCGCGGCCGTCCGAGGAGCGACCCTCGTGCCCGCGTTCGGGTACGACTACGTGCCGGGCAACCTCGCCGGCGCGCTCGCCCTGACGCGGGCGGGCGAGCGGGCACGCCATGTGGAGACCGGCTACTTCATCACCCGAGCCGGACACGGGGACGAACTGCGCTACCGCAGCACCATGCGGGACGCCTACGCCCTGACCACGGGAGGTACACGTCAGACGCTGGTCGCTTCGGCGGCCGAAGCCGGGTTCGCCTACCGCAGCCCGCGTCCCTGGGCGGCCGCCCGTGTGGTCGACGAGCGCGTGGGCAAGCGGGTGCGCACCTTCCACTACGGCGGTGTGAAGCGAACGGCCATGACCGTCCCCGGCACGGAGCATCTCGGACTGCCGGAGGTCTTCCCCCAGTTGGAGAGCGTCGAGGTGGGCCTCGGGTGGTTCGGACGGTGGACGCGCCCGGTGCAGATCGCCGCCACGATCCAGGCACCGCTGTTGCGCTCGTCGAAGGTGCGGGCTGCGCTGGAGCGGTGGTCCGGGCGGCTCCCGGGAGCACTGCGCGAACCGGATTCGGACGGGCGTTCCCTGGTGATCGCGGTCGCCCGCGACGGCCAGGGCCGGCCTCTGGCCACGACGGCCCTCACCGGACCTGATCCGTACGAGATGACGGGCTCCCTCCTGGCATGGGGCGCCGCCACGCCGCGCATCCGGATGCCGTCCTCAAGCCCGGTGCACACGGCCCGGTCGCCGCCTTCGGTCTCGACACGCTCAGGTTCGGTGCCGCCGAGGCCGGAGTGCACGAAGTCGACGGCGCGTCGGCGCGCCGTCGATGATGGGTGAGCGGGCATAGATCACGGTGCCGGGACGCTGAAGCGGAAGCCCAAGAAGTAATCGTCGAGTTGTTGAACAGGTTGTTCGATCGGGGTGAGCCGGGCCCTCAGGGTGCCGGCCGCCCCAGTGGAAAGGAAGCCGTCCATGGACGAGCAGGATGAGCGCTTCGACGTCGTCGTACTCGGCGCGGGCCCCGGCGGGTATGTTGCCGCAATCCGGGCCGCCCAACTGGGCAAGCGCGTCGCGGTCGTCGAGGAGAAGTACTGGGGCGGCGTCTGTCTGAACGTGGGCTGTATCCCCACCAAGGCCCTGCTGCGCAACGCGGAGCTCGCGCACATCTTCACGCGCGAGGCGAAGACCTTCGGCATCAAGGTCGAGGGCGAGGTCTCGTTCGATTATGGCGAGGCCTTCCGCCGTAGCCGGAAGGTCGCGGACGGCCGGGTCAAGGGCGTCCACTTCCTGATGAAGAAGAACAAGATCACGGAGATCAGCGGTCGCGGCACATTCGTCGACCCGCACACGCTCCAGGTGGCCGACTACGACGGCAACACCCGCACCATCGGCTTCGACCACTGCATCATCGCCGCCGGTGCGAGCCCCAAGCTGCTGCCCGGCACCCGCCGTACGTCACGGGTGGTGACGTTCGAGGAGCAGATCCTCGCCGAGGACCTGCCGCAGTCGATCGTGATCGCGGGCGCCGGGGCCATCGGCGTCGAGTTCGCCTACGTACTGCACAACTACGGCGTCAAGGTCACCATCGTCGAGTTCCTGGACCGGATCGCCCCACTGGAGGACGCCGAGGTCTCCGCCGAACTGGCCAAGCAGTACCGGAAGTTGGGCATCGACGTCCTCACCTCGACCCGCGTCGAGTCGATCGACGAGTCCGGCCCGCAGGTCCGCGTCACCGTCACCGGCAAGGACGGCGTCCAGCAGGTCCTGGAGGCCGACAAGGTCATGCAGGCGATCGGCTTCGCGCCGAACGTCACCGGCTACGGCCTGGAGAACACCGGCGTACGTGTCACCGAGCGCGGCGCGATCGACGTCGACGGCCGGTGCCGCACCTCGGTCCCGCACATCTACGCCATCGGGGACGTCACCGCGAAGTTGATGCTCGCGCACGCCGCCGAGGCCATGGGCGTGGTCGCCGCCGAGACGATCGCGGACGCGGAGACCATGGAGCTGGATTACGTGATGATCCCGCGGTCCACCTTCTGCCAGCCGCAGATCGCCAGCTTCGGCTACACCGAGGCACAGGCGAGGGAGAAGGGGTACGACGTCCAGGTCGCCAAGTTCCCGTTCACCGCGAACGCCAAGGCCCACGGCCTGGGCGACGCGACCGGGTTCGTCAAGCTGATCAGCGACGCGAAGTACGGCGAGCTCCTCGGCGGCCACCTCATCGGCCCCGACGTCACCGAGCTCCTCCCCGAGCTGACCCTGGCCCAGCAGTGGGACCTCACGGTCCACGAACTCGCCCGCAACGTCCATGCCCACCCCACCCTCGGCGAAGCGGTCAAGGAAGCGCTTCATGGCCTCGCCGGCCACATGATCAACATGTAGCGGTATGTGATGCGGTCGTCGCCTACGAGTTCGCGGTGTGCTCTGGGGAAGGGACAGGAGGACTGGTTCCCTCAGCTGGGCGGTCAGGTCTGGACGAGGGCCGGGGGCGGCACGAAGCCGTCGACTTCCCGGCCGAGCAGTGCGGCGAATTCGATGGTGGTGAGATCGCCTCCGCTCGGGCCCATGGCCTGCAGACCGATGGGCAGTCCGGTCCTGCCCTTGCGCACGGGGATGGTCGTTGCCGGCCCTCCGGAGACGTTGGCGACGGCGCTCCACTTGACCTGGTCCCAGTAAGGGCGTCGTACACCGTCGACCTCGAAGGGCCGCCCGAACCAGTCGATCAGTTTGTCGTGATGAGCGGGGGCGGCCGTCGGGGTGACCGGCATGAGCACGATGTCGAAGTCCTGGAAGAACTCGAACCATCGCTGCCGGAGCTCGTTGCGCACCATATTGGCCTGCAACCAGTGGAAGTGGGACTGGAAGGTTCCGCGCAGGGCGGGTCCGGCGTCGCCCCGTGGGTGCTGGACGAACCGGGCCAGGGTCGCGGCGCTTGGGGCAGGGGCGAGGCCGGTGCGGTCGCCCGCGCCGAAGAGCAGGGGCGAGAAGGCCTTGCTGTGATTCGTCCCGATGTCGACGGGGAGGTTCGCGGGCTGGACGGTGATCTTCGCGCCGGCCCTGCGTAGCACGCTGACCGCATCGTCGACGGCTTCCGTGATGTCGCCGTCGACCGGACACGAGGGATCCTCACTCCAGACGGCGACCCGGAAGTCGCCGAGCCTGGTCGCGCGCGGCGGTGCGAGCGTGTAGCTGAAACCACCGTCGTAGTCGGCCGGCCCGACAGTCGCCCGCAGGATCGGGACGAGATCACGGGCGTCCCGGACCTGTGCGCCGCCGCAGGCCATGTCGGCTTCCGTCCATCGTCCTGCGCCCGGCCCGTAGGGGACATGTCCGATGAGCGGGATCGACCGCCAGGTCGACTTGTGGCCGTACAGGCCGTTGAAGTGGGACGGGATCCTGGTTGATCCGCCGATTTCCGAGCCGAAGTCGAACGTGGTGAGGCCCGCGGCGGTGGCGACGGCGCCGCCTCCGGCGGATCCGCCCGAGGTGCGGGTGGTGTCCCACGGGTTTGACGAGGGGCCGAACACCGGGTTGTCGGCCTGGACGTCCTGGTTGCCCGGAGGCATGTTGCTCTTGCCCATGATCACCGCACCGGCCGCGCGCAGCCGCTTGACCGCTTCGGCGTCCTGGTCGGGCACGTAGTCCTTCAGATCCATGCGCCCGCAGACGGTGCGCATACCTGCGGTCTCGTAGCTGTCCTTGACCGTGATCGGCATGCCGTGCAGCGGACCGAGGTCCTGGCCCGCCGCCCGAGCGGCGTCGGCCTTCCCCGCCTCGCGGCGGGCCCGCTCGGGGTCCAGGGTCACCACCGCGTTCAGTGCGGTGTTGTGAACGGCGATGCGCTCGAGATAGATCTCGACGAGTTCCCGGCTTGAGATCTCACCCGCGGCCAGCGCGCGTGACTGCTGCACGGCGGACTGGAAGGGGACGTCACTCACGGCATGCCTCATCTCTGATTCCGACGGCGCCGAGCGGAATGGCGGTCGTAATATTACATTCGGCAGACCATAGGCTGAGGGCGAGTGGAAGGCAATGCCTTGCGGAGGGGCCTCACGGGTACGGGACCGTGGACCGGAATGAACAGCGACCTGCCTGAGCTCGCTTCTCAGCCGCCCGGTTCGGGCTCCTCCCGGCAGTGAGTTCGTCGTGAAAGGACGGACGAGTGTGACGACTGTGCCCTCGGCGTGGACATCGTTTCGCAGTGTCTCGGCGGCTGTTCCGGCATCAAGGATGGCTTGCACTGCGGCGCGGAGTTGCGAGGGTGGGGCACGTCTGAAACCTGCAAGCCGACTTCTCGGTGGTGCCGGGCAGCGGAACTGGTTGCCCAAGGGTCGGATGGGCGTGCACGCCTTGTCCAAGGAAGGCTGCACCAACCTGCCGGTCCGACTGTGCGTGGGCGCCCTCGATGTGGACGCCGCGAGCCGTGCGGTCCTGTCGGCAGTCGACCACGGTGACCGGGTACGTCTGCTGCTGCCCGTTCACTCCGAGCCGGCGGCGCTTGTGGCCCCGCACCTGCTCAACCCGGCGAAGTATGCGGTCAGCGGGCTGTGCGGGTGGGTCCACGACTGGGATGTCGGTGAAGTCGTCCTGGGGTGATGCCAGTGCGGGGTCGCTTACTGATCTCGTCGGTTTGTCGGCGGGGCTGATCCTGCAGTAGGCCGGTTGAATGCGGCATGGGCAGGGGCCTCTCAGCGGGAGTTGCGCTCCGCCACTGCCCTGGCTGTGTCGCTGAGTACTTGCGGCAGGTCGTGCTTGCCAACGATCACTTCGAGGAATCGGATTCGATCGGTATGCGCCGAGAATCGGGTGAGTGCGTCGTGGAGCTCTCCGAGGGTGCGGGCCTGCGCGGTGACGGCGTCGGCGCCGAGAGCGCCGGGGGCGGCCTGCCAGTCCCAACGGGTGATGTCGTTGTAGGCCGCGTTCCATCCGTTGATCGCTCGTTCGACGGTGTAGCCGTCGTTGTTGACGAGAACGATGATCGGGGCGAGGCCCTCGCGGGCGATGGTGCCGATCTCCTGCACCGTCAGTTGGGCCGCGCCGTCCCCGATGACCAGGACGGCGCGCCGGTTCGGCGATGCCGCGAGTTGAGCGCCCGCGACGGCGGGCAGGCCGTAGCCGATGGAGGACCAGCCGGGTTGCGCGATGACCTCGACGTCGGCCGGCAGGCGCTGGCCGATGAGGCCGTAGAACGCCGTTCCCTGGTCGGCGGCGATGATGTCGCCGGGTTGGAAGAAGCGGCCGAGCCGGTCCCACAGCAGATCCTGGTCGAGCGGAGTGGAGGGATCGGCGGTGGCGGGGCCGGTGGGCAGCGGGGTGGCGTCGGCCGCGGGTGCGACTGTGTCGAAGGTGTCGAGCGCGGCCGGGACCAGGCGGGCGAGCTCGTCGAGTGCCTGGCGGATGGTGACGCCCTCGAACCGCTGCGCACCGACGGTGGCGTACGAGGGCTGGAGGCCGATCAGGCGGGACGTTTCGATGCCGGTGGTGAATCCGCCCGTGTTGAGGTCGTGTTCGACCAGGCCGACACCGATGGTCACGTCCACCTGTTCGACCTTGCGCCGGACCTCCGGCGCGGATATCGCCCCGTTGTAGACGCCGATGAACGCAGCGAGGGATTCGTCGATGACACCCTTGCCGCCGGGAGTGACGGCCACCGCCGACCGCCCTTTGCGCAGAAGGGTGTCGAGCTCAGGTCGGACCCCGTGGCGCGCGGCGAGGGAGTCCACGAGCACGGTGACCTCGGCATCGTCGTCCAGGAGCCGGGCCGCGGCTTCGGAGAAGTCACGCACCCTGTCTCCCGCGTCTCCGCGCACCGAACCGGTAGCGGGCGCAGGGGCGACGGCACCCTGGCACGGCAGGCCGACCAGGTCCGACGGTATGGCCAGGTACCCCGGCTTCTTCTCCCGCAGGACGGTGGCGACAACGCGGTCGATCTCCTGGACCGCCGTCTCCTCGGTCAGAGTCGCCGCGGCGCAGGTGACCTCCTTTGCCGCGCGCAGGAAATGGCCGTGGTCGCCGTCGAGCAGGCTGTGATGGACGGGCAGGCCCCGGCGCTGGATCTCCCGGGTGGGGGCGCCGACGACATGGAGGACAGGCACGCTCTCGGCGTAGGACCCGGCAATGCCGTTGATCGCGGACAGTTCGCCGACACCGTAGGTGGTGACTAGGGCGGCGAAACCGCCCAGCCGGGCGTAACCGTCGGCCATGTAGGCGGCGTTGAGCTCGTTCGCGTTGCCGATCCAGCGCAGGAGGGGGTGGTCGTCGATCTCGTCGAGGAGCGCGAGGTTGTAGTCGCCGGGGACGCCGAAGACATGGCGCACGCCTGCCGCGGCGATACGGTCCAGCAGATGTCCGCTGATGGTGGACGGTGATTCCTGGTTCATGAGGTCCTTGCCTTCTGGAAGCGTTCAGCCCAGCAGGGGCAGTTTTCCGACGATCTTGGAAACGCGGTTGCGGGGGCCGACGATGCTGACCGCGCAGTAGTCCAGCTCCGCGCCGTCGGTGTTCTCCACGGATGCCGCGTAGTCGGTGTAGACGAGGGTGTGCTGGGCGACGGCAGGCATGTCGGCGACGAAGGTGTCGGCGTAGGAGGCCGCTTTCGCGCGAATGGCGCGCAGCGCAGCCGGATCGGCGACGAGCACCGAGCAGCCCACCCAGGGCAGCGCTGGGTGGACGGACCCCGTGGCGTCGGAGACGTCCGCCCCGAGCAGGCCCGGAACTCGAGCCACGGTGGGAGCCGCAGCGCAGACCGCGGCGTTCGCGGCACGGCCCGGAGGCAGCTCGCTGTTGACGACGATCACCCATTTCAGGCGAGCCGAGCGGGTCGACAGGCTGAGGTCGACCTCGCTCGGGGCGAAGCCGACCATGGCGCCGTCGGACTGGTTGACCGTAACCACGCTCATGGCCCGTTTCCTCATCTCGTACGGAAGATGCGCGAGATGCTAGACATGACTGCGGAAATAATTCAACGAGCCCGTACTTATGACGGAAGGATGGTTCCTGCCATGGCCATGGACGAACTTGATACGGCGATTCTGCGGGAATTGCAGTCGGATGCACGGAAGACCAACCGGGAGGTGGCCGCAGCAGTCGGCGTGTCCCCGACGACGGCGCTCGACCGTACCCGGGCCCTGCGCCGACGGGGGATCATCCGTGGCGCGATCCTCGACGTGGACCTCCCCGCGATCGGGCGTCCCGTGCAGGCACTCATCGCCGTGCGCGTCCGGCCACCGTCCCGCCCGGTGATCGAGAGCTTCCGCAACTGGGCCATGGGCCTGCCGGACATTCTCGGCGTCTTCGTCACCACGGGCACCGAGGACTTCATCCTTCACGTCGCCGTACCCGACAACGCCAGTCTCTACGCCTTCGTCATCGACCGTCTCACCGAACGCCCGGAGGTCGCCGATGTGCGCACCTCGATCGTCTACGAGCACCTCACCAACAACCACATCAGGCCTGCGCCCGGCATCGGCTAGTGCTCCGGCCGGGAAGGTACGCCGGGGTGGTGGCTTCGCGTCGACAGTCTGCACGGCATGATCGAGCGTGGTGGTGTCAGACCTGTGACCCGTAATGGGCTCAGTGTTCCGGAGTGTGCTCACTGCGTTTGGTCCGCGCCTGGTGGAGGCGGACCTTTGTGCGGTTGCCGCAGCGGGACATGGAGCACCAGCGGCGGTTGTGAGCGGGGGAGCGGTCCAGGAAGCGCAGGGCACAGTGGTCCGCGCCGCAGACGCGCACGCGCCGGATCTCGGCGGACAGGAGCAGGTCGACGGTGTCCTGGGCGATCAGCGCCAGCGCGGCCGAGGCATCGACGGCGGTACTCGTGCCCCCGATGGGTTCCAGGCGCCCGTCCGCGATGGCGATCTGCAGGGCGGGTCGGGGAACTTCCGCTGCCGCTCGGTTGAGCAGGGTGATGTCACCGGACGCCGGCAGTCGGCCGTCGGCGGCCGCGAGTACGGCCCGGTCGACCACCTCGCGCAGCCGCCGGCCCGACGCGAGCACGGCGGCAGCGACGGAGTTCGGGGGGCCCGGTGTGAGCAGGCCGGCCTGCTGAAGCCAGAGGGCCAGGTCGTCCGTGTTCCGGAGCGTCTCCTCCGGAGCGGTCCGCCACCGGTGGCGGAGGGTGTTGGTGAAGTCCAGGCAGGCCCGCCCGCCGTCCCAGATCCACATCTCGTCGCTTGCCACGCCTCCATTGTGCCCGTTAGCTTAACCGTCTAAGACGGTTAGTCATGCAGAGGAGGCGCGCTCATGGGACAGCCGACAGCGACAACCGGAGTGGCGCAGGTCGACGGGGTCCGCCTGCACTACACCCGGGCGGGATCCGGCCCCTTGCTCGTGCTGCTCCACGGCTGGCCGCAGACCTCCGACTGCTGGCGGCCGGTGCTCGCGGATCTCGCCGCCCACCACACCGTCGTAGCCCCCGACCTGCGCGGCTACGGCCTGAGCGACAAGCCCACGACCGGTTACGACAAGCGGCGGATGGCTGCCGACATCGCCGGCCTCGTTGAAGTGCTCGGCTTCGAGACGGCCGCGGTGGTGGGGCATGATCGCGGTGCCCGTGTGGCGCACAGGTGGGCGCTGGACCGCCCGGAGCAGGTGCAGCGGCTGGCCGTACTCGACATCGTGCCCACCCGGGAGATGTTCCGTCGCTTGGATGCCTCCCTCGCCTCCGGATACTGGCACTGGCTGTTCCATGCGCAGCCCGACCTGCCGGAGCGCCTCGTGGGACCCGACATCCGCGGATATCTCGAGTACTTCTTCGAGCGGTGGACCTACAACCGCCACGGCCTGACGTCCGAAGCGGTCGACGGCTACGTCCGCGCGTTCTCCCGGCCGGGCGCTCTGCGGGCGAGTCTCGACGACTACCGCGCCATCGAGGAGGACATCGCCCTCGACGACATCGACGCCGCCGAGGGCCGCCGCCTCACCATGCCGGTACTGGCGCTGTGGGGTTCCGTGGGGCTGCCCTCCCGGCTGCCCACGCTGGAGATCTGGCGCGATTACGCGGACGACGTCACCGGTACCGAGATCCCGGAGTGCGGTCACTTCATCACGGAGGAGCAGCCGGAGGCGATGCTCGCGCATCTGCGGCCTTTCCTGGCCGGTGGGACGAGCCGGTGAGAGCCCCTGTCACGGGGGCGGGTGCGCCTCAGGGGAGCTGCGGGTAGATCGCGGAGACGCCGCCGGACAGTGCCGCCTGGGCCTGGCGGGCGGCGTTGTCGGCGAGGATCTCGTAGGCGCCGGCGGCGATGCCGTCCACGGCGATGCGCGCGATGTCGGCGGGGTCGGACTTGTTCGCGTCGACGGTTCGGACCATGTCGGTGTCCATGTAGCCGACGTGCAGACCGGCCACTCGGATGCCCTGGTCGGCGAGTTGCAGGCGCAGGGCGTTGGTGAGTGACCACTCCGCGGACTTGGCGGCGCAGTAGGCGCCGAGTTCCGGGAAGCTGACCCAGGACAGGCCGGACAGGACGTTCAGCATGGCACCGCCGCCGTTGGTCGCGATCTGGGGTGCGAAGGCGCGGGCCACCGTCAGGGTGCCGAGGTAGTGGGTGTTCATCTCCAGGCGGATGTCGTCGAGGTCGGCGGTGAGCAGGTCGGCGCCGGTGGAGGAGCCCGCGTTGTTGACCAGGACGGTCACGTCGCCGGTGGCCTTGGCGGCCGCCGCTACGGAGGCGGGGTCGGTGATGTCGATGGCGATCGGCTTGGCGCCGGGCAGGTCGATCTGGTCGGGGTTGCGGGCGCCGGCGTAGACGGTGGCGCCGCGGCTGAGCAGTTCGGCGGCGAGGGCCCGGCCGAAGCCGCGGTTGGCTCCGGTGACAAGGGCGGTGCTGGTGGAGAGGTCCATGGAGGTTCCCGGTGAGGTGAGGTGATGACCAGAGCGCTGATGGCGTGGTCCGAGTGCGGCCAAGGTCTATTAAAATACGAGCGTAATATTAAGCGGGACGGGGCTGTGACCGCAAACCGGTGCGCGACGCCGACCATGAGCGACAGGACGATCCGCGCAGGCAACCTGAGCGCGCCGACCGCCGCCTCCGGATGCTCGCCGCCGAGGGCTCTCGACAACCTGGACGGCGTGTTTGTCGCCGTCGGTCCGACCGGTGGCCGAGTCGCCGAGCCGGCCCGGCCGCACGCGGCCATCGAGGGCGTCCGGTCCGGCCCGGGCGCTTCGTGATCTGAACCGGAACGCTCGGATGCTCGTCCAAGAGGCATGCTGGTGTCGGTGTGTGGGCCAGGAGGTGCCGGAATGCGGTGGTGGGCTGGAATGTGGGCGGTCGCCGGAGTGGCCGTCCTGGTGGCGTGCGGAACGTCCACGCAAGGACCTTCGGACAGGAGCGGCGGTACGGCAGGGTCGTCGGGCGGTTCGCCGACTCAGGCGTCCGTGGTTCCGACCTCGATCCCGTCCGCGAGCCCGACCGGTGGAAGGCCGTCCGGATCGGCCGGCGCGCCGCGCCCTTCGGAGGCCAGCTGTGTTTCCGGGAACGCGGAAGTCACCGTCGGACCTGGGGACGCGGTCGTGCAGCCGCTGTGCGTGCGGCCGGGGGCCGTGGTGTCCCTCGTCCTGAAGCCCCGGGCGGACGACAGGCGCTGGACGGCGGTGCGGAGTTCCGCGCCGGTCTTCGTCGTGGTGTCCGGCTGGCAGGTGGACGCGGACGGCACGGCCCGCGCCGCGCTGCGGTGTGCGGGCACCCGGGGCGGCACGGCCGACGTCACCGTGCGGGCGAAGGCGCCGGATGTCGCGGGTGCGGCGCGGGTCGCCTTGACGCTGCGCGTGGACGTGGTGCCGTATCCGACGCAGGGATGACCCCGGAGGCCGGGGCCATCCCTGTCACGCTGTTGTCAGCCGCAGTCACGCACCCTGATCGTGTAGATGCCGCGGCCATGGGTGGCCGCGTAGAGCGTGCTGCCGTCGGGGCTCAGCTTCAGCTGGAGCACGGCGACCGCCGGGAGGTTGCCGACGCGCTGCCAGGTCGTACGGCCCGGTGCCCGGTAGACGACACCGAGATCGGTGCCCACGGCGAGGCCTCCGTTCGGCGTGACGACAGCGGAGTCGGTCGGCACGTCGGGGAAGTTCTTCGAGATGTCCTTCCAGGTGGTACCGCCGTCCTTGGACTCGAAGACGTGACCCACACCCGCACCCGGC
Organism: Streptomyces sp. NPDC005374; assembly: GCF_042872225.1. NCBI lineage: Bacteria > Bacillati > Actinomycetota > Actinomycetes > Kitasatosporales > Streptomycetaceae > Streptomyces > Streptomyces sp. NPDC005374. The sequence goes on along the minus strand of NZ_JBIAKA010000039.1, from coordinate 9,274 downwards.
CCCTCGGTCCACTGCCGGGAGAAGCCGTTGACCGTGAGGTAGACGTGGTCGGCGTTCTTCGGGTCGATGGCGAAGCCGCTGAGGTAGCGGTTGGGTACGGTGCCGTCCGTGCCGGTGGCCGGCAGGGTGATGTCGTGCCAGCCGGTGCCGTCCGCGTTGCCGACGGAGATGCCGCGGGCGAAGCCCTGGTTGTTGCAGGGGCCGCACCAGGCTGCGTACACCTTGCCGCCCGAGGCCGCGACGGCGGTCGCGGTGCGGCCCTCGCCGAGGTCGTACACGCTCTTCCACTCCGAACCGCTGCGGATGGCGTAACCGTGGGTCTGCACCCAGATGTGCCGGCCGCCCGCGATCCACGTCGAGGAGTTCTTCGCGTCGGCCGCGAGCGGGGCGATGAAGCGCGCCTCGCCGGTCGCGTTGTCGGCCGGGGCGACACTGTACGACGTGGCCTTGCTGACGTCGTCGATCCAACTACCGTCATTCACCGCACAGTTCTGCGTCACCTGGATGGAGAGGTAGACGTACTCCTCGGCGATGTTGCACCCGTTGGCCGGGTCGGTGAGCGTGTCGCCGCCGTCGCCGCCGAAGTTGGAGCCCATCACCTTGTCGTTGCTGCGCAGGACGGACTGGCCGTTGTCCTGGAGGCCACCGGTGACCGAGACGCCGCCGTGGTCGAGGTCCTTGCCGATGCCCACCGAGTAGTACTGCAGGGTGTCGATGGTGCCGTCGTTCAGCGAGGTCCAGTCGGTGGCATGCCCGGAGGCGTCCTGGGAGCCGTTGACAGGACGCTTGTAGACACCGCCGTCGTTGCCGACGTACACGAAGCTCTTGCCGTGGTAGCGGCCGATCGCGACGCCGTGCTGGTCGGAGTGGGTGGTCGGGCTGCAGTCACCGGTCTGCTTGGCCGGGTCGATGCTCCAGCAGGGGAAGGAGAAGTTCCAGTACGGGCCCACGGTCGACCAGGTGCTGCCGCCGTCCTTGGTCTCGTAGACCTCCTCCAGACCCGCGTACACGTGCTCCGCGTTCGCCGGGTCGACGGTCAGGAACTGGTTGTACCAGGCTTGCACGCCCGGCATGTACCCGCTGGTGGTCAGCGCGGAGCCGTCGGCTGCCAGGCCCTGGTAGTCGGCGATCTTCGTCCAAGGGCCGGTGGGGGAGCCGGACTTGGAGACGTAGATACCCTCCAGGCCGCTGTCCGGGTTGGTGTTCAGCTGCTCCGGTGACTGGTCGATGGCGTAGTACCGGGAGCCGTCGGCGGAGCGGGCGAAGGTGACGTTACCGACGTTGTCCGCGTCGGCGGGCAGGTCGCCCAGGCCGCTGGTGATACGGGTCCAGGTGCCGCCCGCGCCCTTGGTGTAGAAGCCGTTGTAGTCGTCGCCGCTGCGCCAGCCCACCGCGAGAACGACCTTGCTCGGGTCCTTCGGGTCGATCGCGATGTCGTTGGCGATGTTCTTGTACGGGGCGTCGGGGTCGTCGGCGTCCGAACGGCCCGGCAGATAAGAGGGGTTGGGCGCGAACTCCAGCTTCCAGGCGCCCTTCAACGTCTTCGTGGAGTGGCTCCACACGCCCTCAGTGGTCGCCGCCCACACCTTGCTGCCACCGAAGCGCAGTTCGTGGATGCTGGTGGACTCCAGTTCGTCGCCGCCGACCCGGCTACGGGTGGAGAACGTGCCGTTGTGCGGGTGGGACAGGACGTAGACGCCGCTGCCGAGGTAGGCGTCCGCGTTGGTCGTCGCCTCACCGGTGCCCAGCCACAGCCGACCGGTCCCGTCCAGCGCGAGCGCGCCGGTGGACTGTGCGGGCAGGCTGTCGCTGATGGGCTGCCAGTGCCCGCCGCCGGACCTGGAACGCCACACACCGCCGCCCGCGCTGCCCGCGTACACGTACCCGTCGTCATCGGCGGCGATCGCCGCCATCCGGCCGGTGACGTTGCCGGAGCCGCCGCTGGAGTTGGAGTCGATGTCGCGGTAGCGCGGGTCGTCGGAGTTGTACGGCAGGTCGGTGACGTTGCGCCAAGTCCCGCCGGTGCTAGGGAGGTTGGCGAGGTCGTTCCACGCCGCGCCGTAGGCACCCGGCGCGACGACACCGGGCGAGGTGCGCGCTTCGGCGTACTGGTCCGCGCCCTCCGCTATCTCGTCGGCCTCGTTGCCATCGTCGTCGTCGCCGTCGTCCTTCAGCTTGGGGGTCAAGGCCCCCACCGAGTGCACGCGTTCGGCGGCGACTCGGTCGAGTGCGCGGGTCCCGAAGGGGCTGGTGTTCTGGCCGGACGCGGCGCTTGCGGGTATCGCGACGAGTGCGGCGGATGCGGTGATGGCCCAGGTCGTGAGCCATCGTCTCTTGCGAGTTGTTGCTGACACGAAGTCCTCCCAAACAGGCATACGTACGGCCGTCGTTGGGACCTGACCACGGGCGGGAGGGAGTGTCCGGCACTTGGAAAGTCTTTGACCAGAGCCTGTCGCTTCGTGTAAAGAACGTCGACCGGGCGAAAGGTTGGCTTGCTCGCGGGTCGGGCGTCGGAGCTCGAAACGTCCACGTCGGCTCTCTGCTGGTCCGATTTCGATCGCGTGTGTGTCCGAGTCGCGGCGACACGGGACCGGCGCTCCAGCAGGGGGGCCGTCGGCGAGCGCCCGATTCGGGGGCACCTCCGGACCTTGTCGGTGTCCTGGCAGGCGTGCGCAGTTGCCGCGTTCGGCCCGTGCCATGTGCCCGGGCCCGGTCCTCAACACCGCACCCGTATAAAGGAGATGCCCGCGAGGGCGCCGCACTGATCGACCACGACCGCTGTTCCTGCTCTGGTCCGCCTCCGCGGACAGCTGGGCCGGATGGGATCCTCGTCAGGATGCTGGAAGACCGGCGGCCGAGCCGACCACCACGGACGGCTCGCCGGCCCATGTCATGCGTCGGTCGCGTCGGCCTTCTCCTCGGCCTGCGGTGCTGCCGACTGCTGTGGTGAGTCGGGCGAGGTGTAGTAGACGGAGGAGCCCTGCTTGGTGCGCTGTGCCTTGGTGCGGGCGACCAGTCCTTCGAGGGTGGTGCGCACTACGGTCGTCTTGATGCCGCGGTCGGGGTGGGCCTGGCCAAGAGCTGTGGAGATCTCGGCCGCCGACCGCGGCTCGCGCTGCTCGGTGAGGTGGCGGCGGACCAGCTCGACCAGCGTCGGCCGGGCCGAGGCGGTGTCCTCGGACTTCTCCTTGGGCTCCTGCGCAGCCTTCTTGTCGGACGCTGCGAGGTCGGGCTCGGGTGCGGTCTTCTTCGTCCGCGACTGCTTGCCCGCGCCGGACTTGGCGGCTGTCTTCTTGCGGGGAGTGCGGGAGGGGCGACGGGCGGGAGCCGTGTTACTTCCCGACGGGGTTCCGGACTCGGCGGGGACCGGCGCCGATTCGATCGCTCGCTGAATGCTGACCAGCACCTGGTGGTCACGTTGGAGGGCCGCCAACTGCTCCTGCAGCAGGGCGATTTCCTCGCCCACTCGATCCTGCTCCTTGGCGTTGCTCGCGAGGTCGGCACTGACTTGGGTGCTGTACTGCGAGGTGAGTTCGGTCGTGGAGGTGTTCTCGGACATGGGACAACCTTTCCTCGGTCTGAGGCCGAAGTCGACAGCTTGCAAGAGTAGGTGCCGCCCCGGACCGGTGCCTGTGACGGCAGCCGTACGCCTGCGCATCGCTCTGTCGTAGCGATAGTACGGACAACCGGAAACGGGGTGTCCTCCTTGCGCACAGTGGGCTGAGCAGCGGATCGGAGGTGAGGCGTCGAGGGGAGGCGACGATCGGATCGGGCTGCAGGAACGTTCACTGCGCGGAACCAGGCTTCCTCTAATCTCGTTCATGAGATGTCGGATGCCCGGTGTGTCCGCACGAAGGAGGCGTTGGTGTTCGGTAGGGGCGCGAAATTGCTCGCGGGCGCCGTCGTCATGATCTGCATAGTGCTCGTCGGCCCGAGCGCCCCGGGCAGTGCCCTCTTCGGCAGCTCACCGACGGGCGAAGCGGCCAGGGATGTGGTGCCGAACCGGGTGATGACGTGGAACCTGTGCAACCCCTGCGGGAAGAGCAACGCCGACCGGGCAGCCGAGATCGCCGCGCACGCGCCCCAGGTGATCGGCCTGCAAGAGGCATGCGTACGCGACGTCGAGAGGATCCGAGGCTATCTGGAAGGCGTGTACGGGCTGGTCTACCACGTCGAGTACGGGACGGTTCTGCAGAATTGGGGCCGCTGCGGGGGAGTGCCGTGGAATCCGGGAGGCTTCGGTCAGGCGATCCTGGCGGCAGCACCGATGACGGACCACGTCAATGTGGAATACCCCGACGGGGGATCCGAAGACCGCGGGTACATGGCCGTCACCACCACAGTGGGCGACCAGCGCGTCCGGGTCTTCAACACACACCTGGCAGAACGACGTCAGGAAGCCGTCCGCGCAGACCAGGTCCGTGTCCTGGCCGCGGAGGTCGCCCGGCACGAGCGCGCCGTCGTTCTCGGTGATTTCAACGCGGTACCGGACGCTCCCGAACTGACCCGGATGTGGGCCCTGGCCCTCGACGCGGACCCCCGGTGCGAGCCCTCGTCCGCCGGCATGTGCGAGCCGACCACCGACTGGCACAGCAGGTTCGACTACGTTTTCCTGCGGGGCATCACTTCACTCGGGCACCGTGTGCAGCCCACCTCGTACTCGGACCACCATCTGCTGTACGCCGACCTGGACCTCACATAACGCCATGTGCCACGGAAACCCTCGCCGCTGGTTGGGCGCTCTGGGAAGCCGGCAAGAGAGTGGGAGCAAGGACAGGTCCCGTTTGCCCTGCTCGATGCGGTGATCGCCACCCGGGCGGTCGCGTCAGGATCCGGTCGGGCCCAGGGACTGCATGGCGCTGTCGATCTCCAGGTCGATCAGCCGCTGCGCCTCGATCGTCTGGTCGTCGAACACCCCGGTGAGTTCGAGGCTCACGATTCCGTGGATCCGCGTCCAGATCAGGATGGCGGCACGGGCCACGTCCGGTGCGATGTCGGGCCGTTCCTGCGTGCGAGCCCACAGTCGCAGTTGCCCGTCCAGTGTGCGGTCGCCGCTGGTGCTGCGGGCCGGGGCGGTGCCCTTGACGGCCGCCAGAATGTCGATGAGCAGCGCCATCGCCTGATCCAGCGGAGTCCGCGTGGTGACCTCACTGGGCAGGTCGTCGGCCCGCTCGCCGAACAGCATCCCGTAACGCCGCCGGTGGTGCAGCGCCCAGTCGCGGTAGGCGGTGACCACGAGACGCACTCGCGTGCGCGGCGCCTTCCTGCTGCCCTCCACGGCCTGGCCCATCGCCGCCGCGAGCTGTTGGTAGGACAGGGTCACCAGGTGGGCCACCAAGGCGTCCCGTGACGGGAAGTAGCGATAGACCGCCGGCGCGGACATCGCCATGCTCCGGGCGAGTGCCGCGATCGACAACGCCTGTACGCCCTCAGCGTCGATGATCGCGAACGACTCGTCCTCGATCTCCTGCAGCGTCTGGGCCCGTAGCCGTTCACGCCTGCTCACCGGCCGCGTTTCGTTTGTCATCGTCACACTGTAATGGATGGCAAACATAATGACGGACCCTGCAGAGTGCTACGAACAGTAACGCGATGCATGGGCGGCATGGGGCTGCAGTGTTGTGGCGCTGTACCGGCAGGAGGTTGCTCGGGCGCCCGGTTGCGGTAGGCGCCCGAGACCGGTCGTGCGCCGTGGATGACGCGTCCCGCAGCGCGGTGGCTTCGAGTGTCCGGACTGGCGTGTGGTGCGCGTCGACGGCCCGTTCGGCGGGTGATTCGTCCCGGCTGCCGAAGCAGCCCCTGGATGCCGCTCGCGGCGGCACGTCTCCTGCTCGTGCAGTGTGGGCCGCCTCCCTTCCCGTTACTGGTTGACGCGGCATGACTGGCAGGCGCATAGTTACGACCATTAACAAAGCGAAGAGTAGTCGCACATTGACGAGGGGATCCGATCATGACCGAGACGAGTGCCGCCCGCGAGGCGTCCGTGACCGCCACCGAGTTGCTGCTGCCGGGCAAGGTGGCGCCGTCCGGTCTGCGACCGGTTCGCCGCACCCTGCCGGGGCCCGACGCCGGCCAGGCCCTGGTACGCGTCGAGTCGACCGCCGTGTCCTTCGCGGAGAGCGCGATGCGCCGCGGCCGCTACTACGGCCAGCCCCAGTTCCCGTTCGTGCCCGGCTACGACCTTGTCGGCGTCGTCGACGCCGTCGGCACCGGCGTCGACCCGGCACTGCTCGGCCGACGGGTTGCCGCGCTGACCAAGACCGGCGGCTGGGCCACCGCCGTCCTGCTGAGCGCCGCCGACCTGGTGGAGGTGCCCGATGGGATCGACCCCCACGAGGCGGAGACACTGATCGTCAACGGGCTGACCGCCTACCAGATGCTGCACCGCAGCGCGAAGGTGCGGGCGGGGCAGACCGTGCTCGTGACGGGCGCAGCCGGCGGTGTGGGCTCGGTTCTGGTGCAACTCGCCCGCCACGCAGGCGCCCGCGTGATCGGTACGGCCGGCCCCCGCCACCACGAGGCGTTGCGCGCCCTGGGTGTGGAGCCGATCGACTACCGGGACCCCGGCCTGGCCGCCCGCGTCCGGGAACTGGCCCCCGACGGTGTGGACGCCGTGTTCGACCACCTCGGCGGCGCAAGCGTCTCCCTCTCGTACCGACTGCTGAACCGCACCGGCACGCTGATCTCCTACAGCATCGCGGCCGCGCTCGACGACACCAGGCCCGTGCTGCTCGACTTCCTGCCGCTGCTGGCCAAACTGGCGCTCTGGAACTACCTGCCCACACACAGGCATGCGAGTTTCTACGACGTCTGGGCGGGCGCCGGCAAGCCGGACTCGGCCAAGCGTGAGGTGTTCCGGGCCCGGCTGCGCACCGATCTCACCCACGTCTTCGGCCTGCTGCGTGACGGCGTACTCACCGCGAAGATCGCCGCCCGCTTCCCTCTCACCGAGGCCGCCGCGGCCATGGAGTTGGCGGAGTCCTCCGGCCGCACCGCCGTCGGCAAGATCATCCTCGTTCCCTGAGCGGCCGACGCGTTCGCTACCACCAATGCGCATGGCGGGACGGAGTGTTGAGGCCGACAGGGCAGGTCGACGGGCGTGCGCGGTAGGTCTTCGGCAGGCTCGGGAGCTGCGGCCAACGTGGGGCAGCAACCCGATGGAACGGGCTGGTGCGTGTCCCGTGCGGGGCCCTGTGTGACAGGGGTGTGGCGATTGTCGCAGGACGGGAACAGCGGTCGAAGCAAGCACAACTACCTCCCGGTGCCGCCGGTCTCCCTTTGCGACCGGCCCGGTGAGCGTGGCTCGCGGGCCAGGGCGGCACGGACCGTCCGACTCATCGACAGCGAACGAAAACGGGGTTCCCACATGTTCCGCACCAGCACCCGCCCGACCGCACGCATCGCCCTCTCTGCCGCCGGCTGCGCGGCCGTCCTCGGTCTGGCGCTCACCGCCACCGCACCGGCGTCGGCGGCCCCCGCCGCGAAGACGGCCGCCGTGTCGGCGCCCGTAGCGAAGCCGACCGACGCGAACGGCCGCTACACGGCCCAGGAGATCCACACCTTCCTGGAGACCTTCTACGGCGAGCACGGCCCCGGCGACTTCGCCCGCGCCTACGGCATCTCCGAGCAGCTGAAGGAGAAGGTGGCCGCGAGCGACGGCTTCGACGTGCTGCTCTGTGCGCAGAACGAGCCGCAGTCGATCGACATCGGCCCGGTCACCACGGCCCAGTCGGCCCGCGTCGGCTACGCCACCGTCACCACACACTGGGGCGAGAACGGTCAGAGCACTGCCGCCTTCGAGGCGTACGTCGACCTGGACGCCACCCGGCCGATCCAGCTGCTCGACACCGACTGCGAGGCGACCGGCTGAGCGACGCGATCGGCTGACACTGGGCAGTCGCCACGCTGACCGCCTCACCAGGCGCGCTCGGCCACTGCCACCGCCGACCGGACGCCGGCGACCACTACCACGCAGCTCTCCGAAAGCAGTTCATCCGCGTGCCCGGCCGTCGAGGCGACGATGTGATCCGCCACGGCGTGCCGGGCCGGTCGACGGCGCGGCTTCCTCGCAGCGTTCCCGCAGGGAGGCGTACACCAGACGCAACGGCAGGTGGTGGCGGGCCGCCTGGTCCGTTGCCCAGTCGACCGTCAGCAGGTTCGCGTCCGATCCCGTCCACGCCCACGACCAGGGGGGAGTGGCATCGACAGCACTGCCTCGGGCGGGTCCTGGTAGTCCGACGCGGCTCGCTACTCGGCCGGCAACGGCACCCACCACACCAACGCCGTGCCGCCCTCGGAGAGTACGGCCACCACGTGGTCGGCGATCTCGCTCGGTACGACGGTGTCGACCAACCCCTCCATCCGCACGCTCGGCGCCAAGCCCAGCACAGGTGCCGCCTCGCCCACGACGCGCACCGCACGCGCCCGCAGTCCGGCCGCGCCCGCGCTCTCACGGGAGCGCAGACCGAAGATCGTGGACCTGATGAACTTGATGGTCTCGTCCAGTCGTCCACCGCGCGCACCACACGCTCGGAGGCCTCGGGGTGATCGATGAAGCGGCCCGCGCTCTGGAGGGTCATGCCCGTGGCGAACAACCGTTGGATCGCCAGATCGTGCAGATCACGGGCGATGCGGTCACGGTTCTCAAGCACCGCGATCTGCTCGGCGTCCTGGCGTCCTGGCGTCGTTCCGCGAGTTCCATCGCGACGGCGGCCTGTGCGGCAAAGGCCTGAAGGGTCTCCGTCTCGGTCGCTGAGAACGACGGGCGCCCGGCTTCCCGCGCCAACAGGAGCACGCCTCGGACACCGCCCTCGCCCGTGCCGAAGGGTACCGCCACGGCGGGGCCGAGGCCCTGGAAGCGCGGTGCGCCTCGGCGTCCAACCCCACGGCGATCTCCACGGTGAGCGAACCGGGGTCCGCCATGGGCAGCGCGACCGCCGCGAGCGCCGTTCCATCTCTCGCCGCTCCGGACCGGCCGCGTGCTGCACCTCGCCAGGGAGGCGGAGCACAGCAACATCACCGGCTCGGACAGTGCGGAGGAAAGCCGCCGCTGGGTACGGGAAGCGGACGGCTTCGGCCTCGGCATGTCACCCGAGGCGCTCGGCCCGCGGGACTTCCTGGAACGCATCCCGATACGCGACTTCGGTGCCAGTGCCATGCGGGAGGCCCACGACCGCCGTACCGACTGGCTTCGGGCCCCCTCGAAGGGAAGAACAATTCCAGCTCGCAGGGCGACCGCCCTGTGCGACGTCACGCGGCATTAAAATGGATAGGT
>NZ_JBIAKA010000038.1:0-25328 GCF_042872225.1 Streptomyces sp. NPDC005374 | reverse complement strand
CCGGGGCCGGGGCCCCCCCCGGGGCCCCGGGGGTTTCCCCCCCCCCCCGGGGTGGGGGGGGCCCCCCCCCGGATCGTCCGGCGGCGGCACACCGCATCCGCGGGCTCCTCAGAGAGTGGCCTGCACCTGCTGCGGCGAGACCGCCAGCAGATCGCGTATCTCCGTACGCGGGTGGTCCTTCGCCCACTCGGCGACCACCTGCATGTTCTCGGCCGTCGGGCTGATGAACCGCTGCTCCGGCCGGTTGAGCCCCAGCGCCGGGAACATCCAGTCGGACTCCCGGACGCGGGCGAGCATGGTGTCGGCGGCCTCCTGCGCCGGCACCCGGCCCTCGTCCACGGCATCGCACTGGGCGACGAGCTCCTCGAACATCTCCGCGTTGAAGTCCGTCGGGCACCACAGCCCCGGGTACTTGCTGTCGTCCAGCGCGCGCAGCGGTTCGTCGTTCCCGGCCGCCTTGGCCGCCTTCAGGGCGTTGAGGAACCTCTTGCTGCCCACCGCGCTGCCGGTCACCCAGATCCGGAAGACGGCATTCCAGAGGTCGTAGTTCTGGAAGCTGACGTACGAGGCGTTCACCAGCTTGTCGTTGTAGTCGAGCAGCCCCTGTTCCAGCCGCTCCACCGGCTCGAAGCGCTCCGCGGAGAAGTCGTCGTCGCGCAGGGCCTCCATCAGCCGCCAGGCCAGGGTGTTGATGAGCTCACAGGTGTTGGACAGACCCCGCGAGAACAGCGGGTCGATGAAACCCGCCGCGTGGGACATCAGGCACCACCGGTCGCCGACGGTCCGGGTGGACGAGTACTGCATACGGGGCGTGCGCACCCACTCGCGGGCGCTGCGGGCGCCGGCCAGTTGGCGCTCGACAGCCGGGAAGCGGCGTACGTGCTGCCAGAACTCCTCCTCCGGGGACAGCCCCGGCTGTTCCGGGTAGCGCCGCTCGTCCACCTGGAGGCCGACGCTGCACAGCGGGTTGGTGGCGTCCGGATGGTTGTCGAACGGGATGATCCAGATCCAGCCGCGGTCGAACATGTGGTGCAGGGTTCCGCTGTGCCACGGCACCGGCGGCCGGTCGGCGGCCCCGTGCCGCAGATGGTCGTCGGCCGGCTCGACACCGATCATGTGCGTGAAGATCGACCGGGCGTGGTGCTTGAGCCGGCTGGGCTCCTCGCGCAGACTCAACTGGTCGGCCAACGGCGAGCGGAACCCGCTGGCGTCGACGAGGTAACGGGCCTGGTACGACGAGCCGTCCGCACCGATCACCGTGACGCCGTCGTCGGCGAAGTCGACCTTGGCGACCCGGTAGTTCTGCCGGGCCTCGCAGCCGTACTTCAGGGCCACGTGGAACATGTACGCGTCGCTGTCCTGACGGAAGAAGTGCGCCGCGTTCCCGGTGACCTCGAGCAGTCGGAACATGTTGGTCTCACGCGGGTCGGGTTCCTCACCGTCCCGGTGGATCATAAAACCGAAGTTGCTCTTCTGTCCGTGCGAGGAACCGACGTGCTTCTTCACACTCTCGAAGCTGCCGAGGTGACCGATCTCGGGCACGTCGTAACGGTGTGAGAGAAGACGCAGAATGAACAGCGTCTGCCCGATGGTGGATTCCCCTACGGCAAAGCGTGGATGCTGGGCCCCGTCCAGCAGGAGCGTGCGGAATCCATGCTTTGCGAGAATGGCACCGAGCATCGTTCCGGAGAGGCCGGTACCCACCACGGCCACATCGTACGTTCCTTCGTCGCGCCGCATATCTGCGTACCCCTTCGTTCGTTTCGCCGGACCATGCCGATCCATGACGACGGCTGGCTCCCTCCAGTGCAGCAAGGAGCCCTCAAAGACCGTTCGAGGGCCGATCGTTCCGGCACCGAAGGGGCACGCCGGCACCGCGGCAGGCCCCCATCGATCGGCCTTCGAAGCACCCTGGATCGGTGCGCAGCATTCTCGACTCCGACCCGGTACGAAAGACACGGAAAATCAGGTACCGGGAAGCCCCAGCGGAGGGAGAGACGGTGGAAGGAATACCCGAGGGGCGCCGCGTCGTCATCACCGGAATAGGCGTGGTGTCCCCTGGCGGAATCGGCAGGAAACAGTACTGGGAACTCCTTACCTCGGGGCGTACGGCAACCCGCACCATCACGTTGTTCGACGCCTCGCCGTTCCGCTCACGCGTCGCGGCGGAGTGTGACTTCGACCCGATAGCGGCCGGTCTCACCCGGCGGCAGATCAGGCAGTGGGACCGGACCACCCAATTCGCCGTGGTGGCCGGAAAGGAGGCTCTGGAGGACAGCGGAGTTCTCGGCCAGGCCGATCCCCACCGCACCGGGGTCATGATGGGCACCGCCTGCGGCAGCACCATGAGCCTGGACAGCGAATACGCGCTCGTCAGCGATGAGGGCAAGTCCTGGCTCGTCGACGAGTTCCACGGTTCGCCCTATCTCTACGACTACTTCGTCCCCTCCTCCATGGCCGCCGAACTCGCCTGGATCGCCGAGGCGGAGGGCCCGGTGGGCGTGGTGTCGACGGGCTGCACCTCCGGCATCGACGTCCTCGGGCACGCCGCCGACCTGATCCGGGAGGGCCACGCCGACGTGATCACCACGGGAGCGTCGGACGCGGCGATCTCCCCCATCACCGTCGCCTGCTTCGACGCCATCAAGGCGACGACCGCGCGCAACGACAGCCCGGAGACCGCGTCCCGGCCCTTCGACCGCACCCGCAACGGCTTCGTGCTCGGCGAGGGCTGCGCCGTCTTCGTCCTGGAGGAACTGGAGCACGCCCGCCGCCGGGACGCCCACGTCTACGCCGAGATCTCGGGCCACGCCTCCCGCTGCAACGCCTACTCCATGACCGGGCTGAGCGACGAGGGACTGGAAATGGCCGACGCGATCACGAGCGCGCTGGACATGGCCCGTCTGAACCCGTCCGACATCGACTACGTCAACGCGCACGGCTCGGCCACCAAGCAGAACGACCGGCACGAGACCAACGCCCTCAAGCTGAGCCTGGGCGCGCACGCCTACGGCACCCCGGTCAGCTCGATCAAGTCGATGATCGGGCACTCGCTCGGAGCCATCGGCGCCCTGGAGACCGCGGCCTGCGCCCTGGCCGTCGAGCATTCCGTCGTCCCGCCGACGGCCAACCTGCACGAGCCGGACCCCGACTGCGACCTGGACTACGTCCCGCTGGTGGCCCGGGAGCAGGAGGTCGGCACGGTCCTCAGTGTCGCCAGCGGCTTCGGCGGGTTCCAGAGCGCGCTGGTCCTCAACAAGCCGCAGCGGAGGAGGGTGTGAGCGGGCCGGGGCCGCGGCCCGTGATCACCGGCATCGGGGTCGTCGCTCCGACCGGCCTCAGCACCGGCGACTGGTGGTCGGCCGTGTTGCGCGGTGAGAGCGGGATCCGCCGGATCACACGCTTCGATCCGTCCGGCTATTCGGCCACGGTCGCCGGTGAGATACCGGAGTACGCCACCACCGACCGGCTGCCCAGCCGCCTGCTGCCGCAGACGGACCGGATGACCCGCCTCGCGCTCATCGCCGCCGAGGAGGCCCTCTCCGACGCGGGCGCGGAACCCGCCACGATGCCCGACTTCGCGTGCGGGGTCGTGACCGCGGCCTCCGCGGGGGGTTTCGAGTTCGGGCAGAAGGAACTGGAGGCCCTGTGGTCCAAGGGCGGCAGGTACGTCAGCGCGTACCAGTCGTTCGCCTGGTTCTACCCGGTCAACACCGGGCAGATCTCCATCCGGCACGGGCTGCGCGGCCCCGGGAGCGCGGTGGTGGCCGAGCAGGCGGGCGGCCTCGATGCCATGGCCAAGGCGCGCCGGCACATACGCTCCGGAACCCCTCTCATGGTCACGGGCGGGGTGGACGGGTCCCTGTCCCCGTGGAGTTGGCTGTGCATCATCCGCTCCGGCCGGGCCAGCGAGTCCGGTGACCCGCGTCGCGCCTATCTGCCCTTCGACCGCCGTGCGGAGGGGGCGGTCGTCGGTGAGGGCGGGGCCCTGTTCGTCATGGAGGGACGGGAGCAGGCACGGGAGCGCGGTGCGGAACACCGGTACGGCGAGATGGCCGGGTACGCCTCGACGTTCGATCCACGCCCCGGATCCGGACGGCCACCGGGACTGCGCAGGGCCGTCGAACTGGCCCTGGCGGACGCCGGGACGGCGCCCGCGGACATCGACGTGGTCTTCGCCGACGCGTCCGGTGTCCCCGAACTCGACCGGCTCGAGGCGGAGGTGATCGCCGAGGTGTTCGGCCCTCGAGCCGTCCCGGTGACCGCGCCCAAGACCATGACGGGCCGGCTGCTGGCGGGCGGTGCCCCGCTGGACGTCGCCGCCGCGCTGCTCTCCCTGCGCGACGGCGTGGTCCCGCCCACCGTCCACGTGGACGCCCCGGCCCACGAGGACCTGATCGACCTCGTGCGGGACGAACCGCGCGAGCGGCCGCTGTCCACCGCTCTCGTCGTCTCCCGCGGCCTGGGCGGCTTCAACTCCGCGCTGGTCGTCCGCTCCACCCCGTGACGTCCGGCCCCGGCAACCACCGGTGCGCGGACCCGACCCCCTCACCCGGAAAGGAAACCCCCATGACCTCGTTCGAGATCAAGGACCTGGTACAACTGCTGCGCGAGTGCGCGGGCGAGGACGAGGAGGTCGACCTCGACGGCGACATCCTCGACCTGGAGTTCACCGACCTCGGCTACGACTCGCTCGCCCTCTTCAACACGGTGAGCCGCATCGAGCGCGACTACTCCGTCGAACTGCCCGACGACGTGGTCGCCGAGATCAGGACGCCCCGCCACCTGGTGGACCTGGTCAGCACGGGGCTCACCGAGCGGGTGTGACCGCCCGCTCCTACCGCTCGTCGCCCAGGCACCGCCAGGCCGCACACGGACGGCGGTGCCTGCCGACGACTTCTTCCGAGGGAGACAGCGATGTGTGGCATCACAGGATGGATCGACTTCGAGCGCGACCTGACGCACGAATCGGCCCGGGCGGGTGCGATGACAGGGACGATGGCCTGTCGCGGGCCCGACGCCGAGGGACTGTGGATCGACGGCCACGCGGCGCTCGGTCACCGGCGTCTGGCCGTGATCGACCTGGAGGGCAGCCGCCAGCCCATGACGGCCGAGGACGACGAGGGGCGCACGCTCGCGTCGCTCACCTTCTGCGGCGAGATCTACAACTACCGTGAACTGCGTGCCCAGTTGACAACCCTGGGCCATCGGTTCCGGACCGCGGGCGACACCGAGGTGGTGCTGCGCGGCTATCTCCAGTGGGGCCCGGAACTGGCCGAGCGACTGAACGGCATGTTCGCCCTCGCGATCTGGGACACCCGCACCGAGGAACTCCTGCTGCTGCGCGACCGTATGGGAGTCAAACCCCTCTTCTACCTGCCCACCGAACACGGGGTCCTCTTCGGTTCCGAGCCCAAGGCGATCCTGGCCAACCCCCTGGCACCGCGCCGGGTGTCGGCCGAGGGACTGTGCGAGATCCTCGACATGGTCAAGACCCCCGAGGCCGCCGTCTTCGCCGGTATGTACGAGGTACGGCCGGGTCAGATGGTCCGGGTGGGGCGACAGGGGCTGCGCAAGCACACGTACTGGCGTCTGGAGGCCCGCGAGCACACCGACGACCTGCCCACCACCATCGCCACGGTACGGGAGCTGCTGGAGGACGTCGTCGCCCGCCAGCTGGTCTCCGACGTACCGCTGTGTCTGCTGCTCTCCGGCGGCCTCGACTCCTCCACCGTGACCGCTCTCGCCGCCCGCGCCTCGGCGGCCCGCGGGCTGGGAACCGTACAGTCCTTCTCCGTCGACTTCGCGGACGCGGCCGACCGTTTCCAGCCCGACGCGGTGCGCGGTATGCGCGACACCCCCTTCGTCCATGACCTGGTGGACCACGTCGGCACCCGGCACACCGAGGTCGTACTGGACAGCGCCGGGCTGGCCGAGCCGGCTCTGCGCGCCTCGGTGCTGCGCGCGGTGGACCAGCCGCCGGCGTTCTGGGGCGACATGTGGCCCTCGCTGTACCTGCTGTTCCGCTCCGTGAAGCAGCACTCCACGGTGGCCCTGTCCGGCGAGGCGGCGGACGAACTCTTCGGCGGCTACCGCTGGTTCCGCAACCCCGCCGCGGTCCGCGCCGATACCTTCCCCTGGCTGACCTCGGGCTCCGCCCGCTACTTCGGTGGTCTCGCGCTGCTGGACAAGGGCTTCCTCGACAAGCTCGACCTCACCGGCTATCGCCAGGACCGCTACCAGGAGGCGCTCGCCGAAGTGCCGTGGCTGCCCGGCGAGAGCGCGGACGACCGGATGATGCGCAAGGTCGGCTATCTCAACCTGACGCGCTTCGTGCAGACCCTGCTGGACCGCAAGGACCGGATGAGCATGGCCGTCGGCCTGGAGGTCCGGGTGCCGTTCTGCGACCACCGGCTCGTCGAGTACGTCTTCAACACCCCGTGGGCGATGAAGTCGTTCGACGGTCGGGAGAAGAGCCTGCTGCGGGCGGCGGCCTCGGACCTGCTGCCCCGTTCGGTGCTCGAACGGGGCAAGAGTCCCTACCCGGCCACCCAGGACCCCGTCTACGAACAGGCCCTGCGCACCGAGCTGGCCGACGTGCTCGCCGCCCCGGACTCCCCCGTGGCCCCGTTGCTGGACCGGTCCCGTGCGGCGAAGGTGCTGGCCGGGCCGCTGGGCGACGTCAGCAGGCCGTACGACCGCGGGAGCCTGGAGATGGCGCTGTGGCTCAACGCCTGGCTCACCGAGTACGACGTCACCCTCGACGTGTGAGGTGCGCCGTGACGGAGACACGGACCGACTTCTGCATCGTCGGCGGCGGACCCGCCGGACTGACCCTCGCCCTGCTTCTGCTGCGTTCCGGCGCCCGCGTCACCGTCGTGGAGAAGCTGCGGTCGCTGGAGCGCGAGTACCGCGGGGAGATTCTCCAGCCGGGCGGCCAACAGCTCCTGGACGCACTGGGCGTCCTGAAGGGCGCGCGGGCACGGGGCTGCCACGAGCACGACCGCTTCCTGCTGGAGGAGAAGGGCCGGATCCTGATCAACGGCGACTACCGCCGTCTGCCCGGTCCCTTCAACTGCCTGCTCAGCATCCCGCAACGGCACATCCTGGAAGAACTGCTGGAGCAGTGCTCCCGGTACCCCGGGTTCGCCCACCTGGCCTCCGCCCGGTGTTCCGCGCTGATCTCGGACACCCACCAGCGGGTGCGGGGCATCCTCGGCCGCGGACCGGACGGCGATCTGATGGTGCACGCCCACTGCGTCATCGGCGCGGACGGCCGGTACTCGAAGGTGCGGCAACTGGCCGGCGTCGGCTATGACCGGTTCGAGGCCTTCGACCAGGACGTGCTCTGGTTCAGGCTGTCCTGCGAGGGCCCCGCGCCGTCGGACGTGCGGATCTTCCGGGCCGGGGGCAACCCCGTCCTGGCCTACGCCTCCCATCCCGGGCACCTCCAGATCGGCTGGACCCTCCCGCACCGGAAGTACAAGGAGCTCGCGGCCCAGGGGCTGGAGCACATCAAGGCGCGGCTCGGCGCGGCCGTACCGGATCAGGCGGAGCGGATCGACGCGGAGATCACCTCGTTCAAGGATCTCTCGCTGCTCGACGTCTTCTCCGGTGTCGCCCGGGAGTGGACACGGCCCGGGCTGCTCCTCATCGGGGACAGCGCGCACACGCACGGTCCGATCGGGGCCCAGGGCATCAACCTGGCCATCCAGGACGCGGTGGCGGCGCATCCCGCCCTGCTGGCGTCGCTGCACGGCGGCCAGGACGGGTCCGAGCCGCTGCGCCGGTACGTGACGGGCCGTCGGCGGGACGTGCAGCGGATCATGAAGATCCAGGCGATGCAGGGCAAGGTGATGCTGTCGGCCGGGGGTCTCGCGTCGGTGGTCCGCCCGAAGATGGCGGCCGTCGTGTCCCGGACGCCGGCCTACCGGGCCGTGCTCGACCGACTGGCCTTCGGCAACCGGGAGATCGCGGTCCGCGAGGAGCTGTTCGACCCCTCCGCGGCGACCTGAACCACGTTCACCGTCCGCGCCGCCGGGAGCGCGGCGGGAACAGGTCCCGGTCGAGTGCGCGCTCCAGAGGGCTCAGCGGCAGATCCGGGCACAGCCGCTCGGGATGACCGGCCGGCGGACGGGCGAGAGGAGCGGGCCGGGCACCCTCTTCCTGCCTCCGCCGCAGCTCCGCCATCGCCTCCCAGGCCTGGGGAGCCGGCAGATGGAGGAATCCGAGAGCCACGAAGGAGCGCAGGAGAGCCCAGGCGAAAGTCTTCAGGACCGTCCCGCGAGGTGAGAACCCGGCCATGCCCACTCCCCTGTCGTCGGTCGGTCACGCACACGCACAGCGTGGCGACCTTCCGTCGGAGACGGCTGGACGATCGTCAGCGGCTCGTTAGAGCCCGGCCGTTCGGGCGGGCACCGGTTCCGCCGCGCGGGGATCCTCCGTGCGGGTGGCGCAGAGCAGCGGAGGAGTTCGGATGGACGAGGCACTCAGCAGGGACGACGGTCCGGTCGACGGGCAGGAGCCGGTCCAGCCGCCGCCGCTCCTGCTCGCCGGGGTCGACGAGGGCGAGGCCGAGCCGCACATCTGCCGCGGCATCGACTGACGGCTCACGGATGTACGGCTTTACGGGCCAACGGCCTTAGGGCCTGTCCGGCGGATCATGCCGGCGGCGCGGGGCCTGGTGCGCCCATCTGCGCTGACAAGGCGCCCTTCCTTGGAGCCGGCCTGATCCGCCGGACAGGCCCTAAGGACCAGGGGCCTCACGGCCGGGCCGGAGCGAACCACGTGTGCAGCGCGCGCTCCAGAGCGGTGGCGTCCGCGGTGTCCTCGGATCCGGCTGCCCAGGCGATCACTCCGTCGGGCCGCACCAGCAGCGCGGACAGGCCGTCGTACTCGATCGCGGCCGCACGAGCGACGCGGAGGGTGCCGTACCAGGGCTGGGCCGCTCGCTCCACCTCGGGTTGCCCGGTGTGGACGAGGACGGCCTGTCCCTGCTCGGTGAGCCGGGCGAGGGTGGTCGCGGCCGTCCCGGTGGACGTCTGTGTCCTCAGGTCCACGTCGGGGCAGTGGGTACCGGTCAGCCGGTGCGCGTCCGGGCCGGCGTGGGGCAGGTCGTATCGGGTGTCCAGGCCGCTGAGAAGGCGGCCGAAGTACCGGTTGACCTCGGGGATGTCCATGAGCTCGGAGACGATGTCCCGCAGGGCGTCCGTGTGCGGGCCGGGCCGCATCAACGCGGACTGGGCCCGCGTGTTGTGCAGCGTGGCCTCCGCGACGGGACGGCGCTCGGCGGTGTAGCTGTCCAGCAGTCCTTCGGGGGCCGTTCCCCGCAGGGTCGCCGCGAGCTTCCAGCCGAGGTTGGCGGCATCGAGCAGGCCCAGGGTCAGTCCCTGACCGCCGTTGGGCGAGTGGACGTGCGCGGAATCGCCGGCCAGCAGCACCCTGCCGCTGCGGTACGACGGGACGAGTCGGGCCTGGTCGGTGAAGCGCATGGCCTGGTGGACCGCGGTGACCTCGACGTCGGCGCCCGCCACACGGCGGAGACTGGCCTCCAGTTCCCGTGCGGTGACGGGTGCCCGGGGGTCGGTGCGCACGTCCTCGAAGTCGAAGGTGCCGACCATGCCCGGGGCGTGGAACAGTGTGCCGGTCGGAGTCCGCCCCGTGGGCGGCAGTCCGGCGGGACAGACGACGTCGGCGCGCGCCCGGCGGGCGACCATGAGGGGCTCGGTTCCGGGGAAGGGAAATCCGGTCAGCTTGCGGACGGCCGACCTTCCCCCGTCACAGCCGATGACGTACGGCGAGACCAGGCGTCGCACCCCGCCGGGGGTCCGGCAGGTGACGGTGACCCGATCCCCGCTCTGCTCCACTCCGGTCACCATGTGTTCCCGGTCGGTCCGGACGCCCAGGGCCGCCGCGTGATCGGCGAGAATCCGCTCCAGATCCGGCTGCCAGATCAGCGCGCCCGCCCGCTCCGGCTCCTCCTGCAACTCCTGGTCGATCTTGTGGATCCAGGCGAAGTGGCCCTTCTCGCCGCCGTGGTCGCGCCTGCGGTCAGTGAGACCGCCCGGCTGATGCGCCCGTAGCGGCTCGCCGAGGCCCCGGCGCCGGAGTGCCTCGGCCGCCAGCGGACCGATGCCGCGCGCCCGGGGCTCCCCGGAGGGCTCGGCCAGCCGTTCCACCACCAGCGGTCGAACGCCGTGCAGGCTCAGTTCGGCGGCCAGCATCAGTCCTACCGGCCCGGCACCCACCACGATGACATCGGCATCCATCTTCCCTCCTCGGACGACTGGTTGGACGACTGGTTCCCACGATGGGCCGACGCACCCCGAGCACCGCACGGAACCGGTCGTCTTCACCCTGGCGGGATCGCGCGGGACCTTTGACCGAGTACGAGCGGTCGCCCAGGAAACAGAAAATGTGCCGACCGTGGGGTCGGCACATGATGTGTGCGATGTGAAGGCGAGTTATGAGTGTCCGAGGGGGGACTTGAACCCCCACGCCCGATAAAGGGCACTAGCACCTCAAGCTAGCGCGTCTGCCATTCCGCCACCCGGACCAGGTGTCTGCCGCCTTGACGGGGGTGTTCCCCGCAGCGACATGGACAACAATACCAAGCTTTCGGAGCGCCCTTCACCTGCATATCCGTCCCCCACGGGGTATATGAAGACTGTATTCTGTATACTGTCGTCACCAAAATGACTCCGGCTCGGAGGCGACATGGAAGATCTGGATCCCGCGGTGGTGCTGGACATGGCAGACCAGGCACCCGACGGCGTAGTGATCATCGACAGGGACGGGCTGATCCGCTACTGGAACCGGGGCGCGGAGCGCATCTTCGGGTTTCCGGCGGCCGACGTGGCGGGGCGGAGCCTGGACGTCATCATTCCCGAGAGGCACCGCAAGCGGCACCAGGACGGCTTCGAGGCGGCCATGGAGCGGGGGTACAGCAAGTACGGGGACGCGGACCTGCTGAACGTGCCCGCGCTCGCGGCGGACGGCCGCAAGCTGTCCATCGAGTTCAGCGTGGTGCTGCTGACGGGCCCCGACGGCAGCCCCTACTGCGGCGCGGTCGTCCGGGACGTCACCGCGCGCCGCGAGCGGGAGCGGGAGCTGATGCGGCGGCGGGCCGAGGCTTCCCTCTGACCAGCGCCGGACAGCGTGGAAGCGGCCGTGGCCTTCGGGCCCCGGCCGCTTCCGCTCCCCCCGGTGTCAGACGATGACCCCGCTCTCCTTCAGCCGGCCGATGGTCTCCTCGTCGTAGCCGAGTTCGACCAGGACCTCGGAGCTGTGCTCGCCCAGCAGTGGGGCACCGACGATGTCCGGCTGGAAGGACGAGAACTTCACCGGGCTGCCTACGGTCAGATAGGTGCCGCGGCCCTTCTGCTCGACCTCGACGACCGTGCCGCTCCTGCGCAGGTCCTCGTCGTAGGCGAGCTCCTTCATGCTCATGACCGGGGCACAGGGCACCTCCCACTCACGCAGGATGTCGACCGCCTCGTACTTGGTCTTGTCCGCGAGCCACTTCTCGATCTCCTCGAAGATCTCGAAGATGTGCGACTGACGGGCGCGCGCGGTGGCGTACTCCGGGTGCTCGGCCCACTCGGGGCGGCCGATGACCTCGGCGGTGCGCTTCCAGTTCTGCTCCTGGACGGTGAAGTAGATGTACGCGTTGGGGTCGGTCTCCCAGCCCTTGCACTTGAGTACCCAGCCGGGCTGGCCGCCGCCGCCCGCGTTGCCGCCGCGCGGCACGACGTCGGTGAACTCGCCGTTCGGGTACTGCGGGTACTCCTCCAGGTGGCCGACGCGCTCCAGGCGTTGCTGGTCGCGCAACTTGACGCGGCAGAGGTTGAGCACGGCGTCCTGCATGGAGACGGAGACCTTCTGGCCCCGGCCGGTCCTGCCGCGGTCGATGATCGCGGTGAGGATGCCGATCGCCAGGTGCATCCCGGTGTTGGTGTCGCCGAGTGCGCCACCGGAGATGGTCGGCGGGCCGTCCCAGAAGCCGGTGGTGGAGGCGGCGCCGCCCGCGCACTGGGCGACGTTCTCGTAGACCTTGAGGTCGTTCCAGGAGGACTGGTCGTTGAAGCCCTTGACCGAGCCGAAGATCAGGCGCGGGTTGAGCTCCTGGATGCGCTCCCAGGTCAGGCCCATGCGGTCCAGGGCGCCCGGGGCGAAGTTCTCCACCAGCACGTCGGCGTCGGTGATGAGCTTCTCCAGGACTTCCAGGCCCTCGGCGGTCTTGGTGTTGATGGCGAGGGAGCGCTTGTTGCTGTTGAGCATCGTGAAGTACAGCGCGTCGAGGTCCTCGATGTCCCGCAGCTGCTTGCGGGTGACGTCGCCGCCATTGGGGCGCTCCACCTTCAGGACGTCGGCGCCGAACCAGGCGAGCAACTGTGTGCAGGCGGGACCGGCCTGGACCCCGGTGAAGTCGATCACCTTGATTCCGGCGAGCGGCTTTTCACTCATGTGTGCTTCCTTTTCGTGAAGTTGCGTGGTCGAGGTGGCCTGGGAGGTCCAGGCGGTCACTTCTTGGCCGGCGTGATGTTGCCGACGGTGATGCCCTTGGGGTTGAGGTGCGAGATGTGGCCGCTCTCGGTGCCGGCCGAGGGGTCGATCACGCAGTCGATGAGCGCCGGACCGCCGGAGGCGAGGGCCTCGGTGAGGGCGGCGGTGACCTCGGCGGGCGTGGTGGCGCGGTAGCCCTTGCCGCCGAACGCCTCGATCAGCAGGTCGTGCCGGGCCGCCGACATGAGGGTGGTGGGCGCGGGCGCGTCGTCGTACGGGTTGGTGTCGTCGCCCCGGTAGACACCGCCGTTGTTCATGATCACGGTGACGACGGGCAGCTTGTAGCGGCAGATCGTCTCGATCTCGATGCCGCTGAACCCGAAGGCGCTGTCACCCTCGATGGCCACGACCGGGGCGCCGCTCTCGACGGCGGCGGCGATCGCGTAGCCCATGCCGATGCCCATCACGCCCCAGGTGCCGCTGTCCAGGCGGTGGCGCGGTACGTGCATGTCGATGACGTTGCGCGCGATGTCCAGGGCGTTGGCGCCCTCGTTGACGATGTACGTCTCCGGGTGCTGATGTACGACGTCGCGTACGGCCTTGAGGGCGCCCATGAACTGCATGGGGTGCGGATCGGCCTCCAGGCGCTCGGCCATCTTGGCGACGTTCTGCGCCGAGCGTGCCCCGAGTTCCTCGCGCCAGGCCGAAGGGGCCGTGATCTGGCCGGGTTTGGTGCGTTCGGCGAGCGCGTCCAGCACCGACTCGATGTCACCGACGAGGGGCGCGGCGATGGGCTGGTTGCTGTCCATCTCCTTGGGGTCGATGTCGATCTGGACGAACCTGGCGTCCGGGTTCCACCCCGTCTGGCCGTGGCCCAGCAGCCAGTTGAGGCGGGCGCCGATCAGCATCACGACATCGGCCTTCTTCAGCGCGAGCGAGCGCGCGGTGGCGGCCGACTGCGGGTGGTCGTCGGGCAGCAGACCCTTCGCCATCGACATCGGTACGTAGGGGATGCCGGTGGACTCGATGAACTGCCGTACCTTCGCGTCGGCTTGGGCGTACGCGGCCCCCTTGCCCAGCACCACCAGCGGGCGTTCGGCGGACGCGAGCAGCTCGATCGCCCGGTCCACCGACTCCGGCGCGGGGAGCTGGCGCGGGGCGGGGTCGACGAGGCGGCTCAGCGTCCGGTCGCCCTCGGCCTTGGGCATGATGGCGCCGAGCACCGCGGCGGGGATGTCGAGGTAGACACCGCCGGGGCGCCCGGAGATCGCGGTGCGCAGGGCGCGGGCGATGCCGCGACCGATGTCCTCGACGCGGCTGACCCGGTAGGCGGCCTTCACGAAGGGCTGTGCGGCGGCGAGTTGGTCCATCTCCTCGTAGTCGCCCTGTTTGAGGTCGACGAGGTGGCGCTCGCTGGAGCCGGAGATCTGGACCATGGGGAAGCAGTTGGTGGTCGCGTTCGCCAGCGCGACCAGGCCGTTGAGGAAGCCGGGGGCCGAGACCGTGAGGGCCACGCCGGGCTTCTTGTTGAGGTAGCCGGCGATGGCGGCCGCGTGTCCGGCGTTGCTCTCGTGACGGAAACCGATGTAGCGGATGCCCCGCGCCTGGGCGAGCCGGGCCAGGTCGGTGATCGGGATGCCGACCACCCCGTAGATGGTGTCGACGTCGTTCATTTTGAGCGCGTCGACGACCAGGTGGTACCCGTCGGTGAGCTCGGTCGGAACGTCGGCTGCTGCCGCGGTCTCCAGGGTCGAGGGAGCGGTCATGGTCCGAGGTCCTCCTTGGGCAGGTCCTGCCGGAGCGGCTACTTCTCTCACCATCGGCAGCGCGCTCGCCCGCGTCCAAGACCCATCGGCGACCAGCCGATAAACGGCGTCTATCGAGGGCTGGTCAGGGGCCTGGCAACTCCCTTGATAGACAGCTGCTATCGGCCGTTCGCCAGCGGGTATTGGACGTCCACCGGGTGCCACCGCACGCTCGCAGAGGATGTTTCATCGGACCTGTGCGAGGGGGTGGGGTCATGGCCGTTCGGGCCGCGGCATCCGTGCGTGACGCGTACCGGTACCGGGCGCCGGAGGTCACGGGACTCGCCGATCTCCTCGACCGGCAGGTGCGTGAACGCCCCCGCGCCCGGGCCCTGGTGGTGACCGCCGAGCGGGTACAGCTGTCGTACCGGGCGCTCGCGGCCCTGGCCGACGAGGTGGCGGCCCGGCTCGCGGGCGCGGGGCTCGGCCGTGGTGACGCGGTCGGTCTGATCTGCGCCAACACGGCCGAGTTCGTGGTGGCGTTGCTCGGTGCGGCGCGGGCAGGGCTGGTGGCGGCTCCGCTGGATCCCGCTCTGCCGGAGTCCCAACTCGGGACTCGACTACGGGCTTTGGGGGCCCGGGCGGTGCTCCTGGATTCGTCGGGGGCCGCAGTCGCGGGGCTTCCGGTGCCCGCTTGGCCGCTGCGCGTGGACGTCTCCGGGGCGGGGACGGCCACGGTGGTTCTCGCACCCGGAACCTGCCGGATCCCTCAACGCCAGGGCGCCTCCCGTGAGTTGTCGGAGCGGGACGCGCTCGTGCTGTTCACCGCCGGTACCACCGACCGGGCGAAGATGGTCCCGCTGACCCACGCCAATGTGGCCGCCTCCCTTCAGAACATCTGCGCCACCTACGAGTTGGGACCCGGTGACGCGACGGTCGCGGTGATGCCGTTCTTCCACGGCCACGGGTTGTTCGCGGCGCTCCTGTCCTCCCTGGCGAGCGGGGGCTGTGTGCTGCTTCCGGAGCGGGGGCGGTTCTCGGCCGGCACGTTCTGGGACGACATGCTCGCCGGTGCCGCCACCTGGTTCACCGCGGTGCCGGCCATTCACGAGATCCTTCTGGAGCGGTCGGAGCAGGGGGATCCGGGACCGCGGGCGCTGCCGCTGAAGTTCGTCCGCAGTTGCAGTGCGCCTCTCAACACGGCGACGCAGCGGGCGTTGGAGCGCACGTTCGGCGTGCCCCTGCTGTCCGCGTACGGGATGACCGAGTCCTCGCACCAGGCCACCAGCGAACCGCTGCCGCAGCGGGGGGCGCTCAGGCAGGGGTCGGTGGGCCGGCCGACGGGGGTGCAGGTGCGGGTCGTGGACCGCGGCGGACGCTCCTGCCCGGCGGGCGTGGAGGGCGAGGTGTGGGTGCAGGGGCCCACGGTCGCCCGGGGTTACCTGGCCGACGGGGACGAGTCGGCGCGGACCTTCGTCGATGGGTGGTTGCGCACCGGTGACTTGGGGGCGCTGGACGAGGACGGGTACCTGTCGCTGACCGGACGGATCAAGAACCTCATCAACCGGGGCGGGGAGAAGATCTCGCCCGAGCATGTCGAGGACATCCTCGCCGGCTGCCCCGGCGTCGCGGAGGCGGCCGTGTTCGCGGTGCCCGACGCGGTGTACGGGCAGCGGGTCGGTGCCGCCGTGGTCGTACGCGAGCGCGAGGCGGTGGGGCGCGAGGAGATCCTGCGGTACTGCCGGGACCGACTGGCCCCGTTCGAGGTACCGGACCTCCTCGAACTGGTCGCGGCGCTGCCGCACACCGCGAAGGGGGGCCTGGACCGGAAGGCGGTACAGACGCGCTACGCGCCCTGAGGGGCGGGAGCCGGGGTGGGCCCGGGGGCCGGGGGCCGGGGGCCGGGGTGGGGCGGGCGCGCGTGGCGGCGGCAGGCGGCAGGCGGGTGCCGCGTGGCGGTAGGCCGCGTGGGGAGCTGCCGGACCGGAAGCCGCTACGGCTTCGGCGGCGCGCGGCGAGGAGGCCTGTCCGCAGGATCAGCGTGCTCGGCGCTCGTGTGAGTCGGGCTTTGCGAGGCGGTCGCCCGCGGCCCCCCGGCCCGGTACGCGTCCGCACCGCTGCTGACGGGCTGCCCGCGCCGCTGCTGTCGGCAGGCTCAGCGGACGCGGTGTTCGGGTGGCAGTGGGCGGGCGAAGAAGTCGTCCAGGGACAGGCTTGTCGCCGCGTTGACGAAGGCGCGGGCGGCGACCGAGCCGGGGGTCGCCGCGTGGATGGCCACCGAGACCTGGGCGCCGGCCTCGGGATCGACCAGCGGCAGCGCCCGGGTGCGGCCGACCACCGGCATGGCGCGCAGCCACGTGTGCGGGACGATGCTCGCCCAGCCCCCGCCGCCGACGTGCGCGTAGAGGGAGGCGATGGAGTCCGTCTCGACCTGCGGGGTCACCACGTACCCCTTCTCCGCGAACACGGTGTCGACGATCTGGCGGATCCGCATGTCCGGCGTCAGCAGCGCGAGCGGCAACTGGGCCGCGTCCGCCCAGGTCACGGTGGCGGCCTGGGCGACCAGCTGCTCGTCCGAGACCAGGAGCATGTAGCGCTCCTGGTAGAGGGGGACGACCTGGAGTCCTTCCTGGTCGTCCGGGTCGAAGTGGGCGATGGCCACGTCCAGTTCGTAGTCGCGCAGTTGGCGGTGGAGTTCCTTCGTCGAGAGCCGGGAGCGGACCTGGACCTTGGCCAGCGGGTGCGCCGCGCAGAACGCGGCCACGGGCAACGCCAGTGTGGTGGAGGCCGTGGGGTCCGTACCGAGTCGCAGCGTGCCCGTGATGCCCGACTGCACGGCGGCCACCTCGGCCTTGAAGGCGTCCTGTTCGGCGAGGATCCGCTTGGCCCACACCACGAGCCGTTCGCCCTCGGGGGTGAGGCCCTGGTAGTTGTGGCCGCGGTTGATCAGCGTGACGTTCAGCTCGCGCTCCAGCTTGGCGATCGCCGCCGAGAGCGCGGGCTGGGAGACGTAGCAGGATTCCGCCGCCCGGGCGAAGTGCCGTTCCCTCGCCACCGCCACGAAGTACTCGAGCTGCCGGAACAGCATGAGCGGCTCCTCCCTGACCCCTGGGATCACTGGTTCCATACTGTATGCAGTGTGGTGGGATGTACAGGGAGGAGACCGCACAGGTCAGCGCAGGAGCTTCACCGCGGCCACCACCAGGGGGTCGAGGCCGTCCACTCCGGCATCGGCGAACTCGTGGAGGCGGGTGCGCATGCGCGGGTCCCAGAACCTGCCGATGTGCCCCGCGATCGCCTCCGCGGCCTCCTCCCCCGGCAGATGGCCGAGGTTGCGGGCGATGTCGTTGGCCATTCGGCATTCCGCCGGCACGGTCGCCGTCATCTCAGTCCACCACCGTCACGAGGTCGTTCCCGGCTGCTTCGCTGCCGCTGGACCGGTCCGGGCGGGCGAGCGCGACCTGTACGGCGGTCACCTTGTACTCGGGGCAGTTGGTCGCCCAGTCGGAGTTCTCCGTGGTCACCACGTTGGCTCCGGTGACGGGGTGATGGAACGTGGTGTACACGACCCCGGTCGGCATCCGGTCGGAGATCTCCGCGCGCAGGGTGGTCTGCCCGACGCGGCTGGCCAGGGTGACCATGTCGCCGTCGCCGATGCCACGGTCCTCGGCGTCGTGGGGGTGCAGTTCCAGCACGTCCTCGGGGTGCCAGGCGACATTGCCGGTACGGCGGGTCTGGGCGCCGACGTTGTACTGGCTGAGGATGCGGCCCGTGGTGAGGACCAGCGGGAAGCGCCGGGTGCTGCGTTCGTTGGTCGGCACATAGGAGGTGACCACGAACCGGCCTTTGCCGCGCACGAATTCGTCCACGTGCATGATGGGCGTGCCCTCGGGTGCCTCTTCGTTGCACGGCCACTGGACGCTGCCGAGCTTGTCGAGGAGGTCGAAGGAGACCCCGGTGAACGTCGGGGTGACGGAGGCGATCTCGTCCATGATCCGGCCGGGATGGTCGTACGACATCGGGTAGCCCATGGCGGTGGCGATCTCGCTGACGATCTGCCACTCGTGCTTGCCCGTCTTCGGCTTCATGACCGAGCGCACCCGGTTGATGCGGCGTTCGGCGTTGGTGAAGGTGCCGTCCTTCTCCAGGAAGGAGGCGCCGGGCAGGAAGACGTGCGCGAACTTGGCCGTCTCGTTGAGGAACAGGTCCTGAACGACGACGAGTTCCATGGCTTCGAGGGCCGCGGTGACGTGCTTGAGGTTGGGGTCGGACTGGGCGATGTCCTCGCCGTGCACGAACAGGCCGCGGAAGGTGCCGTCGATGGCCGCGTCGAACATGTTGGGAATGCGAAGTCCCGGTTCGGCGAGGAGAGTTCCGCCCCACAGGTTCTCGAAGACGGTACGGACCGCGTCGTCGGAGACGTGCCGGTAGCCGGGGAGTTCATGCGGGAACGAGCCCATGTCGCAGGAGCCCTGCACGTTGTTCTGGCCGCGCAGCGGGTTCACGCCGACGCCGTCGCGGCCGATGTTGCCGCATGCCATCGCGAGGTTGGCCATTCCCATGACCATGGTCGAGCCCTGGCTGTGTTCGGTGACGCCGAGGCCGTAGTAGATGGCCCCGTTGGGGGCTTCGGCGTACAGCCGTGCTGCGGCGCGGAGTTCGGCGGCCGGGACGCCGGTGATCTCCTCGACGGCCTCCGGGCTGTTCTCCGGGCGGGCGATGAACTCGGCCCACTCGTCGAAGCCTTCGCACCTCTGGTCCACGAAGGACCGGTCGACCAGGCCTTCGGTGACGACCACGTGGGCCATCGCGTTGACGACGGCGACGTTGGTACTGGGCCGCAGCTGGAGGTGGTGCTGGGCCTCGACGTGCGGTGAGCGCACGAGGTCGATGCGGCGCGGGTCGACGACGATCAACTTCGCGCCCTCCCGCAGCCGTCGCTTCATCCGGGAGGCGAACACCGGGTGCCCGTCGGTGGGGTTGGCGCCGATGACCATGATGACGTCGGCCTCGGCGACCGAACGGAAGTCCTGGGTGCCGGCGGACTCTCCGAAGGTCTGCTTGAGGCCGTATCCCGTCGGGGAGTGGCAGACGCGGGCACAGGTGTCGACGTTGTTGTTGCCGAAGGCGGCGCGGACCATCTTCTGTACGACGTAGACCTCTTCGTTGGTGCACCGCGAGGAGGTGATGGCGCCGATCGCGCCGGCGCCGTGGCGGTCCTGGATCGCGCGCATACGGCGGGCGACCGTGCCGATGGCCTCGTCCCAGTCGACCTCGCGCCAGGGGTCGGTGATCCGGTCGCGGACCATCGGCTTGAGCATGCGGTCGGGGTGGGTGGCGTAGCCGAAGGCGAAGCGGCCCTTCACACAGGAGTGGCCCTCGTTGGCTCCGCCGTCCTTGTAGGGCACCATGCGCACGAGTTCGTCGCCGCGCAGCTCGGCCTTGAAGGAGCAGCCGACCCCGCAGTAGGCACAGGTGGTCACAACTGACCTGGTGGGCATGCCGAGTTCGACGACCGAGCGTTCCTGGAGCGTGGACGTCGGGCATGCCTGGACGCAGGCCCCGCAGGAGACGCACTCGGAGTCCATGAAGGACTCGCCCGCCCCCGGCGAGACCTTGGAGTCGAAGCCGCGTCCCTCGATGGTGAGCGCGAACGTGCCCTGGACCTCGCCGCAGGCACGGACGCAGCGGGAGCAGGCGATGCACTTGGACGGATCGAAGTCGAAGTACGGGTTGGAGGTGTCCTTCTCGGCGTCGAGATGGTTCTCGCCCTCGTAGCCGTAGCGGACCTGCCTCAGGCCCACCACCCCTGCCATGTCCTGGAGTTCGCAGTCGCCGTTGGCCGGGCAGGTGAGGCAGTCCAGGGGGTGGTCGGAGATGTAGAGCTCCATGACGCCCTGGCGGAGCTTCTCCACCTTCGGCGTCTGGGTGCTGACCTTCATGCCGTCGGCGCACGGCGTGGTGCAGGACGCGGGGGTGCCGCGCCTGCCGTCGATCTCGACCACGCACAGGCGGCAGGAGCCGAAGGCTTCCAGGCTGTCGGTGGCGCACAACTTCGGTATGTCGACGCCTGCTCGGGCTGCCGCGCGCATCACCGAGGTGCCCTCGGGGACGGTCACCGCCAGGCCGTCCACCTCCACGGACACCGTCGCCGGTCCTGGCCTCTCGGGGGTTCCGAAGTCGGGTTCCTTCAGGAGTGTCATGCCGTGCCCTCCGTCTTCGGGCCCGTCGCCCGCACGGGTTGGATGTCCAGGAGTCGACGGCCGCCGAGGAAGTCGTCGGGGAAGTGGGTCAGGGCGCTGCGCACGGGCAGCGGGGTCAGCCCGCCCATCGCGCACAGCGAGCCCTCGGTCATCAGGTCGCAGAGGTCTTCGAGCAGGGCGAGGTTCTCGTCCCGGTGGGTACCGGCGACGATTCTGTCGATCACCTCGACCCCTCGCACCGAACCGACCCTGCAGGGTGTGCACTTGCCGCAGGACTCCTCGGCGCAGAACTCCATCGCGAAGCGGGCCTGTGCCGCCATGTCGACGCTGTCGTCGAACACGACCACGCCACCGTGGCCGACCATCGCCCCGGCGGCCGCGAACGCCTCGTAGTCCATGGGCAGATCGAACATCGACTCCGGCAGATAGGCTCCGAGCGGGCCGCCGACCTGCGCGGTGCGCACCGGGCGCCCGGAGTGGGTGCCGCCGCCGAACTCCTCGACGAGTTCGCGCAGGGTGATACCGAAGGCGGTCTCCACGATGCCGCCGTGGGCGATGTTGCCGCCGAGCTGGAACACCTGGGTGCCGCGGGAACGTTCGACGCCGAGAGCCTCGTAGGCCTGCGCTCCCTCGGCCATGACGACGGGCACGGTGGCGAGGGTGAGGACGTTGTTCACCACGGTCGGCCTGCCGAACAGGCCCTCGATCGCGGGGATCGGCGGTTTCGCGCGCACCATGCCGCGCTTGCCCTCCAGGCTCTCGAGCATGGAGGTCTCCTCGCCGCAGATGTACGCGCCGGCGCCGACGCGGACGTGCAGGTCGAAGTGGAGTGCGGAGCCGAGGATGTTCCTGCCGAGCCAGCCGTGCTCGCGCGCGATGCCGATCGCCCGGCGCATCGTGGCGACCGCGTCCGGGTACTCCGAGCGGATGTAGAGGTAGCCCTCGCTCGCCCCGACCGCGTGTGCGGCGATGGTCATGCCCTCGATGAGCATGAACGGGTCGCCCTCCATGACCATGCGGTCGGCGAAGGTCCCGCTGTCGCCCTCGTCGGCATTGCAGCAGACGAACTTCAGCTCGTCGGCGCACTCCAGTACGGTCTTCCACTTGATGCCGGCCGGGAATCCCGCGCCGCCGCGGCCGCGCAGCCCGGACGCGGTGACCTCGGCGACGACGTCCGCGGGGGCGAGTTCCAGCGCGGCGCGCAGTCCGGCGAGGCCACCGTGTGCCTCGTAGTGCTCGGCGGACAGGGGGTCGGTCACGCCGACCCGGGCGAAGGTGACACGGTTCTGGCGTGCCAGCCAGGGCAGTTCGTCGACGATGCCGAGCCGCAGCGGATGGTCCGCACCGTCGAGCATGCCCGCGGCGAGGAGTCCGTCGACGTCCTCGGGGGCCACCGGGCCGTAGCCGACGCGTCCCCGGGGAGTCACCACCTCGACCAGCGGCTCCAGCCACAGCATCCCGCGCGATCCATTGCGTACGACGTCCAGAGCGAAGCCGCCGCGGCCCGCCGCGTGGTGGAGGGCCTGCGCGACCTCGTCGGCGCCGACGGACCTGGCCGCGGAGTCGCGGGGGACGTAGACCGTGGCGGTGGAGGGTGAAGGGGTGTTCATGAGGAGACCGTCCCGTCGAGGATCGAGCCCAGCCGGGCCGGGTCGACTCGGCCGTACAGCCGTCCGTTCGCCTCCACGGCCGGCCCGAGCGCGCAGTTCCCGAGGCAGAAGACCTGTTCCACGGTGACCGCGCCGTCCGGCGTGGTCTCTCCCACCTGGAGGCCTGACTCACGCGCGTAGTCGACCAGTTGGTCGGCGCCCAGGGCCTGGCAGGCCTCGGCTCGGCAGATGCGCACGGTGGTGCGGCCCGCGGGCTCGCGACGGAAGTCGTGGTAGAAGGTCACGACTCCGTGGACGTCCGCCCGGGAGAGGTTGAGCTCCTCGGCGAGCACCGGCACGGCCTCCTGCGGCACATGGCCCAACTCGGCCTGGAGCGCGTGCAGTACGGGCAGCAGCGGGCCGCGCTCGCCCCGGTGCCGGGCCACCACCCTCCGGACCACGCTCTCGACCGTCACGTCAGTCCCGCTGCTCGTCATGATCGCTTCGCCTTCCGTCCCACGGTCCCCGGCGAGTGGTGCAGGAGACTCAGCCAATACTCCATACAGACTTCTGTATACACAACCCCTGCACGGACGACAGCGGGCGCCGCACCGCCGTGACCCTCCGGCCGGGTGAGCCCCGACGCTCCTTGACACTCCCGCACGACGCGCGCCGACCAGGGCCGACCCGTCAGCGGCGGACGCCATGTTGCATACCAAAACCTGTATGCTGACGCGGCCGTTCGGCAACCCTCCGGTCGGCCCCACTCGGCACAGCCGCCGCCCCGCGACCCCGGCGGCAGAACGGGACAACCATGCGCGAGGCACTCACGGCAGCAGCGTCCCGGCGCGTCACCCGCCCGGCACCGCTGCGTCAGGCCGTGTACGACGCCCTGACCGAGCTCATCGTCAACGGCTCCCTCAAGCCCGGCCAGCATCTGGTCGAGGCGGAGCTCGCCGAGCATCTCGGGGTCAGCCGGCAACCGGTACGCGAGGCTCTCCAGCGTCTCCAGACCGCCGGATGGGTCGACCTGCGCCCCGCCCAGGGAGCCTTCGTGCACTCCCCCACCGAGGAGGAGGCCGCGCAACTGCTCGGCGTCCGGGCGGTCCTGGAGACCTACTCGGCGCAGCTCGCCGCCAAGAACGCCAAGCCCTCGGACATCACCCGTCTTGATGAAATCCAGCTGGACGGCATCGCCGCGCTCGCCGACGGCGACGTCGACCGGCTGGTCGCCGCCAACACCGCGCTGCACGCCTGCATCACCGCGCTGGCCGACAACGCCGTCCTGGCCGAACTGATCGCCCAGGTCGGCCAGAAGGTCCGCTGGTACTACACCCCCATCGCCAAGCCTCGCGGCAAGGAGGCCTGGAACGAGCACTCCCAGCTCATCAAGGCCATCGCTAAGGGGGACGCCGACCGGGCGGGCGAGGTGATGCGTGCGCACACCGAGCGCACGACCGACTTCTACCGCAAGCAGATCGCGGCCACGGAGAAGCGGGCCTGACTGGCGTTGGCGTTGGCGTTGGCGGCAGGCTCCGGTGCGGGTGGCGGGCGGTGCCACTGCGACGAGCGGTTCTCCGGGCACGGCTCAGGACGCGGCGAGGGAACCGGCGGGAGAACCGGCGGGGCGGCGGGCGCTTCCGAGGGCGACGGCATCGGGGGCCGGTGGGCGGCGGGACTCGGCGGCGGCCCGAAGTTCGAGCAGCCAGGGCAGGACCGTGCGCAGCACGAGGTCGAGCCCGCCGCCGTCCGGGCCGAGCATCGCCTCGGCGGGTACCAGCACCGGGTCGGCGAACACCGTGGACGTCGCGCTGCCGCGAGGTCCGCTCGCACCGGGCCGGGCGGGGACGAAGAGGTCCGGGGCGTGCGCCGGAACCGCCCAGAGCGTCAGCCCGTCGGGGGCGGCGAGGGGGCGGGAGGACCAGACATAGGTGTCGGCCTCCCCCGCAGCGACCACGCGCTGCTTGCGGGCCCGCAGCGCGACCACGCCCCCTGAACGGGTGGCGACGGAGCGCGGCACGAGCAATTGGGTCTCCGCCGTCGGCCCGCTCCCCTCGTCCTGCGACTCCGCGAGGGCGAGACTGCCGAGATGACGTCCGGCAGCGATCTCGGCACGCAGCCAGGGACCGCCGTACGCCTCGATGACGGCGACCGCCGTGTAGTGGGACCGGAGCACGGCCGCCGTCGCCGGGCAGACGCGCGCGGTCCGCGCGACCACGTCGACGGCTTCCGGCAGGCCCCCTCCCCCACCGCCGAATTCGGTGGAGACGGTGAGTCCCAGGAGCCCGGCGCGGCCCAGTGCCGTCACGGCGCCGCGAGGGAACCGGCCCTGGACGGCCGTCGCCTCGGCGGCGGGCGCGACGACGCCGGTCAGGACTTCGGAGAGAGCGATGCGGTACGGCGACACGGGGCAACCCCCTTGGGCGTGACTGATGTTCCCCTGCTCAACGATGATTGCATACAGTATTCTGAATGTGAAGGTGACTGCACCCGGACCACCACCGAGTTCCATTGCGCGCAGATCGCCGCGGTGGCCGGCCGGGGTGTGTGACCCGGGCCGGCCGGCGGCCGTCAACAGGTGTGCGAGCCTCAGGAGTTCGGAGCGATCACCCGCAGCAGCCCGGTCGTCACGTCGAAGACGAAGCCGCGCACGTCGTCGGTGTGCGGCAGGAACGGTGAGGTGCGCACCCGCTCCATGGACTGCCGTACGTCCTGGTCCACGTCCTTGAAGGCCTCCACCGCCCAGGCCGGACGCTGGCCGACCTCCAGCTCGAGTTCGTGCCGGAAGTCCTCGGTCAGGGTCTGCAGACCGCAGCCGGTGTGGTGGATGAGCGCCACGCTGCGGGTGCCGAGCGCCCGCTGACTGATCGTCAGAGAGCGGATCGTGTCGTCGGTGACAACTCCTCCCGCGTTGCGGATGGTGTGGCAGTCGCCGAGTTCCAGGCCGAGCGCGGCGTGCAGGTCGAGGCGGGCGTCCATGCACGCCACGACGGCGACGCGCAGGACGGGGCGGGCGCCCATGCCGGGGTCGGTGAACCCGGCGGCGTAGGCGCGGTTGGCTTCCACGAGTCGGTCGGTGACCGTCACGGTTCGGGATGCTGAAGTCGACATGTGGGGCTCCCTCGCTCCGGTCGAGTGGGTCAGATGACGCCCTGCTCCTTGAGCTGCGGCAACTCGGCCCGGGAAAGCCCGAGTTCGCCGATGTAGATGTCTTCGTTGTGTTGGCCGAGGAGGGGTGGGGTGGTGATGGTGGTGGGTGAGTCGGAGAGTTTGAGGGGGTTGCCGAC
>NZ_JBIAKA010000037.1:0-27118 GCF_042872225.1 Streptomyces sp. NPDC005374 | reverse complement strand
GCACAGCGGCCGCCTCCGGGGTCTTCGTGGGGGTCTCGGAGCTCATGAGGATGCGAAGATCGTCTTCTTCTGGCGTTCGATCGAGGACAGCAGGCCGTCGATCCCCTTGGGGTCGCGGACGAACTTCTGCAGTGCGGGCTGCATCACCGTCGAGGTGAAGTCCGGCCGGCTGTCACGGTCCATGAACTGCGTGAGGTGCTTCGCGCCGGCGATCATCTCGTACGCCTTCTTCTGGAGGGCGCTGTAGGCGGAGGTGTCGGCCTTCGAGGAGGCGGCGATGAGGCTCGGGTCGGCCTTCAGGTAGGTCTCCTCGGCCTGGGGGGTGCCCAGGAATTCGAGCAGTTTGACGGAACCGGCGTGGTTCTTGGGCGACTTGCTGAGCATGATGCCGTCGGTCGGCGCCTCCACGGTGTCCTGCCCGTACGCCGGGTCTATTTCGGGGAAGGCGAAGAAGTCGAGGTCGTCCAGGTCGGCCTTGTCGGTGAACTGCTGCGCCACGAACATGCCGAGCATGTACATACCGGCCTTCTTCGCCACCAGTGTCTGGGCGGCGTCCTGCCAGGTACGGCCGACCGCGCCCTCCTGGTGGTAGGGGAGGGTCTCGGCCCAGGTGTCGAAGACCTTGCGGACCTTCGCGTCGGTCCACGAAGCCTTGCCCGCCATCAGCTCGACGTGGAAGTCGTAGCCGTTGAGACGGAAGTTGATCTGGTCGAAGGAGCCCATCGCCGGCCAGGCGTCCTTGTCGCCGTACGCGATCGGGACCAGGCCGTCCTTCTTCATCCGCTTGCACAGGGCGATGTACGCGTCCCAGGTGGTGGGGACCTCGTAGCCGTACTTCTGGAAGACGCTCTTGCGGTAGAAGACCGCCCACGGGGACGTGGTCAGCGGCACCAGGTAGTACTTGCCGTCCTGACCCTTGCTCAGGTCGTGCATGGCGCTGGGGAAGTTGCCGCCGATCGTCTTCCACACGTCGTCGATGGGGGTGGCCAGGCCCTTGGCCGCGAAGAACTGCATCCGGTAGCCCGCGAACCACTGGAACACGTCGTCCGGCGTGCCCTGCAGATAGGTGTTGATCTGCTCCTGGAACGTGTTGTGGTCCTTGGTGTTGATCGCGACCTTGATCCCGGACTGCTTCGTGAAGGCCGCGTAGACGTCGGCGTACCCCTTCTTCGGCACGGCGTCGGACGCGTTGGAACCGACGGTGACGGTCTTGGAGTCCGACGAGCTGTCGCTGCTGCCGCAGGCGGACAGCAGGGGGATGCCGGCGCCCAGGACCGCGGCTCCGCCGAGTCCGCGGAGAACTGTGCGGCGGCTGGTTCCAGGCATGGGCTGACCGAGGGAGGAGTGGTGCATTTCGGCTCCTACTGGGCTGGCGGTGCCCAGATATGGCACGTCAGCCGGACGGGGGTATGGCGGAGGGTGGGTCGTCGAGGGACCGTTCACGGGTCAGTCGAGAACCATAATCCAACACGATCGAACAAACGCGACCGTCGGATGCCAGGAAGCGTGAACGCTCTGTGGACTCGCTGTCAAGACTTTCCGTCCGGGGAACCGTGATGCGCGAGGTCCGGCCACGTGCCCTGGATGTCGGCGGCCGGACCGGACGGAGAGGGTCCAGGGGGTCGGCGGCCAAGCCGCCCAGTTTCCAGCAATAGCCTCATGAGCTGCAGGAATGCAGACCCGGCAGGCCTTCCGTCGGGGATCTCCGCGGCCTTGCTCCGTCAGGCCGCAGGTCCGGTGACTGTCACCCCGGAAGCAAACGGCGTTGCGCCAACCCTTGACGTGCGCTCGGCGGGTGCGTACACATTGACCGCGCGGTCAGACCGCGCGGTCAGACCGCGCGGTCATGCAGATGACCTCCTTCGATGGAGAACACACGGCCAGGGAGACTTCATGACCACAGGGCTCGAGCGCGCGGCGGGCTCCTCCGCGCCGCGCAGTGAGGACGTGGCCAGACTGGCCGGTGTCTCGCGCAAGACGGTCTCCCGGGTCCTCAACGACGAGCCGTACGTCTCCGACGAGTCCCGCCGACGTGTCCTCGCGGCCGCCGGGGAGCTCGGCTACCGGCTGAACCACGCCGCCAGGGCGCTGGCCTCCGGCCGTACCCGCTCCATCGGTGTGGTCGCCCTGGGGACGGCCGGGTACGGAACCGCTTCCCTGCTCGTGGGCATCGAACAAGCCGTACGGGACGCCGGCTACGCGCTTCGCGTGCTCAACACACCGGACGGCGACCCGCGGAGCATCGCCGGCGCGCTGGAATCACTCCTGGAACAGGGAGTGGACGGCATCGTCGTCTCCGAGCCCGTTGTCGAAGGTGAAGTCCCGCTCGGCGTCGACGTGCCCGTTCTCTTCCTCGGCGCCCCACCCGCCTTCAGTGCCGCCCGGACCCTGACCGTCGGTGTGGGTGCCCGTCAGCTGGCACGCGCAGCCACCGATCACCTGCTGGACCTGGGGCATGCGACCGTCCATCACCTCGCCGGTCCGCGCCGGTGGTACGCCACCAAGGACCGCATCGAGGGATGGCGGGCGGCGCTGGCAGACCGTGGCGCGCATGAACCGCCCGTGCTGAACGGTGACTGGTCGGCGGCCTCCGGGTACGCCGCAGGCCGTGAGCTGGCCTCGGACCGCTTAGTGACCGCGGTGTTCGCCGCGGGCGACGAGATGGCGATCGGACTGATCCACGGTCTGCGGGAAGCCGGCTGCCGGGTTCCGGAGGACGTCAGTGTCGTCGGTTTCGACGGAAACCCCGTCTTCGCCTACGTCTCCCCGCCCCTGACCACCGTCCGCCAGCCCTTCGAGGCCGCGTCACGGGAGGGAATCCGGCTTCTCCTCCACGCCATCGAGAGGCCCGACACCGAACCGCCGCCGGCGAGCGACCCACCCGTCGAACTCATCGTCCGCGGCTCGACCGCACCTCCGCCCTCCCACTGACCCCCCCTTGTGCCACTGCCCCTGCACCACACACCGGGGCACCCCACCAAGGCCGTTCCGCGCCTGCCGCGCCGCGCCCGGAGGCGTCGCGCTGCCGGTCCCGGACGACGCGCCCAACGAACTCCGCCGCGTCACTCCGAGCCGTTCCGAGCCGGCGGACACCGAAACACACCTTCCCCTTCCTCCTGGGAGCCGCAATGTTCCTGTCGCAGACAGGCGCCGGATCCGGCGCCGCTCCGCGTTCCCGTCCCGTCTCCTTCCTGTCCCTGGCCTTCGTCCTGCTCGTCGCGGCGATGACCCTGGTCCTGCCCGTCGGCCGGGCGGACGCCCTGGCCCGTCCCTCGCAGACGATGTACACCCCGCCGTCGGGTGCGCCCTCGCCCGGGTCGCTCTACCCGCGGGCCATGCGCATGCAGCACAACGGCTCCGCCAACGGCACCATCCTCGCGACGTTCGAGCAGTACACCTCCGGTACGCCGGTCCTTCCCATCTACCGCAGCACGGACAACGGCAACTCCTGGTCGAAGATCTCCGAGGTCGCCGACACCCAGAACGGCTGGGGCATGCGCTGGGAGCCCGAACTGTTCGAACTGCCCGCGGCGGTGGGCGGCTTTCCGGCCGGCACCATCCTGGCCGCCGGCGCCTCGGTCCCCTCGGACCGCTCGGCCATCAAGATCGATGTCTACGCCAGCACCGACCGTGGACAGACCTGGACCTTCGTGAGCAACATCGCCACCGGCGGCCCGGCATTCGACCAGAACGGCAACGGCAACACCCCCGTATGGGAGCCCTTCTTCCTCTACGCCAACGGCAAGCTGATCGTCTACTACTCCGACCAGCGCGACCCCGACCACGGCCAGAAGGTCGTGCACCAGGTCACCACGGACCTCCACAACTGGGGTCCGGTCGTGGACGACGTGGCGATGCCCACCTACAGCCAGCGCCCGGGCATGCCCACCGTCGCGAAGCTGCCCAACGGCAACTACGTCATGACGTACGAGTACGGCGGCTCCCCCTCGGGCAACTTCGCCGTCTACTACAAGATCTCCGCCGACCCGGAGGCGTTCAACTCCGTCACGGGCATACCCCTGCGGTCGACTGACGGCACGGTCCCCACCAGCACCCCGTACATCACGTGGCTGCCCACCGGCGGTCCGAACGGCACGCTGGTCGTGAGCGCCTTCAGCACCGGCGACCTGTTCCTCAACACACAGAACGGCGCCGCGGACACCTGGACGCGCATCAGCTCCAACGTCGCCGGCGGCTACAGCCGCGGCACGGTGCCCCTGTCCGACGGCCACAGCCTGCTCGTGCTCAGTGGCGGCAGCGGAGGCAGCAACCTCTCCAACCCCGTCACCTACAGCACCATCGACCTGGGCGGCGGCATCTCGGACGGTGCCACCTACACCGTGTCGAACGCGGGCAGCAACCTCAAGCTGAGCATCGCGGGCGGCTCCACCGCCAACGGCACGAACGCCACCCAGCAGAACGCCGACAACGCCACCGACCAGCAGTGGCGCTTCGTGCAGCAGACCTCCGGCTACTTCAAGATCCTCAACGTCGCCAGCGGCAAGGTCCTCGGCGTGGAGAGCCAGTCCACCGCCGACGGGGCCAAGATCGTGCAGTGGGACGACAACGGCACCCTGGACCACGAGTGGGCCGTCGCCCCGAACCCGGCCGGCGGTTACAGCCTCACCAACCGTGTCACCGGCAAGTACCTGGAGATCCCGAACGCCTCCACCGTCACCGGCACAGCCGCCGGTCAGTGGAGCGGCACCAGCTGTGCCTGCCAGCGCTGGAACGTCACGCAGACCGCATTGCCGGCGCTGGGCACCGGGCAGTACGTCCTCGTCAACAAGAACAGCGGGAAGTACCTGGACATCCCACAGGGCTCCACCGCCACAGGTATGGCCACCGAGCAGTGGCAGAACTCGGCCTGTTTCTGCCAGCTGTTCACCTTCCAGTCCGCCGGCAGCGGGGCCTGGACCATCAAGAACGTCAACAGCAACCTGAACCTGGACATCCGTAACGGCTCCACCGCGGCCGGAGCCGCCGTCGTCCAGAACACGCCATCCAGCGCCACCTCACAGAAGTGGACCCTCACCGACGCGGGCAACGGCTACTACGAACTCAAGAACGCGGGCAGCGGGTTCAACGCGGCCGTCGCCCAGTCCTCCACCAGCAACGGCGCGGCCGTCGTGCAGTGGAACGACCTGAACATCGACGACCAGTTCTGGAAGATCGTCCGCATCAACTGAACGGCTGGCTCGTCAACAGAACGGCTTGACGACGGGCCTCCTGCCGGCTCGGGATCGCGAGGCGAACCCCGGTGGCAGGAGGCCCGGTCGGCGTCTCCGGTCTCCTCGGCACTCGGCACCGGACCCCTCCTCGGACTCGTACACGGCTGCTGTCACCCGACCTGGCAAGCGTGTTCCGCTGTACGGCTCATCCGCTACTGATCGGTACGGTGGTGCCGGGACGACGAGAGGGGCGGCGCGGCAGTGAGTGAGGAAACGGGGATCGGGACGGCGAAGGATGCCGCCGACCATGAGCTGATCCTGGCGTTCGGGCGGTTGCAGGGGGCGGCCAACCGGCTGGAGTACATCCTCGGCCGGGCCCTCGAGGCGGAGTGCGGCATCAGCCATCTGGTCTTCGAGGTGCTGCTGATCCTCGGCCGGGCCGGGGCACCGGGGCTGTCCATGCGGGCCATCGCCCAGGAACAGGTCCTCACGACCGGCGGCGCGACCCGGCTGGTGGATCGCATGGAGACGGCTGGTCTCGTGACGCGCGCGGATTCCCCCGACGACCGGCGCGGGAAGCTGGTGCGCCTGACCGCTCTGGGAGAGGAGACCGCCGTACGCGCTGCCAGGGTGCACCTGGAGAACATCAGGAGGCACTTCGTGGAGCCCCTCCCGGCGGCGGACCGTGAGCGGTTCGCCGAGGATCTGCGCATCCTCAGCCATGCGGCCCGGGACGTACTGCCCCGACTTCCCTGACCTGCGGACCGGCGGCAGCACGGGTCTAATGGCGTTGGCCGCACTTGTGTGTCCCAGTTCACACGGGTCGAGAAATATCTGACGCGTCAGCTACTGTTTGATCAGATGAATCGCTCGCAATCGGCGGGCGCCCTTCTCTGCCGAGGTCCTCGATGAAGCTCGTCTACGTCTTCGACGCCTATTGCGGCTGGTCGCACGGATTCACCGCGACTCTGCGAGAGGTCACCTCGCGCCATCCCGACCTGCCGGTCGAGGTGGTCTCCGGCGGTCTGTTCACGGGATCGCGCCGGGTACCGATCCGCGAGTTCGGGTACGTCCAGGGCGCGAACGCCAAGATCGCCGAGCTGACCGGTGCCGCATTCGGCCAGGCGTACGAGGATGTGATCGCCGACGGCTCGTTCGTGATGGACTCCGAGGCCGCCGCCCGCGGAGTCGCAGCCGTCCGCCAGGTGGCCCCCGACCGCGCGGCGGAGCTGGCCGGCGCCTTGCAGCACGCCTTCTACGTCGACGGTCTGAGCCTGTCGGAGGCAGCCACCTACCGGACGGTCGCCCAGGCGGCCGGGCTCGACGCCGATGCCGTCGTCGCCGCCTTCGAGGCGCCCGACGCGCAGACCGAGGCCGACGAGGACTTCCGCCGCGCGGCCCGGCTCGGGGTCACCGGTTTCCCCACCCTGCTGGCCGTCGACGGCGACTCCGTCACTCCGCTGGCCCATGGTCACGCCACCGCCGACCAGGTCGACGAACGCCTCGCCGCTCACTGAGCTTCCCCCGTCCCCACCCCATCCCCTGCGAAATGGAGCACCTGGCATGAGCACCCTCGACTTCAAGGTCCTCGACCTGGACTTCCCGGCCGGCAGCAAGAACAAGACCGCCACCCTCGTCACCGGCGAGAACGAGGCGCTGCTGGTGGACGCCGCCTTCACCCGCGCCGACGGCCACCGCCTCGCCGCCGAGATCCTCGACTCCGGCAAGCAGCTCACCACCGTCTTCGTCTCCCACGCCGACCCCGACTTCTACTTCGGTGCCGAGGTCATCGCCGACGCCTTCCCCGAGGCCGAGTTCGTCGCCACCCCCCTGGTCATCGAGCACATCAAGCACTCCTACGAGGGCAAGCTCAAGGCCTGGGCGGCCCTCGGCCCCAACCTGCCCACCCGCCTGGTCGACCTCACCCCGCTCACCGGCGACCTCACCCTGGAGGGCCACCGCTTCGAGCTCAAGGGCGGCCCTGAGGAGCTGTCCGACCGGCACTACCTCTGGCAGGCCGAGCACCGCGCCGTCCTCGGCGGCGTCCTGCTCTTCCAGCAGGAGCACGTCTGGGTCGCCGACACCGCCACCCCCGCCTCCCGCGCCGCCTGGATCACGCTGCTGGACGAGATGGCCGCCCTCGCCCCGGAGCTGGTCGTCCCCGGCCACCGTCTCCCCGGCACCGCGGCCGACGCCTCCGCCATCACCGCCACGCGTGACTACCTCGTCGCCTTCGAGGAGGAGCTCGGCAAGGCGGCCGACGGCGCCGCGCTGACCGAGGCGCTCGTGGCCCGCTACCCGGACAACGGCATGCTCATCGCGGCCCAGATCGGCGCCAAGGTCGCCAAGGGCGAGATGAAGTGGGGCTGACCATGACCGAGTTCGCCACCTCCACGGCCCCAGCCGACGTCGTACGGCGCCAGTACCTGGCCTCCGCCGCCGCTGACCTGGAAGCCCTGCGCGCCACCCTCGCCCCCGACGTCGAGTGGACGGAGATGGCCGGCTTCCCCCTCGCCGGCACCTACCGCACGCCCGACGGCGTCACGTCCAACGTGATGGAGAAGCTCGGCCAGGACTGGGACGGCTGGACCGCCCACGACGACACCTACGTCGTCGACGGCGAGAACGTCGTCGTGCTGGCCCGCTACACCGCGACCAACAAGGCCACGGGCAAGCCGATCGACGTCCGGGTCGCCCACCACTTCGTCGTACGGGGCGGACTCATCGTCCGCTTCGAACAGTTCGTGGACACCGCCCTCGTCCGCGAGGCCATGACGGACTGACGCGTTCCGCACCATCGCGAGGCAGGAGATCCACATGTCAGCCGGAGACAACAAAGCGCTGGTGATCGCCTTCTACGAGCAGGCGTTCAACGACTACCAGCCGGAAGAGGCCGCCGCCGCGCATCTCGGCGAGAGCTACATCCAGCACAATCCGGAGGCGCAGGACAGTCCGCAGGCGTTCGTCGGCTACGTCCACTGGCTGCGCGGGCAGTTCCCCGACCTGCGCCTGGACATCAAGCGCGCGATCGCCGAGGGGGACCTGGTGGTCACGCACAGCAACCTGCACCTCAAGCCCGGGGACCGTGGGATGGCCGTCGCGGACTTCTGGCGCGTCGTCGACGGGAAGATCGTCGAGCACTGGGACGTGATCCAGGAGGTGCCCGAGAAGAGCGCCAACGAGAACACCATGTTCTGAGCTCCGTGCCGGCCTCCACACCGGGTACCGCCGGGACCGGCCACTGGCCACAGGCCCCGTCTCTCGTCGCAAGGATGAGAGGCGGGGCCTTCGTGCGAGGAAGGGGCCGTCGTGCGGGGAGACCCAAGTCGGCGCCCGCAAGGCCGGAAGCCCTGGAGAGCTGCACTGGACACGCGTCATACGGACCGGGATCCGTCGTGCTCGACCGATACGGGGGCTGTCGGGGTCAGGCGCCCGGGTGCAGGCCGGGCCAGCCGGGTGTCGGGTCGCCCTTCACTTCACCGAAGTAGAGGGCGAAGGTCTGCTTCAGCCGCTCGACCTGGGCCCTGTCCTCCATGAAGCGGGGGAACCCGTCCACGTTGGCGTTCGGGTACTCCCAGATCGGCTTCAGGCCGGTGGGCGGCGCGATGTCGGTGCGTACCGACCAGCTGTTGGAGGTCTGACGCTCGGTGGACAGCTGCCAGTTGAGGTAGAGCTTGGCCGCCGTGGGGTTGGCGGCCTGCTTCAGGATCGCGATCCGCTGTCCCCAGCCCACGAACGGGTGTCCGTCGGGCATCATCCAGCGATTCGGGGTGGTGATGAGCGGGCTGCCACCCGTGCCGACACCGATGATCTTCTCCTTGGCGGTGACCGCGGTGCCGGGGGAGAAGGAGCCGCGGGCGAACTGCGGTTGCTGGGCGGCGAAATCGGCCACCCAGTCCCAGCCGTAGGTCTCCGCGTAGAGGGCGAAGAGGTAGAGCACCGCGTCGTCGTCGTGCGGGTAGGAAGAGGCGATGGCGCCCTTCCAGCGCGGGTCGACCAGGTCCAGCGGGGTCTGCGGCGCGTCGGCCCCGGCCGCCGCCACGTCGTACAGGTAGCTGAAGGCGATGACCATGCCGGCCACCCAGGCACCGTCCGGATCCCGGAACTTCTTGTGGAGCTTGCTGAAGCCGGCGGGCTTGTAGTGCAGCAGCCGTCCCTGGCGCTTCCAGCGGGTGAAATCGTGCAGCGTCTGCAACTGCACCACGTCGGGGACCAGGGTGTCGGTCGCGAACTGGTTGTCCACGCGGGCGTCGTGGTACTTGCTGTAGTCCACGATGAGATCGAGGTCGATCTGCGGGAACCGCTGGCGGAAGGCGGTCCGGGCGCCGGCGCCGCTGCCGGAGTTGGCGAGGTCGCCGCCCGCGTAGATCACGAGCTTGCCGCTTTCGGCGACGGCGGCCTCGTACAGCTCGTCGAGGCTCCTGGTCTCCTCGGGGCCGGCGCCGTGCGCAGCTGCGGTGGAGGCGGCCGCGGCGGGGGACGCGGTGGCGCCGAGTGTGCCGAGTCCGAGTGCGGCGCCGGCTCCGGTGGTGAGGAGACGCCGTCGACTGGGGAGGCTGGTCACTGGGGTAACCCTTTCTGCGTGGGGGCAGGGATGCTCCCGTCGTACGGGCGGCGGACCGCCTCGGCCGGGACAACGGGAGTGGAAACGGCCAGGCCGGTGTTCGCGTAGGGCCTGCTCGACAGGCCCATGCCAACCCCAAGCCTTCTCGCCCCGGCGCCCGTGACGGTGGCTGACGAACGCGGGGTGATCTGCTTGCCGGTGGCGAGGGTGGCGGTTCTGTTCATGCCGCCGACCGGAAGGTCCAGGCCGGGAACTGCGTATTCGAGCGTGCTCATCAGGGTCTTCGCTCTTCGGTCGAGAACGGGGCTCGCCGGCCGCGAGCGGTTCACCTGGATGGTATCTGACGAGTCAGGAATTCTCGGGCTGGATGCATGCGGTGTGATCCGAGTCGCATGTCTGCTGTGCGGTCGGGCAGTTGACGGGGCGGCCCTGCGGGCGGGCGTGTGCCCGCCGACCGTGAGGGGGCCGGCCCGGGCGCCC
Source organism: Streptomyces sp. NPDC005374 (assembly GCF_042872225.1). NCBI lineage: Bacteria > Bacillati > Actinomycetota > Actinomycetes > Kitasatosporales > Streptomycetaceae > Streptomyces > Streptomyces sp. NPDC005374. Next base: position 16,903 of record NZ_JBIAKA010000037.1, on the reverse strand, counting down.
AGGTGAGGTCCTTCCTGTGGGATGTCCCGAAGGTGTCGCCCCGGCGTACCGGAGGTGTGGATGCGGTTGGTCAACCAAGACCTCCGCCCCGGCGTAGCAGGGTTCGACTCACCCAGTACGGGGCCATTTCGCGGAGTGGCCCCCGTGTGTGCCGTTCCGTGGGGGCGGGAGGTGTGCACACGAGCAGGGCTCGGCGACGGTCGTCTCCTCCTTCGGGGCGTCGTCGCCGGGCCTCTGCCCCTATCTCACCGGCACCCTCATACACCGATCGGTGTCCATTTCTTCGAGATCGAGTTACCCTCGCGGTATGACCACGGATGTGAAGCCGAGTTCCCGGGATCGGCTGCTGGAGGCGGCGGCCACGCTCACCTACCAGGGCGGTGTCAGCATCGGCATCGAGGCGCTGTGCAAGGCGGCGGGCGTGTCCAAGCGCTCGATGTACCAGCTGTTCGAGAGCAAGGACGACCTGCTGGCGGCAAGCCTCCAGGAGCGCGCCGCCGCCTTCGTGGCCGGGCTCCTGCCCGCGGCGGACGACGGCCGTTCACCCCGCGAGCGCATCCTGCACGTCTTCGAACAACTGGAGTCGCAGGCGAGCGCGCCCGATTACCACGGCTGCCGGTACCTGGCTGTGCAGATCGAACTGAAGGACCAGAGCCATCCTGCGAGCCGGGTAGCGCACCGGATCAAGGCCGACCTGATGGGTTTCTTCCGTGCCGAGGCCGAACAGGGTGGGGCGAGCGACCCCGAGCTGCTTGCCCGGCAGCTGATCCTGGTCTTCGACGGCGCCAGCGCCCGAGCCGGTATCGGCGCCGACAAGCTGACCGGTCTCGTCACGCCCACGGTGGCCACCCTGCTCGATGTGGCAGACGTGCGCTGACAGCTGGCTTTTCCGCGGCGGGCCCGACGCCGGATGCCGTCTCCGTGTGGGTGACGCCTTGCTGCCTTCCGGGGCAGGTCCCGTGACTTCACGTCCTGGTGTCTCGGGAAAGCGACGGCGCACCGCCAACGGTCCGACAGGAGCCCGGGGGTCCGCCGACGTCGTCCCCGACCGCAGCAGTCGGCCCCCACGATCGTCTGACGGGCCGAGCGGTACGTACGCCGTTTCGCGGTCCCGCCGCTGGTGACCGGCGCGTCGGTGACCCGCACCCTCACCGCGCCGATCACCGGCATGCACGAGCAGTCGAGGAGGCGCGCAGCACCGGGTTGCGTCGGCTGTCGCGGACCCGATCCCTGCGCTGAGCGCGGACGGTGGTCACCCCGGCGCGGAGCCCTGTCCGTCAGTACGAACGCCGCCCTTTCTCGACCGATGCCGCAGCTTGGCGGATGGACGGCCGACGTGCTCGTCCCACCCCCGGCGGCAGGACCCGAGCGCTGGTCCTGACCCGTGTCACCAACTCCGGCTTCGAATGGCCGCGGTGGGTGGTTCTGCCCGGCCGGCGGAGCGAATCCGCTCGGAGTCGGGCCTTTGCCGAACTGCGACTTCGAACGACACCGTCCGGCAGGCATCAAGCCGTGCTCCGGCGTCACGGCGTTCCGGCTGAGTCGGCGGCCCGCCCGGCCGGTACTTCGAACAGTGCCCGCTCCGGCGCACTGCCGCGCCTTCGGCACAGGTCACGCTTGGACTTGCGCGAGGAAACCGCGCGGTTTACTGTTGCGGAAACCGATCGGTTTCTCGCTTGGAGGCAGTTCGTGACCGCACTGAATGGCGCCACCGTCTTCGTCACCGGCGGCAGCCGGGGCATCGGCAAGGCTCTGGTGGAGGAGCTCTATGTGCGGGGTGCCGGGAAGGTGTACGCCTCCGCCCGTGACCCGCGCACCGTGTCGCATCCCGACGCCGTTGCGGTGGCTCTGGAGGTCACCGACCCGGCTTCCGTGGCGGCGGCGGCCGCGCAGGCGCAGGATGTCACCGTACTGATCAACAACGCCGGTGCCTCGGTCGGCGCGTCCTTCCTCGACTCCCCGGTCGAGGACATACGCCGGGAGTTCGAGACCAACTTCTACGGCCCCCTGCTGCTCACCCGGGCCTTCGTGCCGGTCATCGAGGGCAACGGCAGCGGCCACATCCTCAACGTGCACTCCGTGCTGTCCTGGATCGCCCTCGGCGGCTCCTACAGCGCCTCCAAGGCGGCTCTGTGGTCGCAGAGCAACTCGCTGCGCCTGGAGCTGCAGCCGCGCGGTATCACGGTGACGGGGCTGCATGTGGGGTACGTGGACACGGATTTGGCGGCGGGTGCCGAGGGCCCCAAGGCCGCCCCGCGTGACGTTGCCGTGCAGGCTCTGGACGGCATCGAGGCGGGAGCGTACGAGGTGCTCGCCGACGACATCACGCGGCAGGTCAAGGCAGGCCTGGCCGGTGACCTCGCAGGGCTGTACCCCCAGCTGACGAAATAGCCGCGTACCGCGGCGAGGAGAACCTGCCGCGCCTCATCGGCGCCACCGGCCTCACTGCCGGACCGCACCCGAGTCACCCATCTCATCCGCAGTTCACGCATTAGGAGACGACGGCATGACCAACCAGGATGCACGCCCCACGATTCAGGTTCCGGGAACCACGAGCCACACCCTCGCCGCACGCGCAGGACACCGAGGCGAGGGAAGACTGCGCTACCTCAAGGGGGGCACGGGTGCCCCCCTGGTCCTGCTGCACACCGTGCGCACCCAGGCCGAGCACTACCGCTCCCTCATCCCGCTGGTCTCCGACCAGTACACCGTGTACGCCCTGGACCTGCCGGGGATGGGCTACTCCGAGATCGTGCCCGGTGCGTCGTACGACGAGCCGGCGATGCGTGCCGGCGTCGAACGGCTCCTGACCGAACTCGACCTCCACGACGTGACCCTGGTGGGGGAGTCCATGGGTGCGGTGCTGGCCCTGACCACCGCGGCCGATCTGCCGGAGCGGGTGCGGCGCGTCGTCGCGGTGAACACGTACGACTTCAGCGGTGGAATCGCCCGCTCCAGCCTCCTCGCACGTCTGGTGGTCAGCGGTGTCCTCGCCCCGGGGGTGGGTCCGGTGATCGCCGGAGTGGAGCCCAAGCCGATCCTGCGCAGGGTCCTGCAGGGTGGCCTGGGCGACAAGAGCGCTCTGCGGCCGGACTACGTGGACGAGCTGCTCCAGGTGGGCGGCCGTCCTGGTTATCCGACCGTCGCCCGGGCCGTGTACCAGAGCCTGCCCAGCCTGATCGCGGCCCGCTCGCGCTACTCGGACGTCAAGGCCCCCATCCACCTCGTCTACGGGGAGAAGGACTGGTCCCGGCCCTCGGACCGGGAAGCCAACAAGAAGCTGCTGCCGACCGCTGACTTCACGCAGGTGCCCGGAGCCGGGCACTTCATCGCGCTGGAGAGGCCCGACGTGGTGGCGGACCTGTTGAACAGGGCGGTGTGACTGCCCCCGGCCCCTCCGCGTACGGCTCCCAGTCGGGTGCGTCACCTGGAGAAGCCCGGCCCGGCCATGTCGCGGGTCGGTGTCGCGGTGGGCTGAGGGGCAGCCACGCACCCTCGGGTCCACCAGATCCCGGAGTTCCAACCCGTCGACCCCGTCCTCGCCCACCGCGGAGCGCAGTGCCCCTGCCGGTCGTCCAGGGTCTTGCCGAGAGCGACTCCAGGACTCGCGCCGGGCATCGACCATGGAAGGTGGCCGGCGCTTCCCCTTGCCGAACTTCCCGCTGGGACACGGACGTTGGGCCGCCGCCGTGCGACCGTTCACCCGCGCCCGTGTGGGCCACCGCTCGCGCCTGCTTGCCAAGCGGACCGCTTCGGCACCCCGCGGTCCCGGTGCCGAGACATACCCGAAGCCGACGTCCGGTTGGGGGCCGGTACCTGGCCCCAGGTCCTCGACACACTCCGCGGCAGGGATTGACGGGGACGTCTGGGACGGTCACGTTGAACAACGCCAGGGGTGTGGGAGCGCTCCCGCGCCCCGTGGGGCGAGCGCGAGCTCACCTCGCACCGGCTTCACATCCGCCCGGACTGTCCACCCCCACTGAAGGATGGCCGTATGGAGACGCCCGAGCCCCGCGCCTTGTCCCGCAGAACGCTCGTGACCGCCACCGCCGCCGGGCTGGTCGCCGGCGTCGCCGCCCCGTCGTGGGCATCCGCCGCCCCGGCGCGGTTCCACACGGTGGGCCGGGTCAAAGCGGCCGCCGACGGGTTCGTGCGCTACAGCTGGCCCGGCATCTGCTTCGAGGGCCGGTTCCGCGGTACCGGCGTGGGCGTGGTCCTCGACGACTCCGACAACGACTACGACGTACAGATCGACGGCACGGCCACGGCCACCCTCGTGACGCCGGGCCGGACCACCGCCTGGATCCGGGGCCTGGCCGACACCGAGCACCGCGTGCGGCTCGTCAAAAGGACGGAAAGTCCTTGGGCGGAAGGCCGGTTCGGCGGTTTCGTCGCCGTTTCCGGCGGGGCGATCCTCGCCCGACCCCCGGCCCGGCGCAGACAGATCGAGTTCATCGGCGACTCCTACACCGTGGGCTACGGCAATCTCTCCGACACCCGCGACTGTTCGAGCAACGGCGGAGTGAACCGGAACACCGACGCCGACCTGTCCTTCGGAGCTCTCACCGCCCGGAAGCTCGGCGCCGACCACCAGATCAACGCCTACTCCGGCCGCGGAATGGTCCGCAACTACAACGGCGGCGGCCCCGGCACCGACTTCCGCACCTACTACGACCGTGCCCTGCTGAGCGTCGAGGGCGACGTCTGGCGGAAACCGGCCAGTTGGCGACCGCAGGTCGTCGTCATCGGACTCGGGCTCAACGACTTCTCAACACCCCTGAATCCGGACGAGCGTTGGGCCACGCAGGCCGAACTGGTCACCGCCTACGAGTCCGCCTACCACGGCTTCCTCGACAAACTGCGCGCCCGTTACGGCCCCAGGACCTTCCTCGTCGTCAGCGCGGCCAGCCTCAGCGCCACCGTCTTCGCCGAGACTGTGGAACGGATCGCCCGGACCCGCAACACGCGAGGCGACGACCGGGTCGGTTACTGGTACTACGACGACCCCGGCCTGGACCACCTCGGCTGCGACTGGCACCCCTCCGCACACGACCACCGGATCATCTCCGGCCTGCTCGAGGACCATCTCACCGCGCTTCCGCTGTGCTGGTAGCCGAAGCGGGGCGTCGGCAGCCTCGGGCGGGTTCCGCGGTCAGCTGATGCAGAGCAGGTTGAGCACGCAGAGCTGTGCCGGCTCGGTCGCCGTCGACGAGGGAGTCGTAGCCGTCTGCGAGTTGTCGGTGCTCGTGCCCGTGCTCGTACCCGTGCCGGTGTTCGTCGTCGTGGTGTTCGTGTCCGTGTTTTCGTCCGTGGACGAAGGCGTTTGCTGCGTCGCCGTGTCGACGGTGGCCGCGACCGATGCCGAGAGCGTGGACTGCGACTGGGACCGCGAGGCCGTCGTCGCTGTGGGCGTCGGGGCGGAGACGGAGTCGGTACGGACCGACGACCGGGTCGTGGTGGACGTCGAATCCACCGTCCGCCGGTGCGAGCCGACCTTGGTGGAGGGTGTGGTCGCGGAGGCCCGGTGCGTATCGGCCGACGTCGAACCCGTGCGGGTGTCGTCCGAGGTCGGCAGCTCCGCCCCGCCCATGGACCGGTTGTCCGGCGCAGTGGCCGCCTGGGTCCTGACGTTGGACTGCTGGCTCATCGCGGAGACGGTCAGGCCGCCTCCGACGAGGGCTACGGCGGTCGCGACCACGGCCTTGCGCTGGTTCTTCCTCCAACGGGCCCGCTGACGCCGACGGGCCGCCCGGCCCTCGGCCGCCACCGGCGCGTCCGCCACGTCCTCGGACGGCAGGTCGGCCGATGCGGCCGCGGTCAAGGACTCCTCGTGGAGGCCCGCGTCGTGCCAGGTGGGTGCCTCGTCCCAGGCCGTCGCCGCCGCGCCCGTCGTCGCGTGGAGGTGGGCGGGGGGAGCGATGTCGGGAGCGTAGGCGCCGCATCCGGGACACGCCAGGGCGCCGTTGAGATGGCGACGGCACGACGAGCAGTAGTCCATCTGGTCTTCCTGAGTCGACTGCACCATCGGCCCGCTGGCCGTGGCCGGTCTCGTTCGCACGGAGGATCGAGCCGGGGGTAAAAGTAGCGATGCTTTCGAAAGGCCGTGTGCAGCCTATGTGTCGCTCCTGCGGAGATGTCCGAGGGGTGCGGTGTGCGTGGGGCCGTAGGTCGTATTCGCGCCACTTGTCCGACGCGCGGCACTGGACCTGTGTCCGCTTACGGCCCTTCGCCGTCCCGCGCACGCCCTGGCCACGGCGAGTTGGCCGTGGCCAGGGTGTGCGCCCCGGTGCGGTGTCGCGACGCGCGTCGGCCCGCGTCGCGGGAGACCGCCGGATGTCGCTCGGCCTGACGGTCCAGAAGGTGGCGTGGTACTCGCCGTCGGGGCTGGACGGATCGGTCGGGGGCGGCGCGCTGTTGCCGACCGCGGCCCCGTGCCGGTGTCGACCCGGTGGACGTAGGCGAAGGAGCCGGGATCGGTGCCGCTGACGGCGTACTTTCCGGCCACGCCGTTGATGTACGACAACGGTGTGTTCGACAAGGTCACCTCGATCACCGGGCGCACTGTCGTCGGCTCCTGCCGGCCGAAGCCCGCCGACGGCACCGGTCAAGTCACCGATGGCCCTCATCCGGCCGGTGCGCAGGTCGTGCACGAACCTCCGGCGCCCGTGCCGCCAACGCCTCCAGCATGAGTTCCACCGCCTCCTCGAAGGAGCTGTCCGCCATCCCCGGCAGTTCCCGGCGTACGGCGGTGAGTGCCGGATACGTCCTCGGGTCCAGGTCCTGGTAGACGTCCCGCCACGCCCGGCGGTCGGCCTCGCGCTGCTGTCCGGGAAGCGCCTGGAACGCCGCCTCCGTCGCCGCATGGCTGAGAACGGTGTCGATGAAGGCCAGATAGAGCCGCGCCGCGTCGGCCGGCTCGAAGCCCGCGGAGAGCAGCAGACCGATACCGGTGTCCACCGCCTGGATCTCGCTCACGCGCCGGGTCACCCGGTGCGCGGCCATGGCGGCGGCCCGCGGATGGGCGACGTACCCGGCGCGCACCCTCAGCGCCATCTCGCGCAGCGAGGCCACCCAGTCACCGCCGGGGACGAACCCGGCCATCGCGTCGCCGATGATCCGGTCGGCGATGGCGAGCACCAGGTCGTCGGTGTCGTGGAAGTAGCGGTAGAGGGCGGTCGGGTCGCAGCCCAGTGCCGCGCCCAGCCGGCGCACGCTCAGCGCCTCGGGGCCGTGCTGGCCGATCAGCCGCAGCGCGGTCTCCACGATCAGGTCCTCGGACAGCAGGACACCGGAGCGGGTGGGCCGCCGCCGGCGGCGGTCCTGCGGGACACGGGTGGACATGACCGGGTTCCTCTCGCCGGGGGCCCCAGTGAACGACCCCCGGCCGCCTTACGTCAACAGGGTTGACCCAATGTGGACATCGGCTGTTCCATCACCTCACCGCGCGGCTCTTCCCCGTCTCCCGTCCCCGAGGAGCCCTCCATGTCGTCCGAACCCTCCCCGTCCTCCGCGCCGAGCCCGGCCCTGCGCCGCTCCCTCGGCGTCGTCGACGGCGTCGCCATCGCCGCCTCCAGCACCGCGGCCACCACCAGCATCGCCATCGGCATGGGCACGATCGCGACCATCGTGGGCCTCCAGGCCCCGGCCCTCCTGCTCCTGGCGTTCCTGCCGGTGCTCGGCATCGCCACCGCCTACGCCCGTCTGAACCGCTCCGAGCCGAACTGCGGCAACGGCTACGTCTGGGTCGGCAAGTCCCTCGGCCCCTGGCCCGGCTTCCTGACCGGCTGGGTCACCCTGGTCGGCTCGGTCATCTTCTGCGCCTACACCAGCGCGATCATGGGCTCGGTCGTCCTGATCTTCGCCAACAAGGCAGGCCTGCACAGCCTCGCAGGCATCGCCCTCGACCCGACGTCCACCGGTGTCACCACAGCCGTCGGACTGCTGATCCTCGTCGCCCTCACCGTCCTGGCCGTCACCGGCATACGCGCCGCCACCCGCTTCCAGTTCGCCCTCCTGGTCTTCGAGTACACGGTCCTGCTGGCCTTCTGCGGCTGGGCCGTGGTCACCGGCCACCACGCCGTGTCCCTCTCCTGGTTCAACCCCTTCGAGATCTCCAGCGGCACCGCCTTCGCCCAGGGCATGGTCCTCGCGGTGTTCTTCTTCTGGGGCTGGGACGCGGCCTTCAGCGTCAACGAGGAGACGAAGAGCCCCGGCGACGCGGCCCGCGGCGGCCTCATCGCCCTGTTCGCCATGCTCGGCCTGTTCCTCTTCGCCTCCGTCGCCTTCCAGCGGGAGATGAGCCTGAGCGAACTCGTCCGCAACGGCCCCCAGGCCCTCCCGTACCTCGGCGAGAAACTGGCCGCCGAACCCTGGGCCACCCTGCCCCTGGTCGCCCTGATGTTCTCCGCGGTCGCCTCGGTCCAGGCCACCCTGATCCCCACAGCGCGCGGCCTGTTCGCCATGAGCCGCGACAGAACCATGGGACCGCTGTGGACCCGCCTCCACCCGCGCTACGGCACCCCCGCCGCCGGCACCGTCGTCGTCATGGCCATCGCCGGCGTGATCGCCCTGCTCGCCGTCGCGATCCCCAAGCTGAGCGACATGCTGCTGGCCGCCGTCAACGCCATCGGCCTGATCGTCGCCCTCTACTACGGCCTCACCGCGATCGCCTGCGCCGTGCGCTTTCGCTCGGCGCGTCACGAAGGACCGCGGGAGGCGCTGCTCGCCATCGGCGTGCCGGCCGTGTCCGGCCTGATCCTGCTGGGCCTCGGCGGCTATCTCGGATACTCGTACCTGACCATGAGCGACCACTTCGAACTCAGCCCGGACAACGGCTGGTTCATGTTCTCGCTGCCCGCCGCGATCGTGCTCGCCGGTCTCGGCATGGCCGCCGTGGCCAAGTACGCCAGGCACTCGCCCTACTTCACGACGGGCCGCGGCACCGACGCCGAGTCCCTGACCCTTCCGATGGACCGTACGGCGGCCTGACCCTCTCTGGAGTTCACCCCATGTCACACACCGCGGACCTCGTCCTCACCGGCGGTCCCGTGCACACCGTCGATCCCGCCCGCAGCCGTGCCACCTCGGTGGCCGTGCGCGACGGACTGATCGCCGCCGTCGGTCACGACGAGGTGCGCGAGCTGATCGGCCCGCGCACCGAAGTCGTCGACCTGGCCGGGAGGTTGTTGCTCCCCGGCTTCCAGGACGCCCATGTCCACCCGCAGGGCGCGGGTCTCGAACTCGGCCTGTGCCACCTCGCCGACACCGTCGACCCGGGCGAGTACCTGCGCAGGATCAGGACGTACGCCGACCAGAACCCGGACGTCGAGTGGATCACCGGCGGCGGCTGGTCCCTGGAGGCGTTCCCCGGCGGCGCCCCCAGCGCCGCGGCTCTCGACGCGATCGTCCCGGACCGCCCCGTCTTCCTCCCCAACCGCGACCACCACGGCGCCTGGGTCAACAGCCGGGCCCTGGAACGCGCGGGCATCGACTCCCGCACCCCCGACCCCGCCGACGGCCGGATCGAACGCGACACCGACGGCAACCCCACCGGAATGCTCCAGGAGGGCGCCGTCCACCTGGTGGGACGGCTGGTCCCGGATCCCACGCCGCAGGAGCAACTCACCGCCCTGCTGCGGGCCCAGGCGGTGCTGCACTCGTACGGCGTCACCGCCTGGCAGGACGCCATCGTCGGCACATACGCCAACATGACCGACCCGGCGCCCACCTACCGGGCCGCCATCGACCAGGACCTGCTCACCGCCCGCGTGGTCGGCGCCCTGTGGTGGGACCGGGCACGCGGCGCCGAACAGATCCCCGAACTCATCGCCAAACGGGAGGAGTTGAGCGGAACGCTGTTCCGGGCGACCACCGTGAAGGTCATGCAGGACGGCATCGCCGAGAACCACACCGCGGCGATGCTCGACCCGTATCTGACCGGCTGCGGCTGTGCCTCGGACAACAGCGGCATCAGCTTCGTCGAGCCGGGCGACCTGAAGAAGTACGTCACCGAACTCGACGCGGCCGGCTTCCAGGTCCACTTCCACGCGCTCGGCGACCGCGCGGTGCGCGAGGCCCTCGACGCCGTGGAGTCGGCCCGCACGGCCAACGGATGGCGCGACACACGCCACCACCTGGCGCATCTCCAGGTCGTGCACCCGTCCGATGTACCCCGGTTCCGTGCCCTGGGAGCGAGCGCCAACCTGCAGATGCTGTGGGCCGCGCACGAACCGCAGATGGACGAACTGACCCTGCCCTTCCTCGGCGCCGAACGCGGCGCACGGCAGTACCCCTTCGGCGACCTGCTGCGGGCCGGCGCGACCCTGGCCGCCGGAAGCGACTGGCCGGTCAGCAGCCCCGATCCGTTCCAGGCCATCCATGTCGCCGTCAACCGGATCGCCCCGGAAGCACCCAAGGGCACACCCGAGTTCCTCCCGGAGCAGCGACTCGACCTGGGCACCGCCATCGCCGCGTACACGGCGGGCAGCGCCCATGTGAACCACCTCGACGGGCTCACCGGCAGCATCACCGTCGGGAGGGCGGCCGACCTCGTCGTACTGGACCGTGACCCGTTCGCGGGGCCGCCCGAGGAGATCGCCGCAACCCGGGTCCTGCAGACCTTCGTGGCGGGCCGGCGGGTCCACGCGGCCCGGGACGCCTGAGCCCTGCCGACGACGAGGAGCTCAGGCCGGCTGCCACAGCTCGACGCGGTTGCCCTCGGGGTCGGTGACCCAGCCGAAGCGGCCGACGCCCTCCATGTCCTGCGTTTCCTCGGCCACGTCCGCTCCCTGGGCGCGCAGTTGCGCGAGCATCGCGTCCAGATCGCGGACCCGGAAGTTGAGCATGGTCTGCTGGGTGCGGGACCCGAAGTAGTCGGTGTCGGACTCGAACGCCGCGAACACCGTCGGCCCGGCCTCCTGACGCCACAGGCCGTTCTCGTCGGCGTCCAGGCCCAGGTGGTCGCGGTACCACGCGCTCAGGGTCACCGGGTCGGCCGCCCTCATGAAGTGTCCGCCGATTCCAAGCACACGTTCCATGGCGTCATCCTGCCAGGACGGCCGGTCCCGTGCCCTTCGTAGCCTCTCTTGGTCCTTCGTGGGGATGTCCCGAACAGGCAAACGCCGACGTCCTTCCCGGGGAAGACCCGGCCGCGGCCACCGGTGTTCACTGTCGGCCACTCACCCACTCGGCCACGCAGCCACGCCGTGCCGCGTCACAAGGGAGCTCGCCATGCCCGAAACAGCCGGTGCGGAGTTCTGGAAAGACCTCAGGCCGATCCAGAACTCCCTCAAGCCGGACGCCCTGCCCGAGGTCTATCTGCCCCAGGTGGCCACCGACGACGACCGCTACTACGTACCGTTCACCGAGACCGTCGGCTCCCGCCCGCTGTGGATCAACGTCAAGGACAACTCGTGGGCCGACATCCTGCGCGCCAAGGAGGCGGGGCTGGTCAACCGGCACTACCACCCGCACGAGGTGTTCGCGTACACGATCTCCGGGAAGTGGGGCTATCTGGAGCGGCCCTGGACCGCGCGCGCCGGTGACTTCGTCTACGAGTCGCCCGGCGAGGGGCACACGCTGGTGGCCTACGAGAGCGACGAGCCGATGAAGGCGTTCTTCATCGTCAAGGGACCGCTGATCTGGCTGGACGAGAACGGCGAGACCGAAGGGTACTTCGACGTGCACGACTACATCGCGATGTGCCGCACGCACTTCGAGAAGGTCGGCATCGGAGCGGACTACGTCGACTCGCTCTTCCGGTGATCCGGCCGCACCCGTGGCATCGGGCGGGGGAGTAGCGGCATCCTGGTCCCGGAGCGTGCCTATCGGGGGTGCGCGGACAGGAAACGGAGACCCAGGTGACCGTGCCGCTCGCCTCTCACGTCTCCCGCGTCTCCACACGGTCCGTCGACCCCGCCGACCGGATCGACTTCTGGGAGGAGTACAACCGGCAGGCGCTGGTCGGCCTGACCTGCTCCTCCTACTCCCCGGACGGCCTGCTGGCCACCCAGTCCAACGTCCGGCTGGGCGGCCTGCGCCTCGCCGAGATCACCGGCAACGAGCACGTCATCCAACGCACGCTGCGGACTTGCCAGGACCTCCCGAAGGACTCGGTCTTCGTCAGCCTGCTGACGGACGGCCAGGCGGTGTTCTTCCACGAGGGAGGCTGCCTCACCGTCCGGCCGGGCGACGTGGTCCTCTACGACACCCGACGGTCCTACCTGTTCGGATTCCCCTCCGCCATGCGCCAGTTGCTCGTGGACATCCCCCGCGAGGTCTTCGCCGAGCGGTGCGCGTCCTACGACATGGCGGCGCCCATGCTGTTCGGCCGGGGCGCGATGACGTCGGCGATGCGGTCGGTGCTGAGCGACTGGATCGCCGGGGGCGGTGATCCCGCGCGGACCGCGGCCGCCCTGCCGGGTGCCGACCCTGCCTCGGCCGAGGCCACCGTGCTGGACCTCGTCCGTACGCTGGCCGCGCCCCGGCTGGGGGGTGCCCGGCCGGGGGACGCTGCCCCGTCGCCCGCCGCGTCCGCCCGGCTCGCCATGGCCCGGGACCACATCGACCGGCACCTGTCCGACCCCGCGCTGAGCGCGGAACGGGTCGCGGAGGCGATCGGGGTCTCCGCCCGCCAGCTCAGCCGCGTCTTCCGGCAGACCGGCGTCGGTCCCGCCCGTCACATCCTCGACCGCAGGCTCGACGAAGCCCGCGAGCAGCTCGCCGACCCGGGCTCCCGCCACCTCACGGTCGCCGACATAGCCCACCGCTGGGGCTTCGCCAGCCAGGCCCACTTCACCCGCGTCTTCCGCACCCGCTTCGACGAGACCCCCGGGGAGACTCGCCCGCCACGCGTCTGAGCCCCTGGGGATGAAGGACGCGGGCAGGCCTCGGCGCAGCAGGTCGTTGCGTACGGCGCGCTGCAGGGGGAGCGGACCGCACAGGTTCGGTACACATGGGGTTACGCATGGCGTCGCACGCGGAGCGGAAGGCCCGGCGACGGTCCTGGTGTTCGCGGCTCCGGGCCGCCCGCCCGTCGGGTGGACTACGGCCTGGCCTCCACCGGCGCCCGCTCGTCCAGCAGCCCTTCGTCGCGCAGGTCGTCCCACACCTGTGCCGGGATGTCCGCCCCGAACGCCGCCATGTTGCTGTGCACCTCGTCCGCCGTGCGCATGCCGACGACGATGCCCGCGACCGCCGGATGGCGCAGCGGAAAGGCCATCGCCAGCTCCGGGAGGGTCGTGCCGTGGGCCTCGCAGGCGTCCGCGATGCGGTGCGCGCGTTCGACCAGCCGTGGTGCGGCGGGTGCGTAGTCGAAGGTGGCGCCGTCGAGGGGCCTTGCCGTGGCGAGGAGCCCGGAGTTGAAGACCGACGCCGCGATGACCGAGATGCCCCGGTCGGTGCACGCGGGCAGGAGTTCGTCGAGGGCGCTGTGGTCCAGGAGCGTGTAGCGGCCGGACAGCATCACGACATCGACGTCCGACTCCTCGACCAACCGGGTGAGCTTTCCGGGGTGGTACATCCCGGCGCCGATCGCCCCCACCACGCCCTGCGCACGCAGCTCGGCGAGGGCCGGGTACCCGTCGCGCAGGGCGTCCTCGAAGTGCTGCTCCGCGTCGTGCAGGAACAGCACGTCGATACGGTCGACGCCCATCCGCTCCAGCGAGTCCTCCACGCTGCGCAGCACACCGTCCCGCGTGAAGTCCCACACCCTGCGATGGGTGGCGGGCACCGCGAAGCTCTCGTCCATCCGGCCCGCCGGGTCCTGCGGGACCAGCAGCCGGCCCACCTTCGTCGACAACGTCACCTCGTCGCGCGGCCTGCCGCGCACCAGGGTGCCGGTGCGGCGCTCGGAGTGGCCGATGCCGTAGTGCGGGGAGGTGTCGAAGTAGCGGATCCCGCTGTCCCAGGCCGCCTCCAGGGCGCTCGCGGCGGTCCCGTCGTCCAGGGGTGCGAAGAGTCCGCCGAGCGGACCGCCGCCGAAGCCCAGCTCCGTGACGTGCACGTCGGTCTTCCCGAGCCGGTTCTGCCTCATCCACGTTCCCCTCGTGCGGCCGACACAGCGCGATCATCCTGCCGCCACGAGCCGCACCCGGCCAAGGGGTTTTCCTGGCGCCCGTAACGTAGACCAACTGGTCCATACCCTCCCGTGATTCGTGTCCCGGTCAGCGGAAAGCCCCCAGCGTTCGCCCTGATCGCGAATTCACAATGAGGCGATCCCGCCGCCGAGCGCGGCACACATGATGCATGTGTTTCACCGGTACGCAGGAGGTGTGCGGCGTGGCGCACGAAGTCGTCGATCGTATCGAGGAGATCGGGCCCGAACTGGCCGGGCTGGCCGAAGAGAACGAAAAGATCGGCAAGTTGAGCGACAAGACCGTCGCGCTGCTGCGTTCGGCAGGGGTGATCAGGCTTCTCCAGCCGAAGGAATTCGGCGGTCACGCCGCGCATCCCCGGGATTTCGCGGAAGCGGTCATGGCGGTCGCACGTCATGACGGAGCCGCGGGCTGGGTGAGCGGAGTCGTCGGAGTGCACCCGTGGGAACTGGCGCAGCTGGACTCCCGGCTCGCCCACGAGGTGTGGGACGCCGACCCGGACACCTGGATCGCCTCGCCCTACATGCCGGGCGGCATCGCCGACCCCGTCGACGGCGGCTACGTCCTCAGCGGACGCTGGCCGTTCTCCTCGGGCAGCGACCACTGCTCCTGGGACTTCCTCGGCGCGCTCGTCGGGGACGGCAAGGGGAAGCCGGCCGGGCCGATCAGCGTGCTGCACGTCGTGCTGCCCCGCTCGGACTACAAGCTCGTCGACGACTCCTGGGACGTCATCGGACTGTCCGGCACGGGCAGCAAGGACGTCGTGGTCGACAAGGCCTTCATCCCCGAATACCGCACGATCCGGCAGGAGTTGGTCACCGAGGGGCGGGCCGCCGAGGCCGTCGGGCTGACCGAGACGCTGTACCGGCTGCCGTTCAGCGCGATGTTCCCGCTCGGGATCACCGCCGCCGTCGTCGGGATGTGCGAGGGCGCCCTGGCCCTTCATCTGGGCCAGCAGCGCGAACGGGTCGCCGTGACCGGCGTCCAGGTGCGGGACGATCCGTACGTCCTCTACGCCGCCGGAGAGGCGGCCGCGGAGATCGCCGCATCCCGGGTCCAACTGATCGACGGCATCAGCCGGTTGTACGACCAGGTCGAGGCGGGCCAACCTCTGACCATCGAGGATCGGGCCAGGGTCCGGCGCAACCAGGTGCGGTGTGCCTGGCGGGCGGTCTCCGCGCTCGACGAGATCTTCGTACGGTCCGGTGGCAACGCGATCCGGCGGGGCAACCCGCTGCAGCGGTACTGGCGGGACGCGCACGTGGGACTCCAGCACATGATCCACGTTCCCGGCGCGGCGTACCACGCCGACGCCCTCGCACAGATGGGTCTCGAGCTGCCCGAGTCCATGCGCGTCGTGATCTGAGGACGCGTATGGACACGATCAACGGACGGTATTTCCGGGGGGTGTTGGGCCACTTCCCGACGAGCGTGGTCGCCATCACCACCACGGACGGCGACGAACGGCCCCAGGGACTGGTCGTCGGGACCTTCATGTCCGTCTCCCTGGACCCGCCCCTGGTCTCCTTCCTGGTGGACGGTTCCTCCAAGACCCTCCCGGCGATCCGGACCGCCGGGCGCTTCTGCGCCAACGCGCTCGCGGGAAACCAGGAACGGCTGTCCCGTCAGATGGCGGCCGGGGGAGCCGACCGCTTCGACGGCGTGACCTGGAAATCGTCCCCGCTCGGAAATCCCGTACTGGACGGGATCGTCGCGTGGGTCGACTGCGGAGTGGAGAAAGTCGTGGAGATCGGTGACCACTTCCTGGTCGTCGGACGAGTCCGGCATCTCCGCGTCGAATCGAAAAGGACCCCGCTGCTCTTCTTCCGCGGCGGATACGGCGACTACCTCTCCACTACGAACCTGGTGCTGGACAGGCTTGTCGGCTGGTGAAACGGGCCGACGCGATCAAAGGAGATCGTTCATGCGGCAAGACCTCTATCTCAGACTGGAACGCCTGTCGGCCTGGTGCGGATTCATCCTGCTGGTGGGATTCATAGCCGCTTTCACCGCGGGACACCTGCTCACCCCGATGAGTCCGACGGAAAGCCCCGACGGCATCGTCGCCTTTCTGAACGACCACCGGACGGGCATCCTCACCTGTGTCGTCATCATGGTGCTGACCGTCCCGTTCGAGTACCCGTACGTCGTCGTGACCAGCCTCCAGATGCGCCGGGTCGAAGGCGGCTGGGGCCTGCTGTCCATGATCCAGCTCACCACCGGCGTCGTCGCCCCGCTCGGGTTCTTCTTCCCGCTCGCGATCCTCGCCGCCGCGGCCTATCGACCCGAGATCCACTCCGCCGACGTACTGTCCGCGATGTCCGACACCTTCTGGCTCATGCTGGTGGGCAACGCGTGCATCTTCGTGCTCCAGGTCTGGTCGATCGGCTACGCCTCCTTCGTCGACCACCGCTCCAAGCCGATCTTCCCCCGCTGGTACGGCTGGCTGAGCATCGTGCTGGGGGTGCTCCTCATCCCGGGGGCCTTCGTCTATCTCCACCAGAGCGGGCCGCTGGCCTGGGACGGACTGCTGGCCAACGTGATCCCCACGGCGACCTACTTCGTCTGGAAGATCGCCACGCCGATCGTGCTGCTGCGGGCAGTCAAGCAGGAGGAGACGGAGCTCGCGGAGAAGGAGACGGTGCCGGAGGCCCACCTCGCCACCTCCTGACGGGGGACGGGAAAGGGCGGTGGGCGGGGGGGGGCGTTCCCCCCCCCCCCCCCCCCTGTGTGGTCCCCCCCGGGTCCGGGGGGCACCCCCCCCCCCCCAAACCCCCGCCCCCCCCGCCGCGCCCCCGGGGCGGAGGTCC
>NZ_JBIAKA010000036.1:0-28555 GCF_042872225.1 Streptomyces sp. NPDC005374 | reverse complement strand
CGCTCGTCTGCGCAGCTCAAGAGGGTAAGGGGAAGGGCGTGCCATGACTCGATCCTCTCAAATGATCGAGTCCCTACCGAACCCGGAACGGTTCAGGCCGCAGCCTGCGGAGTTGGTTGTCGAGGCAACCCCGTTCAGGTCCTCATCGGCATCGCTGAGCGGTGCCCAGATATGTGTGCGGGCGATCCGGTGCGGCTGCGATAATGGAGGAGAGCAGCAGACGCGACCGTGGAGCAAAAGACGCACCCGGTCTGCCTGACAGAAGCATGCGATCCGGGGGACCGTGCCGAAGAAACGCAACGCCGCCCAGCGCATCGGAGCGATCGGAGAGGACCGGTTCCGGCTCTCCTGTCAGGAGAACTTCATCATCCCCAACAAGGTCGAACACGACTTCGGGTTCGACTTCCTGTGCCAGCCGGACCTGGCGGAGGACTTCGGCCGGACCGGGCCGGTATCCGGAGTTCTCGTCGGCTTCAGCGTCCGAGCGACCGATCGGGACGACGGGCGGATCAGGCTGAACCGGGCGGATGCCGAGTGCCTGCTTGCGGCACAGTTTCCCACCGGTATCGCCCTCGTGAAGCTGAACGGACCGAAGTCAGCGGTTGTCTATTTCCGGATGATGGATGCCGCCCTCATCGTGGAGCTGTCCCACTTTCTGACGTCCGCCAAGAAGTCCAAGCACTTCACCCCCAAGGACATGCGGCCCGTGGCGGAGATCCGGGACGCGATCGCAGAGGTGAGCGTCCCCGGCTACCTTGAGCAGGTGCGTGCCGACGCTGCCCGGAAGATTGCCGAACCGATCACCGGACCTGTCCAGATCCAGATCCATCGCGATGCCGACAGCCAGACAACCCTCATCACGTCCCTGGACCTGTACGCGTGGTTCGAGCAAGGAACACCCTCTGAGCAGGAGGCGCTTTACCTGGCCACCTTCGGCGAGCCGGCGCGACGTGACCAGAGGATGCGCGCACTCGCGCTGCGAGGCAAGGTCATGGGGGGCCTGGCGCACCTCCCCCAGCCGTATGTGCTGGCCGGTTTCATCATGGACCATCCCACCAGGGTGCATGTCCAGACCACTTCTGCGTCCGCGAAACTGCCGGTGCTGCGTACCGCCAACGAGCACCACTTCGGCTACGTCTACCCAGCGGGCTTCGCCCTGACCGTTTCCGCGCGGGTCGAGAAGGACGGTCAGTACGTGCACCTGATGCGGGCGCTCGCCGACCCGGACAGCGACGCTCTCCTCGGCAACCATCCGGACCTGCTTGACTTCCTCACTGCCTGCCACCCCGAGTCGGTCCTCCGTTTCGACGACGGCGACGGACCGCCTCTCGATGTGGTGCACTTCGAGAACTTGGGCGATCTGGCCTGGTGCGCGGCGGCCTACCGCGATGCCCAAGGTCTGGACGGCTGGGACGCGGTGCCTGTCATGGTCAAAGACCTGGCCAGCCCTGAATCCCGGAACTCCCTGATGTTCCTCGGCGCGGCAGCCGACCCGCAGACCCAGCCGATTCCCCGGGGACTCCTCCTGGCGGCGCCGGAGGTGCAGGAGGAGGACTGCGACACTGCGCCCGGGACCATTAACGTCCCAGTTGTTTGCAATCTGGCCGACTCCAGCCTCGTCGCCTGGTTCTCTGGCCACGGATCCGTGCTGTTCCATGATGAGGAACCGTGCGGATTCCAGGTGCCCGCCTTCCGCTTGGACACCGTTGAGGCGCTTCCCAGGGTACCGAGCCGGTCCCTGTTCCCACGAGTCCTGCTCGGGCCGCGTTCTCTGATCTTCGACGAAGGACGGTGGAAGGAGAGCGACGCCGACACAGGGCCGTGGTCAGACGACGTTCGCCTTCGTTTCCAGCTGGACTAGCTAGCCCATCCCTCGTGAACAGCCTGCAATATGTGTCCACTTCACGCGCCCCACGGCGATGCCAGCGCCCTGAAACGGAGGGACCTCCTTTGAGTCCTTGCCGCCACGCGGCACTGCGACCACGAGGGCACGGGTATCCGCCTTCCTGAGGCCGTGGAAGGTGTGGACCGGGCTTGTCAGTGCCATTCGGCGATCTCGCGGGCCGGACAACCGACACCTGTGAGGGTGGCGGAGGCAGGTCCGGTCCAGTCGCCGTAGCCAAACAGGTGTAGGCGCGGCTCTTGCACAGACAGGGTTCTCTACGGTGACGATGTGACCACGCGGGCCGCGTAAGCCAAAGGCGCCAGATGCGAGAAGGCCGGGCGAAAGCCGGTGCACCAATGATCGCAGGGGCGGGAGTTCGTGTGCCGTCGGCCCACTCGACACCGCTCGAGGTGAGACGGCGGTCTCATTTCTGCTGTTCTGACGT
The DNA here is from genome assembly GCF_042872225.1 of Streptomyces sp. NPDC005374. Lineage (NCBI taxonomy): Bacteria > Bacillati > Actinomycetota > Actinomycetes > Kitasatosporales > Streptomycetaceae > Streptomyces > Streptomyces sp. NPDC005374. The sequence goes on along the minus strand of NZ_JBIAKA010000036.1, from coordinate 26,225 downwards.
ACGGCCGGGTCACAGTGTTGATCCGTTTGTGCGCGGGGGCGGCTGAGCGGAGTCTTCCGGACGCAGTGCGCGCACACCTTGGATGGCGGCAGCGATGTCTGGGCGGCCGTACCGGTCGGTGAGGGAGGCCAGGGTGTCCATGAGGTGGTTCTTGGCGTCGTCGGTCAGGTTGCCTGCGAAGGTCTGGAGCAGGCGGGCCAGAGGCGCCCACTGGCCCTGTGGCGCATAGGCGGCTGCTTGGGCGAACAGAGCCTCAAGACGAGTGAGTGTGCTGGTGTCTACAGTCTGCGGTGCGGTGGCGAACCAGTAGGACAGTGCCAGTGAAGGGTCGCTCATCAGGGTGTCGCGCAGCGTGTGTGCTTCTTCCAGACGGCGGGCGTGTTGGGCCTGACGTTGCTGCAGCTCGTGCAGGTGCTGTTGGTGGCTGTGTGCAGCCTGGGTGGCGCCGGGTTCGGCAGTGAGACAGACGTGGCCCCAGAGCAGCCGGACGGGGGCGTTGGGCAGGTCGGCGGGGCGGCCGAGGATGGTGTTGAGGCGGGCGGAGGCCGGCACGGCGTCGGTCGCGTAGTAGTCGGCGGTAATAGCGCGGGCGGTCGTCAGGGCGTGGTCGGCAGCGGCGGCGTGGGGGCTGTGGTGCGGACGGGGCGAGGGGAGTTCCTCCCAGGCGCCGGTGAGGGTGAGGGTGAAGGAGTAGCCCGGCATGGCGGTGGGTGCGGGGCAGATCAGGTCGAGGGTGCCGGTGCGGGGTGTGGGCCAGCCGCCGCGTCTACGGCGTGTTCGGCGCATGGTGCAGCGTTGCAGGCGCTGTCGGATCGGCTTCCCGCAGGGCGATGACGAGTGCGTCGCGCAGGTGGGTGCGTGCGGTGGGCTGTGCGCCGGGGCTGACGGGTTCCCATCCGTAGGTCGCGTGGTGGAGGGCGAGGAAGCGCGAGGCGAGGTAAGTGCGGTCGGCATCGGAGCGGAAGACGGCTTCGGTGAAGGTCTGCAGGATGGCGGGGCGCAGCCGGTCATTGGCCAGGGCGCTGTCGAGCCAGGTACTGACGGCGTGTTGCAGGTCGGTGTCCCCCTTGTCCTCCAGGGCGCAGCGCCAGCCGGTGAGGGCAAATGAGGAGCTTCCGCTGTCGGTTTTGGCCAAGAGGAGGGGGATGCCCTCGGTGGTAGTGCGGTCGGCGAGGTGGAGGAAGGCGCGCCGGGCGGCGGCAGTGTAGTGGGGCTGGGAGGACGCGAACCATGTGGTGAGGGTGGCTCGGATGGTGTCCTGGTGGGCGGGCTGGTCCCACAGTTCGGTCAGGGCGTCTCCCACGGCGGCCGTGACGGCCTTGTGGGTGGTGTGGGCGGCGAGTTCGGCCAGCCGCTTAAGGGCAATCTGGGGGTAGGCGTGGCCGAGTTGCGCCAAGGCGGCGGCGAGCGCCTGTTTGAGGGCGGTGGGGGTGCTGGCCTGGTTGGTGAGCTCGTCTGCGTCGGGGGCCTTGGCCCAGGCCAGGTACTGGGTGCGGGCGCGTTTGCCGGCGGTGGGGTCGACGGCTGCGGCCACCAGGAGATCTGTGGCCTGGCCTCGCAGGTGGCGAGTCTTGGCCCAGTGCGTGGCGATCGCCCGCAGGACGGTGAAGCTCTGCTTGGCCAGGCTGTAGCGGGTTGCCCATTGGGTGACCCGCTCGGCCAGTGGGGCGCCGAGGTCGGCGGGCAGTGATGCGGCCTGTTCGGCGGTCCAGCGGGTGAAGGCGGCGACGTGGTGGGGGCGGTCGACCCAGAAGTAGTCGACGACTGCCTCGGCGTAGCCGGGCTTGAGGAAGTGGATGCGGTCGTCGTCGCCGAGTGTCGCGCCGATGGTGTGGGTGAGTTCGATGATGCCGGGACCCTGCTGGCCGCAGAGGGTGGCCGGGGCGTCCTGGAGTGCTTCGCCGAGGGTGGTCTGGGCTTCGTAGACGGCCTCGGCGGGCGCGCCGTCGAGCGCGGCCGCGGCCAGCAGATAGTTGCGGTGGGCGCTGTTGGGATGGTTGCTGTGCCAGGTGCGCAGTACGGTGCGCCAGTTGTGGGCGGACTGGATGACGGCTTCGACGAGTTCCTTGAAGGGTTTGGGCTCGCCGGTGGAGTCGTCGAGGCTGACTGCGGTGATGATGATGCGGGCCAGCCGGGAAGCTTCGGCCGGTGTGGCCGACGCTAGCTGCTTGATGATGGCCTCATCGGTACGCCACCTGTCCAGGTCGCGGACGTGGGGCTGGTGGCGTTCCAGGTGGGTGTGGAGCACGTCGAGAGCGGTGGGCGGGGCAAGGAGGTGGGCCAGGTCGGTGGCCTCGCCCGCAACCGGCCTCCAGGTGTTGGTGTGGGTGACCACGACGAGGTAGGAGCGCATGGTGCGCAGGTGGTCGGCCGCTTCGCGCAGGTGGAGCCCGAACCCGGGGCGCAGGATTTCCTCTTCGTCTCGCAGGTCCAGGATCCAGCCGGTGTTCTCGTCTTTGAGGCCTTCGAGTTCGACTCGCTCGTTGGGTTCGCGGCGCACCTGCCGGATGTTTTTGACACGTTCGTGTGTGAGGGCGTGCAGGGCTGTGGTGTAGCGGCCGGTGCCGGCGGTGTGGTGGATGACGGCGATCCGGTGCACGTCGAGGAGCTCGGCGATGGCTTTTGTCGTCTGGTCGTCGGGCAGGTAGGGGTGCAGACGGGCCTTAATCCAGTCGTCGGGCAGGGGCGTTCCCCGAAGGCGTTGGATCTCGTTGATGTTTTGGACTGCGACTGCCGTCCCGTAGTTGATGCGGACGTTTTGCACGGTGCTCGCCCCGTCGTCCGGGTCTTTGACGTGAGGCGCCGTGTGCGGGGCGGGGGTGTCACGGGGGTGGGTGGCCGGTCCGGGCGGCGTCACGGCAGGTGCGGGGTCCTGTCGGGGGTCCGTGAAGGCGGAGGCCTGCGATCGGTCTGTGACGGACGGGTGGGCGGGGGGCTGGATCCCGTTCAAGGGCCCGGGGATGCTTGCGTCGGGATCGGCAGGTGGCTGGGTGGCCGGCGTGGATGCTGCATCGTCGTGGGGCGCGGGCAGTGTCGGCGCTGTGTCCTGGTGGGCAGGGTCGGATGCTGGCACGGATCAGCCCTTCGAAGCGGTCGGGTGTGCCGCGGCGCGGCCGCGCAGGCACATGTGGCGGCAGTTGCCTGTGCTACTGCTACTGCTGGGTGATCCGCTGGCCCTTCATACCGATGAGCTTGCCGCCGGCCTCGACGGTGTCCACGTCCTGCAGGACACGGGAGTTCCCGGTGATCACATCGCTCTCCATGCCCGAGGCCTCGCCGGTGACAGTCTTGATGCTCTGGTGGACGAACGGGCCGGAGGCGGGCCGGTCTTCGCCCTCGAAGGTCAGGCGCTGGCGGTAAATGTCCTCCAGGGCGCCGCGAGTGCGGGCCATGTTCCGCAAGAGTCGGTGGTCGGAGGGGCTCACCGGGACAGTGCCGTCGGCGTAGGCGGTGAGGGCTTCCTGCAGCAGTTCCAGTTCGCCTCGCCGGGCCCGGAGCGTGTCTTCGGACGGCTCCAGCGGCAGGTGAAGTGTTCCCACCAGGCCAGGCGGCGCGGCGACGTCCGTCTCGGGTTCAGCTCCGCGGGAGGTGAGCAGGCGATCCAGGCGCTGGAAGAGGAACGTGAAGGTGGCGGGCAGGACGGAACTGATCACAGCGATTTCTGTGGGATCCGGCATGCTGAACTCCCCCGGGCTTCAGGATGAAGGACTGTCCGATTCTTTCTGACGCCACGTAAGAGGGAGAGACCCTTTCGGGAATACGGCGAAAAGGCGCCGCCTGCCGCGCCCTTGCGTCTGTTCGGCCAGTTTTCGACGGCCACCCATTCGGCCACATGTCCGGTTAGCGGGGGTCCCTTTCACGTTGGTCCGGTGAGGCCAGGGGTACGTGCCCGTGCTGCCGGTAGACAGATTCCTCAGGGAACCGCTCCACGCGGACCTGCCTGTAGGCCACGTCGAATGACCTCGGGCCATCGCTTCCCACGGTCCGCCGAAGAGCCCGCCAGCTCGTGACGGGATCGAGAATGCAGCGCAGCAGATGAAGTCGCATTAACACAGCGTCGCCATGCTCCGGATGGCGGGCAGCCCCTTGTCGGAATCCACAAGCGGAATGGCGCTCGTGCGGGTGTTTCCCGTCATCGGATCCTGCAATGGGAAGTGAATATCGGGTCTCATGATTCCGTTGTGGTCCAAGGGATTTGAATGGGTCAGCCCGAATGCAGCGCATCTCGGCCACGGCGAAGGCTGACCATGGCCCGGCCAGGTTCCGTTGGCAAGGCGTGCAGGGGCCGGGGCCAAGGGCGCAGATGTGAGAGCCGCTGGCCCGTGCGTTGGTGGTGCGCGCCCACAGCGCGCGGACCTCGTCGGGCGGGCGGCACAAGGGGGTCTTTTTCAACTGGTGCACAGACGCGAGGGATGGGCAGGCGGGGGCCGTCGCCACGGGGTGGTCTTGCTCATGAGGGCGGTGATTGCGGTGATGTCACCGCCCCAGTTGCTCGGGTTGTACTTCAGACTGACGTGCCAGCGGTGGTCTGCCAGGCGCTGCTGCTCGGCGTCGATGGCCGTCTCCAGGGTGGTCAGTCCAGGGTCGAGGACCCATACGCCGTCGCGGTAGGGGGTGAAGCCCAGACGGGACCAGGCCTGCCCCAGGCGGGCGCAGGCCTCTTCATGGGGGGTGTGAGGATCACGCTCGATGGGTCCGGGAAAAGCGCGATGACACCGGTGTCTGTGCTGAAGTACTCCAGGGCCAGGCCGGTGAGGAAGACCCCGAGTCCGTGTCCGCGCAGTCGTTTGTCGATGCTGACGTGGTCGACGATGAGGGTGTTGCCCGGGCAGCTCAGCCGATCCGACAGGTCCTGGCGCGTGTCCAGGCAGCCAGGTTCGAAGAGAGCTTGGCTGATGGTGAATAGGTGGTCGCTGAGGGCGTCGCAGGCCTCGATGGGATCCAGGCAGCGGTTGTGATCGACGACGTGGAGGCCGATCCTGCCGAACTGGGGGCCGGGCCCGTCGTCGGCGAAGTGCATGCCGACGTCCCACTGCTGCATCCCGTCGTCGTGGTGCGGCGCGATCCAGTACTGGCTGTTGTAGGTGAGGATGATGTCGTCGATGCCGAACTCGACAGTGATCTCGTCGGGGTCTGATGGTGCGGGCCGGGCATACGGGACGGTCATGGCGTACGTGTCATCGTCGGGTACTTGGCTCACCGACCCGGCCAGGCGGTGTCGTCGGTCATGCGGGCGTGCGGAATCACGGGGTGATGGCTGTCGTGTTCGGTGGCCAACATGCCGGGACTGTGGGGCATGTCGTGAGCGGTGGCAATGATGATCTGAGCGTCGTCGGCCACGGTGGCGCTGACCACCTGCAGGGTGCTGGCGGCCAGACGGGCTCCCTCTTCGCCGGCACCCAGGCCGTCGAGGGAGGCGTCCAGCCACTGGAGGCGGGGCAGCAGCACGCCGGGCAGGGTACGGGCTGCATCAAGGAACGTCAGGTGCAGCCCGTTGTTGGCGATGTTGATCATCCCTGCTGAGCGGGAAAGCTGGCGCACGGTACGGCCGTTGAGCCGGGGGGTGAAAGTCTTCGGGTCAATGCTGGCGTGCCGGATCTTGTCGGGCGCCATCGCCATGACTTTCTCGGCGAAGATGATCGACAGCTGTTTCGCCGTTTGCTCGCGGACGTGTTGGGCGTCGCCTTCGGCCATGGCCCAGGCCAGGCGGGCCTGCTCAGCGTTGTCGGCGGTCCGCTGGTGTGCGCGTTCGAGTTCGTTCAGCCGGGTCAGTTCCTTGCGGCGTTCCCGCACCGCGGTGATCGCTGCTCTGGTCTCGGCCGCCGTGGCCGCGGCCTTGGCCTTGGCCTGCTCGCGTGGGGTGATCTCGGCTACGCGGTAGGCGTCGCAGCGGCTCGCCGCCTGCCGGGCGGCTTCGGTGAGGGCGTTGCGGGCATCGGCGGCTTGCTGCGCGCCAGTCTGGGCGGCTTGGAGCCTGTCCTCGAGCGCACGAAGGGCGGCCTGAGCGGCGGTGAGCCGATGGTCCTTGCGCGCCTGACGCACTGCCTGGTCGGGGTCCGGCTGCCCGCACAGAAGACAGGCGGGGCCGGGGGCCTTCGCCTGCTGAAGCATCTGGGCGCATTCAGGGCAGTGCATAGGCGGCTTGGCATCCTGTTCGGCTTGCGCGAGGGCCGCCCGGGCTTGCCCACGCGCCTCGTAGTGCGGAGCCAGAGCCTGGTACGCACGGTCAGCGGCCCTGCCTGCTTCGGCGGCTCGCTGCAGGCCTTGGCCTTTCTCGGAGGATCGGTTGGCGAAGATGGCCTCATGGGCCTCGAGTTCGGTGGCCAGGCGCAGGAACTCGGCGTTGATCGCTTCGAGGTGTTTGGTGAGGCGGGCTTCATCGGCGTCGAAGTCGGCGGAGGTGGGAAGTCCGTCCGCGAGGCGCTGCTCCATCGCCTTCTTCAGGACGGTGGCGGCCCTCGTCGCGTCCCTCTTGGCCGCGGCGGCACGGGCCTTGCGCGTCGCGGCCTCCTCGTCCAGCAGACCGAAGCAGACCTCGATCGTTACGCCGAGGTCGTTGAGATTGGCACCGCCGTAGACGGTATGGCTGGCGTGGACCTGCTGCAGGTAGCACAGGGCCATCATGCTGTCGAGGGTCACGCTGCCCCGGGCAGTCTCCACAGCGGGGATGCCCATGAGCTCCACGCTGTAGGAGCCGGCGGTGCGCTCCCCTGTCTCGGAGACGAGAGGGAACGTCGTCACTTCCCCGGTGGCCGTGTTGAGGAAGGAGATCTCCTGCGTCGGCAGCTCGTGCGTGATGATCCAGACCCCGCAGTCGAAGGCGACCGTGGCGCGCATCGCCTGTACCTGCTCCGTGGCTGCGGGCAGCAGTTTGAGAGAGACCGCTCCCAGTGTGATCCACAGAGCATCGGCCAGAGTGCTGCTGCCCGCCCCGATGCCGGCCTTGAGGTGGCGCAACGGCGCGTCGAGTTCAAGGCCGTCCCACTCACCGCCGATGAGGACTTCATGCTTGAGCCAGCTGAGTCTGCCAGGCATCCACCGCTCCGTCAGGGGCCGTCGTACGCCGCTGCAAGGGGGCGCGGCATGTCAGTGGCTTAACGGCGGATGGGAGGGCTGCGGTAGTGGGCAGAGGGTTTTGAGCATTCCATCGAGGGACCCACTGATCATGGCTTGACCACGGCGGGCTGTGCCGGCGCGCGCCATGCCGCGGACCTCGAGACGGCGGCAGGGCCCGCCCGCGAGCGGTTCGAAGGCGTGGGACGTGGCGGGCCATGTCGCGGACCCGCGAGCATCCCGGCCCTCGCTGCTGCGGCTGTGCCAGTTCTGCTGAGCCCTCGCGAAGCGTGCTGAGCGCGTGCGCTGTCGGCCGCGGTCGGGAATTTCCCGAATCTGCCCGTCTGTTCGCTGGTTGAGGGCTACAGTCGCGTTTCAGGCCCGGGTCGCCGCTCGTAGCGATGGCACCAGCTGCAACAGACTTCCACGCTGTCCGGGGATGCGGTCGTACCGTGCCCACCAGCAGCTTCCTCCTCATCTGCGGCGGGCGTCGGCTTGCCGCGCATCGTTGGAGCTCCTCCATGACAGCCGTCCAGAGCACCCCCTCTGCGTTGCCCCGCGACTTCTTCTGCGAGCACTCCGCCAGCAAGAGCCGCGTTCTCGTTCTGCTGGCGCACCCTGACGGACCTTCCAGCCTGCAGGCCGTCATGACCTGCAAGGATGCGCTCGTGGCCCATCATGCCGCGCTCCTTCTCGGCCTCGCCGCCCGCAACGGGGTCCTCACCGCGCCGCAGCAGAACACGGCGGGCAAGCTGCTCACTGTGCTGCCGGATGCTCCTGCTGCCTCCTTCCGTCACGCTCTCGACCAGGCATGCGCGGGAGTGTGGTCCGCCGTCTTGCCGGGGTTCACCTGGCCTTCTGACGACCCATTCGACTGGGTGCAGGAAAGCGGTGAGGAAGAGGCACTTCCCGTTTCGGCTGTCCGCAGCCCGGGGGATGCCCGGCTCGCTGACCTGCCCGGTCCGGTGGTCCGTGTGGTCCAGTTGCGCGAGTTCCACGTCTACGACCAGGCCAGGGCACTCGCGGCAGCGGCCGCCAGCGGCTGGGAGCCGATGCCGCCGGAGGAACTCACCGAAGATGATCCACACGATCTGACCGGCGCTGTCATGTTCGCTGCCGAGACCACGGGCGACCTGCCGGGCATGGACTGCCTGAACGATACGCAGGATGGCCAACTGCTGCTGTCGGCTCAGGGAGATGAGGTCGCCGACTGGTCGGCTGAGCCGGTCCGCGTCGACTTCGGCCCGGGCTGGCGCCAGCGTCGGGCCGATCGCTCCGGCGCGGCCGTGCGCACGGGTGCCGCGCCCGAGAGTGATGGGGAGCAGCCGGACTTCGCCGCGCTCTTCGCGCTGCCCGCGGCGTGCGACTGTGAGGAGGAGGACTGCCGGAAGTGCGACTGGACGTTCACGCCGCGCACGGCCGAGCTGCTGTACAGCGCGCTGGTCGAGCTTGCTGATGCGGCCTACGACGATGCCGCCGAACTGGGTGAGCGTCCCGTCACCCAGGACGATGACGGTGCGTGGGGTTTCTTCTCTCGTCTTCCGCAGGTGACCTGGCGCCAGAGTAAACAGTGGCGGCGCGGCCTGGCCCGGGCCTGCGACGATCTGGCAGGCGACCTCAAGAGCGGCAGGTGGCCCCGGCCCGTCTGCGCGGCGGAGGAGATGGTCTTGCATCTCGCTCTCGGTGATGCCCCCGAACACCTGGAAGCCGGTGACGACAGTGCGCATGCGGCGCTGCCCGCGCACCGCGACGACTACGACTTCGACGCCTGTTCGGACTTCTTCTTCCAGGACCACGATGTGCTGTGGCTGTACGACAGCAAGTACAGCAAAGGCGCTGGTGAAGCCGAGGACAGGGCGCCCGCGGGCATCCCTCCCGCCTTGCACCCGGACAACTGGTTCGAGGACTTCCTCAACGTCCCGGCGCGCTCCCCCGAGCGCGGACACCGCCGCTGAACCGCGGGCACGGGTCTTGGCGGCATCGGCCGATGCCGTGACCTTTCCTTCGCCGTCCGCACTCACCTCGCCACGGGCTGGCGCCCGGAGCTGCAACAGAGAGCACCTGGATGAACGTGAGCACGCAGCCCGTATGGGCTGAAGAGAGATACGAGCACAACAAGGTCCGCCAGCTCCTGGTTCCCGGCGGCACGCTGCAGGCCACCGACGAGGCCGGGGTGCTACGGGTGTCCAACGTCTACGGCAGCTGGCCCGCGGTACACGTGGCAGCGGAAGCGGCCGACGGGCTGACCGCCGTGCTGCCCGACCGTGCCGGCCAAGAGGTGCACTGGCAGGGCAGCCGCACGCTGCACCCGCCGCAGGCGGTGGTGGAGTCGTATCGGGAAGCCATCGGCTTTCGCCCGCACGGCGAGCCCCGCAGCCTGCGCCGCCCCCAGATCGGCGCGCTGCACGCGGTGCTGGGGCACTGGGCCTCGGGCCTGGGCGATCCGGGCATCGTGGTGATGCCCACCGGCACCGGCAAGACCGAGACCATGCTGGCCCTTCTGGTGGCCGCACGGATGGAGCGGCTGCTGGTGCTGGTGCCCAGCGCCGCTTTGCGGGACCAGATCGCGGGGAAGTTCGAGACGCTCGGCATCCTGCAGCAGGAGCAGATCGTCACGCCTGCCGCGTTGCGGCCGCGGGTGGGCCGGCTCGAGCACGGGTTCAAGGACCCGGAAGAAGCAGCTCGGTTCGTTCAGGCGTGCAACGTCGTCGTCGCCACCCCGCAGATCCTCAGCCGGGCCGTGGGCAATGTGCGGATGGCGCTGCTGTCGTCGTTCTCCCATCTGGTCGTGGACGAGGCGCATCACTCCCCCGCGGACACGTGGGCGCGGGTGATCGATGACTTCTCCGACCGGCCGGTGCTGCTGTTCACTGCCACCCCGTTTCGGGAGGACGGCCGCCGCCTGCCCGGCCGTACCGTGTTCCGTTTCCCGCTGCGGGAGGCCCAGCGGCTGGAGTACTTCCGGCGTATCAACTACCGGGCGGTGTTCGGTGTTCAGGACGTCGACCGGGAGCTGACGGAGCTGGCCGTGGGCCAGTTGCGGGCCGATCGGGAAGCCGGGCACGACCATCTGCTGATGGCGCGGGCCGAGAGCATCCCGGAGGCGGAAGAACTCGGCTTGCTCTACCAGCAGTTGGCTCCCGAGTTTCATCCCACCGTGGTCCACCAGAACGTCGGCGTCACGCGCCGCAAAGCGGCCGTGCAGGCGCTGCGGGAGCGTGAGTGCCGCATCATCATCTGCGTCGACATGCTCGGTGAGGGATTCGACGAGCCCGCCCTGAAGATCGCGGCCATGCACGCGGCCCGCAAGAGCCTGAGTCCGATGATCCAGTTCATCGGCCGGTTCACCCGGGCCGCCGACGGACTGGGTGAGGCCACCGTGTTCGTCGCGCAGGAACCGGGCGCCGGCGCCTCACCGCTGCGCCGCCTGCTGCGCGAGGACGCCGACTGGAATCATCTGCTGCGCGACCTGACCGACCGCGCCACCCTGGCCGCGGAGGAGACCAGCACCTTCGACACCACGTTCACCGGTGCGCCCGAGGACGTGGCGGTCAGCGTGCTGGAGCCGAAGATGAGCGCGATCGCCTACCGCGCGGCCACCGTCCAGTGGAGACCCGAGGCCGCCCTCGCGCTGTGCAAGGGCAACGAGCGCGTCCTGGACGACGCCATGGCTCTGGGCGGCGAGGACTCCCCCGTGGCCTGGTATGTCATCGAACGCCGTACCCCGGTGCGCTGGGGCGCACCCCAGGAGTTGGAGCAGGTCGTCTACGAGCTGATCGTGCTCTACTTCGACACCACCAGGCGGCTGCTGTACATCCACGGCTCGGAGAAGTCGAGCACCTACACGGACCTGGCCGAGGCGGTGCTGGGCGAAGACTGCGAACTGATCAACGGCCAGCGCACCTTCCGGGTACTGGCCCGCCTGAACCGGCTGGTGCCGACCAATGTGGGCCTCAAAGACGCCCGCGACTACTTCACGCGGTTCTCCCTCCACGTCGGCAGCGACGTCTCGCAGGGCTTCACCACCGAACAGGAGCACAAGAGCCAGACCCACATCGCCACATCCGGCTTCGACGACGGCGACAGCGTCTCGATCAGCGCGGCGCACTCGGGCCGCTTCTGGTCCCCCACCACTGCGCCGAGCCTGAAGGCCTGGACCGACTGGTGCGACCGGCAGGGCACCAAGCTGCTGGACAGCACCATCAACCTGGAGCAGATCTTCGACGGGTTCATCATCCCCGAGGACATCACTACACGGCCGTCGTACGCGCTGCTGGGCGTGGAGTGGCCCTGGCAGGTCTTCCTCGGCTCCCGCGACCGGTACACCCTCACCTACGACAACGTCCGCTACGCGCTCACCGACGTGGACTTCGAGGTCGACGACTACTCCCCCACCGGCCCGTTCCTGTTCTCCCTGACGACCCCCGCCTGGCGGGTGGCCTACCAGGCCGACTACGACACCAAAGGCCTGGTCTACGCTCCGCGCGAGCAAGACGCCGTCATCATCGGCAGCGGACCCACAGCCGAGCCGCAGCCCCTGGAGAAATGGCTCAACGCGCACAAGCCTGATCTGTTCCTGGAGGGCGACCGCCTCATCGACGGTGAGGGAAAGCTCATCGCCCCGCGCTACACCCGCCGCCCCTACGACCCGGCCCTGCTCACACCGCTCGAGTGGCAAGGCGTGGACCTCAGCAAGGAGTCACAGAAGCCCCAGCGCCTCACCAACTCCATCCAGTACTACATGTCGGCCCACCTGCAGGCCATCGTTTCCTACGATGTCCTTCTCGACGACGACGGAAAGGGCGAGGCAGCCGACCTCGTCGGCCTCAAGGTCGACGGCCACTACTTGGACGTGACGCTCGTGCACTGCAAGTACTCCTCGAAGGCCACTGCCGGCACGCGGCTGAAGGACCTGTACGAGGTGTGCGGCCAGGCCATGCGCGGCGCCAAGTGGCGGCGCGGAAACGCCCTGCCTCTGCTGGACCATCTGCACGGCCGGGCCGTGCAGTACGCCCAGCGCAACGGCGGTGTCTCACCCTACGAAGTCGGCGACTCCAAGGCCCTGTTCGCCATCCGCGACCAGGCCCGCCTGCTGCGGCCCCGCTTCCACACGGTCATCGCTCAGCCCGGCCTGCAGGCCGGCAAGGCCACCAGCGAGCAGCTCCTGCTGCTCGCGGGTGCGGAGAAGTTCGTCCGGGAGACCAGCGCCGGCGACTTCCCGTCTACTGCAGCCGGTAGCTCGCTCCGCATGCGGAAACGTCGGGCATCTGCAAGCGCTGCCTGACTCCCTTCGTGAGGTCTGCCGGGCGGTGACGGTGCAACAGGCCGAGCGCGGCAACCGCCTCGTGGTGCAACCGAGTTAGCAGTACTTGGTGCCGGCGATCGTCGGGTCGCCGGACCCAAGACACAGAGGTGCGGCGACCCGCCGGTCGCCACACCCGGAACGTCGTACGCCGATACGTTCGCGACTGGCCGGCGCTAGGGGGCAGAGCAAAGCCCCGGCTGGACGGGGGAGACCAGCCGGGGCCGTGAGCGGTGGCAGCGGAGGGCGGTCGCCTCTCGGCGGGGTGCTCCATGGGGCTTCAGCCGGACGATCGTCCCCATGGGCTATTGGTGAGGCCCGGGGACACTGTCCCCTCCGCTAGCCACGTCTAACGAGTTGGTGCGTGATAGCGGGTGAGGCGTGTTTGGCCTGTTCGTGGCCTGTTCTCAGGCGGTGACGGTGCGGTCGGATACGAGGTTGGCGATGGCGCGGTAGGTGTCGGGCAGGCGGTCTCGGCGGTGGGTCCAGCGCATCAGTTGCTTCCAGCGTTTGTGGTCAGCGAGGGCGTGTTCGACGGTGATGCGGTCGGAGGAGTGTTCGTAGCGGTCTCGTTCCCACTGCTGGACTCTGCCGGGCAGTGCTCCCGGACGCGGTTTCCTGGGCGGTGTTATCGCTTGCCCGCGGTGGTCGCGGCTCAGGCCGAGGTAGCCGTCGTCCAGGAGGACCTCGACGTCGGGGAAGTGCTGGAAGCAGACGGCGATGCCCTCGTTGCGGGTGGCCGTGGCATCGTGCATACGCCCAGGCCGCAGGGTGTCGGTCCATAATGTGCGGCCCCGCCAGTCGGCGATGACGGTGGCCTTCATGGTGTTCTGTTTCTTCTTCCCGGAAACGAATGCGCGCCGTCCGCCGCGGCCGGCCGGTGGTCGGCGGACCTGGATCTCGGTGGCGTCCAGCCGTAGCTCGATGCCTTCGGCCTGGGCGTAGGCGAACACGTCGGCCAGAGTCCGTAATCGCAGGCCGGGGCGGTCGGGGACCGCGCACCCCCGCTCGGCCAGCAGCGTACGTATCTCTGCGATCGCACGTGTGATGGTGGAGCGGTCGACGCCGAACAGCAGCCCCAGTGCCGAGTGCGGCAGGTCGTGCCGCAGATGGATCAGTGTGGCCACCAGCCGGTCGGCGAAGACCAATTGGTGGCGGGCGCCGGCTCCCGCGGCCCGCTTCCTGGCGCCGCCTCGTGCTGCATGGCGACGCCCCTCGACCTTGGCCTGCCACGGCACCGCCAACTCCTCGACCAGGCGCGAGAGATGACGCCGCGAGATCCCCGTGAACAGCCGATGCGCCAGCACTGCCCGATTGACCGTGATCGCCACAGACGGATCATGCCACTGTCCAGGAACGACGCCTCACCCGCTATCACGCACCAACTCGTAAGAAGTCATCTCATTTGGTTCGATAGGCTATCGGTCGTGGTTTCGATTGTTGAGCGGCTGGTGCCGGATGAGTTGTGGGAGCTGTTCCAGCGGGTGGTCCCGGAGGCCCCGTCACGACCTCAGGGCGGCGGCCGGCGTCGGCACGGCGACCGGGAGGTGCTGGCCGCGATCGTGTTCGTGGCAACGTCCGGCTGCACGTGGCAACAGTTGCCGTCCGCGTCATTCGGCCCTTCGGGGGCGACCGCGCACCGGCGCTTCGCCGAGTGGACGAAGGCCAGGGTGTGGGCCAAGCTCCACCGCCTGGTCCTCGACGAGCTCGGCGCCCGCGGCGAGCTGGACTGGTCCCGCTGCGCGATCGACTCGGTGAACATGCGAGCCCTGAAAAGGGGGAACTGACAGGCCCGAATCCTAATGGGCAGCGAAGCGAGTCATCGCTATCCGAATCCGGAGTGAGAGCTCTTTCGACAGACCGCGAGGCTCGCTTCAGCAGCGGTTCCGGTCAGGACGAAGATCTCATCCGCCACCTGGGCAGGAAGCCCTCTACTGAGAGCGAGCCGGCTCCCGCCGGAACCGTTCGCAGCCTCGCAGCTTCCCGAACACAGCAGCACCTCGCGAGGACACAAAAACCTCACAGCGGGTCTCCGCAGGCCCAGTTCAGATCACTTCACGAAACGGTACGCGAGGGCTTCGATGGACGTGACCTGAGCCAACCGCACGGAACACCTTTCATCGCGTCACGAGCGGGAGAGCTCTCACGAAGACGAAGGACCGTGCAGTTCGCTGGGGTTGCGAACGGCTGGTGGGATGGTGTGCCTTGAGCACTTCCATTAGGGAGCACGCGCACCCTGCACAAGCTCTGGCCTGCAGAAACAGCGGAGTACCAGGGAGAGCATGATGGAAATCGAAGGGTCACCCGTGCCGGTATTCTGCGGGGTTGACTGGGCAGAAGACCACCACGATGTGGCGATCGTCAACGCCGGCGGAACACGGCTCGCCAAGCTACGAATCAGCGACGATGCTGCCGGATTCACCCAGCTGACAACCCTGCTGGCCGAGCACGGAGACAGCAACGATCACCCGATCCCCGTCGCGATCGAGACGTCCCGGGGATTACTGGTCGCCCGTTTACGTGCGACAGGACGACCGGTGTTCGCGATCAATCCCCTGGCGGTGGCCCGCTATCGAGATCGGCACTCGGTTGCGAGAAAGAAGTCGGACGCCATCGATGCCGCTGCGCTGGCAAACATCCTGCGCACCGACATGGCCGTCCACCGGCCTCTGCCGGCGGATTCCGAGCTGGCCCAGGCGATCGCAGTACTCGCCCGAGCCCAGCAGGACGCGGTTTGGGCCCGGGTCCAGGCGCACAACAAACTCCGCTCTCAGCTGCGCGAGTTCTACCCTGCAATCCTTGCCGCCTTCGCCGACAAGCGCGAGGGCATCTGCTCACCCGAGGCCCGGACCATCCTGTCCGGGGCGCCGACGCCCACAGCGGCGGCCCGTCTCACCCGCCGACGTCTGCAGTCCCTGCTCAAGCAGGTCGGACGCCTGCGCGGTATCGAAGCCGAGGCCGACCGGCTCCACGAAATCCTCCACCGCGAGTATCTCCACCAACCACCGCAGGTTGAGGACGCCTTCGGCCAGCAGACCGCCGCCCTGCTGCGTCAGCTGGAGACTGCCTGCACCAACGCCGACCAGCTCGAAGCAGCCACCCGGGAGACATTCGAGCAGCACCCGGACGCCCCGATCATCTCCAGCTTTCCGGGCCTGGGGTCCTTGACCGGGGCCCGGGTCCTCGCTGAGATCGGCGACGACCGAACCCGGTTCACGACCGCCGGAGCGATGAAGGCCTACGCCGGCAGTGCACCGGTCACCCGCGCAAGCGGCAAAAGCTGCACGGTGATGGCTCGCCGGGTCAAGAACCAGCGGCTGGCCGCCGCCGGCTACCTCTGGGCCTTCGCCTCCCTGACCGCCTCCCCGGGCGCCAGAGCTCACTACGAACGTCGCAAAGAGGCAGGTGATCGCCACGTCGCCGCCCAGCGCAACCTCTTCAACCGCTTTATGGGGATGCTCTTCCACTGCCTCCAGCACGGTGAGCGCTACGACGAGGAGTTGGCCTTTCTCAACCGGCCCCAAGGAGACCTCGTCGCACAGGCTGCTTGACGAGTTACCTGCGTGGGATGTCTCAGTAGCTGTTCGTGGCACCAGCTCACCGCACGGGCCCCGGTCTGCGCTGGAGCTGAAGGCTCGGGCATCACGAGGGGTCACCATGCGCGGGGCTCGCACCACGTTCACCAACGAGTGATCAAGGGGGCAGTGTTGACGACGATGGCGGTCACGAGAGCATCGGGCACCACCACTCTGGATATAGAGATCAAGTCCCCAGACGGCTCAAGGCGTCGGCCCGACACCCACGTGACCGCCATCGCGACCAACGCGTCTACTGCTCGAACAGGCCAGCGGGTGTATGTCCCTCAGGACTGTCGCTATCACCGGATTAGGACGGCTCAGACGCCGTGATCACACCAGCCATGCCGTGATCGTCTCACCGCGGTGGCGGGCGTGGACCAGGACTTGATGGCGAAGGTGGCGGCGGGAAAAGTGGGCGGTATGACGGACTCAGCAGACCTGGCGCTGGCGCTCCGCCTGGCCGACCAGGCGGACGAGATCGCCCGGCGTTACTTTCGTGCACCCGACCTGGGCGCCCAGCGCAAGCGCGACGGGAGTCCGGTCACCGAGGCCGATCGGGAGATCGAACGTGTTCTGCGGGCGTCGATCCGCGCCGAACATCCCGGCGACGCGTTCGTCGGTGAAGAGTTCGGCGCCCAGGGGCGCAGCCGCCGCCGATGGATCATCGACGCCATTGACGGGACGGCAAGCTTCATCGTGGGCGATCCGGAATGGAGCACCCTGATCGCCCTTGAAGATCACGGTGACGTGAGGCTCGGTATGGTCTCCGCCCCCGCAATCGGGCGCCGCTGGTGGGCAATGCCAGGCACTGGGGCCTGGATGAGGCCATACCCTTCCGATCCGTCAGCCCATCCGATCCGTCTGACGCTCACGGCACGAGGAAACGCCAAGGATGCCGCCATCGGTATCTGGCCTCCACCGTCCCGCCTGAGCGCAACCGAACGCGACGCCGCCGCGAGGCTGGCGGCAGGCACTGCGACTGTGCTCCCTGTCCTCGACTGGTCGACGGCAGCGCACGCCACGCCGCCACCGAGTAAACCGTCGACCGGATCCGGCACTTGTCACGGAGCCCTCCTGGTCGCGACAGGAAAACTCGATGCCTTCCTCCTGCTGGGTGCCGGCCCCTGGGACATCGCCGCGGTGATCCCCATCGTCGAGGAGGCCGGCGGCATCTTCAGCGACCTCTCCGGCCAACGGCGAACCGACACAGGCGCTGCCCTGTTCGCCAGACCCGACATCCACCAGCAGCTCCTGAACATGGCCAAATCCCCCAACTGACCTGCACGCCAGGACTGTTTACGGGACAGCCCTTAGGGCGAACTGCACAATTCGGGACTTCTTAAATGGCCTGAGGTAGCAGGGGATCTGGCCAAAAGCTGCTTGTCGCACGTTGCTTCCTGTTCATAACGTTACTCCTGATCCATCTGATGCCTCAGCTCACGGCGAGAGAGAACGCTCCTCTCGCCGTTCGTTTTAGCGTGAAATGGAGCCCTGGTGAACAGCACGAAGCTGAGATGGTTAGCCGTTTTCGTAATCTGCGCGTTCGCGCTGACGTTGGAGCCGGCAAGTGTGCCTGCAGCGCAAGCGCGCCAAGTCGAAGACATTCAAGATCCCTCGGTCTCCGAAATCCTTGGCCTACGGCCTCTGAGGCCCAAGCCTGACGACGTGAACGAACCCCAGAAGGTCGGGTCAGTTCTCAGCAGTGACTCCCCCGAGAGCTGCGCACGAGTTCGGCAGCACCTGGACGCCTCCAAGAGCGCGGGAGTAGAGCGCGTCACCTGCATGGCAGCCAGTCCTTCCAGCAGCGCGAGCCGTCAGGCCGCGGTTGCCGACGCTTCAGCAGTCTGGTGCGAGTCCGGCCAGAGCAATGTCATATGGGCCACTCGCCGCGGGTACTGCATAATCCACGACTTCTACATGCAGATAATCAACCCGAGCACAGGACAGGAAACAGGCCGAGCGACCTACGTCATCAAGCAGGAAGTCAACTTCAAGGATTCCACCGCCAGTCCAACACAGGTCGAGGAGTTCACCTCGGTCACCCTCGTCGGCCAGTCAGGCGAGGCGACGAACAACACGATGGACTGGAACAGTGCCTGCGTCGGATGCTCCGTTCTCCACCAGGAGCCCTGGAGCGGATACGCATCGTTCTACAACGGTCAGACACGTGAACGCCGCTGGAACCGGGAGGTTTCCATCCCTGCCGGCGGCAAGAAGGACCTGGACTGGAACTGGAGCCTGCGCACCCGCGCTGGGGGTGTGGAACTCCAAGAGCCCTACCAGTGGGGAAGCGGGCAGGTCCTCGGCCGCTGCGACAACCAAGTCGCTGGCAACTTCGGATGTATCGCGCCGCGGATCAGTCCCACCCTTCCGATCGACTACGCCACCCGTCAAGCCGGCGCGACGCTCGTCGCGGTGGGATCCCAAGTGAACAACCATTGGTGGGGATGGGAGGAGAAGAACAAGCCGCTCACCCGGCTTGCCGACGATGCCGACGCCGAAGCCAACCGGGACATCATCTGTCCGGACACCTTCGTGCCGGATCCGGTGGTCGTGGACGGCTCGTGCGACGAATATCCCTTCGCCCGCACCTACCAGAGTCGCGACAACGGCACCGTCTTCAGCGGGGACCGCTGTCAGCAGCTGACCTCCCGTCAGCTTTCGAACGGCGACTGGGACTTGTTCACCGTCGACGGCGACTGGGACCCCAATGCCCCCTGCCTGCGGGCCACCACCCCCCTGGCTCAGAACAGCGCTGTGGGAGGCGACCTCGGTCGGTTCACTCAGGATGTGCGGCTCCTCGACCAGGACAAATACTTCGTCCTGGTCTACGATTCCCGACTGAGCTAGACGGCTGCGGACGTCAACGGTTGCCGCGAGGCGACTCTCGCCTCGCGGCAACCGCGCATCAACGCCGGAGACGCTATGGATTATGAGCAAAGGCTGACACACGCCTGGGACCGCATTGACGACTGGCTCCGCTCTCACGCCCCAGCCAGCTATGCGTCCTTGAAAGGACCGGCAAGCGACGCCGACCTTGAAGCACTGGAGGAAGCCGTCGGTGTCCCTCTTTCCGCAGAGCTCATCCTGCTCCTGAGAAGACACAACGGTTCGACCGCCCCCCACGAACAGCCTGCGCTCGCAAATGCCGGATTCTTCCTCCCCAGGGCCGACCGGCTTCTGTCCGCGCAGGAAATCAGCAAACAGCACGGCATGCGTAACCGTCTCCTCGATGAAGACGAGAGCGGCCATCTTTCCCGTACATGGTGGCACCGGGACTGGATTCCCTTCACTGTGAGCAACGCTGCCGATGCCCTCTTCGTCGATCACCGTCGCACAGAAGGGCGCCCCGAGCCCACTTTCGGACGGGTGGGAAAGTTCAGCCATGACGGCGACGCGAAAATTCAATCGTTTTCGTTCACAGAATTCTTCGAGGAAGTCGCTCAGGCGCTTTCCGATGACAGTCCGGTCCTGGGGTGCACTCCCATCCTAAGAGCAGACAGCGGCAAACTAGGTTGGCAATTGAACAGGGGGCACCGCAGCGCACGGTCGTAGACCTCGTAAAAGGATCATGAGCGGGCCTTCTTGAGGCGTCTCCAGCAGATGAGAGCTGGTGGAGCAGGGCGAAGGTCTGGTCGACGACGTTGCGGAGTTTGCCCAGGCCCTTGACGTTCGGTGTGTCCTAAGGGCTGTCCCGCAATGACCGAAGTGAGGTCTGCGGGACAGCCCTTAGCCGAGATCGGCGACGACCGGGAACGGTTCGCCGACGCCCGCGGACTGAAGGCCTACGCCGGCTCCTCGCCCATCACCAGAGCCTCCGGAAAGAAGTCCGCCATCACCCGGCGATGGGTCAAGAACGACCGCCTCAACCACGCTGGACACCTCTAGGCGTTCGCCGCCCTGACCTCCTCGCCCGGTGCCAAAGCGCACTACCGCAGGCGCCGCGACGACCACGCAGACTGGCATGCCTCCGCCCTGCGTAACCTCTTCAACCGCATGGTCGGCCAGCTCTACCACTGCCTCCAGCACCACAAGGTGTTCGACGAGCAGGAGGCCTTCCCCACCAGGCTAGAACTCGCCGAGAACGCAGCCTGACCTGCTAGGAAGTCTTGTCCGAGCCACGAGGGAGCGTCGATGATTCGGGCATGAGACCTGAAGTGCAGACCTTCGTCGCCCATGGCCCGCTGCCTGACTGGGATGCCGAGGAGGAAGAGATCGACCGGCGCGTCACACAGCTCGAAGCGATCATCAAGCCGGTGACGGGAGAGGAAGCGGCTGCCCTCGTCAGCTGCTTCGGCCCCGACGACTGCTACGGCGTCGCCTGGACGCTCCTCCACCTCATCGAGACCGGCCCCAACCCGGTCCTCAAGACCAAGCCGTCCCCGGACGCCAACGAGTGGCACCACCGGCTCTACGACCGTGCCGCGTTCGAGGAGCCCACCCCGACGACTTGACGCGTTAGACACGTGAGGTGCCTACCGCCTCGCCATCACCCAAGCCAGGGCCGCTGCCCAGGACACTAAGCTAGCGCGGTGACTGATGAGCAGGAGCGGGTGCAACCGTCGGGAGTGTGGGCCACGGCGGTGGGGGTGGCCAGGGTGCGGGCGCTGGAGACCGAGCGGGAGAACGCCCTGTTCCGCGACCCACTGGCACAGGCTTTCGCCACCGCCGGCGGCCTATGGCCCTCCTCGCCGCCGCTGCCCGATGATGAGGCCGCGCGACGCCGCCGACGGGCCGTGGCGTTCTCCATCGTCATCAGGACGAAGTTCCTCGACGACCTGTTGCAGCAGGCCTCCGCGTCCGGGGTCCGGCAGGTCGTGCTGCTCGGCGCCGGCATGGACAGCCGGGCCTTCCGGATGGACTGGCCCGAGGGCACCCGGCTGTTCGAAGTCGACACCGCCGCGCCACTGGACTTCAAGGCTTCGGTGCTGCGCCAGGAGCGGGCCGTCGCACGTTGCGGGCGGATCACCGTCGCGGTGGATCTGCGTGAGGACTGGCCAGGCGCGCTGGCCACCGCAGGGCACGACCCGTCCAGGCCGACCGTGTGGATCGCCGAAGGACTACTGATCTATCTGCCCGAGGACGCTGTGGAGCTACTACTGGCCCGGATCAGCACGCTGTCGGCGGCAGGCAGTCGGCTGGGTCTGACGTTGGGCTCGCGCGGCGTGATCGAGCGCTTCGGCGCGGACGCCATGCCGGGATCGGCGGCGTCCATGTGGGTCTCCGAGATGCCCGACGACCCGGTGGGCTGGCTGGCCGGGCACGGCTGGGAGGCCGACACCCACACCCTGCGCGAGCGCGCCGCCGCCTACGGCCGCCCGATCAGCACCCCGCCGCAGCGCGAGGAGCGGCCCGGCGGACTGATCTCGGCGGTCCACCGGTAGAGCGCCTTCCGGTTCCCTAGTAGGCGCGGGTCGCGCGCGGGCTGACCGGCGGTCATCATCACCACCCCGCGGACGAACCAGATCACTGCGGCAGCGGTGTCACTTCTCAGCGACATTTCGCGGACCTGCGATCAACAAGTGGTGTTCAAACTCGCTGACAAGCGGTGTCCGTTCACAGGCTCTGGTCCACTTCGTGTGGTCGCGTACGCAGCGTGACTATCGATCTTCTCGTGACGTTGGCTGAGATAGCCCGAAAATCACCCGACCGTCGTGCAGTGTGACCGACAGTGCTGCGCTGTGAACGAAGTAGGGCCGCAACTCGAAGAGTTACTGTTCCCCTCGCTGGAGAACGTGTCGGTGGAGTCGGTCGAGGTGACCGACATGGTCGTCCGGGTCGAAGCCCTGAGCACTGCTTTGCAGGCGATCTGCCCGGGATGCGAGCGTCCCTCAAGGCGAATACACGGCTCCTACCTGCGGTTTCCCCATGACCTGCCAGCTGCAGGCAAGTCCGTCGTGGTGGCATTGAGGGTGCGCCGGTTCGTCTGTATGGAAGCTTCCTGTTCGCGCAAGACTTTCGCCGAGCAGGTGCCGGGCCTCACCCGCCGGTTCGGCCGGCGGACGGAACCGCTGCGATCGACGCTCATCTCGGTCGGCCTGGCCCTCGCGGGCCGGGCCGGGGCTCGCATGACGGACATCTTTGTGACGCCGGTCAGTCGGAACACTCTGCTGAGGATGCTCGCCTCGCTCCCGGATCCGCCCACTGCCACGCCCCGCGTAGTCGGCGTGGACGAGTACGCCCAGCGCAAGGGACGGATCTACGGAACTGTGCTCGTCGACGTCGAAACACGTCGTCCGATCGACCTCCTGCCCGACCGGGAGGCGGACACGCTTGCGGCCTGGCTCGCCGAGCGGCCCGGCATCGAGATCGTCTGCCGCGACCGCGCACCCTTCTTCGCCGACGGCGCCACGCGCGGCGCTCCGCAGGCCCTCCAAGTCGCCGACCGGTGGCATCTCTGGCACAACCTGGGCGAAGCCGCCGAGAAGTGCGTCTACCGGCACCGCGGCTGCTTGCGCCCTACGCCGGAACAATCGGAGGAACTCCAGGAGGAACCGGAGTCGGCCGCGTCATCGCCCTGGCCGACAGGCACCGGTTCGCCGAACGCACCCGTGCCAAGCACGCCACCATCCACGCTCTTCTCGCCGCTGGTCACAGCAAGCGGTCCGTCGCCCGGCAGCTCGGGATGACGCTCAACACGGTCCTGTGTTTCTCCCGCGCAGACACGCCGGAGGAAATGTTCACCGGGCAGTGGCAAGACCGTGCGACCAGGCTCGACGCCTTCAAGCCCTTCCTCGATCAGCGCTGGCAGGAAGGCTGCACCAACGCCTGGAAGTTATGGGAGGAGATCAAGGAACAGGGCTATCCCCGCAGCTACGCTGGCGTCCGCGACTACGTGAGCAGGAACCTTCGCGGCAAACCACAACCCACCGGCCCTCGTCCGCCGTCGGCCCGCGCTGTCACCCGCTGGATCCTCACCCACCCCGATGCCCTGCCCGAAGGCGACCGGATTCAGCTCAAGGCCGTCCTGGCCAACTGCCCTGAACTGGCCACACTTGTCGACTACGTGCGCTCTTTCGGCCGCATGGTCACGGATCTGCAAGGCGACCGACTGCCGGAGTGGATCGCATCCGCCCGGACCACCACTGACCTGCCAAGCCTCAGCCGATTCGCCCAGCACCTCGAACGCGACCTCGACGCGGTCATCGCCGGTCTGACCCTGCCATGGAGCTCAGGCGTCGTCGAAGGACATGTCAACAGGATCAAGACGCTCAAGCGGCAGATGTACGGTCGCGCGGGCTTCAAGCTCCTGCGCAAGCGGGTGCTGCTTGCCCCCTGACCTCGCTGTCGGTGGCCAATGCGACGATCTCCCGACGGCCAAGCGAGGAGAGAAATGGGCACCTGGGACATCGGCCCCTTCGACAACGACACCGCCGCCGACTTCGGAGGTGACCTGGACGAGGCAGCACTGGAAGAACGCGAAGCCATGATCCGCAGCGCGCTCAAACGCGCCGCCGACCATGCGGACTTCATGGATACCTCCGACGGCGAGCGAGCAGTGGCCGCGGCCGCCCTAGTCGCGGCTCAGCACCCAGATGGCGAACCGACATGCTCGAACTACGGTCCGTCAGAGCCGCTGCCAGAGTTGTCCGCAGACCTTCGAACACTTGCCGTCGACGCTCTGGACCAAGTGGCCTCCGAGCGGTCTGAACTCGCCGAACTTTGGGTCGACGCTGCGAACGGCTCGAAGTGGCGCCACGACATCACCCGCCTTCGCGATGTCCTTGACCCTCCGGTCCCTCCACAAGAGGAAGCCCCCTTCGACATCTGAGCGATCACCGACAGTCGCGAGTCACAGCAATTGGACCAGAGCCCGTTCACACTTACGAAGCCAGGGGCTCGGCACCCGGTTGCGTGCTGCCCTTCTTCAGTCCGACATGGACAGTGGACACCAACCTGTATCCAGCCGCTGGGGGTTACTACTGGTACATGCAGCAGGTGCTGCCTGATCACGCCGGCTCGAAGCGGTGGGACTCACTGATGCACTACCTGGGCCCCGACACCCAGGTGAAGAACAGCGCCGGCAACACGTGGACGTCAGACAACAGCCGTAACGTCGTGTGTGGCACCAGCTCCTCCTGGACCGCTCACCCCTCCGATGCTTCAGTGGGGACCGTCGACTGCGACGAGTTCGCCATGGCCTCGACGCACGAATCCGGCGGCTACCCGGGCACCACGCAGAAGCCGAACCCAAACTTGGTGAAAAAGGGCACCGAGTGCGCCCAGTTGTTCACCGACAAGATGGGTGACGGATCGGCAAACTTCGGCCTCCTCGCGGACACCCGCACGGCGACGAAGGGGCCGACTGGCACGGAGCGTTGCGCGCGTGCAGCAATCGCGCGCGTGCAGAACCAGATGGCGTTCAACGGGTTCCCGGCCCCGGCATGGCGGATGCTGGACGGTGACGGCTTCTTCCTGACCCTTCCCGGATTCGAACACTGCACGTCAACAGCGACTACCTGCACGTGGAAGAAGATCGGCTGACGTCAGCCTGAGGCGCAGTGAGGCCTCGAGGGGCCAGCCAGCAAGCTGGCTGGCTCCCTCTTTTCCGTAGTCAGCCCGCCAGGGGCTGCCACCGGTCTTCCTGGGCCGGGTCGATACTGCTGACCCACACCAGCGCCCCACCGATCAGACCAGGTCTGTCCCGGGTGGCCAGGGCAGGGGCTTCGAGCATGTCAGCAACCTCTTCCAGGTAAGTGACCAACGTATCCAGCACTTCGCCAGCGCCTTCGTTGTAGCGCGACCAGCGGCCCAGGTAACCGCTCGCAGCGTCCAGGTACAGGCCAGAGGTACTGTCACCCGGCCCCACGGAGACCACCGGAATCCACTGTGCCTTCCACACGGTAATCCGGTCGTCTTCGGAGCGGTCGGCGTTGCGGGCGTCCTCGTAGGCCTGGGCGTCCATCTTCAGCCGGTAGAAGGACGCCACGGAATCCAGAGGCATCAGTGCCCAATTGCCCGGGAGGCATCCCCAGCCATCACCCCCGTCGTCACCTGCCGTCAGCAGCCACAGGACCTGCAGCTCAACAGGTATCTGAACGCCGACATCCGCTTCCAGAGCAGCGATGGCGGCAGGGCCGGCACCTGCACGGAGCGCAGCATAGGAGTCAGGGGCATTGCGCTTCAGCCAGCCGGTGATGCGCCGCCAAGCATCAGCAACCTCCCTCACCGTGAGCGCGGCGGCAGCAGGGTCGGCAGGCTGATCTCGCTCCTGCTCCTGCTCCTGCTCCTGCTCCTGCTCCTGCTCCTGCTCCTGAGCGTCCGCGGAAGGTCCGGAGAAGGGGGCCGCTCTCAGAAACCGGATCTCGATCCGGTCCGGCTCGCGAATGTAACCGACAGACAGGTCGGGGCAGTCCTCGAACATGTCTCCGTCAACCATCACGGTCAGGATGCCGGGTAGCCCCGACGGCCGGCCCATGCCAGGGTCGTCCGCCAACTGGCCGGCCAGAACCTTCAAGGCGTAAGGAACGCCCGCTCCGAGCTGAGCGGCGATGTCGCGTACGTCCGGCTGGATTTCGACCTTCACAGCCTGGTTCTCCTTGCTGGTCAGATGGAGGAAGGTGCCCCTAACACAGTAGGCCCCCGCGCTCACCAGCGGGTGGTGCGGGCGCCCTGTCTGATGCTCTGTCATCACTACTCGGCAACCGCGAGCTCGGGGTGCCGTACGGCCTTCCTCACATCAGCTTCGACCTGGTGCCGCGCGGCGCCCTGCTCCTGGGCGTGCTCGGTGAAGCCGGCCTGTACCTCCGCAGCGAGCTCGCGCCACCGCTTCCAGACCTAGTACTGCAACGGTGCTTGCCGTGACTGTTGGCCAGGTCGGTCGTTGGTGTGGTTATGGGTGGGGACCTTGCTGGTGTCAGGTTGTGGGCGGGTGAACTGGGTGCTCTGCATGAGCGGTTCGTGCACCGGTTCAACAGGGAGGAGCCGCGTCAGTCGGCGCTGGCCTACATGCGGGGGCTGGTTGCTCCGCTGGAGCGCAAGAACGGCTGGACGCTGGCGGAGCAGGCCGGTCACGCGGGCCCCGATCGCATCCACCGGCTGCTGAACCGTATCGAGTGGGACGCCGACGAGGTCTTGGACGACGTACGCGACTACGTCGTGGAACACCTCGGAGACCGGGACGCCGTCCGGATCGTCGATGACACCGGGTTCCTGAAGAAGGGCGTCCGTTCGGCCGGCGTGCAGCGGCAGTACTCGGGCACCGCGGGGGCTCGTATTTCAATAAGTGCTCGGTAGAGGGGCGTTGGTGGGAATCTGAGATATGACCCCGCGTCTGCCAGGCCGCGCTGCCA
>NZ_JBIAKA010000035.1:0-31163 GCF_042872225.1 Streptomyces sp. NPDC005374 | reverse complement strand
CTCGCAGTGACCCGGGAACGCCGAAGGGCCTCTCGCTCCCACGAGAGGCCCTTCACCGGTGCGCCGCCAGGGACTCGAACCCCGGACCCGCTGATTAAGAGTCAGCTGCTCTAACCAACTGAGCTAGCGGCGCATGACTCTCGCCCTCCGCTTTTGGCGGCTGGCGACAGGGAAAATAATACCCGGTCCGCGGGGGTGCTTCCGACCACCCGTGGCCGGTCAGATCGCCAGGGACAGCAGCAGCGGTGCCGCGCTGCGGTTCAGCCGGTCCGTGGCCTGGCGGAGCCGGTGGGCCTGCTCGATCGGGAGCGAGAGAGCCAGGCAGCCCACCGTCGATCCGGCGGTGATCGGGACGGCCGCGCACACCGTGCCCACCGCGTACTCCTGGAGGTCGAGGTGGGGGACCGTCGGCGGCTGGGCCTCCAGGCGGGAGAGGAGCTGCCTGTCGTTGGTGATGGTCCGGGAGGTGAGGCGGGTCATCCGGTGCCGGGAGAGGTGGTCGCGGCGGCCGTTGTGGTCGAGCTGGCTGAGCAGGCTCTTGCCGAGGGCCGTGGCGTGCGCGGAGGAGCGGAAGTCCACCCACTCGTTGACCGCCGGGGTCGTGGGGCCGTCGGCGTACTGGGCGATGGTGACCTCGCCGTCGACGTACCGGCTGATGTAGATCGCCGCGCCGATCGAGTCGCGCAGTTCGTCCAGGGTGCGCTGGAGCTGGTCCCGCAGGGCCTGGTCGCGGCCGTGGGTGGAGCCCAGCCTGGTCAGGGCCTCGCCCGTCACGTACGCGCCGTCGGCGACCTGCTCGACGTACCCCTCCCGGCGCAGCATCCTCAGGAGCGCGGTCAGCCGCTCGGGGTCCAGGCCGGTGGTGCGGGCGAGTTCGGCGTCGGTGACTCCGGCGGAGTGCCGCGCCACCGTCTCCAGGACGCGCAGTGCGTCCTGGGCCGAGTGGTACGGCGCGGTCGGCTCGATCCTCACGGTGACACACCTCGCATGGAAGAGTTGAGCACGTGGGTGTTCGGCCGGGGGTCCGGGGGTCGTCCCCCGGGACAGCACAGCAGCGCCACGGTGTTTCCCCCTGCGGCTCGCTCGGTGCACTACTACTGGGCAGTAATCCGAAAAGCGATCCCTCCCACGATAGCCGTCAAAGGGCCGGTAGTGAGCGGGTGTTGACGAGATTCCGGCCCCGGCCCGGCCCTCTCAACAGGAGCGCTGGCACTCTGGCATATGCCATGGGCACCACCCGGGCCGGGGACCTCGCAGATTGAACTTCGTTCACTTCTTGTGGTCAGAGAACCGCGCTGAGAAATTCTCGGGTCCGGTCCTGCTCGGGCTCGCTGAAGATCTTCTCCGGGGTGCCCGACTCGATGATGCGACCCGAGTCGAACATCAGGACCTGGTCGGAGATGTCCCGGGCGAAGTTCATCTCGTGGGTGACACAGAGCATCGTGATGTCGGTGGTGCGGGCGATGTCCCGCAGTACGTCGAGCACGCCCGCGACCAGCTCCGGGTCGAGCGCCGAGGTCACCTCGTCGAGCAGCAGCACCCGCGGCCGCATGGCCAGCGCCCGCGCGATCGCCACCCGCTGCTGCTGGCCACCGGACAGCTGGGTCGGCCGGGCGTCGGCCTTGTCGGCGAGGCCCACCAGGTCGAGCAGCTCACGCGCGCGTGCCTCCGCCTCGTCCTTGGGCAGGCCGAGCACGGTGACGGGGGCCTCGGTGATGTTCCTGAGCACCGACATGTTCGGGAACAGGTTGAACTGCTGGAAGACCATCCCGATCTTCTTGCGCACCTCGCGGAGCTGCTTCTCCGGCGCCGGGAACAGCGTCTGGTCGTCGACCGTGACCGTGCCCTCGTCGGGCTTGGTCAGCGTCATGAGCATCCGCAGGATCGTGGTCTTGCCGGACCCGGAGGGGCCGATCAGGGTCACGTGCTTGCCGGAGTCCACGGAGAAGTTCAGCCGGTCCAGGACCGTGTTCGACCCGAAGCGCTTGGTCACGTTCTCGAAGCGGATGAGCTCGCTGCCGTCCACCGGCGGGTTGGTGTTGGCGTCGGGTTCCTTCATGAGAGGGGTGTCAGCGGACAAGACGTCGCTCCAGGGATCGCAGAAGAAGGGAGGCCAGATAGGAGATGACGATGAAGGCCACGCCGATCACGGTCAGGGGCTCGGTGAACTGGAAGTGCTGCTGCGAGTACAGCCGCGCCTGGCCGAGCATCTCCAGGACCGTGATCACCATCAGCAGCGGCGTGTCCTTGAGCATCGAGATCACGTAGTTGCCGAGGGCCGGCACGACCCGGCGGATCGCCTGCGGCAGGATCACCACCTGCCAGGTCCGCACCCGCGGCAGGTTCAGCGCCGTCGCCGCCTCCCACTGGCCGGCGGGCACCGCCTCGATACCGGCGCGGTAGACCTGCATGGTGTACGTCGAGTAGTGCAGCCCGATCCCGATGACACCGGTGGCCAGCGCCGAGAGGGTCACACCCCACTCGGGCAGCACGTAGAAGAGGAAGAACAGCTGGACCAGCAGCGGGGTGTTGCGCACGAACTCCGTGACCACCCCGACCGGCCAGCGCACGAACCGCGACGGCGCGCGCATCAGCAGCGCCCACACCAGTCCGAGCGCGAAGGAGATCAGCGAGCCCAGCGCGAGGGCCTGCAGGGTGACCAGCAGTCCGTCCCAGAACTGCGGCATGAAGTCGCTTACGGCACTCCAGTCCCATGTCATCCGACACCACCTCCGACAGGCTGGGGCACCTGGACCTCACGCGTGGGTTCCTTGCCGACCCCCGCCTTGAGCTTCTTCTCCAGACCGCGCATCAAGCGGGTCAGCAGGAACGCGATCACGAAGTAGATGAGCAGCAGATACGTGTAGATGCCGGCGCTCTCCTGGAGCGCGAGCCGCACCAGGTTGCCGCTGAACGCCAGATCACCCATGCCCATCACGGACACCAGCGCGGTGCCCTTGAGCAGCTCGATCAGCAGGTTGGAGAACGGCGGGATCATCTCCGGCACCGCCTGCGGCAGCAGGATCAGCCGCATCCGCTGCCAGGGTGTGAAGCTCAGCGCGATCCCGCCCTCCTGCTGGGCCGGGTCGACCGCCTTGAGCGCCCCGCGCACGATCTCGGAGCCGTACGCCCCGTAGGTCAGTCCGAGCGCGAGCGTGCCCGCCCACATCGGCACCAGCTGCCAGCCGAAGGCCGGGGGCAGCACGAAGAACACCCAGAAGATCATCACCAGTGCGGAGGTGCCACGGAACACCTCGGTGTAGAAGCCCGCGAGGAAGCGGACGATCCACAGCCGGTGGGTGCGCGCGACGCCGATCACGAAGGACACGGCGGCGGCGAGCAGTGAGCTGAGGACCAGCAGCTGGACGGTCGTCCAGATGCCCTTGAGTACCAGTTCCCAGAGTCCGGTCGTCATCCGCCGCAGAGCTCCTTCGCGGTCAGGTCGGTCATCTCGGCCTGGGTGAACCCGAAGGGCCTGAGGATCCGCAGCACCTCGCCGCTCTTCTTCAGCTTGTGCAGCTCGACGTTGAAGGCGTCCCGCAGCTTCGTCTCGGTCGGCCGGAACGCGAAGGCGCCGCCGTCGATGTGCGGCTTGCCGTCCACGATCGCGGAGAACGGCTTGGTCGCCTCCGCCTTGCGGGACTTCTCCACCACCGCACGGGTGGTCACGGCGGTCCCGGCGAACACGTCGACGCGACCGGCCTCCACGGCGTTCAGCCCCGCCACCTGGTCCGGGACGAGCAGGATGTCGCTCCGCTTGTACCCCGCGTCGATGACGTAGTCGATCTGCGCGTTCCCTGTCGCGGTGGAGAACCTCGCCTTCTTCCTGACGACATCCTGGTAGTTGTGCAGACCCAGCGGATTGCCCTTCCGTACGACGAAGGAGTCCTGGATCTGGTAATCGGGGTCGGCGAAGATGACCTGCTCGCAGCGTTCGGGGGTCACGTACATCCCGGCGGCCACGACGTCGAACTGCTGCGACTTGAGTCCCGGGATGAGCGAGCCGAACTCGGTCGGCACAGGCTGCACCCGGTCCACCCCGAGCCGTTTGAACACGGCCCTCGCGAGTTCCGGTGCCTCCCCGGTCAGGTCGCCGTTCCTGTCGATGTATCCGAAGGGGATCTCACCCGCGATTCCCAGCCGTACGACACCTGCCGCGCGCAGCCGGTCGAGCAGTTCGCCGCCTCCCGTGGCCGAGGCGGTGGCCACGCGTGAGCAGCCGGCCGCGCCCAGCGCACCGAGCGCCGCTACCCCCGCGAGCAGCGACCGGCGGGTGGTCCCGGATGTGTGTTCGCCATGTTCCAGTGGTGGAGCCATGGCGGCGCGGCTACCCGACCGGATGCGACTTATGCAGGCCGATTCGAGCCCCTTTCCGAGCCGATGCCCTCTTGACCGGCGGGGGACCATGGAATGCATGGCTGACCGTTACATCGAAGTCTCGCTGGTCAAGCGGGGGATCACCGCCACGGCAAAGCTGCTCGACGACCGTGCGCCGATCACCTGCGGTGCCGTGTGGGACGCACTCCCGCTCGCCGGTGACGTCTATCACGCGAAATACGCGCGCAATGAGATCTACGCCCTTTTCCCGCCTTTCGCGGAAACCGAGCCACCCCTGGAAAATCCGACAGTTACCCCGATTCCCGGAGATCTTTGTTATTTCTCCTTCGCGGGCACCGAACTCGGCACCAAGTCCCACGGCTACGACCGCGAGGTCCGCCCCGGCACGACCCTGGTCGACCTGGCCCTGTTCTACGAGCGCAACAACCTGCTCCTGAACGGCGATGTGGGCTGGGTTCCGGGGATCGTGTGGGGCCAGGTCGTGGACGGCCTGGAGGAACTGGCCGACGGCTGCAACGACCTCTGGCGGGCGGGCGCTCTCGGCGAGAGTCTCCGCTTCAGCCGGGCGTAGCGCTCACTCCACGCCGGCCCGGGCGGCCGGCCGGATGCCCGCCGCGTCGGCCTCTTACAGCGCGTGAGCCGCCCGCAGCACCAGGTCGTCCCGGTGCCGCGCCGCCACGATCTGCAACCCCACCGGCAGCCCGTCGCCGTCGGTTCCCACCGGGACGGACGCGGCGGGCTGCTGCGTCATGTTGAAGGGGTACGTGAAAGGGGTCCAGCCCGTCCAGCGCCGGTGTCCGGAGCCCTTGGGGACCTCGGTGCCCGCCTCGAACGCGGTGATCGGGAGGGTCGGCGTGACCAGCAGGTCGTAGGAGTCGTGGAAACGGCCCATCCGGCGGCCGAGTGCCATCCGGACGTCCACCGCGGCGAGGTAGTCCAGCGCACTCATGCGCGCCCCAAGCCCACAGATCTCCCGGAGCCCCGGGTCCAGCAACTGCCTCTGGTGCGGCCCGAGATGCTGCGTCACCCGGGCCGCCCCGCTGAACCACAGGGTGTGGAAGGCGTCCACCGGATCGGCGAAGTCGGGGTCGGCCTCGGTGACGTACGCGCCGAGTTCGGCGAGCCGCTCCACGGCACGCCGGACCGCGGCCGCCACCCCCGGCTGTACGGCGACCTGACCGCCGAGGGACGGGGAGTAAGCGACCCGCAGGCCCCGCACCCCGCCCGGCAGGGCCGCCGTGTACGGGCCCGCCGCCGGTCCCAGCGCCGACCAGTCGCGGGAGTCCGGCACCCCGATCACGTCGAGCAGCAGTGCCGCGTCGGCCGCGTCGCGGGTCATCGGGCCCACGTGGGCGAGGGTGCCGAAGGCGCTCGCCGGGTAGAGCGGCACCCGGCCGTACGTCGGCTTCAGGGCGAAGATCCCGCAGAAGGCGGCCGGGATCCGGACACTGCCCCCGCCGTCCGTGCCCAGCGCGAGCGGCCCCGCGCCGAGCGCCACGGCCGCGGCGGCACCCCCGCTGGAGCCGCCCGCGGTGCGCGTCGGGTCGTGGGGATTGCGGGTCACCCCCGACAACGGCGAGTCCGTGACGCCCTTCCAGCCGAACTCCGGGGTGGTCGTCTTACCGAGGAACACGGCGCCCTGCTCGCGCAGTCGGGCCACGGACGGGGCGTCCTCGTCCCAAGTCCCGCTCCCGGCAATCGTCTTGGACCCCTTCAGCGTCGGGAGCCCGCGCATCAGCAGGATGTCCTTCACCGTGACCGGTACGCCGTCCACCGCGCCGGACGGCTCCCCGCGCCGCCACCGGTCGGCCGACGCGTGGGCCTGCGCCAGAGCCTCCTCCCCGGTCACGCGCACGAAGGCGTTCACCTCCGGCTGGATCCGTTCGGCCCGTTCCAGGGCCGCCCGGGTCGCCTCCACGGGGCTGAACTCGCCCTTGCGGTACCCCTCGACGAGTTGTACGGCGGTCAGTTCGGTGAGGTCCCGCATATGTGCCCCTCCGTCGGCGTTCAGTGCCCTGGTACGTACCCGCGTTGCTTGTCGACCACGTTCGACAGTGCTCTGCCCGCCTCCCAGCGGTCGTACAACTCCACGAACTGGGTGCCGAGTTCATCACGCCAGCCGATCGTGTCGCCGCTCATGTGCGGGGACACGATGAGACCCGGGACCTGCCACAACGGGCTCTCGGGCGGCAGGGGTTCGGTGTCGAAGACGTCGAGGGCGGCACCGGCGATCCACCGTTTGGACACCGCCTCCACCAGCGCGTCCTCGACGACCAGCTGACCCCGGCCGATGTTGATGAACCGGGCGGAGGGCTGCATCATCCCGAACCGCCGGGCGTCGAACATGCCGTGCGTCTCCGCGGTGAGCGGGGCGGCCGCGATCACCCAGTCGGCGCGGGCCATCAGACGGTCGATGTCGTCGGGGCCGTGGATCCCGGTGCGGGGGCGGCGGCCGACCAGGGCGGTGGTGATGCCCAGCGCCTTGAGGGTGGCCGCGATCGCCCGGCCGATGGGCCCGGAACCGACCACGCACGCACGCGTGCCGGCCACCCGCTGGGACTCCCGGTGCCGCCAGGCGCCCTCGCGTTGCAGCTCCAGGGTCCGGGGCAGGTCCTTGGCCATTGTCAGGACCAGCGCGGCCACGTACTCGGCGATCGGCTGGTCGAAGACACCGCGGGCGTTGGTCACCCTGGTGTCGGAGGCGGCGAGTTCGGGGCACATCAGGTGGTCCACGCCCGCGCTCGCCGTGTGCACCCAGCGCGGTCGCGGACCCTCGCCCGGCCACGCGTCCCGCACCGCGGTCGAGGTGAAGTCCCAGACCAGCAGCACGTCGGCGAACGACAGCCGCTCGGCGAGCCCGGCCCCGTCCGTGTGCACGATCCGGGCCCGGCCGGTGAGTCTCCCGAGCCGCGGCGGGGGTTCTGCGTCGAGGACCAGAAGGGTGGGGACGGACATCGAGGCACCGTTTTCTGCGGATTGTCGCGGGGCTGCCGGGTGTCTGACGTGGGCGGGAACGCCGTCGGTGACACCGATGTGATGTGTGCGTGACATGGGCGGATTGACCACGCTCGCACCCGAACCTACCTTCGTCAACACGGGCGTTGAGCACGTTCCGCTGTCCCACCGTCTCCCACCGTGAGGCCGGTCTCTGCCATGGACGTTTCCTTTCTGGGTGGTCCGCGCCCGCAGCGCGGTGTCGGTGTCGTCGCCCCCTTCGACTTCGCGCTCGATCGCGAGCTGTGGCGCTGGGTCCCCGACGAGATCTCGCTCCATCTGACCCGCACGCCGTACGTCCCCGTCGAGGTCAGCCTCGACCTGGCCCGCCTGGTCAGCGAGCACGAGACCCTGCACGAGGCGGTGCGCACCCTCCACGCGATCACCCCCGAGGTCGTCGCCTACGCCTGCACCTCCGGCAGCTTCGTCGGCGGGATCGCCGGGGAACGCGCCATGTGCGCGGCCATGACCACGGCGGGCGCGGTCCCCTCCCTGACCACCTCGGGCGCCCTGCTGGACGCGCTCGCCGAGCTCGGCGTACGGCGCGTGGCGCTGGTGACGCCGTACACGGTGTCGGTGACCCGGTCGCTGGAGGAGTACGTCGCCGAGGCGGGCGTGGCGGTCACCGGGTGCGCCTACATGGGCCTGACCCG
This sequence comes from Streptomyces sp. NPDC005374, assembly GCF_042872225.1. Classification (NCBI taxonomy): domain Bacteria; kingdom Bacillati; phylum Actinomycetota; class Actinomycetes; order Kitasatosporales; family Streptomycetaceae; genus Streptomyces; species Streptomyces sp. NPDC005374. The sequence continues at coordinate 23,178 of NZ_JBIAKA010000035.1, read as the reverse complement.
GCACATCTGGAAGGTGCCGTACCGCCAGGTCTCCGAGATGGCCCACAAGGCCGTACGGCACGACGCCCAGGCACTGTTCATCAGCTGCACCAACCTGCCGACCTACGACGTCATCCCGCAACTGGAGGCGGAACTGCGCATCCCGGTGATCTCGGCCAACCAGGTGACGATGTGGGCGGCGCTGCGCCGACTGGGTACCCGAGCGGTGGGGCCGTACCAGGCGCTGATCGACCCGGCGGCGAGGAGCGGCCCCGTACGCCCCGTACTGCCGGACGAAGAACAGCAGCAGGAAGGCTGGACATGACCGCACTCGGATTCCTCTACCCGGGCCACTCCGCGGAGGACGACTATCCGCGCATCGAACAGCTGCTGGGCAGCGACATCCGCCTGGACGTGGTCCACACCGACATCGGCACCGACGCCCACCGCGTGGACGCCCTCCTGGAGATGGGCTCGGCGGAACGGCTCGCCGCGGGCGTCGAGGAACTGCGCATGTCGGGTGCCGAGTCCGTCGTATGGGCCTGCACCAGCGGCAGTTTCGTATATGGCTGGGAGGGCGCCCAGGAGCAGGTGCGCACACTCGCCCGCACGGCAGGCATGGCCGCCTCCTCCACCTCGTTCGCCTTCGTGCACGCGGCTCGGGAGATCGGGGCCGCACGGGTGGCGGTCGCGGCGACCTACCCGGACGACGTGGCGGACCTGTTCGCGCAGTTCCTGCGGGCCGGTGGCGTGGAGGTCCTCCAGGTCCACGGCGCCGGGATCATCACGGCGGCCGAGGTCGGCGCCTGGGGCGAGGAGGAGGTCTTCGCGCTGGCCCGGGCGGCCGACTCCCCGGACGCCGAGGCGGTTCTCCTCCCCGACACGGCCCTCCACACGGCGACCCACATCACGGCCCTGGAGAAGGAACTCGGCAAGCCGGTCCTCACGGCGAACCAGGTCACCGTCTGGGAGGCCCTGCGCCTGACGGACCGCAGGGTGAACGCCCCGGCGATGGGAGCGCTGTTCACGAGGGAGCCGATCGTCCAGGTCTGACGCGAGGACGTGAGGCGGCTTCAGGCGCTCACCGTCGACGCTCCTGCGGGACGTCGGTGGTGAGCGCCGTGCGCATGGTGCGCAGCCGGCGGTGCTGGAGGTTGCCCTGGAGGACGAGCCAGCCCAGGAAGGCAACGCAGAACACGGCGAAGCCGAGTGTCTGCCGCGGTCCCGCGGTCAGGGCCGTCAGCACCACGACGGCTCCCGACAGAACGGCGAGGAGGATCTGGGCCGCGACACGGTGCCGGGTGCGATGCAGACGCTGTTCCACCAGGTCACGCATGGCCTGCCGCTCCTCGGGCGCGGTGGGGACCTCGCCGCGGCGCAGCTTCCGGTCCAGCGAGACGAGACTGTCGGTCGATCCGGCGACCCGCTTCTCCCTGCGGCGCACGGCGATCACGACGGCGATCCCGCCGAGGGCGGCGAAGGCGACGCGCACCAGGACCGAGGCGGTCGACTGCTCGGGGAACAGCAGCAGGACCATGGCGGAGGCGAGCAGCGCGGACAGCGTGAACTGGAGCCACAGATGCCTGCTGAGCAGGGTGGTGACGCGTTCCACGGTGTCCTCCCTCACAAGCTGGTCCGGGCCCGTCGGCGGATGCCGAGAACGCGCATCGTCAGGCCGACGGCCAGCAGCACCAGGGACACCGCGCAGTAGGCCCACGAGCCGGTGCCGCGCACGGCGTCGACGGTGGCCAGAACCGCCCACAGGGCGGCGACGACACTCAGCGCGGTCCACGCGATGTCGGCGATACGGACGGACAACTGGGCGCGCTGTGCGGTGCCGGGTTCGAGCGGTCCGAGGTCCGACGGCCGCGACGTGTTCTCCCGCGTCATGGGCGATCCCTCCGGTTTGTGGGATTGTGCGCTCCGGGTACCCGGGGGTCCCTGCGCCAAGCGGCCAAGTGCCGTACGGGATACGGAAGATGGGGCTCCAGCACGACGCGCGGCCGGGCCCGGGAATAACCGGGGACACTCTCCTGTTCTCCTCACGACGACGCGCTACGACAGCGCACAGCACATGAGCAGGAGGCACCCCACCGTGGCGGCAGACGAGATCCGAGGCACTGCACAGGGCACCGCCCCCGTACCCCTCTCGGTACTGGACCTGGTCACCGTCGGCGCAGGCCGCACGGCCACCGACGCCCTGCGCACCAGCGTCGCCATCGCCAAGCTCACGGAGTCCCGCGGCTACCACCGCTACTGGGTCGCCGAGCACCACTCCATGCCGGGTGTGGCGTCCTCGTCGCCCGCGGTGATCCTCGCCCACCTCGCCGCCCACACCACCCGCATCCGGCTCGGCTCGGGCGGCGTCATGCTCCCCAACCACGCCCCGCTGGTGATCGCGGAACAGTTCGGCACCCTGGAGGCGATGGCCCCGGGCCGTATCGACCTGGGCCTCGGCCGCGCTCCCGGCACGGACGGCGCCACCGCCGCGGCCCTGCGCCGCACGGACCGGCTCAACGAGGGCGCCGACGACTTCCCCGAGCAGCTCGCCGAGCTCACCCGCTTCCTGGACGACGACTTCCCCGACGGCCACCCCTACCGCCGTATCCACGCGGTACCCGGCCCGGTCCAGGCGACCTCGCCCGGCGGTGTCCAGTCCCCGCACCGCCCGCCGCTCTGGCTGCTCGGCTCCTCCGGGTTCAGCGCCCGGCTGGCCGGCACCCTCGGGCTGCCGTTCGCCTTCGCGCACCACTTCTCGGCGCAGAACACCGTCCCGGCCCTGGACCTCTACCGGGAGTCCTTCCGGCCCTCCGCGGTCCTCGACGAGCCGTACGCCCTCATCGGCGTCTCCGCCCTCGCCACGGACGACGAGAAGGAGGCCCGCCGCCAGGTCCGCGCCGCCTCCCTCAACATGATCCGGCTGCGCACCGGCCGCCCCGGTCTGGTCCCCACCCCCGAGGAGGCCGAGGCGTACGAGTTCAGCCCCATGGAGGAGGAGTTCGCCACCTCCTGGAACGCCAACGTCATCCACGGCACCGCCGACGAGGTCCGCTCCGGCCTCGACGACCTCCACAAGCGCACCGGCGCCGACGAGCTGATGCTCACGGCCCACGCCCACAGCGGCGACGTACGCCTGCGTTCCTACGAACTCGTCGCGGACACCTACGGGTTGCCCACCGCGTAGGTCGGGGTCTCCATCAGCCCGGAGATACGATCCGGCGACACCGGCCGCGAGTACAGCCAGCCCTGGCCGGTGTCGCAGCCGATCCGGCGCAGGCGGGTGGCCTGGGCCGAGGTCTCCACGCACTCCGCGGTGACGGTGAGGCCGAGGCGGTGGGCGAGCTGGATCATCGCCTCGACGACGACCTCGTCGGCCGGGTTGGGAGCGACGCCCTCACCCTCGTACTGGAATCCGCGCACGAAGGAACCGTCCAGTTTCAGGACGGAGACCGGCAGCCGGCTGAGGTAGGCGAGGTTCGAGTAGCCGGTGCCGAAGTCGTCGATCGCGATGCCGACGCCCATGTCGCTCAGCGCCTGGAGGGCCTGGAGCGGGCGGCCCGCCGAGCCCATCACCGCCGACTCGGTGAGTTCGAGCTGGAGCAGGTGCGGGGCCAGACCGGTCTCCGCCAGCGTCTTCGCCACGTCCGCGACCAGGTCGGAGTCCCAGACCTGGCGGACCGCCACGTTGACGCTGACGAAGATCGGCGGCTCGTCGGGGTGGTCGAGCTGCCACTGCCGGGCCTGGCGGCAGGCGGTGACCAGGATCCAGCGGCCGAGCGGGACGATCGAACCGTCCTCCTCGGCCAGTGCGATGAACCGATTCGGCGTCAGCATCCCGAACTGCGGGTGGTTCCAGCGCACCAGCGCCTCGACCCCGCGCAGCCGGCCGTCCTCCATGCCCACCAGCGGCTGGTACTCCAACTGGAACTCGCCGCGCTCGATGGCCGGGCGGAGCGTGGAGGCGAGGGCCTGACGGGTCACGCGGTGGGCGTTGCGCTCGGGGTCGAAGAGCGTCCAGCGGTCCCGGCCATCCGCCTTGGCCCAGTACAGCGTGGTGTCGGCGGCCTGCATCAGACCCGTCGCCGAGGTGCCCTCCGCCTGTCGCTCGACGACCCCGATCGACGCCGACACCGACATCCGGTGACCGGAGACGTCGAAGGGCGCCTGGATCGCCTTCAGCAGTGACTCGGCGAGGTCGGCGAGCTGTTCCGTGCCCGTGGAGTCCTCGACGAGCAGGGCGAACTCGTCGCCGCCCAGCCTCGCCACCAGGGGAGTGGTCCCCCGGCCGCGCCCCGCCTCGTTGGCGCAGCGCGTCAGGCGCTCGGCGACGGCGGCCAGCAGCCGGTCGCCGACCCGGTGGCCGAGGGTGTCGTTGACGGCCTGGAAACCGTCGAGGTCCAGATAGCACAGCCCGATCCGGCCGGTGCCGCCCTGTTCGTACGACTCCGCCTCCAGGGCGGCCGTCAGCCGCTCGAAGAACAGGGTGCGGTTGGGCAGCCGGGTCACCGGGTCGTGCATCTGCAAGTGCCGCAGCCGCGCCTGGAGTTCACGCCGGGCGGTGATGTCGGCGACGGACAGCAGCACACCGGGGGAGCCCTCGGGGCCCTCGGCCAGCGGCGCGACCGTGATCTGCGCCCACAGTGAGTGTCCGTCGGGATGCTTGAGCCGGCGCTTGCAGCGCAGCTTCGCCTGCCGGCCGCGCAGCACCTCGCGGTAGGCGTGCCAGGTGCGGGCGTCCGAGGCCAGGTCCACCAGATCGGCGGCGACCGCCCCGGCAAGCTCCTCCGGCACGGCGCCGAGCAGCTCGCCGAAGGCCGGGTTGGCGTCGACGACCGTGCCCTCGCGGTTCACCACCGCCATGGCCAGCGGCGCTGCCGCGAAAGCCGCGCGATGCGCGGGGTGCTCGGTACGAGCAGATGTCGTGATGTCACTCTCTGTTACGGCTGACCCGTCGAGGTCTGTCGCGGGCGCCGGCCCTTCGGACGTTCCGTTCACCGCTAGCTCCCGCAGTGCACTCGATCGCTGTCCGCGCAGGAAAGTGTGCCGATCATAGAGGTTGCCCCCAGGCCCTTCCAGCCATTGCCCAGTCTCGACGACCGGCAACCCCTTCTGGCAGATCGTTTCTGCCCGCAGCTGGACGGGTTCTTCGGCCCCGAGACCGCTTGTGACGTTCCGTGAGCGATTCGGGGGTGTCGGCCGGTTCACGAGGTCACGCCAACTCACTCATCCGGTGCAGATAAACAGGGCGTATTACCGCAAACAAACACAAGCTGGGTGCGGTGTCCCGCGAACCGCTCCCGGAGGTCACGTTGCCGCGCCCGTTTCCGCGCACCCTTCCGCGCCCCCGACTGCGCAGCACGGCGGCCGTGTTCACCACGATGGCGGCCCTCGCCGCCACCTCCCTCGTCACCGGCCCCTCGGTCGCCGAACCCTTCTCCTCGGCGCCCTGCACCCTGGAACGCACGGAGGCCCACCACTCCGAGGGCGTGGACACCTGGAACGCCGCCTATCCGCGCCCGGCCCGCTCCCTCGACGCGGTGATGGTCTTCCTCTCCTTCCCGGACGCCCTGCCGATGACGAGCCCCGCCGAGCTGACCGCCGATCACTTCCCGGCCACCACCCACTTCTTCGAACGCGCCTCCTACGGCCGCTTCACCCTGCGCCCGCACCCGCTGCGGCACTGGATCCGGATGCCGCGCCCGTCGACGGCGTACGCCATACAGCGCGACTGGAGGCCCGCCGACCGGGCCGCCTACCTGCGCGACGCCCTCGCCGCGGCCGACGGGCAGGTCGACTTCTCGCGCTACGACGTCGTCTACTTCGTCGCCGACCCGGACGCCCCCGGCGTCGACTCGGACGCCACGAAGGTCGTCAACCTGGACGTCCCGCTGCGCGCCGACGGCACGGACATCCGGCGGGTCGTCACGGTCTTCGAGAAACACCCGCCGGACCGACTCGTCCTGGCCCACGAGACCGGGCACGTCTTCGACCTGCCGGACCTCTACCACCGGCCCATGGACGGCAAGGGGGACTGGGACACCTACGTCGGCGACTGGGACCTGATGGGCAGCCAGTTCGGCCTCGCCCCCGATCTGTTCGCCTGGCACAAGTGGAAGCTGGGCTGGCTGGAGCGGCGGCAGGTGGCGTGCGTACGGGGACCGGGGCCGACGCGGCTGACCCTGGAAGCGCTGGAGACCGGTCCCGGCAGCGCCGGGATCTTCGGGCCCGGGCACGGCACCAAGCTCGCGGTCCTGCGCACCGGGGCCGACAGCGCGCTCGCCTTCGAGGCACGCGGGGCGATCGGCAACGACACGGCGGTCTGCCGGCAGGGCGTACTCGTCTACCGCGTCCACAGCGGCGCCGCGTCCGGCGGCGGCCCCGTCCAGGTCATCGACGCCCACCCCCGCACGGAGGCCTGCTGGGAGAACTCCGTCTACCCACCCCTCGCGGACGCCCCCGTCGGCACGGGCGAGACCTTCACGGTGCCGGGGGACGGAACACGGCTGAAGGTGACAGGCCGAACCGCCTCGGGCACGTGGAACGTGGAGATCACGCCCCGATAACCGACGGACACGCGAAGGACCTGCCCGTGTCTGTGCGCCGCCAGGGACTCGAACCCCGGACCCGCTGATGCTGTGTCTTCCCGGGGGCAACCCCCGGACCCCCGGCCGCCTGTGTCGGGCCCGCGGCTTGTTCGGGTGTGTGGGAGTGGTTGGCGGCAATGTCGAAGGCCCCCCGTGTGTACGGAGGGCCTTCGGTGTCTGTGCGCCGCCAGGGACTCGAACCCCGGACCCGCTGATTAAGAGTCAGCTGCTCTAACCAACTGAGCTAGCGGCGCCTGCTGACGTCGTAGACCTTAGCATCCTGATCGGCTGGGGGAAAAATCGATATCCGCACCGACGTGCGCGCCGCCCGCACGGCCGCCCAGACCAGGATTTCCGGTCCCGGCAGCCATGGGTGACGGGTGTCGGGGGCGACCAGCCAGCGGGACGTCAGCGCGGACTTCGCGGCGCCCAGCGGGGGCGGGACGGTCACCGCGTCGCCGGTGCCATGGCACAGCAGCGGCGGGATCGCGCCCGTACGTCCGAACTCCTCCCACCGCAGCAGGGACGGCAGTCGCTGTGCCGTCCCCGGTGCCGCGAACAGCAGCATCCGGCCCCTGAGTGCCGCCACCGGTCCCGAGCCCGGCCCCTCGTCCCACAGCCGGTCGACCATCCCTCGCCCGAAGACCGCGGGGGCGCTGACCACGTCGAAGGCGGTACCGCAGGGCAGCACCACCGGGGCCGTGGGCCGCTCCTCCCAGAACGCCAGGGTGCTGCGCGGATACGGTCCTGCCGAGGCGAGCCAGGCGGCCCCGTCCGCGGTGACGCCCGAGACGTCGAAGCGGTGGGAGGACGGTTCGTCGCGTGTGCTCATGCCGCCTACATTTACCGGGCGTGAGCAAGCGGTCTCCGAGGGTTGCGGGAAACCGGGACAGGGTGGGGTGGAGGGGAGTATCTTGCCCGCCTGGCATATGCCAAGGATTTTTGACGAACGTCACGGCGACGGCAGCTCACACCGGATCGGCGTGCCCCGCTCCGCCCTCCGCGCCGCGCAGCAGATCCCGGCCGAACTCGACCATCTTCTTCGCGTAGTCCTCGGTCCACTCGGCACGCTCGGCGATGTCCGCCGTCGTCAGCCGGTCGAAACGCCTGGGATCGGCCAGCTGGGCCGCCGCCATCGCCTGGAACTCCACGGCACGGTCGGCCGCCGCACGGAACGCGTGCGCCAGCTCAGTCGACCGGGCCAGCAGCGCGCGGGGGTCGTCGATCGACTCCAGGTCGAAGAAGTGCTCCGGATCGTCTTCCACTTGCGTGGGCTCGAACAGCAGGGGCGCGGGGCGTAGCCGCGGTTCGTTCCGACGCGGCGTGGGCTCCGCCATGTCTTCATCCTCCTCGTACGTCGTCCGTACCGACAGCCCGCCTGCGGCCGGGCCACCGTCCATTGTCCCGCGTCCGTGCAAGAGGGCCGGACGCCTCCGGTACCAAGGCCTACGGCCCCCACGGTGTTCCCGCCGACGGGTGTCGTTCACGGTCGCCACTGCACCCGGTGTTCGGACAGCCGTGCCAGTACCGCGTGGTTCGCCTCCCAGCCGTCCGGGCTGTGTTCATCGGCCGCCCCGGGCGGCGGACCGGACTCCGTCCGGCGAAGGCGCGGGTGTCGTTCACGGTCGCCACTGCACCCGGTGTTCGGACAGCCGTGCCAGTACCGCGTGGTTCGCCTCCCAGCCGTCAGGGAACTTCACCAGGGTTCCCAGCTGGACTGGTTCCGTCGAGGGGTAGTCGTCCAGCAGGTCGCTCACCCCGGCCCGGCAGACCACGATGCACGCGTGGCGGTGGCGGGAGGCCAGGACGCACAGGCGGCCCGTCTCCAGGTGGAAGGCGGTGGCGTCGGGGCGGCCGGAGAGGGGGTGGAGGACCACCGTGACGTCGTACTCGCGGCCCTGGAGGCGGTTCGCCGTGTCGACGGTGACGTCGGTGACGCCCAGGTCGGCGAGCGCCGCGCGGACGGCCGACGCCTGGTCCCGGTGGGCCGTGCCGACGGCGATCCGGTCGGCCGTCAGGGGAGCCGGGTCCGGCGAGCGCTCCGACGTGGCCGCCCCGCCCCGGTCCAGCAGCCGCCGTACGACGGCCGCCACCGCCCGTACCGCCTCCGGGTCCGTGCGGGGAGTGTGCCGCGCGGGCAGCTCCAGCAGGCCCCAGCCCGACTCGGCCGCCGCGTCGATCACCCGGTCGGGACCCGAGCCGTCCGAGGGGACGGCGAAGGCGAGCCGGCGGTCGTCGTGGCCGGTGCCGCTGCGGAAGGGCGTGTACGGGTAGAACGCGTCGGAGACGAGAGGCGCGGCGGAGGCCGGGAGCCGCCAGGACACCGGCAGGCGGTGCTGGGGCAGCTGCGGGTTGTGCGCCAGCAGGGTCGTCACCGCCGAGGCCGACGGGTCGTACGACAGCCCCGCCCACTGCTCGCTGCCCACGATCGCGAACGGGTCCAACTGCCCCGGGTCGCCCACGAACAGCGCCCGCTCGAACAGCCCCGCCACGGCCAGCAGCGAGTCCGAGCGCATCTGGTACGCCTCGTCCACGATCGCGTGCGCCCACGGCTCGTCGACCTTCACATGCCCCCACTTGGCGGCCGTGGAGATCACCACGGGCAGCCCGGCCAGGTCGCCGGCCTTCGCCGACTTGCGGACCTGGGGCAGGTCGTCCAGTGCCTTGTCGTACGGGTCGGCGTCACTGCTGTGCAGCCGGCCGACGGGGAGCTCCGGGTTCTTCTCCGCGAGCCTGACGACGAGGTCGTCGACCTGGGCGTTGGTCTGCGCGACGACCATCAACGGGCGCCCGGCGTCGGCCAGTTCGAGCGCCGCCCGGACCACGAGCGTGGACTTCCCGGCGCCGGGCGGGGAGTCCACGACGACACCGCGGTCGGTGCCGTGCAGGGTGTCCTGGAGGATCGCGTCGGTGGCCCGCGTGGCCTCGGCGCCGGGGTCGAAGGTCCGGGCGGTCACAGGACGTCCTCCGTGGTCAGGGGATCGGCGGCCTCCGGTACGGCCTCACCGGGCGGGCCTCCGTGCGTCCACGGCGTGGCCTCCGGGTCGGGCAGCTTCGCGCCGCCGCGCTGCTCGTGTTCGAAGAGCGTGAAGCACACCCGGTCGCCCTTCTCGGGGACGGATCCGGTCTCCGGCTCCTTGCCGCGGCCCATCTTGTCGAGGACCTTGAGGACGATCAGGGCGCCGTCCTCCTCGTACCCCACGAACTCGGCGGACTGCGGCTTCCCGCCCAGCGAGCGGTACACCTTCGCCCGCTCGCCCAGATGTGGCCGGTCGTCGGTCCGCACGGTGACCAGCGGGCGCGGGCTCGGCCGCTTGCCCTCGCTGTACGTCATCACGACGTCCGTGACCTCCCCGGCGAACGCCTCCCCGGCCAGCCGCCGCCCCGCCATCACCAGCGGGTCGTCGAGTGCCTCCTGCGCCTCCAGGCGGGCCTGTTCGCGCTCACGCGAGGCGAGCTTGTTGGCGGCGGTGACCGCGTCGTCGCGGCGCGGCTGCGGGGGCTCACCGGCGGTGACGCGGTCCCGGTGGCTGGTGAACGACCAGCGGTCGCGCGTCCACCGCTCCTCGGCGTGGGCCCCCTCGGGCAACGCCCGCAGCAGGTCGAGGCCCCGCCACACCGCGTCCCACGTCGGGCGGGTGCTGCTTGCGACCAGGGCGCGGATCTCCCGCTCGGCGGCGGTGAGCGCACCGAGCCGGTCGTCGGCCTCCAGCGCGTCCTCGGCGGCGGCCAGGGCGGTACGCGCGCCGTTGTAGCGCTCCAGCGCGGGGGCGAGCAGCTTGTTGTCGAACGCCGGGTCGGTGGCGGGCCCCGCGGGCGGGTGCAGGAGCTGGCCGCGGCCGTCACGGGCGAGCTCGGCCTCCAGCGCGGCCTCGCCGCCCGCGCGGCCCTCGGGCGGGTCGATCCACGCGAGCAGGGCGCCCAGGTGCTGGTCCTCCAGAGTGGACTGGCCAGTGGACCAGTGCCGGGCCAGTACGTCCGTCATCGCCAACAGCAGCGAGGAGCCCGGCACCCGGGCCCGCTCCCCGAAGTGGGTCAGCCACCGACCCAGCAACGGCACCCGGGGCGGGGCGGGATACGGAGTCTCTGGGTCCTGCTCCGCCGTCCGCCGGAAACGCATGGACCGCCCGAGCAGCCGTACGAAATCGACGCCCGCGCGGCTCGGCAGGATCAGCTGCGGGGCGTCCGCGCACAGCTCGACCTCGACCTTGACCCGCTTGCCGGTCTCCGGATCGGTCTCGTTGCGCTCGGCGGCCTCCACGGCGTCCGCGTATTCGTCGATGTACGGAAGGACGACATCCGCCAGCTCGGCCAGGAACGCGAACCTGAGGTCCCGGTCGCGCGGCTGCGGTACGACCAGGAGGTGCGGCGCGTCCCGGTCGGTACCGACGAGTGCGCCGAGCGGGGCGCCCGCCTCGCCCGCGGTGGTGAGCGGGACCAGGACGAGGGGGTGGTCCGAGAGGTGCCGGTGGCGGACGGTGGCGGCGGGCTGGGCGCGGCCGGTGCTGACGGCTTCCAGCCGGGCGAGCGTGGCGATCAGTGACACGGGGGCTCCTGGAGACGCGGGGCGAAGCGCGGGCTTCGCGCGTGTGCGGCGCTGCGCGGCGGCGCCGGGACCGCCGTCACCACGCGGCCCCTCCGGCCGTGACGGGCGCCGGGACCTGCGGCCGGTGGCCCTCCAGTGCTTCGGCACGCAGCTGCGCGGCCCTCCGCAGAGCCGCCACCGCCGGGTCGTCCGGGTCCCCTGCCTCGCCCCGGGCCGCCGCGAGGACGTCCTCCACCGTCGCCAGGCCGCCCAGCTCCGCGCGCACCGAGCGGCCCAGGGAGGTCACCGCTCCGGCCTCGCGGGAGCGGGTCCGGCAGTGGAAGGCGAGTTCGCACGCGGACAGGCACTCGGGGGCGTAGGTCGCCGGGACCGACTCGACCGCGGCGGTCAGTTCGGCGGGAGGCAGGTCGGGGGCGAAGCAGGTGCCCTCGGGGAGGGCGTCGGCGATGTCCTCGATGCGGGTGAGGCGGGTCAGCTGGCGGGCGGTGACCGCGCGCTGCTTGCGGATGTCGACGGCCGAGGCGGTGGGGAGGTTGGAGAAGTCCTTGGGGCAGACCAGGAGGACCCGGTGGCGGACCTTCGGCACCGACTCCATACGGGCCGCGACCTCCTCCAGCGCCAGGACGTACACCGCGGCCTGGCGGGCGGCCGCGCCCACCTTCGACGGGTCCGCCGAACCGTCCAGCATCGGGAAGGACTTGATCTCCACGACGGTCCAGGTGCCGTCCGGGTGCACGACCACGGCGTCCGGCTCCAGGTAGGCGGGGGAGCCGGCGACGTCCAGGGCGAGCATGGGGTGGTCGAGCAGCGTCCACCCCTGGGTGCCGGTGGCTTCGCGCAGGGCGAGGGCCGTACGCGCGGTACGGCCCTCGGGGCCGATCGCGGTGAGGTCGGGAACCTGGGCGTCGGTGGGCGGTTCCGCGCTCCGGTCCAGCCGTTCGTGCACCAGCCGCAGCAGCTCCGCGCCGCCGTCCGCCTTGACCTTCGCCTCGAAGGCGTTGCCCCGCGTCAGGGCGAACTGCGACTGCCCGAAGGCCGACGGCGATCCCAGCGCGCTCGCCAGTGCCGTCTTGTCCACTCCGGCGCCGTCGAGGATCGCGCGCCGTCTGCACCCGGGGTTCGAGGCGAGGGCCGCGAGGGCGCGCGCGTCCAGTGCCTTGGCCGGTACCTCGGGCCCGCGCAGCTCAGCGAGCCGCTGCCGGAGCGCCGTCCCCCGCGTCCGCGGGAGAGGGACTCGGCTCGGCTCCGTCTGGGAACCGTGACTCGCGCTGCCGTGGAATGTGCTCACCCGCGGAAGTCTGGCATCCGCCACTGACAATTGAGGGCTCTGTGCCACGGGAGGCGACGGGGACGGGGGATATCCGGGCCCGGACGCCCGCGGCGGCCCGGCCCGCGGCCCGGGTGACGTACGGGGCGAGCAGGAACCCGAGACCCATCACGACCGCGCCCGCTACCGCGTCCAGGAAGTAGTGGTTGGCGGTGCCCATGACCACGATCGTGGTGATCAGCGGGTAGGCGACGGCCGCGACCTTCGTCGTGCGCGTCCTGCCGTACCGCCACAGCATCACACCGCACCACAGGGCCCAGCCCACGTGCAGGCTCGGCATGGCCGCGTACTGGTTCGTCATGTCGCCCATGCCCCGGGGGGCGCTCGCCTCGCCGCCCCACCAGCCGTACGAGCTGTACTGGGCCATCGTGTCGACGAAGCCGTGGCCCGCCGAGAGGAGGCGGGGCGGGCAGGTGGGCAGCAGGGTGAAGCCGATCAGACCCATGAAGGTGGACGTCATCAGCCAGGTGCGGGCCGCGCGGTAGCGCACCGCGTGCGAGCGGAAGAGCCAGATCAGGACGGCGGGCGTGACCAGGTAGTGCAGCGAGGCGTACCAGAAGTCGGCCGGAACGCCGATCCAGGACTCGCTGGTGAACAGCCGGTTCAGGGGATGTTCGGCGTTGATGTGCAGGAACTTCTCGATCCTCAGGATCGCCAGGCCGTGGTCGACGGCACCGGTGACATCGTTCGGGGCGAGGAGCCGGCCCGCGCTGTAGCAGGCGTACACCAGCACGATCAGAGGCAGCTCGGTCCACCAGCGCAGCCGCGTCTCCGGGGCTGCCTCGGTGCCTGGTGTCTCGGTCTGCGGCATCCGATCCTTTCCCCCTTCGTGTTGCGCGGCGTCCGACTGTCCTTGTTCGGTCGTGCCACTTTACGGCGTGTGCGCGGGCCCTCGGGGATTGCCCCCGCACAGCGCCTTCGGCCCTCAAAGACGCAGAGATCGCCCGCCGGGTTGCCCTCCGACAGGGTGCGGGATGATGGAGGGGTTCGCCTCCGCTTTCCCCCGGAAAGGTCTCTTCATGGCACCGCGCGTTCTGCTGGCCCGGCACGGACAGACCGAATGGTCGCTGTCCGGCAAGCACACGGGCAGGACCGACGTGCCGCTTCTGGAGGAGGGCCGACGGGGGGCCAAGCTGCTCGGGGAGCGGCTGCACCGGGCGCCGTACGACGGGCTTCCCGGGGTGGAGATCCGCACGAGCCCCCTCGCACGCGCGCGTGAGACGTGCGAGCTCGCCGGGTTCGGGGAGCGGGCGGCCGACTGGGACACGCTCATGGAGTGGGACTACGGCGCCTACGAGGGCCTGACGCCGGACGAGATCCAGGCGGTGCGCCCGGGCTGGCTGATCTGGCGCGACGGCGTCCCTGAGGGGGAGTCCCTGACGGAGGTCGCCTCGCGCGCGGACGAGGTCGTCGCGTGGGCACGGTCGGCCGACCGGGATGTGCTGGTGTTCGCCCACGGGCACATTCTGCGGTCCATCGGGGCGCGGTGGCTGGGGCTGCCGATCGATTTCGCGGCGCGGGTGCGGCTGAATCCGACGTCCTTGTCCGTGCTGGGTTGGGCATACGGCGAGCCGGCTCTCGAGAGCTGGAACGACCTGGGGCACCTGGGCTCGTAGCCGGACACGGCCCCGTCGTGGCCGATCGCGCAGTTCCTCGCGCCCCTGGGTGGGTGCGGCGGCCTGGGGCGGTTGTCGGCTGCGGGCCGGTGGGGGCTGGTCGCGCAGTTCCCCGCGCCCCTGGGTGGGTGCGGCTGGGCGGGTCTTGTCTGTACCGGTCCGAGGCGGCTGGTTGCGCAGTTCCCCGCGCCCCTGGGTGGGTGCGGCTGGGCGGGTCTTGTCTGTACCGGTCCGAGGTGGCTGGTTGCGCAGTTCCTCGCGCCACTGGGTGGTATCGCCGGGCGCGGCTTCGCTGCACCGGCCTGGGGGCGCGGGGAACTGCGCGACCAGCCACGACGTACCCGCACTCGCGCCCGCACGCCTCCCCGTCACGCTGTTCGCGGTAGGGATGCGTGGCGTTCCAGGAATGCCGACACTCCCGACGCCCGCCGATGCGGGAGCAGCACCCTCGCGGTTCCGGCCAGCATCGTCTGGATGCGGGAGGACTGAACCTGGCCCAACAGCTCCAGCACCCGCAGGCCCGCCGCCGAGGCCTCGTCGGGGTGGCCGCCGCGGGCCAGGTCGTCGGCCAGTTCGGCCGTGTACAGCGCGATGTTGCGGGTGAAGTGCGGGTCCTGGAGTTCGGCCGCCCGGTGCGCGTGCCGGGCGGCCCGGCGCCAGTCGCCCAGGGTGGACCAGCACTGCGCCTCCAGGCCCTCCAGCTCGGCCTCGCCGTAGAAACTCATCCACTCGGGGTCCGAGTCGCAGGGACCCCGCTCGAAGAGGGCCTGCGCGCGGGCGAGGGCCTGCTCGCACCCTGTGCGGTCGGCGAGCCCCGCCCAGCCGCCCGCCTCGCGCAGCGCGAGCAGCGACATCAGGCGGGCGGAACCCAGAGGCCGGGCGACCCGCTGCGCGGCCTGCGCGGCCCGTACCGCCTCACGCGGCCGTCCCGCGTCGCGCGCGAGGAACGCCGTGTTGCAGAAGGCGTGCGCCTCCAGGGCGTCGTCACCGGTCACCCGGGCCGTCGCGAGCGCCTCCGCGTAGTGCGAGCGGGCGTCGTCGAACCGACCCGAGTCGTGGGCCAGCCAGCCCACCGAGATGGCGAGTTCACCGGCGCCCGCGTGCAGCCGGTCGGCGGTGGTCTGCCGGGTCGCTCCCGCGTCCAGCAGCGCGTAGGCGGCCCGCAACGGAGTCGCCGCGCGCCGGTACAGGCCGTCCGCGCCGTGCCGGTCGTCGAGCAACCGGATCCTGCGTACGGCCTCTTCCAGGGCGCCCGCCTGACTCGCCCCGGCCCGGCGGACCGGTCCGGCGTCGGTGGCGAGCCCGAAGGGGCCCAGCGAGGCGGCGGCCACCGTGGCGCCCCCACCGGTCATGAATGCGCGACGCAGCACGTCGCTCTCCTCGTAGTCGTCGTACGTCTCGTCGGGGTCCTGCGTGTCCTGCGTGTCATACGGCTCGTGGGCCCCGTGCGTCTCATCCGCGTCCGTCGCATCCGTGCGCGTCCGCCGCCCGCGTACGGATGCGCGGGGCGCGAAGCCCAGGTCGGTGAGCGTGCGGCCGGGGAACATGTGCAGGAACACCCGTTCGTACGCGTAGTTGGGGCAGCGGATCTCGCCCGCCTCGACGCGGCCCACATAGCGCGCGTCGCAGCTGACCCGCTCGCCGATCTCGCGCGCGGACCGTCGTACCGCCGCGGCGAACTCGGCCGGCGAGCGCTGGCCGCGCAGGCGCCGGAACGCGAGGTTCGGTCGCGGTGGCATGGGGGACTGGGACGGGGTCACCATTGACGACGCCATGGCCGGGTCCTCTCGTGCGAACCGTCGAACCATGCCGGGGGTGAGGCGAGTTGACTGGTTTGTCAGTGTGACGCCCTGTTTCCGGCGGGCAAGAACGTACCCGCTGTGTCCGGGTCGCCACGCGGGGTTTGGCTACAAACCGGATATCTCATCCGGGATCTGCCATGAACTGCCATCCTTTGCGGCGGACTTCCGCCGTAGCCGTTGACGCGGGCGCGCGTTGAACTCCACGGAGTCTGACGAGGGTTCCTGGGTGGAGGCCGCAATGGAGATCAGCCCGAGCGTCGATCCCTGTGCGCAGGTGTCCTGTGACGTGGTCACGGTGCCGACGCGACACGGCCTGGAGGCCGTCGACATCCTGCGGCGGGGGGTGGGCGAGGTGGTGGGGCCGGTGCTGCACGACGACGGGGCCAAGACGCTGGGGTTCCTGGTGCCACCGGGGACGGCGGCGGCGTGGGACGTCCCCGGGAGCACCTGCACGGAGACCAACGGGCGCGGGCTGCGGCTGACCCCGGAGCCGGAGCCGCCGGTCGAGGGGGCGGACTGGCTGCTGCCGCCGGGGGACGCCGACCTCGCGACGGATCCCGCGGTGCTGCGGGCGGCGCTGGACGAAGCGGCGAGGTTGATCGAGGCCGCCGACAACTGCCGGTGACGGCACTCGTCGGGCCCCGCCTGTCACGGCGCCCGATAATGGCCCCATGGGCAAGTCCAGGAGTTCCCGGCGTGGCAACGCCGCCGCCGAAGCCGTCGTAGAACCAGTGGACGGCGGCCTCGCCGAGCTCATCCCTGATCGGGAGCGCACGCGCGCGTGGACGCTTCTCATCGACGGGGCACCGCAGTCGCATGTGGACCTGGACGACCCGTCCCACCTCTCCTTCGAGTACCAGCGCCGGCTCGGTCATGTCATCGACCTCGTCGCGCCGGCCGGCAAGCCCGTGCACGCCGTGCACCTCGGCGGAGGCGCCCTCACCCTCGCCCGCTACCTCGCCGCCACCCGTCCCCGCTCCACCCAGCAGGTCGTCGAGCGCGACGCCGCTCTCGTCCAACTGGTCCGCCAGAAGCTGCCGTTGGAGCCGACCGCGCGGATACGGGTGCGGTCGGCCGACGCCCGGGACGGCCTCGCCAAGGTGGCCGACGGCTGGGCCGACATCGTGATCGCCGATGTGTTCAGCGGCGCCCGCACCCCCGCGCACCTCACCTCCACCGAGTTCCTCGACGAGGTCCGAAGGACGCTGCGGCCGGGCGGTCTCTACGCCGCCAACCTCGCCGACGGGCCGCCGCTGGCCCATCTGCGCGGCCAGATCGCCACAGCCGCCGCCCGTTTCCCCGAACTCGCCCTCGTGGCCGACCCGACCGTCCTGCGCGGCAAGCGCTTCGGCAACGCCGTCCTGGTCGCCGCCGACACCCCGCTGCCGCTCGCGGAACTGACCCGCCGCGCCGCGTCCGACCCGCACCCGGGCCGTGTCGAACACGGCAAGGGACTCCTCGACTTCACCGGAGGTGCCGTACCGGTGACGGACGCGTCGGCGGTCGCGTCGCCGGCGCCGCCGCCCTCGGTGTTCCGCTGACTCGGCAGGCCGCTCAGTAGGTCCCGATCTCCACCCTCGGCGGCCCGTCGTGCCAGGTGCAGAAGACCGACACCCGGTCCGCGCCCGAGGTGAACTCCACCCGGATCCACGACTCCGTCTTCCACACCTGCATCGACCAGCCCGTGCCCGGGGTCGCGGACACCAGCGTCGCCGACGTGTCACCGAGGTCGAAGACCGCGCGGCCGCCGTCCGTGTCGTAGCCCTTGACCCGACCGGAGGGGGTCGGAGTGGGCGAAACGCTCTTCGGCGGAGCAGGGCTCGCGGACGTGGCGCTCGGCGTCGGTGACGGGCTCGTCGACGGGGCCGCCCGCTTCGTCGGGGTCGGTGACGCCAGCGGCTTCGACTGCTGGGTGGTCGCGTCGGCCGCGGTGATGGGCAGGGCGCGCGGGGGGTCGTAGGCCGTGCCCGCCATGACCGTGTGGACACCCCACCACGACAGCGTGACCGCCGCGCCCGTGGCGAGCAGCCAGGCCAGTACGTGTACGAGTCCTCTGCGCATCGTCCGTCATACTGCCTCACGCGCCTCACGGTTCGCACATGGACCGAGTTGTCCACAGGCACCGGATCCGTGTCCCCCGCATGGCGTACGGTGCGGCGCATGGCAAGTGTGCTCGTGGTCGAGGACGACCAGTTCGTCCGCTCGGCGCTCATCCGGCACCTGACCGACGCGGCACACACCGTGCGCAGTGTCGGGACGGCACTGGAGGCGCTGCGCGAGGTCGCCCACTTCCGTTTCGACGTGGTGATCCTGGACCTCGGTCTGCCCGACCTCGACGGGTCCGAGGCCCTGAAGATGCTGCGCGGGATCACCGACGTCCCGGTGATCATCGCGACCGCGCGGGACGACGAGACGGAGATCGTCCGGCTGTTGAACGCGGGGGCGGACGACTACCTCACCAAGCCCTTCTCGGTCGAGCACCTCTCCGCCCGCATGGCCGCCGTCCTGCGACGCTCCCGGGCCGCCGGCGGTGACGCCCCGCCGGAGACCGTGCTGCGGGTCGGCGGACTCAGCGTCGACCCGCTGCGCCGTCAGGCCGAGCTGGACGGAGCCCGGCTCGATCTCACCCGCCGCGAGTTCGACCTGCTCGCCTTCCTGGCCGCCCGCCCCGGAGTGGTCGTTCCCCGCAGGGAACTCCTCGCCGAGGTCTGGCAGCAGTCCTACGGCGACGACCAGACGATCGACGTCCATCTGTCGTGGCTGCGGCGGAAGTTGGGCGAGACGGCCGCGCGGCCCCGCTATCTGCACACCCTGCGCGGCGTCGGCGTGAAGCTGGAACCACCGGGCGGGGGGCTGCCGCTGTGAGATGGGCTCTCGTCAGGGTCTGCCTGGCGGTCACCACCATGGTCGTGGTCGCCTTCGCGATCCCGCTCGGCCTCGTCATCCGGGAGATGGCCCGGGACCGCGCGTTCTCCAACGCCGAGCGGGAGGCCGCCGCGGTCGCCCCGGCCCTGTCCATCACCACCGACCGCGACCAGCTGGAGCGGGTCGTCGCCTCCGCGGGCTCGGACTCCGGGATGGCCGTCCACATACCGGCGAGCCACGGACAACGGGCGGTCGACCTCGGACGGCGACGTGCCGCCGGCGAGGACATCGCGACCGTGCGGAAGCTGGGCCGCGCCTCCACCGCCGAGGTGCCCGGTGGCTCCACCCTGCTCCAGCCGGTCGCGCTCAGCTCCGGCGCGATAGCCGTCGTCGAGGTCTACGTCCCCGAGTCCGAGGTGAGCAACGGCGTCGCGACCGCGTGGGCGGTCCTCGCGGGCGTCGGTATCGCCCTCGTCGTCGGCTCGGTCGCGGTCGCCGACCGGCTGGGCGTACGGATGGTGCGGCCCGCGCGGAAACTCGTCGAGGGCGCCCACGAGCTGGGGGAGGGGAAGCTGGGATCGAGGGTCCCGGAAGAGGGCCCCACCGAACTGCGGCTCGCGGCGGTCGCGTTCAACTCGATGGCCGACCAGGTCGTACAACTGCTCGCCAACGAGCGGGAGCTGGCCGCCGATCTGTCCCACCGGCTGCGTACGCCGCTGACCGTGCTGCGGCTCAACGCGGCCTCGCTCGGGGACGGTCCGGCCGCCGAGCAGACCCGGGCCGCGGTCGCGCAGTTGGAGCGCGAGGTCGACACCATCATCCGTACCGCCCGGGAGGCCAAGCCGCAGACCGCGGCCGCCGGGCCCGGCGCCGGGTGCGACGCGGCCGAGGTGGTCCGGGAGCGGATGGGGTTCTGGTCGGCGCTCGCCGAGGACGAGGGCCGCAAGTGGCGGGTCGCCGGCACCGAGCGTCCGGTGCGCATACCCGTGGCCCGGGCCGACCTGGCGGCCGCGCTGGACGCCCTGCTCGGCAACGTCTTCCGGCACACCCCGGAGGGCACCGCCTTCGCGGTCGACGTGCACAACGGCGAGGACGCGGTGATCGTGCTCGTCTCCGACGCGGGTTCCGGGATCCGTGACCCCGAGGCCGCGATGGCACGCGGGCGCGGGTCGGGCAGCGCCGGGTCGACCGGGCTCGGACTCGACATCGTGCGCAGGCTCGCCGAGTCCACCGGCGGGGACGTGCGCATCGGGTCGTCGGTGCTGGGCGGCACCGAGGTGCGGATCTGGATCCAGCTGGAGGGGCGGGAACCGGAGCGCAGGGGGCACCGGGTGCGCAGACGCCGAACGGGCAAATTGGTCTCGACCTTTAACCGGTCCCGATCCCTCCCTTAAGCGCGCCCTAAGATCCTCAACCCCCGCCCTGATCAGGTGATTTGCCCGATTCCGGATCGCTAGCGTGCCGCGTCATGAGCATCCATCGACGCAGAGTGAACGCCAGGAACAAGGTGATCGGCGGGGTGGTCGCCGCCGCCGTGGTGGGGACCGGAGCGGTCCTGCTGAGCGGCACCGCCCAGGCGGCCGGGATCGGCGCCGCCTACACGAAGACCAGTGACTGGTCGACCGGCTACACGGCCCAGTACGTCGTGACGAACAACAGCACGGCGGTGGACAAGGCCTGGAAACTGGAGTTCGACCTGCCCGCGGGCGCGCGGCTGAGCTCGCTGTGGAACGCCGAGTCGGCCGTCAGTGGGCAGCACGTCACCGTGACCCCCGCGAAGTGGGACACGGACGGGCTGGCGCCCGGCAAGTCGGTCACCGTCGGCTTCGTCGTCAACGGCACCGCGGACCCGACCGGCTGTCTCGTCGACGGCGCGCGGTGCTCCACCGACGACACCGCGACCCCCGAGCCGAGCGGCCGCCCGACCGGGCCCGCGACCCCGACGGCCACACCCACCCGGAGCGCGACGCCGACCCCTACGGCCGATCCCACCATCACCCCCACCAAGGGCACCGGCACCACCGCCGGCTTCGCCCCCTACGTCGACACCTCCCTCTACCCGGCCTTCGACCTCCTCGCGACCGCCGCGGCCACCGGGGTGAAGGACTACACCCTCGCCTTCGTCACCGACGGCGGCGGCTGCACTCCCAAGTGGGGCGGAGTGAGCGACCTCGGGAGCGACGCCGTGGCCGGGCAGATCGGCGCGCTGCGGGCGAAGGGCGGTGACGTCCGGGTCTCCTTCGGCGGCGCCTCCGGCTCCGAGCTGGCCACGACCTGCTCCTCGGTGGACGCGCTGGCGGCGGCGTACGGCAAGGTCGTGGACGCGTACGGCCTCACCAAGGTCGACTTCGATGTGGAGGGCGGCGCGCTGCCCGACACGGCCGCCAACGCGCGCCGCGCCCAGGCGATCGTCAGGATCCAGCGGGACCACCCGGGCCTGGACGTCTCCTTCACCCTGCCCGTCATGCCCGAGGGCCTGACCCAGGACGGGGTGAACCTGCTCTCCAACGCAAAGTCCGACGGCGTGCGGATCGACACGGTCAACATCATGGCGATGGACTACGGGGCCTCGTACAGCGGTGACATGGGTGGTTACGCCGAGCAGGCCGCCACCGCCACCCAGGGGCAGGTCAAGAGCGTCCTCGGGCTGTCGGACAGCGCCGCCTGGAAGGCGGTCGCCGTCACTCCGATGATCGGGGTCAACGACGTGGCCTCCGAGGTCTTCAAGGTCGACGACGCCGCCCAGCTGGTCTCCTTCGCCAAGGCGAAGGGTCTCGGCTGGCTGTCGATGTGGTCGGCGACCAGGGACAGGCAGTGCCCCGGCGGGGCGAAGCCCTCCGCCGACGCGACCTGCAGTTCGATCGTCCAGGGCGAGTCCGCCTTCGCGAAGGCCTTCGTGGCGTACAACTGAACCTGTCGTTCGTGAAGCTCCTGTGTAACCGTGAGGCAGGGATGTCGGTCACGTTTCGACAAATCGGGCCAGTAGCTATTGACGCATGACCGGACATACGGCTGTCATAGCGCCACCGTGTTCGGTCAAGTTGATTTCTGGTCGATTAAGACCGGTCTTCGAAACCCTCCATGACCGGACCCCTGCCTTCAGGAGCCGTCCATGCCAGATCTCTCGTCGTCCCTCCCGTCGCCCAGCCGCCGTGGTGTGCTCAAAGGGGTGGGCGGTGCCGCCCTGCTCGGCGCCGGCATCCCCCTGCTGAGCGCCTGCGGCGACAGCGGAAGCTCCTCGGACCCCAAGACCGTCACCCTGGGTTCGAACCAGTCCGACGCCGTGCCGAAGAAGGCCTACGGTGAGATCTACACGGCCTTCACGAAGCAGTCCGGGATCAAGGTCAAGGTCAACACCAAGGACCACAACACCTTCCAGGAGCAGATCAACTCCTACCTCCAGGGCACGCCGGACGACGTGTTCAACTGGTTCGCGGGCTACCGCATGCAGTTCTTCGCGGCCAAGGGCCTCGCCTCGCCGATCGACGACGTGTGGGACAAGATCGGGGGCAACTTCCCCGACGCGATGAAGAAGCTCAGCAAGGGCGCGGACGGCAAGTACTACTTCGTGCCGCTGGTCACGTACCCGTGGGCGATCTTCTACCGCAAGAGCGTCTTCGCCCAGCACGGCTACGAGGTCCCCACCACGTGGGACGCCTTCGTCGCGCTCTGCAAGACGATGAAGAAGGACGGCCTGGTCCCGATCGCGTTCGGCGACAAGGACGCCTGGCCGGCGATGGGCACCTTCGACCAGCTCAACTTCCGCACCAACGGCTACGACTTCCACGTCGACCTGATGGCGGGCAAGGCCTCCTGGACGGACCCCAAGGTCAAAACCGTCTTCGACCACTGGGCCGAGATCCTGCCCTACCACCAGGACGGCTTCATGGGCCGCACCTGGCAGGACGCCGCCCAGACCCTGGTGGCCAAGAAGGCCGGCATGTACGTGCTGGGCACCTTCGTGGCGCAGCAGTTCACCAACAAGGCCGACCTGGACGACCTCGACTTCTTCGCCTTCCCGGAGATCAACTCCGCCTACGGGCAGGACACCGTCGAGGCGCCGGCTGACGGCTTCATGCTCAGCAAGTCGCCGAAGAACAAGGCGGGCGCCGCCAAGCTCCTGGAGTACCTGGGCACCCCGGCGGCCGAGCAGATCTACCTGAAGTCGGACACCAGTGTGGTCGCCGCCTCGAACAAGGCCGACACCTCCTCGTACACTCCGCTGCAGAAGAAGGCGTACGAGATGATCACGGGTGCCAAGAGCCTGACCCAGTTCATGGACCGCGACTCGCGCCCGGACTTCACCTCGACGGTGATGCAGCCCTCGCTGCAGAAGTTCCTCCAGAACCCCAAGGGCGTCGACAGCCTGCTGTCCTCGATCGAACGCCAGAAGAAGACGATCTTCGCATCCTCATGAGCTCCGAGACCCCCACGAAGACCCCGGAGGCGGCCGCTGTGC
>NZ_JBIAKA010000034.1:0-32020 GCF_042872225.1 Streptomyces sp. NPDC005374 | reverse complement strand
GACGTCGTCGGCCCGGCCGACATAGGTGATGTATCCGTCCGCGTCCCGCGAACCGATGTCGCCGGTGCGGTAGTAGCCGCCGGCCATCGCCTCCGTCGTACGGTCCGGGTCGCCGTGGTAGCCGGTCATCAGGCCGACGGGCCGGGCGGCCAGTTCGAGCGCGATCTCGCCCTCCCGCGCACCCGGGGCTCCCGTCACCGGGTCCAGGAGTTCGACCCGGTAGCCGGGGCTCGGCCGGCCCATCGAGCCGGTCTTCAGCACCTGCCCCGGGCTGTTGGAGACCTGGACGGCGGTCTCCGTCTGTCCGAAGCCGTCCCGGATGGTCACGCCCCAGGCGCGCCGGACCTGTTCGATCACTTCGGGGTTCAGGGGCTCCCCGGCCGCGACCACCTCGCGCGGCGGTGTACGCAGCTGGGTCAGGTCGGCCTGGATGAGCATGCGCCACACGGTCGGCGGGGCGCAGAACGTCGTCACGCCCGCGCGGTCCATCTCCGCGGTGAGCCGGGCCGCGTCGAAGCGTGTGTAGTTGTGGATGAAGACGGTCGCCTCGGCGTTCCACGGCGCGAACAGGTTCGACCAGGCGTGCTTGGCCCAGCCGGGCGAGGAGATGTTCAGATGCACGTCACCGGGCCTGAGGCCGATCCAGTACATGGTGGCGAGGTGCCCGATCGGATACGACGTGTGCGTGTGCTCGACGAGCTTGGGGCGGGCCGTCGTACCGGAGGTGAAGTACAGCATCAGCGGGTCGTCGGCGAGAGTGGGGCCGTCGGGGAGGAACTGTTCGGAGGCCGCGTACGCGTCCTCGTAGGGCTGCCAGCCCGCCGGTACGCCGCCGACGGCGATGCGCGTGTAGTCGCCCGGCACGTCGTCGAACTTGCCAGCGTCCTCGGCCCGCGTCAGGACGTGCCGCACCCGCCCGCGCTCGACACGGTCGCGCAGGTCCGCGGGGCCCAGCAGCGGGGTCGCCGGGATGACGACGGCCCGCAGCTTCATCGCCGCGAGGGCCGTCTCCCACAGCTCGGTCTGGTTGCCCAGCATGACGAGGATCCGGTCCTCGGCCTCCACCCCGCGCTCGCGCAGCAGGTTGGCGACCCGGTTGGAGCGTTCGGCCATCTCGGCGAAGGAGAGGCGGACCTCGCTGCCGTCCTCCTCGACGATGTGCAGGGCGGTGCGGTCGTTGCCCTCGGCGATGACGTCGAACCAGTCGAGCGCCCAGTTGAAGTGCCGGGGGCGGGGCCAGGCGAAGCCCTCGTACGCCGTGGCGTAGTCCTCGCGGTGCTCCAGCAGGAAGTCCCGTGCCCTGCGGAAGTCCTCCGTAGCCGTCATCTGTCGTCCTCCTTGGTGCCGGACCATTGCCGGGCGGCTCTCTGCCATCGTGTAATCCGTGATGCAGGTCTCACTACCCCCGAACGGGGGTGTGTGCCGCAGCGAAGGGACGAACAGGTGACGGTGGATGCGGCCGGTGCGGTGGAGATCCGGCGTGCGCTCGTGCGGCTGCGGCGCACGACGGGCCTCCCGGTGGCCTTCGGCGGTCTGGTCGAGCCGGGCCGGCCTCGGATGCGGATCAGCGAACTGAGCGGTACGGCGACCGCGTCGCTCCTCTCGCTCGCGGTGACCTCGGGCTACGGCCTCGGCGGCAAGGCGGTCGCGCTGGCCCGCCCGTGCGCCGTGGCGGACTACTCCATGTCCCGGCAGATCAGCCACGAGTACGACGCCCCGGTCGCCGCCGAGGGCCTGCGGTCGGTGCTGGCCGTGCCGGTGGTGGTACGACGGCGGGTGCGCGGTGTGCTGTACGGCGCCCTGCGCGACGCCCGGCCGCTCGGCGACCGCATGCTGAGGGCGGCGGTGGACGCGGCCCGGGACGTGGAGCAGGCGCTGGCCGTCGGCGACGCGGCGCGGGAGGTGCTGGTGGCGGCGCGGGCCGAGCCGCAGCGGGACGACGTCTCCGCCTGGGAGCAGGTCCGGGAGGCACACGCGGCGCTGCGGGCGCTGGCCACGCGGGTCACCGACCCCGCGCTCAGGACCGAACTGCTGGACGCGTGCGCGCTCCTGACCCCGGTGCCCGCGGCCTCCAAGGGCATCGCTCTGGCACCGCGTGAGCTGGACGTGCTGACCTGGGTGGCGGCGGGGGCGACGAACGCCGTGACGGCGGCCAGGCTGGGTGTGAGTGCCGAGACCGTCAAGGCGTACCTGCGGTCGGCGATGCGGAAACTGGGTGCCGGGACCCGTGGCGAGGCGGTGGCCGCCGCACGCCGGACGGGACAGCTCCCGTAACATCCGTAGACATTTCATTCACTCACGAGTGCTTTGAATTTCCCTATACGGAACGGGTTGTTATCTCCCTCACCACGACTTCCCTCCGAATTTCAAAGCACCTTGCCTAATATTGGCCCGGACACGACACAGGGAGGGGAGCGGTGACCGTGGCACGCGACTTCCAGGAGCCCGCGAGATGTCGCCCCGACCTGGTCATCGGCCGGGACGAGCTGTTCGGCCAGGCCGGTGAGCAGCTGGCCCGCGGCGGCAGTGTGCTGCTGCACGGCCCCGCCGGAATAGGAAAGTCGACCGTCCTGCGCGCCCTGGCCGCGGAATGCGGTGATACGGCGCGGACCGTGCTGCGCTGCTCGGCCACCGAGTCGGAATCCCACCTCCCCTTCCTGGCCCTGGCCGACCTGTTCGGCCTGGTCCTCGACGACGTCTCCGACAAGCTGCCCGCGGCCCAGCGCACCGCGCTCGAGTCGGCGCTGACCGGACGCGGCGAGTCCACCCTCCAGCGGGACGGCCTCGCCCTGCGGCTCGCCGTGCTGTCCGCCCTGCGCGCCCTCGCCGCCGAGGGACCCGTACTGATCGTCGCCGACGACGTGCAGTGGCTGGACCCGGCGAGCCTGGAACTGCTCGGCTTCGCCGCCCGCCGGCTCGGCGACATCCCGGTGCGGATGCTGTGCGCGGTCCGGACCGACGGTCCTGAGTACGACCGCCATCTACGCGCGTTGCCCCCGGACAGCCTGGCCGTCCGCTTCAACCCGCTCACCCGCGCCCAGGTGGCCGCACTGCTCGACCACCGCGGCTACACCGGCCTCCAGCGCTCGACCGTACGGGACATCCACCGCACCAGCGGGGGCAACCCGTTCTACGCCCTGGAACTGGGCCGCGCGCTCAGCGAGAACCCGACCCCGCCCCGCCCCGGCGAGCCGCTGCCGGTACCGACCTCGCTGCGGGCCCTGGTGCTGAGCCGCCTGGAGATGCTGTCCGCGGACGCCCGGCGCACCCTGCTGGTGGCGAGCGCGGGCGCCCGGCCCACCCCGGCCCTGCTGCACGCGGCCGGCCGCGGGGACGCCGAGGCGGAGATGGCCCAGGCGGCCGCGCTGGGCCTGCTCGCGACGGAGGCCGAGGGCCCCGCCGTACGCTTCGCGCATCCCCTGATCTCGGCCGCGCTGTACGCCGAGGCGCCCGCGCAGGAACGCCGGGACGCGCACCGGGCGCTGTCCACGGCCGCCTCCGACCCGATCGAGCGGGCCCGCCATCTGGCCCTGGCGACCACGGGCACCGACCCGGAGGTGGCCGCGCGGCTCGCCGAGGCCGCGGCCCTGGCCCGGGACCGGGGCGCACCCTCGATGGCCGCCTCCCTCGGACTGCTGTCCGCCCGGCACACCCCTGGCGACAGCGTGCCCCCTCCCGACGAACGCCGGCTGACCGCGGCCGAGGACGCGATCACCGCGGGCGAGCTGGACCTCGCCCGGGACATCGCCCGGGACGTGCTCACCCGGGCGACCGTGCCCGCGGACCGGGTCCGGGCCTGGATCACCGTGATCGACACCGCGGGCCACGCCATGACGGAGGTCGACGCGGTCTTCCCGCAGGCGCTGGCCGACGCGGGCGACGACCCCCGGCTGCTCGCCCTGATCCGCTATCAACTGGCCTGGCGTGCCCTGCTCGTCGAGGGCGACTTCGACGAGGCGCGCGAGGAGGCCGCGCGCGCGGCGGCGCTGGCCGCACGGGGAGGCGACCGGTACAACGAGCTGATGGCGCTCTCCTTCCAGGCCCAGATCGAGACCCTGATGGGCCACCCGGACGCCCCCGCGACCATCAAACGCGCCCTCAAGGAGCCCCAGGACCCGCGGGTGTCGTGCCATCACAACGGCGCCGGCTACTCCCGGTTCCGCTGGCTGATCATGAGCGACCAGCTGCCCGAGGCCCGCGCGACAGTCACCGCGCTGCTGCGCGAGGTGCGGCGGCGCGGGTCGGTCGAGAGCGAGGTGCACTTCCTGCGCGGGGTCGCCGAGACCGAACTGCGCTCCGGGCACTGCGGGCGCGCGCTCGACCTGGCCCGGGAGAGCCTGATGATGGCCCGGGACACCGGGATCGGCGAGGTGGCCTCGGCCGTGCTCGCCTCCCTCGCGGAGGCCTCGGGCGGCCAGGTCGAGCGCGCGCTGGAACTGGCCCGGGAGGCGGTCGACCACTCCGAGGAGAACGGCGACCAGATGTACGAGTCCCGGGGCCTGGCCGCCCTCGGATACGCCCAGCTCGTCTCCGGGGACGCGCAGGGCGCGGTCCGTTCGCTGCGCCGGGTGCGCGAGCTGGAGCACGGGCTCGGCATCACCGACCCGGCCCGCGGACGCTGGCAGGGCGACCTCGCCGAGGCTCTCGTACGGATCGGGGAGACCGGCGAGGCTCAGGACCTCATCGACGTCACGCGGGTGAACGCGCTGAGGCTGGGCCGGGAGAGCGTGCTCGCGGTACTGGACCGGGCGGAGGCACTGGTGCGGGCGGCACGGGGTGAACACGAGGCCGCGCTCGACCGGTTGACGTCGGTGCAGGATCGTCTCGCCAAGCTGGGCTACGGCCTGGAGGAGGCGCGCGCCGCCTTCGCGCTGGCCCAGTTGCGCACCCGACGGCCCGGCCCGACGTCGTACGACGAGTCGGCCCGCCTCTTCCGGCGCTGCCGGGCGCTGCCCTGGCTGCGTCAGGTGGAGGCGGCCGCGCTGGCCCGTCCGGCGGAGGCGGTGCCCGCCGCGGCCACCGCACCGGACGGTCTGGACGGCCTCGAAGGGCTCGCCTCGATGGAGCGTCAGGTGGCCGCGCTCGTCATGGAGGGCGCCACCAACCGGGAGATCGCCGCACGACTGTTCATCAGTGTGAAGACGGTCGAGGCGACCCTCACGAGGGTGTACCGCAAGCTGGGGATCCGGTCCCGGGTGGACATCGTCAGACTGGCGGCAGGGCGCCGAACGCCGTGAGAGCCGCCCCGGTCTGCCGCCCCCGGGGGATCCATGAGGGCCGACCGAGGGTTTTCCCTGCCCAACTCCCTTAGGGGGTTCCCTCATTGGGAAGGGGAACTTCCGCGTTCTAGCTTATGAACGTGCCGCTCGCTCGGGCATACGGGGGTCGGTCCCGCGACCCCCGTGTACCACCCCCACACACCCGCGCGACCCCCACCGGCAACCCTGAGGAGACTCAACCGATGTTCGGTCTCACCCGTGCGAGAAAGGCGGCCGCCGTCACCATGGCGACCGCCGCTGCCGCCGCCACCGCGTTGCTCAGCGCCCCCACCGCTGTCGCCGCCCCCCAGCCCATCGTCGGCGGCTCGACGACGACCACGACCTCCTACCCGTTCGTCATGCAGATCACGGACGCCTCGCAGAACCAGTTCTGCGGCGGCACCCTGGTCTCCGCCACGAAGGTCGTCACCGCGGCCCACTGCATGGTCGGCGAGACCACCAGCAGTGTGCGAGTCGTCGGCGGCCGCACCTACCTGAACGGTACGAACGGCACCGTCAGCAAGGTCAGCAAGATCTGGATCAACCCGAGCTACACGGACGCCACCAACGGCGACGACGTGGCCGTGCTGACCCTGTCGACGTCGATGCCGTACACCACGGCGTCGTACGTCTCCTCGTCCCAGACCAGCGTGTACGCGGCCGGCACCACCGCCCGCATCCTCGGCTGGGGCACCACCTCGGAGAGCGGCAGCTCCTCCAACCAGCTGCGGACCGCGACCGTGCCGATCGTGTCCAACTCCAGCTGTGCGAGTTCCTACGGTTCCGACTTCGTCGCGACCGACATGGTTTGCGCCGGATACACATCCGGCGGCGTAGACACCTGCCAGGGCGACAGCGGCGGTCCCCTGCTCATCGGGGGCGTCCTGGCAGGGATCACTTCATGGGGAGAGGGTTGTGCGGAGGCGGGTTACCCGGGTGTCTACACCCGGCTGACCACCTTCTCCAGCCTCGTGACCGCGCAGGTCAACTCGTAGGTCCCCAGTAGTTCTCCTGAGCGTCCCACCAGTGCTCGGGTGAGAAGCAAGGGGGCGTTGCGGGCCTCCACGAGCGGCCCGCAGCGCCCCCTGTCCATGTGCGCGATCCGTGTTTCAATGACCGCCATGGTGTCCACGGACCGTGTTCTCGCCTTCGCGGCGATGTCCTTGCTGGTGATCGTGATCCCGGGACCGAGCGTGCTGTTCGTGATCGGACGGGCCCTCGCGCACGGCCGCCGTACCGCGGTGGCGACCGCCCTCGGCAACGTCCTCGGCTCGTATCTGCTGGTCGTGGCCGTCGCGGTCGGGATCGGTTCGCTCGTGGAGCGGTCGGTGGCCCTCTACCTGGCGGTGAAACTGGCGGGCGCCGCCTATCTGGTCCTCCTCGGCGTGCAGGCCTTCCGGCACCGCAAGGAGCTGAAGGCGTCCACGCTCACCGCGCAGGCCACGGGACCGGCACACGGTGACCTGCGGACCGTCCTCGACGGAGCCCTGGTCGGCGTGACCAACCCAAAGGGCGTCGTCTTCTTCGCCGCCGTACTCCCCCAGTTCGTCGACCACTCGGCGGGCCACGTACCCGCGCAGATGCTGCTGCTCGGCCTGGTCCCCATCACCATCGGCCTGGTCACGGACACCCTGTGGGGCCTGACCGCCTCGGCCGCCCGCACCTGGTTCGCCCGCTCCGACCGCCGCCTGTCGACGATCGGCGGCGTGGGCGGGTTCACGATGATCGGCCTGGGGCTGACGGTGGCGGTGACGGGACGCGCGGACTGAGCCTCCGTCAGCCGGTCACTTCCCTACGACGGTCCCGAACCGGATGTCGTACGGCGTCCCCGGGTGCAGCGTGCGCAGCATCCGCTCCCCCTCTTCCACGACGTCCGCCCGCTGCGCCTTGGTGAGCCGGCCGAACACCTCGATGACGAGCGCGCCCGGCTCCAGCCGCCATACGCCCGCGAGGAAGCCGTCGACGAGGAGCGTGCAGTGGGCCTGGTTGCCCTGCCAGCTGCGGCCCCAGTACTGCGGGGGCACCACGCGGGTGCGGTCGGCGTGGGAGAGCAGCAGGTTGTCGAACTCCGGCAGGAAGCGCGGCGGGGCCGGGGTGTCCTCGGCGGGGCGGGGTGCGTCGGGCAGGTCGAAGAGCTCGACGCCGTTCTCGTCACGGAAGGTCAGCAGCCGGGGCCGCAGCCGCTCGAAGGCCTCGCGGAGCCTGGTCAGACCGGCCCAGGTCTGCATGTCCTTGACGGAGGCGGGGCCGAATGCGGCGAGGTAGCGCAGGACGACGGCGTCGGGGGTCGGGGGCTCCTGCGCGGGGCGGCCGAGCCAGTGCTCAGCCGTGGTGAGCGCCACCTGGCCGCTCCTGCCCCACAGCCCGCGCGGGGTGACCTGGACGAGCGGCAGTGTGCAGCGGGCGGCGATGGCGAGGGCCTGCGGGTCGGCGTCCGGCCACTCGGTGAGGAGGGCCTCACGCAGTTGCTTCATGGTGCGTGGCTCGGTCTCGACGAGCTCCTTGGCCAAGGCGGCGAGGCGGTCGAGGTCGACGCCCTGAAGTCCCGTGCGGAAATTGCCGAGTTCACGGTCGCGGGCGGGCTGCACGAACGGCCGCAGGGTGAGGCAGTCGTCGGCGGTGTGGGTGTGGATGGTCGACCGCATGGTGACGATCCGGACGACCTCGCGGTCGGCCATCAGCGCCGACAGCTCCTCGGGGACGAAGCCGTCGAGGCGGGCGGCGAGCGCGTGGTACGGCGGTTTGACGTTCTGGGCCTGGAGCCCCAGCAGATGCCCGACGGCGTCCTTGGCGGACAGCGCCGTCCGGCGCAGGAGCAGCTGCCGGTCGAGGGTGGCCCGGTTGAGGGCGCGGGTACCGAGTACGGGGGCCGACGCGGTCGTCTTCGTCATGGTGAACACGCTAGAGGTGCTTGCGGACGAGTTCTGTCCGCAACTCCCGACGGAACCCGCCCTGGTTCCCCACCGCTACGTCATTTGCCCCGTATACCCTGCTCCGTGATCACGCCGACCTCGGCTCGAGCCGAGAGCGAGAGGCAGCCACCATGTCCGATCGACCCGCCCGCCCCACCAAGGGTTCCAGGAAGTCCGCCTGGCGCCGCGCCCTGACCCCGCCCACCGCGCCCCCGCTGACCGAGGCACCCGCCGCCGACCCGCCCTCCCCCGAGACGGCCGAACCGGCGAGCATCGTCCAGGCGGCCCTCTACCGCGACGGCGTACGCGTCTCCTCCCCCGCCACCCTCGCGGACACCTTCCGCGAGCTGCGCGAACAGCCGGCCGGCATGGCGTGGATCGGCCTGGCCCGTCCCACCGAGGGCGAACTCCTCTCCCTGGCGGCGGAGTTCGACCTGCACCCGCTGTCCGTCGAGGACGCGATGGAGGCCCACCAGCGGCCCAAACTGGAGCGCTACGGCGACACGCTCTTCGTGGTCCTGCGGGCGGCCCGCTACCTGGACGCCCCGGAGGAGGTCGACTTCGGCGAGCTGCACGTGTTCGTGGGCCCGGACTTCCTCATCACGGTCCGGCACGGGGCGGCACCGGACCTCTCGGCGGTGCGCCACCGCATGGAGGAGACACCGGAACTGCTGAAGCTGGGCCCCGAGGCCGTCCTGTACGCCATCCTCGACGCCGTGGTGGACGGCTACGCGCCGGTCGTCTCCGGCGTCCAGAACGACATCGACGAGATCGAGACGGAGGTCTTCCGCGGCGACCCGGAGGTCTCCCGCCGCATCTACGAACTCTCCCGCGAAATGGTCGAGTTCCAGCGCGCGACCCGGCCCCTGGTCGGCATGCTGCACGCCCTGATGGCCGGCTTCGCCAAGTACGGCACGGACGAGGAGCTGCAGCGCTATCTCCGTGACGTCGCCGACCACGTCACCCACACCAGCGAACGAGTCGACGGCTTCCGCCAGGCCCTCACCGACATCCTCACGGTCAACGCGACCCTCGTGACCCAGCAACAGAACGCGGAGATGCGGGCGTTGGCGGAGGCGGGGTTCGAACAGAACGAGGAGATCAAGAAGATCTCGTCGTGGGCGGCGATTTTGTTCGCGCCGACGCTGGTGGGGACGATCTACGGGATGAACTTCGACCATATGCCGGAGTTGCACTGGGTGTTCGGATACCCCTTCGCAATGCTACTGATGGCAGCCGTATGCACCAGTTTGTACGTCATCTTCAAGCGGCGGGACTGGCTCTGAGTAATCGGCCCGCAAGCGCCGACACACCAAGGTCAGCGGTGCGAACACGGCCGGCGCAGGCGCCGTTCAAGCCGCTGCCGTTCAAGCCGCTGCCGTTCAAGCCGCTGCCGTTCAAGCCGCTGGGGAGAATGAGACGCGCCATGCTCCGACCGCCCTCCCCCATCGCGAGGCCCCGGCCTGGATCTTGCTCCCACGTCGCAGGGAATGATCAGCTGATCGACTGAGTCACGACGCTCACACCCCATCCGAGCAGGTCGCATGTCGTCTGAGCGTTCACCCCATGCGTGGGCAAAATATCCCGGATCGTGGGGCAAAAGACGCTGAAATCGACTTCAATGACGCACATGTCCAGCGCATTCGCCCCGGGGGGGCGTCCATTGGACAACGGGACTCCACCGGCCAACCAGCGGACCACGGGAGCGGCACGAGTGAAATCGTAGAATAAATTCGCATGTGCGACGCGAGCGCCGTCGTCAACGAGTCGTACTCCTTCGCCCGCATGCGTTGCGGGTACGGCTGGGAGCCGACCTTCGAGATGGAGCACCACACCGGGTCGACGGCGTCGACGGCCACGAGTTCGTGCTCTCCGCGGCGAACGGGTGTGGATCGTGCTGTCGCCGCTGAGCCGTCCCGTGTGCCAGAACTGCGACGGGCACGTCGTGCCCATCATGCCGGCCGGGCAGATCTCCTCGGTGCTCAGCGCCTCCCTTCAGCACAAGGTGCCCCCGGCCGGACCAGTGGAGGTACCAGTGACGGCGGCCGAGGGACAGCAACACCACTGGCACCTGTCCGACCTCCCGCACCCGTTGCGCAAGGCCCGCCAGATGGTTGAGGTTGATGCCAAGGGCGGTCGGCGCGGGTCGGCGCATACGCCATGAGGTGAGGGAATCCGAAGACGGGCAATGACGCCTGATCCGGACTCCCTCGCCACCGCGCTCTACGAGAGAGCCGACGAATGCTGAACAAACCGCCGCATCCGGCACCGCTCGGGCCCAGCGACAGCGAGCCGGTCACCCTCGCCGTGACTCAGGTCCTGCTCGGCTTTCCCTCCGGACGTCGCGGAATCCGCCACCCCCGCGCTCACCCGAGCCATCTCTTCCCGTACTGCCCGGACAGTCCGGTGTGGACCGGCGCCGCCCCGCGCTCGAGAGAGAGAACCAGATGACCGCCGCCGGGCACGGGAATCTGCCCGCCGCCTTGACCCATTTCGTGGGCAGGCAGCAGGAGATCGCCGAGATCCGCCGCCTGCTCTGCACACGGCGGTTGGTGACGCTCACCGGCATGGGCGGTGTGGGCAAGACACGGCTGGCACTGGAGGTGTCCGCCGCGGCCCGGGAGTCGTTCCCGGACGGGGTCTGGCTGGTGGACCTCGCCCCGGTGAGCGGCCCCTCAGCGGTGACGGACAGGACGTCCAGCGCGCTGCGGGTGCCCGACCTCGGGGCCCTGCCCGTCCTGGACCGTCTCGCCGGCTACCTGGCCGGACGGCGAGCCCTGCTGGTGCTCGACAACTGTGAGCACCTGATCGACGCCTGCGCCGAACTGGCCACCACGCTCCTGGCAGCCGCTCCCGAACTGCGCATCCTCGCCACCAGCCGTCACATCCTGGACGTCCAGGGCGAGCAGGTGTTCGCCCTCGCGCCGCTGCCGGAGGCCGAGGCGGTGGAGCTCCTGCTGGACCGTGCCACCGCCGTCCGGCCGGACTTCGGCGTCGATGAGGCCGACCGCCCGGGGCTCTCCCGCCTGTGCGCGGACCTGGACGGGCTGCCACTGGCGATCGAGCTGGCCGCGTCCCGGCTGCGCACGCTGTCCATCGGACAGCTCACAGAACGGCTGGAGAACCGCTTCGCGCTGCTCACCTGCGCCAGCCGGACGGCACCGGTCCACCACCGCACCCTGCGCGGGGTGATCGACTGGAGCCACGAGCTGTGCACCCCGGCCGAGCGGCTGCTGTGGGACCGCCTGACCGTCTTCGCCGGCGGGTTCAGCCTGGAGGCCGCCGAGGGCATCTGCTCCGGCGACGACATCACCGACGCCGAGGTGCTGGACCTCCTCGACCGGCTGGTCGCCCAGTCCGTCGTCCTGACCTGCGACGTCGACGGTCTGCCGCGCTACCGGCTGCTGTCCACCATCCGGGAGTACGGCCGGGAGCGGCTCAGGGAGTCCGGCGAGCAGGACGAACTGCGCCGCCGCCACCGGGACTTCTTCCTCGCCCTCGCTCACCGCTGGGACCAGAGCTGGTACGGGCCCGGCCAGTCCGAGAAGCTGGCCCGACTGCGCGCCGAGCACGCCAATCTCCTGGCCGCCCTGGACTACGACGGCGATCCGCGGTCCCGGTTCGCCCTGGCCGCCTCGCTGTGCTGGCACTGGTGCGCCGGCGGCTTCCTCAGCGAGGGGCGCCGCCAGTTCGAGCGGGCGTTCGCCGCCTCGCGCGAGCCCAGCCCCGAGCGTGCCCGCGCGCTCCTCGTCGCCGCCTGGGTGGCGCAGACGCAAGGCGACCTGGCGACGGCCGACGGCTGGCTGGACGAGGCCGACGCGCTGGGCGAGTCGTTGGGTGACACTTGGGTGCGGATCAAGGCGAGCGGAATGCGCGGCGTCTCGGCGCACTACCGGGGGCAGTTCGAGGAGGGCATCCGCCGGTACGAGAATGCCTTGTCCGCCGCGACGGCGCTGGGCGACGAGCACGAGGCAACCTCCTGGCGGCTCGCGCTGGTCAGCGTCCAGGCGTACGCCGGCGATCCCCGGGCGACGGAGACCGGCGAACGCGTCGTCGCCGTCTCCGAGGCGAGCGGCGAGCGGTGGGGCCGGGCCCTGACTCTGATGGCCCTGGGCCACGACGCATGGGCCCGCGGTGACCGAGAGAGGACCGAGGCCCTGGTCAGAGCCGCTCTGGAGAGCATGCGGGGTTTCGACGACCACGCGATGGTCGCCACGATGCTGGGGCTGCTCGCCTGGGCCACCGCCGAAGGCGGCACCCACGAGCGGGCCGCCCAACTGCTTGGTGCGGCGGACGCCCTGTGGCGCGACGCGGGCAGCTCGATCTCCGCGTTCGGGCCGCAGATGGCCGAGCAGCACGCGCGGTGCGAACGAGCCGTCATCGACGCGCTGGGCGAGGCGGCGTACACGAAGGCCTTCGCCGAAGGCAGTGCGCACGACACCCCCGGCCGGGCGGTCGACTTCGCCCTGACCGCCGAATCCGACGGTGACACCGAGACCGGGGAGAGCACCCCGCCCGTCCCTGTGAAGCCCGGCCACCAGCCGCGGGCCGCCGACGACCAGCGGCCCGGCACGTTCCGATTCGGCGACGTGGTCTACTGCACCGCGTCACTGGAGGTGTACCGGAGCGGGGAACGCCTGCACCTGACCACGACCGAGCTGAAGCTGTGGCGCGAGTTCGCCGCCTCCCCCGGGCGGGTGCTCACCCGGGAAGTCCTGCTGGAGCGGGTCTGGGACAGCGCCTGGGCGGGCGACACCCACGTGGTGGACGTGCAGGTGATGCGCCTGCGCACCAAGATCGGCCGAGAGCGGATCGAGACGGTCCGCGGCTTCGGCTACAAGCTGCGCGGCTGAGCCCGGGAAACTCATCGCCCTTCCGACGGACGCCGGTCGCCGTCCCAGGTCGGCCAGTTGCCCCGGGTCGTCGTCGAGCGGGAGCAGCAGGGCCGGCCCCTTCTCGCCGCTTCCACCGCCGGGCTGCGCGACACATGAACCGGCCCGGGTTGCGCACGACAGGTGCGCAACCCGGGCCGGTTCGCCGTCCGTCCGGGCAATGACCGCGGCGGCGACCGCCACTCGTCAGCTGATCGGAGTCAGCTGCCAGAGCTCGTCGTCGGCCCCGTTGTCGGTGTTCTGGAGCGCGCTCGCTCCGGGGTCGGTCGAGGCTCCGTCGATGTCCAACGCGAGCCCGCTGCGCACGTTGACCAGCTTGACGTAGCCGTGGTCGGCGTCGACCACCTTCCACAGGTGGTCGTCGTGGCCGTCGTCGTTCCATTGCACGACGCCGGCGCCCGCGCTGTCGGAGCCGCCGGCGATGCCGAGCAGCAGGCCGCTGTTGACGTTCTTGAGCTTGTACTGGTTGTTGCCGGCGGAGATCAGTCGCCACTGCTGGTTGGTGGTGGCGTCCGCGCTCTGCTGCTTGACCGTACCGCCGTCCGTGGTGGATGCGCCGTCGATCCCCAGGTCGAGGTTGCTTTTCTTGTTGACGATCTGGATCGCCGGGGCCGTCTGGCTGGCGATGACGACCTGGTTGGGGTAGGCGGCCACCAGCGGGTCGGTGACCGAGGAGGGGGCGTCGGTGCTCACCACGATCCGGTCGGTCATCCCGTCGTAGTGGGCGGCGGCGTAGTAGAACTTCGAGCCTTCTGGCTCGATCTGCGCGATGGCGGCGGCGATGATCTCCTGTACCTTCGCGGCGGTGAACTTGACGCTGCGGGCGGTGGTCGGGGTGGGCCAACTGGTCGGGGTGTTGCCCTTGGAGTCGGTCCAATGCTGCGGGATCTGCAGGTTGTTGATGTCACCGGCGTAGTCGGACGGGAAGACCATCGCCGGGCCGTTCTTCGGGTCCTGGAAGGCGCCCAGGGCGCAGTTGTAGTCGCCCAGGGCCTGCAACTGCTCGCTCGCCGCGGTCGCGCCGGCGGTGTTGCCGGGGTTGGACGTGAGCGAGTCCTGCGGCGTGCACGTGACGGGCGGGGTGGTGTTCGCGGGCGGGCCCTGGATGACGACCTGGCCGGGGTACTGGGCGGCCAGCGGGTCGGTGATGGACGAGGGGGCGTTGGTCTGCGCGATCACCCGGTCGCTCGCGCCGTCGTAGGTGACGGCCAGGGAGTAGGTGGTGTCGGCGTTGGGCTGGATGGCGTTGGCGACAGCGTTCTGCACGCTGTTGAGCTGGTCCTGCGTGAACGCGGCGCTTTTGGCTGTCGCGGGGGTGGGCCAACCGGTCGGCGTGGCGCCTGTGGAATCGGTCCAGTCGCTCGGGTGTTTCAGGTTGTTGATGTCACCGGTGTAGTCGGACGGGAAGATGATCGTCGGGCCGCTTGTCGGGTCGTCGAACGCGGTCAGGCCGCCGTTGTAGCCCGCGAGTTCCTGAACCTCCTCCCAGTCGGAACCTGTGGCGGTGGCGGTGGCGGGGGCGGTGTCGGCCTGTGCGGACGCGGTCGGCAGCAGCGACCCGCCCGCCAGCAGAAGCGGCAGGAGGGCGAGCAGGGCGGAGCGCGGCCGTACTCGCGGCGCGGAGCGCGTGCGGTGCGGCGCTGTCGACGCGTCGTTCAACATGGTCTTCCTTGGGTCCGAGGGGCGGGCGATCACGGCGGCGTCCACGTGGCCGGTTGTGTCGGGAGTCGAGCCGGTTTCAGCCATGGTCGTCAGCGCCCCTGCACCGGGTGATTGCACTGCAGCCGCGGGTATACGGGTTCGCCGGGGGCACGGGCACGTTGAGGTAGGTCTTCCAGTCGAAGTGGGCGCCCGGGTCGGCGGCCGGGTCATAGGTGACCCGCGCCTGGCCATGGGCGGGATTGCCCATGAAGCGGTCGTACCTGAACGTCTGAGACCTGAAGTCGATCCTGCCGTTGTTGTCCACTTGCGCCCTCATGCGGTACACGCGCACGCCGATGACCGCAGTGTTCGGGATGTGGTGGATGTACGCCCACTCCTGCTGGCTCGCGTAGCGCCCCAGCGTGGCGTCTCCGCGCACCTGGTCGGGGATGTACAGGGCGTTTCGTGCCATGTGGGAATCGATGACGTACACGTAGCTGTCCGCCTCCACCCATCTGTTGGCGCACTGACCGGTCAGGGTCCAGCCCATCCCCGGAAAGGGAGTCCACTGCGCAACCGGGCGGCCGGTCCGGCAATTGGGCTGCGCCGCCATCGAGTCGAGATTGCGGCCACCCTGGCTACGGGCGAAGACTTCCGACTGCGACAGATCCGCGCTCGTGGAGACGTAGCCGCTGCTGGCGCTGTTGCCGCCTTGCACGTGACGCCGGATGTCGTAGTCGCCGCCGATCGCCGTGAAGCCGTTGTTAAAGATCTCGTACGGCGACCGCGAGTCCCCGCGGTACACCTCGGACGGCAACTGCCGTTCGTTGACCGTGTCGTTGTTGGAAATGTTGGAACACGAGGAGGAGTTGCCGAAGCCTCGCGGGCAGTCCCAGAACCCTGCCGCGCTCGCCGGGCTGGTCGAGGCGACGGCCTGGGTCAGGATGATCGCGACGGCGGCGAGGAACGCCGCGAGTGCTGATATCCGGTAGCGCATCCGCCATATGGGCAGACGCGTTGCTGCTCGATTGAACATGAGCTCTCCGTGTCGGGGAGTGGTTGCGGCCGTGCCACACTGCACGCGCCGGTTGGAGTGCGAGAGCGGCCGTCCTGGGATGGGTAGGGCCGATGACGCCGGCCCCGGCGGCCACTGCGGGTGACCGGATCGGGGCGTCCCGTGAAGGACGGTGGTGGTGTGGCGACCCAGCAGGGATCTCAGGGGCTTTGCCGGGGCGTCGTGTTCGTTGGCGCTCACCCCCTGAGGGGGGTTGTCGCACGTCTGGGTGCAGGCACCGGGGGGCGACTGGGCGAACGCGCCGCCGGCTTCGGCAGCCGTACCTCCCAGCAGGGCGAGCAGCACGCTCGCGACGGTCAGTCTTCGGCGGCGACCGCGGATCGGGGGCTTCCTGCGGCGTTCCGCGTCAGACGCAGGGCTCTAGTCAAGGGCGGCGGACATCAGGTGCTCCCTGGCTCGTTCGAGTGTGGCCCGGGGCCGTCTCGCCCCGATGCCGACAGGAAACCGGCCGTCCGTATCAGTGGGCTCTCAGTCGGCTCACAGCTGCCTGACAGACGGAACTGATACTCGGTCGTGAGAAAGCCGGGCGTCCGCGGGATCAGGGTCGCCGGTCCGGGCGTCCTCACCTGCCTCGGCCGGCCTACGAGCCGACCGGAGGACCGGGCCCGCCACCTGTCCGGCAAGCCGGTGGGGCGGTCACCGATAGCGCGGTGGCGAGGGAGTCCGGATCAGGCGTCACCACCCGTCCTCGGACTCCCCCGCTTCATGGCATACGCGCCGGCGAGCCCCCTGGCGTCAGCCATCCAGCCGAAGCGGGCGTGCCGGAGCCACTCATCTCGACATGCGGTCGGCCACCACGCGCCAGGGAAGCCGACGCTTCTCTGCCGGCATCACCCATGCGGCCACCGACAGCATCCAGGACGCCGCGTACACACTGCTCGGCATCCCGTTCGTCGGCACCGACCATGTCTTCCGACTCAACGGAACACGCGTGGAGGCATTCTCCGGAGTCCACGCCGACCTCTTCACCCACCTGAGCCGCGGCCATCTGCAGCAATACCGCAGCGATGTCCACGCTCTGCGCACCAAGTGGCCTGCGGACACCTGGGACGAGGAGGGGAACGGTCCCGTGTCGATACACCAGGATGGCTCGGTCCTAGCCATGCACCTGTTGCCCTGACCACTCTTCGTGACCGTGGAAAGTCGTCGAAGGAGCCTCCCGCCATGTTCCATCGACCGCTGGGGAGAATCCGGGGAGAATCGGCCGGCGACACGGGCCCTGCGTCGGCGACTCCATCCCTATCCCGTTCCCCACCAAGCCTGTCGCCGAGCGCCGTTGCCCCATCTGCAACGGACACAGACAGTGACATTGACTCCTTGATTGAAGCCACAAGCCCCCGACCCTGCCCTGCCGCCATAATGGAGACATGGCCTCCCACCCCCAGCACACCGGAGCCGGGCCGAGGAACCTCTCTGGCGCAGACGCCGAGGACCTCGCGCTGTACCGGGAAAAGTTCCGGCGCCGTCTACCGGAGTCACTGGACGAACTGCACGGGCCGACCCACGCCGTCGTGGAGCTGCCGCTGCACCTGGCATGGTCCGGGATGACCTCGTACAACCTGGACAACCCTCGCCAGCGCATGGGCCTGTACCGCACCGTCCTGCACGAGGGCCTCCACGACGACCTGCCCCGCTACCTCAACCGGGATCTGCTCCTCCAGCTGTGGCCCGTGCTGCGCACCCTCGTCGGCCGCACCGTGCGCACCGTGTGGGAGGACGCCTTCCCCGAGTTGGCTCCCCGCACCCGGGCAGCCGCGTGACCGAGACCGACATGCCGGAGCTGCACACGCGGCTCCTGGCGGATGTGATCGCCCTCGGCTCGCCGTATCCCCTCGTTCTCACCGGCGGGTACGCCGTGCGGGCGCACCGCCTTGTGAACCGCCCCAGCCAGGATCTGGACCTCGCCACCGAAAACCCGGCGCCCATGGCCGACATCGCGGCCGCACTCTGTAGCGGTCTGACAGCCCGAGGCTGGAAGGTGCAGGCGCTGGAGACTGCCCCACTGTCCGCTCGCTTCACCGTAACGGACCCCGCCACCGGGCAGGAATGCGAAGTCGACATCCTCAAGGAAATCTTCTGGCGGCCCGTCGCCCGGAGCCCGTACGGGCCTGTCCTCGCCGAGGAGGACGTGATCGGGACCAAGGTCCGTGCCCTCGCCGATCGCGGGGCGCCCCGCGATCTGATCGACGTGTTCGCCGCTTCCCGCCGCTGGACAAATGCCGAGCTCGAGGAGTTCGGCCGCCGCCACGCCCGTGGCCGCTTCGAGCGCGAGGACCTCCAGGCGAACCTCACCGGCGCCGAGTGGACCGACGACGAAGCCTTCACCGCTTATGGCCTCGACGATGCCACGATCAGCGCTCTGCGTACGTGGGCCGTGGAGTGGGCCGACGACCTCGCGGGCCGCCTCCTCGAAGAGCTCGATGACCCCGACATAGACTGAACACAGCCAGGCGAGACTGCATCTGGCAGAGACTCCCTTGCCTGCAGATCAGTTGCGGAGCGGAAGGCCATTCCTTCAAAGGGCCTTTACCCTCACACCGGCCCGCCGGGTTCGCTCTCCAACGCCATCGCGGGCAGACCATCTTCGAGGGCCCGCCGAACTTCTGCGAGCTGCGACTCGGCACGTTGCAGGGACCAGGCGAACCACACCACAGGTGGACCCCGACAGGCCGATCTCCGGCACGAAGCCTCGAAACGTCCGCCTACCTCCTCTACGGCAAGGCAGCCCGACGCCTACGGAACGCCCGGAGACCACGGCTACGGCGGTGGGCGGCGATTCTGTTCGCGCCGGCGTTGGTGGGGACGATCTACGGGATGAACTTCGACCACATGCCGGAGTTGGGCTGGAGCTTCGGGTGCCCCTTCGCGATCGGGCTGATGGGGGTGGTCTGCGTGAGCCTGTACCTGATTTTCAAGCGGCGCGACCGGTCTGAGTCCCTCTTGCCGAGCTCGGTTGTCACGGATCCGGCCGGAATCGGCTCTGGGGACTCCCCGGTGCAAGCGCGGGCGATCCGGGTGCGCCGGCGTTCCCCGCCGGGGAAGGTGTGCCAGGACTGGTCGGCACGGCCGGTCAGTACGAATTGGACTCACGCGTGCTCGCACCGCCTGGAGGCGGGAGCATCAGCCGCAGCCGGGTCACCGCGGGACGGGACCGGGCCGGTTCCCCTCCGGGAAGCCGCACGTCATGGTCGCTCCCGCCCGCCGATCAGCCCGGCCAGGGCCCGCGCACTCACCGATTCCGGGCCCACCTGCGTCGCCCCCGCCATCGGACGGTCGGCAACGACCGCGAAGCGGACGCCCCGAGGATGTCCGGCGGCGAGCGTCTTCGCAACGGCCGCGCGGGCCCCGGCCCCGGTGGAGACGATGGTCGAACAGCGCAGTTGTACCAGGGTGTTGACGTAGGTCGCGCCGTCCGCTTCGGCCGGGAGACGGTAGCGCTGCACGACCACGCTCGACGTACCGCCCCCGGCCAGCTGTCGCATCGCCGCCCACGTCCTCGCGACGCCCGGATCCGAGTCGGTGGACGTCAACAGACAGGCCCGGGTGGCGGTGTCGACATGGGAGACCGGCTGAGGTGGGCGGGCAGCCGTAGGGTCGGAGCCGAGCAGCCACACCAGAACGCCGACCACACCCGCCGCAGTGGCGGCGGCGGCACCGAGCAAGGTCCACAGCCGAGGCCGGGAGAGATGACGTGCGGACGTCGCGGTCACGTGTTTCCTCTGCTCCACGAGTGCCGAGTTCAGTTCAGGGATGCGAAGTACGGGCGGTCGGGCGCGAGGTCGTGGGACCGCCACTCGCCGAACGTCATCGCGTGCAGGGTCCAGGCCGGGCTGTCGAGTTCCACCACCACGACCCGCCGAGGGAGGTTGTGCAGAAGGTGACCGGCGGGATGCTCCGGACAGAGCCGACCGTTGGTTTCGACCGACCCGTAGGCATCCACGACCTCACGAAAGTCCGCCGGGAACTCGATGCCGAACTCCCGCTCCACTTCGATCCACGGCGCCGGGTCCGTCCAGTTGAATCCGGGCGGCCCCAACAGGGTCCGAATCTCCGCTGTCACCCTGTCAAAATCCCTCAAGGTCGCCATCCTCGTCGAGCAGACGCGCCTCTTCTTCCCGCCATGACACGAACGTGGCCGGAAACTCCAGCTCAGCACCGAGCGGCGGACGGATCTCCCGTCGCACCAGGCGGAGCAGGAACTCCGCCATTCCCATGTCGTACCGGTGCTCCCCGCGGCGGTTCCTGGGCC
The DNA here is from genome assembly GCF_042872225.1 of Streptomyces sp. NPDC005374. Classification (NCBI taxonomy): domain Bacteria; kingdom Bacillati; phylum Actinomycetota; class Actinomycetes; order Kitasatosporales; family Streptomycetaceae; genus Streptomyces; species Streptomyces sp. NPDC005374. The sequence goes on along the minus strand of NZ_JBIAKA010000034.1, from coordinate 11,993 downwards.
GGAAGACCACGCGCCACTCATCGGGCTCCCCCACGCACGTCCACAGGAAGTCGTCACCGGCTTCGTTCGACGCCCAGGTCAACGTCCCGTCCTCCGGCGGCCACTCGATTCCGTGGAGCAGGTGGTCGTCATAGGGGTAGCCGTCGAAAGGAGGCGTGAGGATGCCGATCGAGTCGCTGATGGCGCCCAGCCCGTACACCGCCACGAAATCGCGGTAGTCGCCCGGCAGTTCCCAGCCCGACTCGGCGCGCAACGCGTCCCAGTCGACGGCGTCGCCGCCACCGGCGGGCGGCCGCATGACGCGGCCCAGTTCTTCGACAGCCCAGTGCATGGTGTCCTCGGGTCGATCGGGATCGTCGGTCATGAGGTGGGGACGTCCCGGCCGGTGCGGGAGTCCACCACCGTGCCGAGGTTGCGCCAGCCCCGTGGCGTGTTCATCAGGTTGGGCACATCGCGCGCGGTGGTTCCGACGAGGTTTCCTTCTCTGTCCCACGCCGTGGCCGTCATCACATACGACTCCGGCGTGACTCGACTGCCCTGATAGGTCGGGTGCACCGAGTAGAGGACGGTCTCACCCGCCGCCACCTGCTCCTGGACCTGGTTCTCGAATTGAACCATGTTGTCCATGGCTCCCAGGCCGCCCCGCTTCGGGTAGGCGTTGGCGTCGCGGCCGCAGGTGGACAGGTTGCTCAGGTCGGTTCCGGACCCGGAGAGCTGGCTGCCGAGCAGGTGGCAGTTGTTCACCGACACCCTGGGCACGGCACCGAGATGCCGGGCGTACCGCTGGGCCCATGTGTAGCCGGGCGGACGGATGTCCCTGGTCGTCTCCGACCCCGGATGGTCCTCCAGATACTGCTGGGTCAGGCACGCCGTGACGCCTTGGGCCCGGTTGCCGTGCGAGGCGTCGGTGTCCTCGGCGTCGACCCACCCGGCACCGTTCCTCGCACACGTCGACGACTCCTCGTCGTGGGGAGCGCAGGCGCCCGTGACCATGCAGGCGGCGGCGGTCGTGAGCCCTGCCGCGGCCGCCGCGGCCGCGTTGAGCACCGAGTTGCCGATGTTGATCCTGACGGTCGGCGGCTCGGCGGCCGCCGAGATCGAGTGGACCTTCAGATGCGCCTTGCCGATCGACGCCGTGATCTTGATGGCGTGGGCGCGGATCGCCGCGCGGCGGGCGGCCTCCGCGGCGGCGGCTGCCGCTGCGGCGGCCCGGGCGGCGGCCGCGGCCTCGGCCGCGCTGACACCGCCGCCACCACCACCGCCACCGCAATAACCGCAGTAACCGCTGCCGCCTCCACCCCCACCTCCGCCGCCGCCCCCGGAGGACCGGCTGCCGCTGCTGGTGCGCGTGTGGTCGTAGTGCTGCTGGCAGGACATCGACCAGACCTCGGCGCACATGCCGTAACTGCTCGTCGCGGCGCTGGAGTGGCTCGCGGCGGACGAGGAGGCGTGGCTGTGGGACGAGGAGCTGGAGGAACTCCAGGAGGACAGCGAACTCAAGCCGTCGGAGATGCTCCTGGACACGCTGGAGCAGTACGCGATGCAGGCGCCGATCAGGGCCGTGCCCAGAAGGTAGGCGCCCTCCGCCTCACCGATGCACGCGTCCCAGAAGCAGTGTCCGCTGGGGTCGGTCCTGGTCAGTGGATCGTCACCGACGTACGCGTACGGGTTGGCGTCCGCGCTCTCGCCCACCGCCGAGTTCTCCATCGTGTCGGCGGAACCGAAGCTCCCGGTCCCCGGCGTGTACCAGCGGGCGTGCATGTTCACGTCGCCGGTGCTCGCGTCCGTGAACTCGCCCTGGTAGCCGACGGTCCCGGTGAGCGTGGAGGCGAGGGGCGTGCCCCACGGGTCGTAGCTCGCGGAACCGGTCAGCGCGGTGCCGGTGGCGGTGAACTGGCCGATGAGGTCGTCGTGCAGGCCGGTCAGGGCGAGGGTGGCCCCGCTCGCCGAGGACTCGCCGGTGAGGGCGCCGGAGGGGTCCCGGCTGTAGGCCGTGGTGCCGTCGGAGGAGAGGAGGTTGGCGGTTCCGGAGTAGGAGAGGTGCGTCGAGCCGACCGTGACGGCGCGGCCCAGCGCGTCGTAGGTGTAGGACGTGGATCCGGCGGTGACCTGCTGGCCGTAGGCGTCGAAGGTGTACGCCGTCGAGTCCTTCGAAGCGAGCGTGCCCCGGGCCGTGTAGGCGTAGGTGTGCGTCCCGTCCGAGGTCAGCTGGTCGCGCGCGTTGTACGTGTACGTCGTCGAGCCGGCCGTCAGCCGGTTGCCGTCGGCGTCGTAGGTGTAGCCGGTGGTCGTGGAGCCGGTGGTCCAGGAGGTGAGGCGGTTCGCGTGGTCGTAGGCGTAGGTGTTGGCGGAGGCGCCCTGCACCCCGGTCGTGGTCTTGCCGGTGAGGTTGCTGTTGTCGTCCCAGTCGTAGGCGACCGAGGCGACGGTGGCGCCGGAGGCGGTGGCGAGCGTGTCGGTCTTCTCACGGTGCAGGGCGTCGTAGCCGAAGGTGCGTACGTCGCCCGAGCCGCCGTAGGTGACCGTCCTGGGCTGGGACAGGCTGTTGTAGCCGTACGTCAGTGTCGTGCCGGTCGCCGCGTCCGTGTCGGTGCTGAGCCGGCCGTCGCTGTCGTAGGTGTAGGTGCTGGTGCCGGAGGCGTCGGTGTGCGTGAGCGGGGACTCGTCGGCGTTGTAGCTGAAGGATGAGCTGCCGGCCTGGCCGGAGGTGCTCAGGATGTCGCCGAGGGAGTTGGTGTCGTAGTACTCCCAGGTGTCGCCGACGGCCGACGCCACCAGGTCCCCGGTGAGGGAGTACTGGAAGGCGCGGGTGGCGGTGGGGGCGTCGGCTCCCGAGGCGCTCTGTCCGGTGAGGTCGTCGAGGGCGTCGTAGGTGTTGGTCGTCGTGACACCGCCGGGGTCGGTCTGCGTCACGAGGCGTCCGCGCTCGTCGTAGGTGTAGCCGGTGGTCCGGTCGGCGGTGGAGGTGTAGCCGGAGACGGCCGGGATCTCCTTGCTCGCGGGCAGGCCGAGCGCGTTGTACGTGTAGTAGGTGGTGTCGCCGTTGCCGTCGGTGTAGGCGGTCCGGTGTCCTGCGGCGTCGTAGCCGTACCGGGTGGTGATGGAGGCGCTGTCGCTGACCGGCTCGGTCTGCTGGGTGAGGTCGCCGAGGGCGTCGTACGCGTAACTCGTCGTGTGGTGGCGGGCGTCGGTGGCGGTCTTCAGAAGACCGTTGTCCGTGTACGTCGCCGAGGTCGAGGTCAGCGTGGTGCCGGCGGAGTCCAGGTTCGCGGTGGCGGTCCTGCGGCCGGCCGCGTCGTACCCTGCCGTCTGCGCGGTCTGGTCCGGCAGGAGCGTCTTGGTGAGGTCACCGCGCAGGTCGTAGGTGTACGTGGTGGTGTCGCCGGTGGTGTCGGCGGCCGTGTGGGTGCGGCCCAGGGCGTCGTAGGTGTACTTCGCGGCGGTCCCGCTGACGGAGGCGGTCTGCGCGACCAGTCCGGCGCTGTTGTACGTGCTGTCGGTCTCCTGCTTCGTCTGGGTGCCGGCCGAGGTGTACACGTACGCCCAGGTGCTGTTCGCGCGACCGAGGTCGTCGTAGGTGTGGTGGGTGACGGCGCCGTACGGCGAGGTCTCGGTGAGGCTGTTGCCCGCGAGGTCGTAGGAGGAGGTGACCGTGCCGCGGGTGGCGGTGCCGGAGACCGTGATCGCCGGATCGGTCTGCTCGACCAGGTCGCCCAGCTGGTCGTAGGAGTAGTCGGTCTCTCCCTTGGCGTCGGTCTGGCCGAGGACGTCGCCCTCGGCGTCGTAGGTCCAGGTGGTGGTGGCCGAAGTGCCGTTGTACGACGGCAGGGTGGTGCCCGTCCTTCGGCCGTCGCGGTCGTAGGCGGTGGCGGTGATGTGGCCCTTGGGGTCCTCGGCCTCGGTGCGGTCGCCGAAGGTGTCGTAGCCGTCGAGGGTCACCGGGTAGACGTCGGCGGTCGCGCCCGTGCCGGGAGTGGTCTCCGTGATCGCCGGGCCGGTCGTCCTGGTGAGGCGGCCGGCCTCGTCGTTGGCGTAGGAGGTGACCTGGTTCTGCGCGTCGGTCGAGGTGACCTTCAGACCGCGGTCGTCGTAGGTCGCCTTCGTGGTGAGGGTGAGGGAGCTGTCGACGTACTGGGCGGCGGACATCGGGTCGCCTGCCGCGTCGTAGGCGTACGTCCACTTCTGGGCGGGGTTCCCGGCCGCGTCGGTCTGCGCGGAGGTCAGGACGCGGGAGTCGGCGTCGAAGGTGTACGCGGTGCTCTGGACCAGTTTGCCCGGGTCGGCCGTGGTGGCGGTGGTGCGGTCTGCGGCGTCCACGGTGTATGTCGTGGTGAGGGTGCCGTTGGCGGTGGTCCTGGCGGTGAGGTTGCCCGCGTCGTCGTAGGTGTCCTGCTCGTCGACGTAGGTGGTGCCGGAGGAGCCGGTGCGGGTGGACTGCTCGACGAGGCCGTTGTCGTAGTAGGCGTAGGTGGTGGTGACCTCGATCGCGTCGGTGACCGTGTGCAGCCGCCCGCCCTCGTCGTAGGTCCGCGTCTCCAGCAGCTTGGCGGCCGGGGCGTCGGCGGTGTCGTCCGAGCCGGTGTAGTTGGTCAACGTGGTGGTCATTGGACTGCCGTTGGCGTCGTACGTGTACGCGTACACCTGGCCGTCGGGATCGGTCTCACCCGTCTTGTTGCCGTAACTGTCGTAGGTGTACGAGGTCCTGTACTGCTCGGGGTCGGTGACGGTCTTGAGCTGTCCGAAGTCGTCGTACGTACGGGACGTCGTGCGGGTGGTGTCCCCGCCGGTGGTGTCGGAGACGGCCGTGCTCAGTGTGTTGCCGTCCGCGTCATAGGAGTTGGTCGTCAGGGCGGTGTGGACGACGGCCTGGTTCACGGCGTTCGTGGTGCCGGGATCCAGCTCGGTGAGCGTCCTGCCGAGGGCGTCGTAGGAGTAGCGGGTGACCAGGCCCGCGGGGTAGGTGTCGGAGACCTCGGTCTTCGTGAGCACCCGGCCGACGGAGTCGTAGGTGAAGCGGGTGATCAGACCGAGCGGTGAAGTCTCCTGCGCCAGATCGCCGTTCGCGTAGTAGAGGTACGACGTCACCGCGCCGCCCGGTGTGGTCGTGGACGCGAGCAGACCCGCCGGGGCGACGGTCCCGGAGACGTAACCGGCCGTACTGGAGGAGGTGTAGGTCTTCTTCGTCGCCAGGCCGGCGCTGTGGCCGGTGACGGCCGGCGAGGTCGAGGTCAGCGGATTGCCGTTGGTGTCATAGGTGTTGACGGTCCGGTAGGTGGCGTCCGTCGAGCTCGACGACCGTCCGTCGGACGAGGTGAGCAACTGGTCGTTGCGCGGGTCCGTGTCGGAGTCGGCGTTCAGGTAGTAGGTGAAGTACGACGTCGAGCATTTGGAGGACGACTGGTCCTGGCACGTGGTGCGGGAGACCACGTCACCACGGGAGTTGTGGCCGGTCGTGGTCACATCGCCGTTGCCGTCGGTCGTCGTGTAGAGGAAGCCCGAGGTGTCGTAGCCGTAGGAGGTGATGGCCCCCGTGCCGTCCGTGTCGGTCAGCATCCGGCCGCCGTTGGACAGGTCGTAGGTGCTGGTCAGCGTCTTCTGCCCCGGGTCCGTCACCGCCACGGACTCCGTGGCGACAGTGCCCGTGGACTGCTTGTAGGCGTTCCACTGGGTCGCGACCTGAGCGGACGTCAGATTGTGGTCGTAGAAGGCGGCTTCCGCGATCGATCCCTTGAAGTGGCTCACCTCGCCCGGGGAGTCGAGCCAGCTCTTGGCGAACCCCGCGCCGATGTAGGTGTACGCGTTGGACTGGTCGTTCGGCGTGCCGGAGAAGGTGTCCTGCTTGGTGCCGTCGAGGAACAGTGCCTGGCTGTCGTTGTCGCAGCTGAGCACCGCGTAGTGCCAGGCGTTGTCCGTGACCGTCCCCGTGGAACCGAAGTCGGAGCTGCCGGAACCGCTCACGCTCCACCAGTGACCGCGCAGCTTGCCGTCCGAACCCACGTACAGCACCGGCGTCCAGGTACCGGAGGCCGCCGTGGCTCCGTCGATCGCCACCGACTGGTCACCGACCAGCACACCGGAGGTGGAGGTCTTGAACCAGATGCCCACCGAGCGCTTGGTGCCGGAGTGCAGCAGCTCGGGCGGGACGGAGACATAGGAGTCGGTGCCGTCGAAGGAGGCGGCGGTGCTCGCCGTGCTGTCCTTCGCGCTGAAGGGCCCGCTGACGCCGAGGGTGACGTTGTTGAACGTGCCGTCGCCGCCGTTGACCTCGTCGGCCGCGTAGGTCGCGGACCCGTCGTCGTCGGCGTCGCCGAGTTGCCAGTACCCGGCGGGGTCGGCGCCGAGCACCGTGCCGCGGAAGACGGCGCTGGAGCCGGCCACCGTCGGGGTGCCGAGGTGCCAGATGCCGCCGTGTTCGTCGGTGACGTCGGTCAGCCGGTCGGCCGCGGTGTCGTACGAGACCGCCGAGACGGTACGGCCCGCCGGGCTCGCGGCCTTGGTCAGCAGGGCCGCACTCGCGGTGCCGCTCGCGTACAGGTCGCCGGCCTGCGAGGCGGTGATCGGGTGGCTGTAGAAGGAGACGTCCGCGAGGGAGCCGGTGAAGTAGCTGACGTCGCCCGGGGAGTCGATCCAGGAGGTGGCGAATCCGGCGCCGATGTAGGTGTAGACGTTGTCCTGGTCGTCGGGGGTGCCGGAGAAGGTGTCCTGCTTGGCGCCGTCCAGGTAGAGGGTCTGCGTGGCCCCGTCCGAGCTGAGCACCGCGTGGTGCCAGGTGTTGTCGGTGACGGTGCCGGTGGAGCCGAAGTCGGAGCTGCCTGAACCGCTCACGCTCCACCAGTGGCCGCGCAGCTTGCCGTCCGAACCCACGTACAGCACCGGCGTCCAGGTGCCCGAGGCCGCCGTGCCGCCGACCGCCTTGGACTGGTCGCCGATCAGGACGCCCTTCTTGGACGTCTTGAACCACAGGGAGACCGCGCGGGTGGTGCTGGCGTGCAGCACCCCGGCCGGGACCTTGACGTAGCCGGTGCCGGCGAGGGTCGTGGCGGTGGCCGAGGACCCGGTGAGCGGACCGGCCGTGGAGCCGAGCGTGGCGTTCTTGTAACTGCCCGCATCCGTCTGCTCGTTGGCCAGCACGGAGGAGGCGGCTGTGGTGCTGCCGGAGTCCTCGCCGAGGCGCCAGTAGCCGCTGGGGTCGGCGTCCAGGGCGGCGGAGGGGTAGTTGGAGCCGTTGACGTAGGTGTAGGCGTAGCAGGAGGCCGACGCGGTGGCCGGGCTCGTGGCGGACGGCGGGCAGACCGAGGTGAGCCGGTCGCCGGTGTAGCCGTAGGTCCACAGGGCCGCCGTGGAGGTGTCGCCGCTGGTGGCCGCGTCCGTGGTGACGGTCTGCACATGGTAGTGGGCGGCGCTCGACGGCTTGGCCCAGGTGAGGAACAGGGTGCGCCCGGAGACGTCGTTCTTGACGGTGCTCAGCCGGTGCGAGGAGTCGTAGGTGAGCGTCTCGGTCAGGCCCGCGTGTGTCTTGATCTGCGACAGCAGCCAGATGTTGGTGCCGCCCGAGGTGCCGAAGGTGTACGTCGTGCCCGAGGTCTCGGTCAGCGAGTACCCGGCGGACAGCGCCTTGAAGGTGCCGTAGGTGCCGATCGGCGGGGTGTATCCGGAGGAGGACCAGCCCCAGCGCTGCCGCTTGCCGCCGTCGTCGGTGACGACCACGCTCTTGGAACCGTCGTCGTCCATGACCGCGCGCATGTCCGCGAGCGCCGACCAGCCCGCGCCGAAGGCCCCGGAGGTGCTGGTGTCCAGGGAGTTGTAGGAGCGGGTCACGTCCAGGGACGGGCCGACGGTGGAGACGGAGGCGTCGGTGGCGGCCGTGGTGAAGTTCCCGGCTTCCTCGTCGTAGCCGTGCCCGCCGTTCTGCGCGAGGCGGGAGGCGATCAGGGGCTGTGCCACCAGGGTGGACAGGGCCTGGGTGGCGCTGGTCGTGGTGGACCAGCCGTCGTTCGCGGAGACCGTCCAGTAGTACGACTTCGACCAGTCCAAGTCACCTGACGGCACGGTCCACTTGGTGGAGGTCTGCCAGCCGGAGGTGTCGATCTGCGTACCGGAGGAGGAGTAGACCGCGAAGTCGTATTTGAGCGGGGTGGTGGGCCAGGAGTCCGGGTCGACCGCCTTGACCTGGAGCTGCGGGCGCAGTGAGGGGGAGGTGAAGTTCGCCTTGGGATAGGTGTGTTCGATGTCCGGGGCGGAGTTCTTGCTGTACGTCACCGTGATGTAGGGGGCGTGGCTGTCGACCTGGTCGGAGTCGAACTTCTTCCACTGGTTGGAGTTGGTCGCCGAAGTGAACACGGACAGGCCGTAGTTGCTGGTCTGACCCAGGGCGATCTTCTGGAACCAGTCGGTGTCCAGGTCGGTGGTCTGCCACTGGCCGGTACCGGTGGACACCGAGGTGTTCCCGCACACCGTGCCGGAGACCGTGCCCGCCCAGGTGCCTATGGCGGCGGCCGTCGCGGGCCGGTCCGACCAGGACTTCTGGCCGGTCACCCACCACTGCTCGGTGATCGGGTACACGCTGTACGAGGTGGACGAACTGCACGTGTACGCCCACACGTTGAACAGATGCAGATCGGCGTCGGTGATGTGGTAGCCGTCGGTGTCCGGCAGTCCGAGGAACTTCATGAACGCCTGGCCGATGTACGAGCCGCCGTCCGGGGTGCCGACGCGCAGGATCGTGTCCGAGGAGTAGTCGGCGGTGTTCGGGTAGTACACGTACGTCGTCAGGGTCTGCCCGGCGGTGGTCACCGTCATCGTCGGGTCCACGGTGACGGGGAAGGCGATGTCGGAACCGGCGAGCCAGGAGGGGTCCAGCGTCATCTTCACGGCGGGGGTGCCGTCGACCTCGGTGACGCTGTAGCTCATGGCCCAGTTGTCGTGCGACTCGCCGGTCGTGGGGTCGACGTGGGAGTCGCGGGCGAAGGGCTGCGGGAGGGTGGCCATCACCGTGCCGCCAGTGTCGACGAGTTCCACCGTGCCGTCGGAGGCGGTGGTCAGGTTCAGCCCCTTGAGGGTCATCGGGAAGACCCAACTGGTCGGCGCGTTGGCCGAGTTCAGGACCAGGGACTCCTTGACGCCGTCGGCGGTGGGGGTGAGGACGAGGTCGGTGTCGGTGAGGACACCGTCGTAATCGACGGAGGAGCCCGAGGCGGTGCCGGTGACCGCGTCGGCGCCGGCCAGCGACCAGGACACCGACTCGCTGCCGGAGAGGGCCAGGGTGGCCAGGTCGCCCTGGGCGGAGGTGCCGGAGGTGACGGTCGGGCTGGGGCTCGGGGTGTCGTCCGCCGCCGTCTGCCAGGTGAAGGCGGCCGGTTCGACGGATCCGCCGGTCTTCACCGCACCGGTGGCGGGCGCGAAGGACACTCCGAGGGAGTTGGACCGCTCGTGCCAGCGGCCGTCGGAGCGCTTGGCCAGGTCGGTGTCGATGGACTGCCAAGTGCCGGACTTGTCCTGGTAGTTGATCCGGTTCTCGGACATCCTGCGGGTGAAGGACCCGTCGGTGTTCTGGAAGTAGTCGAACTTGGCCCCCGACTTGGCGGCGACACGCTTGCTGGTCCTCGTGTCGAAGCCGACGGGCACCTTGCCGGACAGCGTCCGTTTCGCCGCGGTGCCGCCGGGTGCCCGGTCGGCGGCGAGCTGCCCCTTGCCCTTGCCGGGTGCGCGCCCTGCGGGGTGACCCTTGGCGGGCTTCGCCACGCGGACGTCGGAGGCCGAGCCGGTCTTCGAGCGCGGGCCCGAACCGTCCTTGCCCGCCAGCCACTCCCACAGGTGGCCGAGCCCCGAGCCCACCGACACGGACGGCTTCGTGGCCGCGTAGGCGGCGCCGCCCTCCTGCGCCCAGAAGCCCAGCAGCAACGACATCACGACGATCCACGCACGCCAGCGCGCCACCGGACGCATCGGACCCCCCGTTCTTCGATCACGCGTTCTTGCAGCTGCAAGTTGTAAAAGCCAGGTGAAGGCGGGATCAAGATCCTTTAAGGAATGCGGGGAGAACACACACCGGAACAAGAGGAAACGCACAGCTCGCGACGCGGCGTTCACCTCTATTCGACTTACGGTCCACCTGGGTGAAAGCCGTCTCATTCCATGTCCGAGAGGAGTGCGCCACCGCGAAACGGCCGGGCGCGAGTCGGATTCAGGCCCGACCCTTCTTGATGCCCCGGCGCCACAGCGTCATTTCCAGGGCATCCAGCGAGAGATCGGTGCGCGTGTGGGTCGCGAGCTGCCGTCTCACGGTCATGCGCGAGTACACGTCGAGAACGAATGCCACGTAGAGCCGGCCGGACCAGGTCCGGCGAGCGCCGGGTGGTCGGCTCGGGCAGCGTGGTCGGTCCACGCCCTCCAGGTCGTCCTCGCGCCGCGGCCGGCGGTGGTTCCCGCGGGCGCAGTACGTCTCGCCGGACGCGGCGCGAACGGCACGGATCTTCGGCAGCGGCTGCTCGTCACGCCGGCACTGGGCGGGTCGCGGCGGGCGATGTCTGCCGAGACCGACAGGCGCGGCTTCCGGCAGATGTAGCTGACGGAGGCCCAGTGGGAGAGGCCGAGCCTGCTTCTCCAGCGCACGGACCATGAGATCGACGCCCGCCCATGGTCATCGTGCTCGGACGCGGGACACCACAGTGCCCTCATCGGGCGAACGGGACCACACGCTCCCGCTTCCCGAACGTCCGCTTCCGGCCCGGGCATTGACACCTTTGGCGTGAGCTTCGCCCGGCCAGGTGACCCCCTCCATGGCCGAGCCGCCGCGGGCATCGGGCAGCCCCGTCGCTACGGCACGTCCCGCTCGGCGGTGTCGGTACCAGGGAGGTGGGTCAGGGCGATCCGGGCGGCGATGCGTTTGCCGCCCGTCCGTCGCTGGATGTCGAGGTCCTGGGTGACGGCTCTGACGATCTCCAGGCCGTGCCAGCCCACGCGGCCGGGGTCGGCGGCGTGTGCCGCCGGCGTGCTGGGATTGGTGTCCGAGACGGCGATCTCCACCTGGGCGCCGGTGATGCGCAGTTCCATGCGGACAGGTCCGGGGGCGTATTTGAGGGCGTTGGTGACCAGCTCGCTGACGACGAGCTGGGTCGTGCCCACGGTGTGCTCGGAGACGCCCAGGCCGTGCTCGTCCCGGAGGCGGGTGAGGAAGTCGGCGGCGTGGCGACGGGCCTGGGCGATGCATCCGTCGCCTCCGGCCAGGGCGATACCGACTCGTGTCGGGTCGGCATCGCGCTCGGTACAGTCCCCGTCCTCGGCCTGCGACCCCACCAGCACCACCCGTCCACGTCCCTTCTTCGCCCGCGAGTGCCCGCCGTATCGTGTCCGCATGCATGCCGCGCGCAAGGTTCGGGCATGGTCGACGTGGTCGGCGCAGGCGACCGGCCGGGACAGGGCGGCACAATCGTCCACGGGCGCTGCCCCGGCAGCCCGGGCTCGGATGAGGGGCGGTGGCCGACATTTCGGGAACTGGCCGACCGGAGCGGCTGTCCATCGCACACTCCACTGTCGACGGCATCCGCGTGGTGACTCTGCGCGGAGAGATCGACCAGGATGTCAAGGACTCGCTGACCACGGCACTGTTGTCCCTGGACGGCGCTGAAGACGGACAGGTGCCCCGTGTCGTGGTGGACCTCAGCGACGTGACCTTCCTGGACTCCTCCGGCATCAACGCCTTCGTCCACGTCCACCACCAGGTCAGCGCGGCCCGGGGATGGCTGCGCCTGGCCGCCGCCCAAGAGCCGGTGACACGGGTGGTCCGACTCGTGGGCTTGGACACCGTCATCGGCTGCCACTCCACGGTCGAGCGGGCCCTGCGCTCCTGAGGAGTGGTGGATCAGTGCTGCAGGTCCGGCCCGGTTCCGGCGGATCGTCGGTGGTCGCCGTGCCAGTCCAGGATGAGGACGGTGGCGTCGTCCTTGAGGGTGCCGTGGCAGGCGTCGAGGACGGCGGTGGTCAGGGCGCGGACG
>NZ_JBIAKA010000033.1:0-35779 GCF_042872225.1 Streptomyces sp. NPDC005374 | reverse complement strand
ACAGCATCAGCGGGTCCGGGGTTCGAGTCCCTGGCGGCGCACCGGTGAAGGGCCTCTCGTGGGAGCGAGAGGCCCTTCGGCGTTCCCGGGTCACTACGGGGCGGCTGGGGGTCTGGGGGTCACCCCCAGAAGACACAGCATCAGCGGGTCCGGGGTTCGAGTCCCTGGCGGCGCACCGGTGAAGGGCCTCTCGTGGGAGCGAGAGGCCCTTCGGCGTTCCCGGGTCACTGCGAGGCGGCTGGGGGTCTGGGGGTCACTGCAGCGAGCGCGCCCCTCGCCAAGTCCACGTCCGGCCGGCGCGGTCCCCGGGAGACCGGCAGGTGGCAGGAGGCGTAGGGAAGAGAATTTGCATTCCGTGAGTCTTCATGGAGATTGCATTGCTCCCGCTTTGATTCTCCGCGGATACCGTCTGTGACGTTTGCCTCCCTTCGCGTTGGCTCGACGGGCCATCGGGGGACGGGGGCGGCGTGGGTGCTGCCCCGACGGGGGGCGCACGCGGGACGGGGGTGGGTCGGGTGACCCGATCACGTAGACGGCCGAAGCTGGTTGCGCCGAAGCTGATCACGCCAAGGCGCGTTGCTCCGGGGCTGGTTGCACCGGGGGTGGTCCTGGTCTCGGTGGCGATGATGGTGGCGGGGACGGTCTCTCCGGCCGTGGCGGCCGCGAGCACCGCGGTCGGGTCCGGGAAGGCAGCGACGGCGACGGTCACGACGTCCGCGTCGCCCGAGGACGCGGCCGGGCCCACGGCGGACGTGATGGTCAACGGCTGGGGCGACGGGGCGGGTTACCACGTCGACGTGGCCACCGGGGGCAGCGGATACACCTGGCGGGAGATGGCCGTACTTCGGCCTGCCGACATCGACGACTCGGCCTGGACGGGTTATCAGTGCGTCTCCGGCGACGGGAAATTCGCCGCGGTGACCGTTCTGCCGGCGTCGGCGGTGAACATCGCCGCGGCCCGGGATCACGGGGCATTCGCCTTTTCGGTGAACCTCGGCACCGGTGCGGTGAAGCCGGTCGCGTCCGGGGTCGCGTTGAAGTACCACTCCCCGGGCTGCGGTACCGCCGACGCCGCGGAGTTCACCGTCGACCCCGGTGACAACCAGCGCACCACCCAGGTCCTGTCGGTGGATCTGCCGACCGGGAAGGTCCAGCACACCACCATGGTGGACGGTCAGTTGACCTCGGTGGTCCCGACGGCCGACGGCCCGGTGGGCGTGATGGGGACCGGCCTGGTGCGGATACCCGAGCAGGGCGGCCCGGCCGGGCGTCCGGTGCGGCTGGCGAACACCGGCGGCATCCCCTACGACCTGCGCCCGGCGGCCGGCGGCGGCGTGGACTTCGCGCTGCAACGGGCCGCGGACAAGTCCTCGCTGATCATGCGGGAGCGGTCCGGGAAACTGTCCACTCTGGGTGAAGGGGCGCACGCGTCCCTGCAGTTGATGCAGGGCCGGGCGGGCCGCGCGCTCGCCGTCGGCGCCACCCGGGTGGCCTCGGGATCCGGGGTCCGGAGGATCGGCACCGGCCCGCTGCCGTACGGGGCGACGAATGTGTCGCTGGACGGCGGGGCGGTGACGGGCGCCGGGAGCAGGACGCCACAGTCCGCGCCGCTGGTACTGGCGACCCGGAGCGGAAAGCTGCTGAAACGGTCCGCCGCGAAGTCGACCAGGCGCTCCTCGACCACGCTGCCGAATGCCGTGCCGACGGCTTCGGCCGGAAGCGGCGGTACCGAGGCTTCGCGGTCCGCGCAGCGCTCCGCGCTGGTGTCCTCGAGTACCGCCACAGCCGTCACCGCGGCGGCCACCACCACCCCGAAGTGCGCGGTGGACCGGCTCGCCGAGGACAAGCAGGTGATGCAGCCCGGCACCGCGCAGGTGACCTGGGCGATACAGATGGCCGAACAGGGGCTGCTCACCGGCTCGTCGTACACGCGGCCCGCCAACTACGCCAACCTCGGCCTGGTTTCGTACTCCCCCAACGGTGACTTCGCGAAGGTCGCCCTGGAGCACCCGTCCTCCGACACCTGGGACTCGGTGCCGCGTTCGGTGTACGAGGCGATCGTGGCGCAGGAGTCCAACTACAGCCAGGCGTCCTGGCACGCCCTGCCCGGCATTCCCGGTGGCGCGCTGGTCGCCGACTACTACGGTGCGGGCGGCCTGATCACCTCGATGGACTACTCGAAGGCGGACTGCGGCTACGGCCTCGGCCAGGTCACCACCGGCATGTCAGCAGGTGACACCACCTACTCGGTGCACGGCCAGTGGAAGATCGCGGTGGACTACCAGGAGAACGTGGCCGCCGGGCTGCAGATCCTGGAGCGCACCTGGAACCAGCTCTACGACGCCGGAATCACCGTCAACGGCGGCGACCCGAAGTACCTGGAGAACTGGTACCTCGCCGCCTGGGCGTACAACTCCGGCGTCCAGCCGACCGCCGCGTTCGGCAACACCACCGGCTGCACCCCGAGCGCCACCTGCACCGGACCCGACGGCACCTGGGGGCTGGGCTGGGCCAACAACCCCCGCAACCCCGACTACCCGCCCACCCGTGCCCCCTATCTGCGCGACTCCTACGCCGACGCCTCGCACCCCGCGAGCTGGCCCTACCAGGAACGCATCATGGGCTGGATGGGCAGCCCGATCCTGCGCTTCAACGAGCCCGCCTACACCACGCCGGACTACCACGGCGGCAAGAGCTGGCTCCAGATCCCGCCGGTCGACGCCTTCTGCACCAGCAACAACCTCTGCGACTCCACCGGCGCCGGCAACGCCAAGTACTGCACCCTGTCGGACTCCGAGTGCTGGTGGCACCAGCCGGTCACCTTCGTCTCCGACTGCGCCACGACCTGCGCCACCAGCAGTTACACCGCGGCCTCCGGCTCCAGCGAACCAGCGCTCGTCCAACCGCACGCGCATCCGCCGTCCTGCTCCCTGGACACCGCCCATGTCCATGACGAGGGCCATGGCTCGCCGATCATCGTCGACGAGTCGCAGAGCCAGCCACCGCTGAACCTGGTCGGCTGCGGATCGTCCAACTGGTCACAGGCCGGCACGTTCACGTACTCCTACGGCACCAACAGCGCCGGTGATCCGATCGGCGCCCTCGACACCCACCAGCTCGGGGTCGGCTTCGGCGGCCACACACTGTTCACCCACACCGAGGACGTC
The DNA here is from genome assembly GCF_042872225.1 of Streptomyces sp. NPDC005374. Taxonomy (NCBI): domain Bacteria; kingdom Bacillati; phylum Actinomycetota; class Actinomycetes; order Kitasatosporales; family Streptomycetaceae; genus Streptomyces; species Streptomyces sp. NPDC005374. The sequence continues at coordinate 32,612 of NZ_JBIAKA010000033.1, read as the reverse complement.
TCCAACCCGGCCGAGATCAACACCGGTACCTGGACCCCGACCCTTCCCAAGCTTCAGTACTACAAGATCAAGCTGCACTTCCCGTCAACCGCCGCCAGCGCCACCAACGTCGTCTACACGATCAATCCCGGCGGCGGGGTGAGCCCCTGGAAGATCCGGGTGAACCAGGACTGGGGCTCGGAGGAGTGGGTCACCATCGGCACCTTCGCGATGGAGAACGGCGCCACCATCAAGCTCACCAACAAGAGCGACATCACCGGCTCCGGCAACATCAACTACGCCGACTACGACGTCGCCTACGACGCCATCTCCTTCATCCCCGAAGGCGGCACCCCGGGTGAGCCCATCGGTGGCCCGCCCGGCATCAAGGACGCCCCCAAGGGCAGCAACCCGGCCTGGATCCAGTGCGGTTGCGCCAAGCGGACGGCCGGTGACCCGGTCGACACCAGCACCGGCGCCTTCGGCGACACCTTCACCGACCTGTCGACGCCGGGCCGCGGCATGCCGCTGGACTTCACCCGCACCTACGCCTCCGCACTGGCCAGCTCCACCGGACCCAACGCGTCACTCGCCGTCAACGGCCCCTTCGGCTGGGGCTGGACGGACTCGTACAACCTGAGCGCGACCACCGACAGCACCAGCGGTGATGTGACGGTCCATCAGGAGGACGGTTCCCAGGTCACCTTCGACGACACCTCGGGTACGTATGCGCCGAGCGCGCCACGCTATGACGCCACCCTGGTCAAGGACGGTTCGCACTACGTCTTCACCCGCACCTCGAAGGACGTCTTCACCTTCGACACGGCCACCGGACACCTGGTCTCCGAAACCGACCTGGTCGGCAGCAAGGCGGTCCCGCCCTACGCCACGACCCTGGCCTACGACAGCTCCGGCAACCTGCACACGATCACCGACCCCGGCGGCCGTGTCTACACCCTGACCTGGACCGGAACCCACATCACCGCGCTCGCCGACTCCGCCGGACGCAAGGTCACGTACGCATACGACAGCAACGGCGACCTGACCGACGTCTACGGCGCGGGCAGCACCCGGAGCCCGTCGCTGCTGGACGACGACCACACCCAGTTCACCTACACGGCAGCGCACTTGATGGCCTCGATGCGCTCACCGGACAACTACGGCAGCACGGCCACCCCGGCGCCGGTCACCGCGATGACGTACGACAGCTCGGAGCGCGTACTCACCCAGACCGACCCGCTCGGCCACGCCACGACCTTCACCTACGGCCCCGACAGCGGCACGGGTCTCACCGACGGGCAGACCCTGGTCACCGACCCGTCCGGGCACAAGACGCTGGACACCTACGCCGAGGGCCTGCTCACCTCCGAGACCAAGGGCTACGGCACCTCCGACGCCGGCACCTGGAGCTACACCTACGACCCGGTCAGCCTCGGCGTCACCTCCATCAGCGACCCCGACGGCAACCTGCAGACCTTCGCCTACGACGACCACGGCAACCAGATCTCCGCCAGCGACGCCCGCGGCTTCACCACCACCCACGCCTACGACGACAGCGACAACCTCACCACCACCATCACCCCGGACGGCCTGCGCACCGACTACGCCTACGACGAGAGCGGGCACATCGCCGCCGGAGGCGACGGCTACGGCCTGCTCACCAGCACCACCGCGCAGCCCGTTGACGGAAGCGCGACCGCCCGCGTCACCGGCGTCTACTACGACGACACCGCCCACCCCGGCGACGCCACCCGCACCGTCGACGCCCGCGGCAACACCAGCCGCGCCACGTACGACACGGCGGGCGACGTCACCAGCGCCACCGACGCCGAGGGCGACAAGACCCAGTACGGCTACGACACCGCACGCGGCGTACGCACCTCCACGGTCTCCCCGATCGGCACCGCCGCGGGCACCGCACCCGGCTGCACCCCACCGGCCACCGGCTGCACCACCTACACCTACGACGCCTGGGACAACCGGACCGGCACCACCGACCCGCTCGGCCACACCACCGCCGCCGTCTACGACGCGGACGGCGACCAGGTCTCGGCCACCGACGCCAACGCCAGGAAGACCACCTACGGTTACGACGCCGCCGACCGCCGGACGACCGTGACCCGTCCCGACTCCAGCGTCCAGAAGACCGCCTACAACCCCGACGGCACGACCAGCAGAACCACCGACGGCGCGGGCGACGCCACCAACTACGGCTACGACGCCCAGGGCCGCCAGACCACCAGCACCGACCCCGCGGGCCGCACCACCACCTCGGCGTACGACGCGGCGGGCGATCTGCTCACCGTCACCGACCCGGCGAGCCGGGTCACCACCTACACCTACGACCCGGCCGGCAACACCGCCTCCATCAGCTACTCGGACGGCACCACGCCGAACGTCACCAACATCGGCTACGACGCGATGGGCCGCCGCACCGGCATGACCGACGGCACCGGCACCAGCAGCTGGAGCTACGACACCTTCGGTGAACTCGTGGCGCAGACCAGCGGCTCGGGCGCGGCGACCGGCTACGGCTTCGACGCCAACAGCAATGAGACATCGGTCAGTTACCCCGGAACGACGACCCGGACGGCCACCCGGACCTTCGACAGGGCCAACCGCCTGACGGCCCTTCAGGACTGGAACAGCCAGTCCACGGCCTTCGGTTACAACGCCGACGGTCAGTGGAAGACCACCACCTACCCCAACGGCACGGTCGCGACCACCACGTTCAACACCGCCGACCAGGCCACCGCCGACGCCCTGACCAGCGGCAGCACCACGCTGACGTCCCTCAGCTACACCAGGGACAACGCGGGCCAACTCGCAAGCGACACCGGCCAGACGTACCAGTACAACTCCCTGGAGCAGGTGAAGTCCTCGACCACGGGGTCGACCACCACGCCGTTCGCCTACGACGCGGCCGACAACCCGGTGCAGGTCGGCGGCACGGGCCAGGCGTTCGACGCGGCCGACCAGCTGTGCTGGTCCACCACCGGCACGATGCCCGGCAGCCCGTCCTGCGCGAGCGCGCCCACCGGTGCCACGACGTACGCCTACGACACCCAGGGCAACCGGACCAAGGCGACCACGGGCTCGGCCGTCACCACCTACAGCTACAACCAGGCCGACCAGCTCACCGGCGTCGCCTCCTCGGCGACAACCGCCGCCTACACCTACGACGGCAGCGGACTGCGGGCCTCGAAGACGGTCAACGGCACGACGACGGCCTTCAGTTGGGACTCCGAGGAGACGGCGGCCCTCCTCTCCGACGGCACGACGGCCTACCTCTACGGCCCCTCCGGCCTCCCGGTGGAGCAGGTCACCGGCACCACCAGCCAGTACTACTTCCACGACCAGCTCGGCTCCACCCGAGCCCTCACCAGCTCCGCCGGAGCCGTCACCGGCACCTACGCGTACTCGCCGTACGGGACCGTGACCAGCCACACCGGCACGGCCTCCACGCCCCTGCAGTACACCGGCCAGTACACGGACGCCGAGACCGGCTTCGTCTACCTGCGGGCGCGCTACTACGACCCGGCCACCGCCCAGTTCCTCACCGTCGACCCGGACGTCCAGCAGACGCTCAGCCCGTACTGCTACGTCAACGGCAACCCGCTCAACGGGGTCGACCCGACGGGCCTGTTCGGGTGGGGCAGCGTCACCGGGTTCGTCCACAAGCACGTCGATGTCATCAACCAGATCAACAGTTGGTCCTCGGGCATCGCCGCCGGAGCGGCCCTGGTCAGTGTGGTCTGCGAAGTGTGCGCGGTGGTGACGGGGCCCATCGCGGCCATCAGCGCAGGCGTGATGGTGGCTTCCCAGGCCCTTCTGGTCCTCGACGGCTGTGACAAGTACCGCACCGGGCATTCGTGCGGCAACGCCGTCGGTTACATGACCGCCGATGTCGCCGGAGCGGCCATAGTGGGCAGGGCCGCCAAGGCCCTGCGCCTGGGGACGCGAGGTGCGCCCGTCGAGAAGACCATCGAGACCTGGAAGAGAATCTGCGGCGGTGGAGAATGACCGGGCATCCGCCGATGACCGAGGAAAAGGACATGTCGATCAGGCCGTCGCCGTACCGGATGCTCATGGTGTTCAGTCCGGTCCTGCTGTTCTTGGTCGTACCGCGCATCGTGATCGGCGGCGACGTCGTACTCGGCAGGACCGGCTGGGAGATCTTCGGGCTGTGCGCGCTGTTCCTTCCCTTCCTCGTCGCGCGGTTCAGCGTGATGGTCGTCGGGGAGCAGGGAATCGCCGTACGCCGGGCCTTGCGGACCAGGAGACTCGGGTGGGACGAAATCGGCACCGTGGCGGTCGAGTCGCGCAATGTGCACCTGGTGCTGGTACTCGAACGACGAAGCACCGGCCGGGCGGAGGCGGCGCTGACCTTCGTCTCGAAACCGGACCGGCGTCGGCTCATCGAGACGATCGCGTCCCGGGTCCCTGCCGAGGTCGTGCGACAGGACGACATCCTGCTCCGCGCACTGACGTCTTCTCAGCGGTGATCATTTCCAGATCCGCCTACCCGGCCGAGGGTCACCCCCGGAAGACACGGCATCGTCCTCCCGCATCAGCCTCCGGTACGCCTTCTCCCCCGGTGGCCGCCACCAGACCGCCTCGGCGCACCGCAGGCCTTCCCTCCGCAGCCGCGCCCGGTGGATCTTGTTCGTGGCGGTGACCGGCATCCGCTCCACGACCCGTACGAACCGGGGTGCCATCTTCGTCCCGAGATCGGGCTGGGCGGCCAGGAAGTCCGCGAAGGCCTCCGGTTCGAAGGTCCCGGCGATCGTCGCCATCACCTGGTCTCCGGTCACCGGATCCGGCACCGCGTACACGGCGACGGCCGCCGCGCCCTCGTACCGCGCGAGGATGTTCTCGATCATCGCGGCGGCCAGGTTCTCGCTGTCGACGCGGAGCCGGTCGTCGGTGCGTCCGGCGAAGTAGAGGTAGTCGTCGGCGTCCCGGTAGAAGAGGTCGCCGGTCCAGTACCAGCCGTCCCGCAGCCGTTCGGCCTGCGCCTCGGCGTTGCGCCAGTACCCCTCGAAGGGGTTCGGCCCCTTGTTCACCAGCTCGCCTATCGCCTCGTCCCCGTTCAGCAGCCGACCGGCCGCGTCGAATACGGCTGGCGGGCACTCCGCCCGCGTCTGCTGGTCCAGTACGACGAGCCCGGCCCCCGCCCGCCCCACCGCGCCCTCCGGAGTGCCGGGCGCCCACTGGATCGCCGCGCCGCCCTCGGAGGATCCGTACCCCTCGACCAGCCGCACGCCGAACCGCCGCTCGAAGGCCGCCGCGTCCACCGCGCCGGCCTCGGTGCCGAAGCCGAGGCGCAGGGGGTTGTCCCGGTCGTCCTCGCGCGGTTCGGTGGCCAGGACGTACTGGATCGCCCGGCCGACATAGGTGAAGTACGTCGCCCCGTACTCCCGTACGTCCGCCAGGAACCCCGACGCCGAGAACCGCCGCCTGAGCGCGATGCCCGCCCCGCTCGCCAGCGCGGGCGCCCAGTCGGCGATCACCGCGTTGCCGTGGAACATCGGCATGCAGATGTAGTGCACGCCGTCCTGGCCGAGCCGGAACTGGTCGGCCAGCGAGCGGCCGGCGGCGGCCAGGCGGCCCTGGGAGCAGAGCGCGGCCTTGGGGGCGCCGGTCGAACCGGAGGTGAAGTAGAGGAGGAGTCGGTCCTCGGGGGCGGCGCGGGAGGCGTCCGGTTCGGCGCCGGCGTAGGGCGCGAGCAGGGTGTCGTACTCCTCGGTGCCGGTCACCAGGAGGCGGACGCCGGGCAGGTCGAGGCCGCGCAGCAAAGGGAGTCGGGACGGTTCGGTGATCAGCAGGCGGCATTCGGTGTGCAGGATGTCGCGGGCGAGTTCGGGTCCCCGGCGGGTGGGGTTGATACCGGCGACGGCGGCGCGGGAAAGGGCGGCCGCACTCAACCACAGAGGATATTCAGGGGTGTTGTCGAGGAGGACGCCGATGTGGGCGCCCGGTGGCAGCAGGTCGGTGAGCAGGGCCGCCCGGGCGGCGGCACCGGCGGCGACCTCGTGGTGGGTGAGCGCCCGACCCTCGAACCACAGCCCCGGACGGTGGTCGTCCCACCGTCCGGCGACGAGCTCCGCGACCGTGCGCCTCCTGGAGTCCATGGAGCCGCACGGTAGTTGACGGACCGTCAGATGTGGAGGGTCAGAACCCGCCCGCGTTCGCACCCGAGGACATCTCGGCGAAGGTGACCATGAAGCCGACACAGAACACCACGACGACACCGAGAACCACGAGGGTGCCGAACGCGGCCACCGCGTGCCTGGCGCTGCCGGGCGCCTGGGCCGTGGCGACGATCCCGGGGCCGGCGGTGTGGTGGACGGTGACGATGTCGCCCTCGACCGTGGTCCCCGGACCGTCCTCCTCCTCGAAGCGGACGACCTGACCGTCGCGGGTCGTGAACTCGTACACGTGGTGCAGGGTGGTGCGCACCCGGGTGTCGCCGCTACCGCCGTGGGTCGTCGTGTACGCCCGCAGACAGCGCGCCTCGGCCGTCAGGCCGCTGTTCCAGGCACTGCGGATCTGGAGCCAGCGCCGCAGCACGCGGTACCCGGCGAAGACGGCCCCGGCCATGATCAGGCCGGGAAGGAGGTAGAAGAAGGCGTCCATGATGCATCCCCCGAGGTCACGTGGTGCTCGTGTGGGGGAACGTACCCCGGGGGAAGCCTGGACTGTCTCAAGCAATGCTCAGAACGTGACGTCCGAGCAGGCGTAGAACGCGTTCGTGGTGTCGGCGACCGTCCACACCGCGACGATGACGTGCCGTCCGCTGAGCCCGGACGGCAGGGTGCCGCTGTGCGAGAGGGTCGAGGGTGGCCGCTGACCGTTGTAGGGGACGGTCAGGAACGGGGTGAGGTTGAGGTCGGAGCGGGCCAGGTTGTGGTTCTGGTTCCAGCCCGCCCTGGTGACGTAGTACTTGAAGTCGGTCGTGGCGTGCATGGCGGTGAACTGCCAGCGGAACGTGTAGTTCTGACCGGCCGTCACCTTCGTCGCCGGCCAGGCGGTGCCCGACGGCGTCCTCGGTGCGCTGAGCTGGCTGAAACGGCTCGCGCCGCCGTTGCATATCTGGCCGTCGGCGGGGCCCGCGGCCGGGAAGCCCTTGAGGCCCTCGACGCTCTGCGGCTCCCACTGGATGTCGCCGCAGTTCGTCACGGTGCCGTTCTGGCAGAGCTTCTGCCTGCTGATGGGGAGGTCGGTGTAGCCGTGGCCGCTCGCACCGCCGGACGAGAGCACCAGCGCGCCCGTCGTCGTGAGCCCGAGCGCGGCGGCGTACCACTTGGTCTTTCTGCGCATGCTGCCGCTCCTGGAGAACGTGGGGGATGTTCCGTGAGGCGTGCAGGTCTAGACCAAGTCCCAGAATATTGCCGTTACTTGAGCATGTCCAGACCAATCACTGGCCCGTTTCTCCCCGCCCCGAACAGAACGCCACCGTCAGGTCCTTGACCAGCGCCTTGCGTTCGTAGTCGTCCAGTTCCACCAGACCCCGCACGGTCAGCCGGGTCACCGTGTCCTCCACCGAGTCCACGACCGACGTCAGCACGGTGGCCCGGTGCTGGGCGTCCAGCGCGGCGATGCGGCGGCGGTGCATCGCGGCGGCGACCTCGGGGGCGTACTCGACGCGCAACGGCTGGACCGAGAACACCTCGACGCCGACGGGCGCGGTCTCCGCGGCCACCAGCCGGGTCAGCGCCTCTCCGGCCATGTCGGCCGAACCGCGGCCGGACCCCGGCGCCTCCACCGCGACCCTGGCCAGCGCCGCCTCGACGCACTCACGCAGATACGTCTCGTGGTCGTCGACGCCCAGCGTGGCCCGCGCGGTGTCCCGCACCCGCCACACCACCAGCACGACGACCCGCAGCGCGACCCCGCTCGCGTCGGCGGCCGGCAGCGGCTCACCGCGCCAGTGCCGCAGCCGTACGTCGACCCGGCGGCGCAGCAGCAGCGGGTTGACCCACATCAGGCCGGTGCGCCGGACGGTTCCCCGGTAGCGGCCGAACAGCCCGAGCACCCAGGCCCGCCCGGTCCGGCCGCGCGCCAGCCCGCCGAAGCCGAACAGCCCGAGGGCACCGGCCCCGGCGTAGGCCGCCCACTGCGCCGGACCGAGACCCGCTCCCGCGTACGACGGCAGCCGCAGCGCCTCCAGGGCGAGCGGCGGCAGCACGCCCGCCCACCACGAGGTGACCGCGCACCCGGCCAGCCCGCAGGCGCCGGCGAGTACGCCGACCGAGCCCGGCAGCACCCGTGCGGGGCGCTCGAACAGTTCGGGGTCGACCTCGGGGGCCGGACGCGAGGCGGCCTGGACGGGCCTGCGCAGTCGGGGCTGCTCCCCGGTGCCCTGCCGGCGCGCGACCACCGCGGGCCTCAACGGCACGGACACCGGGTCCGGGTCGTCACGGAACAGGAGATGGACCGGGATCTCGGTGGTCGCCTCGTTCTGGATGAGCCGGGCGGGGCGGGCGTGCCCCTCGGACTCCGGTGTGGGTGAAGTGGTCGTGCTCATGCGTGTCTCCAGCCTCCGCGCCAGATGTCACAACGGGTGATGACGACGGGTGATGACGGCGGGTGCTTACGAGAAGAGCCGCCGCCAGGTCTCCGGGCCCGGGTAGCCGTCCGCCGCGCCGCCCCGCCAGCCCTGGGCACGCTGGAAGGCCTCCACGTTGCGCCGGTCCGACTCGCCCCAGCGTGGCCCCGGGGGGCTCGTGTAGTACTTGCCGAACCCCTTCTTGACCAGCTGCTTTCCGAGCCGGGCGACGAACTCGTTGCTCGCGCCGGACCGGAACATCGCGCGGCCGGGGTAGCCGGGGACACCGTGCGAGGAGGGTGCCGGCGGTCCCGCGGCGCCCGCGTCGACGTCCTTGCCGCCGCCGGTGCTCAGCAGTGCCCAGGTCTGCGCCCCGGGCAGCCCGTCCGCGTCCGGGCCCCGCCAGCCCTGCGCCTGCTGGAACGCCTGGGTGGCCCTGCGGTCCGCGTCCGTCCAGCGGGGGCCGGGACCGGAGGTGTAGTAGCGCCCGGCACCACGCTCGACGAGCATGCGGCCGAGCTGGGTGACGTACTTGTTGTTGGCCCCGGGACCGAAGTAGGCGGCCCCGGGGTAGGGCGTCACCTCAGGCGACTCGGGCTTGGCGGTGTCCGGCTCGTCGGTGCCCGGTTCGGCGCCCGCGGTACCGCCCGCGAGCCCCTTGTACCGGTAGGCGACGTACCGGGCCGAGTTGCTCCAGTAGGCGTACGGGGTGGCCTGCTTGCGGGCGTACGGGCGGGTCTCCTCGTAGGCGAGGTAGTAGGTGTGCGTGTAGTCCGTCCAGCCGCCGAAGATGACGACGTGGGAGCCGTTCTCGGGGTTGGCCGGGTTGTGGAAGAGCAGGATGTCGCCGGGCTGGAGGTCGTCCCTGGCGATCCGCACCCCGTACTGGTCGAGGCTGCCCGTCCACTCGTTGCCCGGGAGGTTCCAGGCCATGGAGACGAAGCCCGAGCAGTCCTGCCGGTAGCCGTCGCCCCAGTACGCGGACATGCTGTACGGCACCTTCGCGGCGACCCACTGCTTGGCGCGCCTGATGATGTCGGCGCGGGTGGTGACCGGCGTCTTGACGACCGCCGGCCTGCCACCGGGACCGTGCAGCGGGGCCTTGTCACCCTGGGGGGTGTCGGGTTCGTCACCCGCGGGGACGCTCGGCCGGGAGGGGGCGTGGGGGGCGGCGAAGGCCGGGGCCGTGTGCATCACGCCGAGGGCGGTGGAGGCCGCGGCGGCGAGGATCACGGCCCGGGTGGCGGCGGCCGGGTGCCCGCCGGTCGAGCGCGGGAGGACACGCCGCCAGTGGACGCAACCGGGGCAGTCGCAGTCGTCCGCGGGATCGATTTCCTCGAATACCGGAGTCTCCATGCGACGCCCCTCACACTCCAGATCGAAATGTCCGCAACTGTGCACATTCGTCAGTTTCTCAACTGTCGCCCCGACGCGCATGCTGACGGTCCGAATGATGTACCGCGAGCCGGGGCACCCTTCCGCGTCGGGTACAGTTGCGCAGGTCAGCAGGCGCCGCTAGCTCAGTTGGTTAGAGCAGCTGACTCTTAATCAGCGGGTCCGGGGTTCGAGTCCCTGGCGGCGCACCTGTGAAGGGCCTCTCGTGAGAACGAGGGGCCCTTCGGCGTATCCCCACGCCCGCCGCGAGACCGGCTGGGGGTCTGGGGGTTATCCCCCAGAAGACACAGCATCAGCGGGTCCGGGGTTCGAGTCCCTGGCGGCGCACCGGCGGTGTCTGGCCTCTCGTGAAAGCGGGGGGCCTGACATGTTTCAGGCGGATCACTCTGACGCTCCACATCCAACCGGAGTTCGACAGAGGCGGCCGTGGGCCCGGGGGCCCCCGGAAAAAGGCAGCAGGCGAGGCACACCCGCCACACCAGGACGGTTCGAGTCCCTCGCGGCGCACCGGCACGGGAGGCCCCTCGCTCAGGCGGGGGGCTTCTTGCATGTCAGGCGCCACAATGAACGCGTATGACCGGTAAACACCGCGTTTCGCATCTTGCGATCATGATGAGCCCCGTAGAACCCTGGTTTTCAAGATGCTGCGTATACGCGGCAGTTGGGGGGCAAGGAGCCGGTTGTCGGTCTTGCGGGGAAAGGGGGCCCCGTTGCCGAGGATGCCGAGGGGGGCGTCTGCAACCGGGAGGGCGCGGTTACCCGTCTATTGGTGTGAATTGTGGTGACTGCGGCCCACCACTGATACGTCTGTGAAGGTCGAGGGGGACCGGAGCAGTCGTAAGGAACCGACGACACGCGGTTGATCCGCGTGTGGGGGGATGACTCATGACGTCGACGCCGACGGGCGCCCGGCAGAACTTCGACCCGTCCGAAACCACTCAGCTCAGGCTGTCATCGCATCGGACCGGCGCGCTGGGCCGGATAAAGAAGACGCTTCCGAAGTACGACTACGAGCACTACAGCCGACTGGCAGGTCCCCTCACACAGCCCGATCCGGGCAAGCCGTACAAGGTGCAGTACCGCTCGCTGATCTCGCAGGAACCGCACCGCATCCGGGTCGCCCTGATGCTCGCCGCCGCGCCGCTGCTCTCGCTGGTCCTGCTGGCCTGGCTGCTGCAGCCCGAGCACTGGACCGAGCGGGACTACCCGGCCTTCTCCTGGCTGCCGGCGCTGGACATCGTCATGCTCGTCTCGATCGGCCTGATCGAGTTCTTCCGCTGCATGAACGTGCTGTCCAACGCGCACGCCACCCTGGTCGCCCGGGACCCGATCCCGGTGGTGCCCGAGACCGGCACCAGAGTCGCCTTCCTCACCTCCTTCGTGCCCGGCAAGGAGCCGCTGGAGATGGTGACCAGAACACTGGAAGCCGCGGTGAAGATCCGCCACCGCGGCCTCCTGCATGTCTGGCTCCTGGACGAGGGCGACGACCCCGCGGTCAAGGAGGTGTGCGCCCGGCTCGGCGTGCACCACTTCTCCCGCAAGGGCGTCGAGAAGTGGAACCGGCCCAAGGGCCCGCACCGCGCCAGGACCAAGCACGGCAACTACAACGCCTGGCTGGACGCGCACGGCGACCACTACGACTACTTCGCCTCCGTGGACACCGACCACGTCCCGCTGCCCAACTACCTGGAGCGGATGCTCGGCTTCTTCCGCGACCCGGACGTCGGCTTCGTGATCGGCCCGCAGGTCTACGGCAACTACGACAACTTCGTCACCAAGGCCGCCGAGTCCCAGCAGTTCCTCTTCCACGCGCTGATCCAGCGCGCCGGGAACAAGTACGGCTCCCCGATGTTCGTGGGCACGTCCAACGCCGTACGGATCAGGGCGCTGCAGCAGATCGGCGGGCTGTACGACTCGATCACCGAGGACATGGCGACCGGTTTCGAGATGCACCGCCACAGGAACCCGGCCACCGGCCGCAAGTGGCGCTCGGTCTACACCCCGGACGTGCTCGCGGTCGGTGAAGGGCCCAGCGCCTGGACGGACTTCTTCACCCAGCAGATGCGCTGGTCGCGGGGGACGTACGAGACGATCCTCAAGCAGTACTGGAAGGGCTGGTACTCGCTGCCGCCGAGCAAGCTCTTCAACTACACGATGATGATCATCTTCTACCCGATGTCCGCCCTCAACTGGATCCTCGCGGCCCTGAGTTGCGCGCTGTTCCTGGGCCTGGGCGCATCGGGTGTGAACATCGACCCGACCGTGTGGCTGATGCTCTACGGCAACGCCTCCGCGCTCCAGATCGGCCTGTACATCTGGAACCGCCGGCACAACGTCTCCCCGCACGAGCCCGAGGGTTCCGGCGGCGTGGCGGGCATGGTGATGTCGGCGCTGTCCGCCCCGCTGTACGCGAAGGCGCTGGTCGACTCGCTGCTGCGGCGCAAGAGCAAGTTCGTGGTCACGCCCAAGGGCGACTCGGCCAGCCCCGACCGGTGGTTCGCGACCTTCCGGTACCACTGGTACTTCATCGCCATCTTCGGTGGCTCGATCGGCGTCGGTATCGCCCGCGGGCACTCACATCCCGCCATGGTCATCTGGGCGATCTTCGCCCTGCTGATCACCGCGACGCCGATCCTCACCTGGCGGCACATGCTGCGGCAGGCGAGGAGGAAGCAGGCGGGAGGGGCTCCGGCGGCCGTGGTCCCGGCTCAGGTTCCGGCGCAGCCGCAGTACCAGCCGCAGCCGCTGCCGACCCAGCACGCCCCGGCCCACAAGCCGACCTGGGCCGCCGCCTCGCACTCGGGCACCGCGGGCGACGGGGGCACCGACCAGACCATGCAGATCGCCCTTGGCGGACTTGGGGGACGTAAGGAATGAACGACCGTGCAGGCCGCCGCCGCGCCCGACGGCTCGCGATCGGTACGGCGGTGGTGCTCGCGCTGGCCGGGATGAACGGGCCGTGGCTGTATCGCTTCGGGACGCAGAAATACCACCAGTACCAGATCAACAGACCCGAGTACAAAGCCGAGAACGGCAAGTGGGAGGTCGTCCAGTTCCCCGAGGAGTACCGCCAGAACACCATCCACGCGGCGCTGTTGCGCACCGGGAAGGTGCTGCTGGTGGCGGGTTCGGGAAACGACCAGGACAACTTCGACGCGAAGAGGTTCGACACCCGGGTCTGGGACCCGGTCAAGGGCACCATCAAGAAGGTGGACACGCCCAAGGACCTGTTCTGCACCGGGCACACACAGCTGGCGAACGGCAATCTGCTGATCGCCGGCGGCACCAAGCGGTACGAGAAGCTCAAGGGTGACGTCACCAAGGCCGGCGGCCTGATGATCGTCCACAACGAGAACCCGGACCGGCCGGTCACCCTGCCGGCGGGCACCAGGTTCACCGGCAAGGAGGGCGGCAGGACCTTCGTGTCCAAGGACCCGGTCGTCGTGGAGCGGGCCACGAAGGTCTTCGACAAGAAGACCGGGAAGTTCCTGCGCAACGACCCCGGGCTCGGGCGTATCTACGTCGAGGCGCAGAAGAGCGGCCGCAAGTACGAGACCGGCACCCAGGACAACTACCGGATCCAGGGGCTCACCGGGACCGACGCCCGCAACACCTACGGCATCGCGCAGAAGCTCGCCCTCGACAAGAAGGACTTCCAGGGGATCCGGGACGCCTTCGAGTTCGACCCGGTCGCCGAGAAGTACATCAAGGTCGACCCGATGAAGGAGGCCCGCTGGTATCCGACGCTCACCACTCTGAGCGACGGGAAGATCCTCAGTGTCTCCGGGCTCGACGACATCGGGCAGCTGGTGCCGGGCAAGAACGAGGTCTTCGACCCGAGGACCAGGAAGTGGACGTACCTCCCGAAGGTCCGCCAGTTCCCGACCTACCCGGCGCTGTTCCTCATGCAGAACGGCAAGGTCTTCTACTCGGGGTCCAACGCGGGGTACGGGCCGGACAACGTGGGCCGGGTACCGGGCGTCTGGGACGTGGCCGACAACGAGTTCACCAAGGTCCCGGGGCTCAGCGACCCCGGCGAGATGGAGACGTCCGGGACCGTGCTGCTGCCTCCGGCACAGGACGAGAAGTTCATGGTGATCGGGGGCGGCGGGGTCGGTGAGTCCGCGCGGTCCAGCGATCGGACGCGGATCGTGGACCTGAAGGCGGACAGCCCGAGGTTCGTGGACGGGCCGACGCTGGAGAAGGGGACGCGGTATCCGCAGGCGTCGATCCTTCCCGACGACAGCGTGCTGGTGTCCGGGGGGTCGGAGGACTACCGGGGCCGCGGTGACTCCAACATCCTTCAGGCCCGGCTGTACCACCCGGACACGAACACGTTCGAGTCGATGGCCGATCCACTCGTCGGGCGGAACTACCACTCCGGGTCGCTGCTGTTGCCGGACGGGCGGGTGATGTTCTTCGGATCTGACTCGTTGTACGGGGACAAGGCCAACACCAAGCCGGGTGTCTTCGAGCAGCGGATCGAGATCTACACGCCCCCTTATCTGTACCGGGACTCCCGGCCCTCGCTGTCCGGGGGGCCGCAGACGATCGCTCGGGGTGCGTCGGGGACGTTCACGTCTCCGCAGGCCTCGGTGATCAAGAAGGTGCGGTTGATCCGGCCGAGTGCGTCGACTCATGTGACCGATGTGGATCAGCGGTCCATCGAGCTCAAGTTCACGGTGTCCGGGGACAAGGTGAAGGTGACTGTGCCGGAGAACAAGAACCTCGTTCAGTCTGGGTGGTACATGTTGTTCGTCGACGACGATCAGGGGACGCCGAGCGAGGCTCAGTGGGTTCGGGTGCCGTAGCGCTCCCGCGGGTTGCCTTTCGGGTGCGGGAGCGCTGTGGCTGGTCGCGCAGTTCCCCGCGCCCCTAGGTGTCCGAGCCTTGCGCCAGTTTCAAGGCGTAGGCCGGCCACCGGCCGGCCCCGCGGGTGCCGTAGCGCTGTGGCTGGTCGCGACCACGCGGCGCAGCCGCAGATCGGTACAGCCCCGCGCCCCTAGGTGTCCGAGCCTTGCGCCAGTTTCAAGGCGTAGGTCGGCCACCATTGGCCTGCCTTCGGGCCGCCCTTGCATTCGCCGTCTGATTCGCCGGGCCTCTTGACCCACAGGTAGGCGTCCACGAGGGAGTCGGCCGTCTTCGTCGTCGGGGTCTCGCCGAGCGCCCTGCCCGGGGGGTTGCACCAACGCTCGTTCTCTTCACCGGACTTGTAGGGGCCGTTGCCGTTGCGGCTGGTGTCGATGACGAAGTGTTTGCCGCCCACCTTGGCGGAGAGTTCCTTGCCGTAGGTGATGGAGTCCTCGGTGGAGTAGAAGTTGGAGACGTTCACCGAGAAGCCGTCGGCCTCGGCGATGCCGGCCCGCTTGAGGGGGTCGAAGATCTGGTCGGGGTGGCCCCAGCCCGCGTTGCCCGCGTCCAGGTAGACCCGGGTGTTCTTCAGGGACTTGAGCTTCTTGACGGCGTCGCCGAGGAGGTCGTAGCGCTCCTCGTGGAAGTCGTCCTCGGTGCAGCCGTCGACGAGGTGGAGCACGGCGTCCGGTTCGAGGACGACCGTCGCCGCGCGGTCGCCGATGCCCGCGGCCACACCGTCGATCCAGGTCCGGTAGGCGTCGCCGTCGGCGGCGCCGCCCTGGGAGTACTGGCCGCAGTCGCGGTGCGGGATGTTGTAGAGGACCAGGAGAGCCGTACGGCCGGCCTTGTCGGCGGCCTCGGTGAAGCCGCGCGCCTCCTGCTCCGGGTTCTCCGGACCGATCCACTCGCCGGTGGGCTGCTGGGCGATCTTGCGGATCTGCTCGGCCTTGTCGTCCTGGCCGCTCTTCGCGTACGCGGCGACCTGCTTGGCCGCGTTGCCCGCGGGGTTGACCCAGAACGGGTCGGCCTCCTTGGGCTGCTGGGTGATCGCGGCACCGGTCCTGTCGCCTTCGCCCGTCTCGTCGCCGTCCCCCGACGACGAACACGCGGCGAGCAGCAGTGCCGCCCCCAGCACCGCCGCGGAAGCCCGTGCACGGGTTCCGTTCCTGGCCCCCCTGCTGACGTACATCCAATTCCCCCCTGGGTGCACCATGCCAAGTCTCAATCGTGACACACCGGGCACGCCGCCCACGAGGTCACCGGAGCCTTGTCCAGGAGCTGTTACAGCCCCGAAGGTCGGGGTAGATGCGCGTCTGGATGGGGGGCGCTCGTCGAAGAAGGGGAGTGCTTCTGGGATGCGGGACGCCATCAGGGAGATCCGGCTGGCCTCGGCGCTGGTGGAGGCGGCGGACACCCTCGACGAGGGGTTCGAGTCCACCCGGTACCTACAACGGATGTCCGACCACTGCGTGGAGTTGCTGAACGCCTGGGCGGCCGGGGTGATGCTGATCGACGGAGGCCGGTCGGTGGCGCTGGCCGCCAGCAGCCGGCACGAGGACGTGGCGCTGGAGCTGCTGGCGGCGCAGCACGGCGGCGGGCCCTGCGTGGACAGCTACGGCACCGGAAAGCCCGTACCGCCCGTCTCCATCCGGGTCGCCCACGCGAGCGCCCGCTGGCCCGACTTCACCGAACGAGCGCTCCGGCACGACATCGTGACGACCTACGCGGTCCCGCTGCGCCGGCGCGAGAACCTGCTCGGCGCCCTCAACGTGTTCGTGCCGACGCTGCCCGACAACCCCCCGGCCGATGTCGCGCCGGAGCTGCACATCGCCCAGGCCCTCGCCGACGCCGCCGCCCTCGGCCTGCAGAACCGCCGCACCTGCGACCAGTACCGCACCCTGTCCGGGCAGTTGCAGGAAGCCCTGTCCAGCAGGGTCCGCATCGAACAGGCCAAGGGCATGCTCGCCGAGCGCTGGAACGTCCGCGCCGACCAGGCGTTCGTCGCGCTCAGGCAGTACGCGCGACGACACCAGCTGCCGCTGGACCGGGTGGCCAGCGCGGTCATCGAGGGCCTCGCGGACGACGCCGAGCTGGGCCGGGAGCTGGAGGGAAACGCCGACGGACCCGCGTAGGCCCCTCGCCACCAGGTCGTAGGACCCTTCGCCACCAGGCCGTATGACGGAGAGCCACGCATCGGGTCTTGGCGTCAACCAGCCTCTAGGCCAGGGCACCCATCCGCTCTACAGTCTTCTCATACGGCCCCAGCCCCTGGCCGACTCAGCACCCACCGAGCCTCAAGGCCTCCCGCGCCGTCGCCGGGTTACTCCCGCAACCCGAGCGCGCGCGGTCGAGGACCAGCCCGGTCGGCGACTTCGGGGGGAGCGGGTCGCCGACCGGGCCAGGTGAAGGACCGGGGTTACGCGAGGCCGGTGCCGGTCAGCGGCCGGTGCCGGTCAGGTACGCCGAGACGACGACGTTCGCCGTGTAGCTGCGGCTGGTGCGGTCGAAGGTGCCGCCACAGGTGATCAGCCGCAGTTCGGCCCGCCCCGACGTGCGCTGCCCGTAGGCCCGTCGGGCGTCGAAGCGGTCCCGGGTGAGGACCTGGACGTCGTCGACGGTGAACTCGGCGACCTTGCCGTCGTCGCGGATCACCCGGATCCTCTCGCCGGGCTTGAGGGCGCTGATCCGGTAGAAGACCGCGGGCCGGGTCTCGGTGTCGACGTGGCCCACCATCAGCGCGGTCCCGGCGGCTCCCGGTTTCGCGCCGGCCGCGTACCAGCCGACGACCCCGGGCTGGTCGAAGGGCGGCGGGTCGGGGGCGCCCCGCGGGTCCAGGCCACGGGCCACCACCGGTGCCTGCACTCTGAGGTCCGGGATGTCCAGGCGCTGCGGTCGCGCGTCCGCCAAGGGCCGTGCGGCGGGCGGGAGTTCGACCTCCGGGGGGCGGCCGACCGCGGCCACGTCACCCGTGGTCGGCGCGGACCCGACGTGCCGTATGTCGCTCACCTCGCGGCCCCACAGCCACAGTCCGAGCAGCAGCATGGCCCAGGCCACGCCGGTCAGCAGGCGTCCGGTCCCGGAGACACGGTCCCGTCCGGCGGGTTCGTCAGCGCCCTGGTCGGTGAAGCGGTCGGACATCGCCGGTCAGTCCGTCCCGCGGCTCCGGCGGCTGCTGCGCAGCACGACGGCCACCGCCGCGACTCCGGCGAGCACCAGACCGGTCACCGCGTGCCCGGTGCCGGGGCCGGTGGCACGGGGCTGCATGGTGGACAGGTGGGTGGCGGTCCAGCCGCCGCCCGCGTCGACGGGGGCGGCGGGGGACGCGGGGGCGGTGGTGCTCTTGTCCCCTACGACGGTGATCCGGCCCTTCACCTCGAAGTCGGCGCAGGTGATCCTCACGTCGTAGGAGCCGGGCTCGGCCGAGGAGCGGACCCGGGTCTGGCCGGCGAGGCTGCCGCCGGCCCCGGTAAGTCTGGCGTCCGCGACGAACGCGGCCGAGGCGGCGGTGGCGGTCTTCCCGGCGCAGCCGGTGACCCGCAGCGTGAGGTCGGTGCCGGGGGCCGGGGACGACGGGGTCACCGAGACGCTTCCGCCGTCCGCCGCCTGTGCGACCGGGGCGAAGGCGGCGACGGCCAGGACCGCGGTACAGAGAGTGAGGCGTAGGGAACCCATCGTGAACCTCCAGATACCTGGAGAATCCCCCGGGGAGCCCGGCTCCGCATCCCGGGGCGGTCCGGCACTGCTCCACTCGGGTCCCCGGGTCCGGGGCCGCGGTGCGGGAGGTGACCGCGAGGTGAGATGCCCGAGCAGGGGCGTTGCCGCCGTGGGGCGACTGCATAGCATTGGGCGTCTCACACGTACGCATGCACCAGGAGTCCGCACCCATGACAGAGCGCAAGCCCATCGAATCGTGGCTCACCGACATGGACGGGGTGCTGATGCACGAGGGGGTCCCGGTGCCGGGCGCGGACGCCTTCATCAAGAAGCTGCGGGATTCGGGACGCCCGTTCCTGGTGCTGACGAACAACTCGATCTACACCGCGCGTGACCTGCACGCCCGGCTGATCCGGATCGGCCTCGACGTGCCGACGGAGAACATCTGGACCTCCGCCCTGGCCACGGCGAGTTTCCTGGACAACCAGCACCCCGGCGGGACCGCCTATGTGATCGGGGAGGCGGGCCTGACCACGGCGCTGCACGACGCCGGGTACGTGCTGAGCGACTCCGATCCCGATTTTGTGATCCTGGGCGAGACCCGGACGTACTCCTTCGAGGCGTTGACCAAGGCGATCCGGCTGATCAACAACGGTGCCCGTTTCATCGCCACCAACCCCGACAACACCGGCCCCTCCCCCGAGGGCGCGCTTCCGGCGACCGGGTCCGTCGCCGCGCTGATCACCAAGGCGACCGGCAAGGAGCCGTACTTCGTCGGCAAGCCCAACCCGCTGATGATGCGGACGGCGCTGAACACCATCGGCGCGCACTCGGAGACCAGCGCCATGATCGGCGACCGGATGGACACGGACGTCCTGGCCGGGCTGGAGGCCGGGATGGAGACCTTCCTCGTGCTGACCGGGCTGACGAGCAGGGCCGACGTCGAGCGGTACCCGTATCGGCCGACGAAGGTCGTGGACTCCATCGCGGATCTCGTGGACCGCGTCTGACGGTCGCCCTCCCCTGACTCGCGGCCGGGTCAGCGGCGTCTGCGTGCCAGCAGGATCGCTCCGCCGGTGACGAGGAGGACGACGACGGTGGCGGCCATCGCGACGCCGGGCGTGCCGAGGCCGGTTCGGGCGAGTTCGTCGGCGAAGGGCAGCGGGGTGTCGCTCGTCCCGGGGGCCGGGGTGCGGTCCGGTCCGGCGTCGATGCCGAACCGGTAGTCGTTGGACTGCCCGACCCAGTCCCCGTCGTCCGTGTGTCGCTGTACGACGGCCGCGGCGGCGGTGATGTCGTTCGGGACGGCGTCCGAGGTGATGCCGAGCCGGATCTTCACGGTCAGGGTCCGGCCGGGTGCGACGGTGAAGCCGGGGAAGCCGTCGTCGAAGGCGCCGACCAGTTCGTTCGCGTCGGTCGCCTCGAGGCCGACGGGGTGGGGGCGCTCGCCGTCGTAGAACTCCAGACGGGCCTGGGAGGGTTCGAGTGCGTTCTTGTCGTCGACGAGGACGACGACGGGGTGGATGTCCGTGCGGGTGCGTGCGGTGGTGTTGGTGAGGTCCAGGTACCAGGTCCCGAGGCCGCCACCGGCCACATAGGTGTCGGGGCCGCCGTGGATACGGGTGGTGATCGGGAATCCGTGCGGGTCGGGGCCGGGATCGGCGTGTGCGCGCGGCATGGGCGCGGTCAGGAGGGCGGCTGCCGCTGCGAGGCTGACGGAGACAGGCGTACACAGTCGCATGAACACATGACCATGGCGGACGGAGGCGGCCGGACGGCGACGCCATTCCGCCGGGCGCCCTCGAACGGTCCCCGGAGACCGCCCGATCGGCCGACCGCACGCCGTTGCTCTGTCAGCCGTCGGTCCTTCCGAACAGAGGTCCCAGCAGCAGCTGCGCCGCCCCCTGCGCGACCACCCGGGCACCACCGGGCGCGAGCCGTACCGGTACGGCGTCCTCGCCCCGGGCGCGCTCCGCCAGTGCGGCGGCGACTCCCCGTACGAACACCTCCGGTGCCGCGGCGACCGTACGGCCGCCCAGCAGCACGAGGTCGATGTCCAGCAGCCCGACGAGGTTCGCGGCACCGGCGCCCAGCACCCGGGCCGCCTCCCCCGCGTCCGCTCGGGACACCGCCGCCAGGCACAGTGCCTCGATGCACCCCCGGTTCCCGCAGGTGCACGGCGGCCCGTCCAGCTGCACGACCTGGTGCCCGAACTCCCCCGCCCCCGTCCGGGCCCCCCGGTGCACCGCCCCGCCGATCACGAGTCCGGCGCCCAGTCCCGTCCCCAGGTGCAGATAGGCGAAGGAGCCGCCGCCGCCCTCGCCGGCCACCGCCAGCCCCAGCGCCGCCGCGTTGGTGTCCTTGTCCACCACGACCGGCACCCCCAGCCGCCGCGCCAGCACGTCACGGAGGGGGAAGCCGTCCCATCCGGGAAACCCCGTGACCCGGCGCAGGACTCCGCGCACATGGTCGAGGGGGCCGGGCAGGGCGACGCCGACGCCGAGCAGGGAGGGGATGCCGGAGAGGGCGGCGTCCCCGGGGAAGGTTCCTCGGAGCGCCTCCCCGACCACGCGCTCGGCCTCCCCCACCACGGCCTCGGCGCCGGCCCCCAGATCCAGCGGAGCACTCCGCTCGGCCACGACACTCCCGTCGAGGTCGACGACCAGTGCACGCAGCGCGTCCCGGTCGAGGTGGACTCCGACCGCGTGGCCCGCCTCGGGGACCAGCCGCAGTACGGTTCGCGGTTTGCCGCCCGTGGAGGCGCGGCGCCCCGCCTCCGCCGCGAGGCCCTCGTCCCGCAGCCGTGCGGTGATCTTGCTGACGGCCTGGGGAGTCAGCCCGGTGCGCTCGGCGAGCTCCAGCCGGCTGATCCCGTCGGCGCCCGCCCGCCGCAGCAGGTCGAGCACGAGCGCGGCGTTGTGGCTGCGCAGGGCCAGGAGGTTGACGCCGCCGTTCGTCCTGTTCACGCCGCCCATTGTCCTCGGCGCTTGCACTTTGGCAACACCGTTGCGAAAGTGGACGGCATGACTGCTGCTGACCTCCGCGTGGGCCTCGTCGGCTACGGCCTCGCGGGCTCCGTCTTCCACGCCCCGCTGATCGCCGCCACCGAGGGCCTCACCCTCGACACCGTGGTCACCTCCCACCCCGAGCGGCAGGAACAGGCCCGCGCCGAGTTCCCGGACGTCCGTACGGTCACGAGTGCCGACGAGCTGTTCGCGCGCGCGGCCGACCTGGACCTCGTGGTGATCGCGTCCCCCAACAGGACGCACGTCCCGCTCGCCACCACCGCCCTGGAGGCGGGCCTGCCGGTCGTGGTCGACAAGCCGATCGCCGGCACGGCGGCCGAGGCACGCGCACTCGCCGCCCTCGCCGAGGAGCGCGGCCTGTTCCTGTCCGTCTTCCAGAACCGGCGCTGGGACAACGACTTCCTGACCCTGCGCCACCTCCTCGACGAGGGCGAACTGGGTAACGTATGGCGGTTCGAGTCCCGTTTCGAGCGGTGGCGGCCGCAGCCGAAGGGCGGCTGGCGCGAGTCCGGCGACCCCGCAGAGGTCGGAGGTCTCCTGTACGACCTCGGAAGCCACGTCGTCGACCAGGCCCTGACCCTCTTCGGGCCCGCCGTCTCCGTGTACGCCGAGGCGGACATCCGCCGCCCGGGCGCCTCGATCGACGACGACACCTTCCTCGCGATCACCCACGCGAACGGTGTCCGCTCCCACCTGTACGTCTCCGCCACCACCGCCCAACTCGGCCCCCGTTTCCGGGTGCTGGGCTCGAAGGCGGGCTATGTGAAGTACGGCCTCGACCCGCAGGAGGCGGCACTGCGGGAGGGCGAGCGCCCCGGCACGCCGGACGGCTGGGGCCGGGAGCCCGAGTCGGCGTGGGGCCGGCTCGGCGCAGGCGAGTCCCCCCTGACCGGCGGCGGCAGCCCCGTACCGACCCTGCCCGGCGACTACCCGGCTTACTATGCGGCCGTGGCCAGGGCCCTGACCGAGGGCGGCACCAACCCGGTGACCGCGCTGGAGGCGGCCGCCGCCCTCGACGTACTGGAGGCGGCACGCCGTTCGGCCCGCGACGGAGTGGCGGTGCAGCTGTGACGCACAACACCGGGCTGACCCCGAAGTTCCAGCCGGAACTCACCCCGCCCCTGGAGGAGCTGGAGGCGCAGGAACGCCACCTGGTCTTCCGGCAGTTCACGTACGAGGACGCGTGGGCGCTGGGCTCTCTCCTCGTCGAACTGGCCCGGGAGCGGCAGGCTCCCGTCGCCATCGACATCCACCGCGGCGGCCAGCAGCTCTTCCACGCCGCCCTCCCCGGCTCGACCCCGGACAACGACGCGTGGATCGACCGCAAGCGCCGGGTCGTCGAGCGCTACGGCTCCGCGTCCTACCTGGTCGGCGCCCGCTTCCGAGCCAAGGGCAGCACCTTCGAGGAGTCCTCGCGCCTGGATCCCGACGCGTACGCGGCCCACGGCGGCTCCTTCCCGGTCACCGTGGAGGGCGTGGGCGTCGTCGGCACGGTGACGGTGTCGGGGCTGCCGCAACTCCAGGACCACCGGTTCGTCGTGGAGGCACTGGAGCAGTTCCTGGGCCGGGACGAGCGAGGCCGGGAGGACTGACGGGAAGATCCCGAGGCACCCGCCGGTTGGCACCCGTGACCGCACACCGACCGGAGGAGATCATCCGATGACCGTCAAGGACCTGAAGGAAGCCGTCGGACGGTACGGCATCTGGAACGGCGGCGGGCTGCGCTCGGAGGAACCGGACCGCCGCGGCGAGATCGCCGAAGCAGCGGCAGAGTTGGAGGAGTTGGGCTACGGCGCCCTCTGGCTCGGCGGCAACAGCAACGCCGACCACGCCGCCCCGCTGCTGGAGGCGACCTCCGAGATCGTCGTGGGCACCAGCATCCAGAGCATCTGGGAGCACGAGCCCGAGGCCGCCGCGGCCCGGTACGCCGAGGTCGACACGGCCCACCCCGGCCGCTTCGCCCTGGGCCTCGGCGTCAGCCACGCCAAGCTCGCGGACCAGTACCGCCGCCCCTACTCGGCGCTGGTCGCCTACCTGGACGCCCTCGACAAGGCCGGCGCCCCCGCGCACGGCCGCCTCCTGGCAGCGCTGGGCCCGAAGACCCTGGAGCTCTCCCGGGACCGCGCGGCCGGTGCCATCCCGTACCTGGTGACCGCGGAGCAGACGGCCAGGGCCCGTGAGCTGCTGGGCGAAGTCCCGCTGCTGGCCCCGGAGTTGAAGGTCGTCCTCGAATCCGACCCGACCACGGCCCGCACTCTCGCCCGCAACTACCTTTCCCTCTACCTGGGCCTGCCCAACTACACCAACAACTTCCTCCGCAACGGCTTCACGGAGGACGACATCAAGGACGGCGGCAGCGACCGCCTGGTCGACGCCGTCTTCGCCTGGGGCGACGAGACGGCGATCCGGGCCCGCGTCGACGACTTCTTCGAGGCGGGCGCGGACCACGTGGCCCTGCAGATCGTGGACGGCGGCCCGCGCTACGACCTCCCGAGGGACGCCTGGCGCAGGCTCGCGTCGCTGCTGGCGTGACCTCAACCCGTTCCAGGGGCGCGGGGCTGTGTCGACAGGGGGCTCCGCCGCGGGGGCGCGACCGCACGCCACGGTGACGGTGTCGGGGCTGCCCCAGCTCCCGGTAGCTCCCGGTAGCTCCCGGGTCTTCGCGCCCAGCGCTGCGGGCAGCACCACTGAGCCCGGTGCCGCCGACGGCCGTCGGCGGACGCGCGCGGTGCCCCCGTTCTCCCCGCGGAGCGTCTACGCGTCCTTGAACTCCTGCCGCTGGCGCCCGAGTCCGGCGATCTCGAGCTCCACCACGTCGCCGGCCCGCAGGAAGGGCTTGGGCTCGGGCGCCCCCAGCGCCACCCCGGCCGGCGTGCCGGTGTTGATGACGTCACCGGGGTACAGGGTCATGAACTGGCTGACGTAGCGCACCACTTCGCCCACGGGGAAGATCTGCTCGGCGGTCGTGCCGTCCTGCTTCAGCTCCCCGTTGACCCACAGCTTCAGCGAGAGGTCCTGGGGGTCGCCGACCTCGTCCGCCGTCACCAGCCACGGGCCCAGGGGGTTGAACGTCTCGCAGTTCTTCCCCTTGTCCCAGGTCCCGCCCCGCTCGATCTGGAACTCCCGCTCGGACACGTCGTGCGCGACCGCGTACCCGGCGACATGGGCGAGACCCTCCTCCGCGGACTCCAGGTACCGGGACGTACGCCCGATCACGACCGCCAGCTCGACCTCCCAGTCGGTCTTCACCGACTTCCGGGGCACCAGGACCGTGTCGTAAGGACCGACCACGGTGTCCGCGGCCTTGAAGAAGATCACCGGCTCGGCGGGCGGCTCGGCGCCCGTCTCGCGGGCGTGGTCGTGGTAGTTCAGGCCGATGCAGACGATCTTCCCGATGCGCGCGACCGGCGGTCCGACCCGCAGCCCGGTGGCGTCCAGCGCGGGCAGTTCCCCGGCCTCCGCGGCCGCGCGGACCCGGCCGAGTGCCGCGTCGTCGGCGAGGAACGTCCCGTCGATGTCGTCCACGACACCGGACAGGTCCCGCAGGACCCCGTCGGCGTCGAGCAGCGCGGGCGTCTCCGTTCCCGCCGTACCGACTCGCAGCAGCTTCATGATCACTGTCTCCCTAGCTCGCGGGGTGTCGTCCGGCGGGTGCAGCCATCGGATGACTGGTCGATCCTCCAAGCTCGATGTCCACTCCGCAATACCCGGTTCACGGACTGGACCGCTCAGCGGTAGAGGGCCGCCCTCTCGACCGCGGCCCACGTCGAACTGGTCACCACGTACAGCGCTGCGGCCAGGGGCACCACGGCCACGGTGAAGAGCGTGAAGAACGACATGAAGGGCATCACCTTGCTCACCGCGCCCACCCCGGGCACCGCTTCCGCGCCCGGCTCGCCGGATGCCCCCGGCACCACCGGATTCGCGGCCATCATCCGCTTGGTGCGGCGGAAGTTGAAGCAGGCGACGACGGTGACCACGACGAACAGGCCGACGTACACGAGTCCGGCGCCGCCGAACGCCCCGCCGTCCCCCAGGGCGTCGGCCCACCGGCCGCCGAGCGGGGCGGTGAACAGCTCGTGGCTGAGCAGTTCGTTCGCCTTCCCGCCGATCGTCGTGTTGGAGAAGAGGTGGTACAGCAGGAAGAACGCGGGCAGCTGGAACAGCCCGGGCAGACAGCCGGACAGCGGTGAGACCTTCTCCTCGGCGTGCAGTTCCAGCATCGCCTTCTGGAGTTTCTCGGGGCTGCCCTTGTGCGTCCTGCGCAGTTCGGCGATCTTCGGCTGGAGCTTGGTGCGGGCCTTCTGACCGCGGGCGGAGGCGCGGGACAGGGGATGCACGAGCAGTCGTACGAAGGCGGTGAACAGGACGATCGCGGCGGCGGCCGCGGTGGCGCCGAAGAGGGGGTGGAGCAGGTCGGCGAGATGTTGGACCAGATCAGCGAAGACGGACATGGGTGAGCCCTCCGGGGGTCTCGTCGTGCCGGAAGTGACGAAGGCGGCATGACGACCCGCGCGGGGTGTCCTTGCAGGAGCCGTCCCCTACGCGACGGTCGCCGGGAGGGCGTGGCCGGGCGCTCGGGGGCGGGGGCGGCCCTTGGCGTCGGGGTCGCGTTGCGGGAGGAAGGCCGTACGGCGGGCGCGGTCACGGATGGCCGTACGGACCCGGGTGGGCGGCACCGCGGGCGCGCAGCGCGAGGCGATGAGCGAGCAGGCGGCGAACGCGGAGCCGGCCGCGGCGGTCGCGGCCAGCGCGACGGCGGCGGAGAGGCTGCCGGTGTCGAGCAGGACGACGTCGAGGACGAGGAGCAGCAGCGCAGCTGCGGGACGCACCGTGGTCCAGCCGCGGATCATGACACTCCCCCCTCTCTGTCTGCGGTCTCCCCTCGGTTATACCTGATCGACCAGGAGCGGCTGCAACAGCCTCTTCGGCTTGAGCAGGGCCCGGCTGACCGGGTCCGCGGGGTCGGGATCGAGTCCGGGGCCCGGGATCATGAGGACGTCCCCGACCGGTACGACGGTGGCGCAGGCGGGGCATTCGCCGTAGGAGCCGATCTCGGTGCCGCACTCCGCGTGCTGGAAGGTGCGCAGCGCGGGCTCGCCATGGTGTTCGCGGCCCCAGCGGCCGAGGGAGCGCATGGTGGGCCACAGGGCGATGCCGCGGTCGGTGACGACGTACTCGTCGCGGGGCGGCGACTCCTGGTAGCGGCGTTTTTCGAGGATGCCCTCCTCGGTGAGCATCTGGAGGCGGGCGGCCAGGACCGCGCGCGGGATGCCGAGGTGGACGAGGAAGTCGTTGTAGCGCCGGACGCCGTAGAGGGCGTCGCGGACGACGAGCAGGGTCCAGCGCTCGCCGACGATCTCCAGCGCGCGGGCGATCGAGCATTCCTGTGTCGCGTAGTCCTTGCCCAGTGCCATGACGCCCACTGTAACCAGTTTCCCCTAGTAGGTTCAATGAACGAACCTACTCTGTTACGGTGACGCCCATGGTTAGGTTCAATGAACGAACTCTCCCCGCTGCGAAGCCGTCGGCCGCCCCCGCGGAAGCACCCCCGCACCCCGGCGCCACCCTCGCGCTGACCAGCGCCGCCACCGTCGTGGCCCTGATGACGTACACCGCGCCGATGGTCACACTCCCCGAGGTCGCCGCCGCCCTGCACACCCCCGTGTCCGCCCAGGCCTGGCTCCTGAACGGCACCCCGCTCGGCCTCGCCGCCCTCCTCCTGGTCGCCGGCAGCCTCGCCGACGACTACGGCCGCCGCCGGATCTTCGTCGCCGGCACCCTGGCGCTGGGCCTCACCACCGCCCTCGGCGCCCTGACCTCGTCCACCTGGCTGTTCACCCTCGCCCGGATCGCCCAGGGCGCGGCCAGCGCGGCACTCCTCGCGAGCAGCCTGGGTCTGATCGTCCACGCCTTCCCCAGCCCACGCGGCCGACTGCACGCAACCGGGGTGTGGGGCGCCTTCGTGAGCGGCGGCATCGCACTGGGCCCGATCGTCACCGGCGCGCTGCCGAACTGGCGGATGGCGTACGGGGTTCTCGGCGCCGCCGCCGGGCTGGTGGCCGCCCTGTCCGCACGGTTCCTGTCGGAGTCCCGGGCCCCGCGCGGCGGCCGCCCCGACCTCGCCGGCGCGGTGACGTTCGGGCTGGCCCTGGTCGCCCTGGTGGCGGCGCTCACGCTCGGCCGGGACGGCTGGCTGCGGGCACCGGTGGGCCTGCTGCTGCTCGCGTTCACCGTGCTGCTGGGTCTGTTCGCCGCCGTGGAGCACCGCACGCGGACCCCGATGATCGACCTGGGCCTGCTCCGCCGACGCCACTTCCTCGCGTCCTCCTCCGGCGGACTGTTCACGGGGCTCGCCGTGATCGGCCTGTTCAGCTTCCTCCCGGCCCTGCTCCAGCAGACCCTCGGCCTGTCCGCGATGGACACGGCCTGGCTCTTCCTGCTCTGGTCCGGCCTGTCCTTCGCGGTGGCCCTCCAGGTGCGGCGGCTCGCGGGCCGGGTGCCGCCGCGATGGCAGCTCGCCATCGGCTTCCTGCTGCACGCGGCGGGCGTCCTGGCCATGCTGGGCTCACTCGACGCGGGATCCTGGCTACGGCTGCTGCCGGGCCTGATGATCGCGGGCGTCGGCAGCGGCCTCCTGAACGCCGCGCTTCCGCTGCTCGCGGTGGAGTCGGTACCGGCGGGGCGGGCGGCGATGGGCTCCGGCGCCCAGCAGACCTTCCGGTACATCGGCTCCTGCGCCGGAGTCGCCCTGACGATCGCGATCGCCACCTCGTCGGGAAGCGGCCTCGCCCACGGCGCGGACCTCGCGATGCTGGTGTCGGCGGGACTGGCGCTCGTCGCCGCCGCGAGTGTGGTGGGGCTGCGGGAGCGGTGAGGCCCTGGGGGCGGGCCGGTGTTGCGCGGCTGCTGCGCGGCGCTGGAGCGTTCGAGGCGGGCGATGCTGCGCGGCGGCGGAGGGTTCGACGTGGGCGTCAGTGCGCGGCGCCGCAGCGTCGGGGACAGCCGGTGCTGCGCAGGAACGTTCGAGGCGGCCGGTACCGCCCGGCGCCGGAACGTTCGAGGCGGGCGCCAATGCGCGGCGGCGGAGGGTTCGCGGACAGCCGGTGCCGCGCAGGAACGTTCGGGGCGGGCGGTGCTGCGCGGCGGCGGAGGGTTCAGGGACAGCCGGTGCTGCGCGGCGCCGGCGCGTTCGGGGTGGCCGGTGCAGGGATACCGGCGCCTTCGACGCGGTCCCGTTGCGAACCTCGCGAGAACGCCCACGTGCTCAACGCGGCCGCATCGACACGAGTTTGCCCCACACCACCAGGCGGTACCGGGAGGTGTACTCCGGGGTGCAGGTAGTCAGGGTTATGTAGTAGCCGGGGCGGGTGTAGCCGTAGGCGGGGTGGACCGTCGAACGCGGGATGCGGCGGATCACCCCCGAGTCGCGGGCCGAGGTCTGGCGGAGGGTCCGGTCCACGACGTACGTGTACACCGCGGCCTCGGTCTCCACCTGGATGGTGTCCTTCGGTGCGAGCCGGTTGATGTACCGGAAGGGCTCGCCGTGGGTGTTGCGGTGCCCGGCGAGCGCGAAGTTCCCTGCCTGGCCCGGCTGTTGGGCGCCCGGGTAGTGGCCGACGTACCCCTTGTTGAGCACGCTCTGCTTGCCGACACCCTCGGCGACGGGTACCCGGAGGTGGAGGCGGGGGATGGTGAGGACGGCGTACGACTGGGACCCTGCGGGGTTCGCGACGGTGACGTCCGGGATGGTGACGCGGACGCTCGCCTCGCCCGGGGCCGAAGAAGGGGACGTCGACGGGGACCCGGAGGAGGTGTCCGTGCCGGAGTCGGCGCCCGTGCCCGGCCCCCACTCCCGCTCCAGCGCCTCGACCTTGCGCTGAGCGCCCTCCTTGGCCTCCCGGTTGGTCCACCACAGCTGGTGCACGACGAGCAACAGCAGCACGACCCCGGCGGTGACCAGGAGTTCTCCACCGGTCCACCAGACCCGTCGGCGACGCTCGCGGCGACGCCGGGTTCCGTGCTCCAGGACGACGACCCGCATGGCGTACGTCTCCCTCCACCGGGCCCGCACGATAAGGGCTCCGCCGCCAAGTGGCCAGGCTTGCTACCCGCCCGGAGCCCGTTCGGAAGCCCGGCCATGGCCCCGTCCGGAACGACCACCCCTTGTCATAACCGTTGGAGAAATAGAAAGACCCATAGAAAGAAAGCGCTGTCACACCTCTCGACAACCCCACCCACCACACCTGATGCTTCGTGTTGGCACGCGGGGGACGAGTTGGGCGAGCCACTTGGTTTTCACTGCTCGGCCGCTGTTGAGGGACCGCGGCCGAGCCCCACAACGAGGTGGAGAAGACAGCCATGATCCGACGCAGAACGCTGCTGACAGCCGCAGGAGGAACCCTCCTCGGCAGCGCCCTTGCCACCGGCACCGCCCGTGCGGACGCCACGATCGCCGTCACCCCGGGTACGTCGTACGGCACTTGGGAGGGCTGGGGCACCTCCCTGGCCTGGTGGGCCAACGTGTTCGGCGCCCGGGACGACTTCGCCGACATCTTCTTCACCACCAAGTCGACGTCGTACAACGGCACTTCACTCCCCGGTCTCGGCCTCAACATCGCCCGCTACAACCTGGGCGCGAGCAGCTGGAACACGGTGAGCGGCTCGTCGATGGTCGCGTCGGCCAACATCCCGGCCTTCAAGCAGATCGAGGGCTTCTGGCAGGACTGGAACAACGAGGACCCGACGTCGAGCGCCTGGGACTGGACGGCGGACGCCAACCAGCGGGCGATGCTGGTGAAGGCGACGTCCAGGGGCGCGACCTCGGAGCTCTTCGCCAACTCCCCGATGTGGTGGATGTGTTCCAACCACAACCCGTCGGGCGCCTCGGGCGGCGGCAACAACCTCCAGACCTGGAACTACCGCCAGCACGCCTCGCACCTGGCCGCGACCGCCCTGTACGCCAAGAACAACTGGGGCGTGAACTTCGCGACGGTCGACCCCTTCAACGAGCCCTCGTCGGCTTGGTGGACGGATACCGGCACGCAGGAGGGCTGCCACATGGACTCGACGGTCCAGGCGGCCGTACTGCCGTACATGCGCAGCGAGTTGGACGCGCGCGGCCTGACGGGGACGAAGATCTCCGCGTCGGACGAGACCAGTTACGACCTCGCCCGTACCACCTGGAGCTCCTTCAGTTCGACGACCAAGGGGTACGTGAACCGGGTCAACGTGCACGGCTACCAGGGCTCGGGCGGCCGCCGGGACCTCCTCTACACGGACGTGGTGACCACGGCCGGCAAGGCCCTGTGGAACTCGGAGACCGGCGACAGCGACGGCACCGGCTACACCATGGCCTTCAACCTTCTCTACGACTTCCGCTGGCTGCACCCCACGGCCTGGGTCTACTGGCAGGTCATGGACCCGTCGTCGGGCTGGGCGATGATCGCGTACGACCAGTCCACCCTGCAGCCGACGGCGGTCCAGACGAAGTACTACGTCATGGCCCAGTTCGCCCGGCACATCCGCCCCGGGATGAAGATCATCGACACGGGTGTGAGCAACGCGGTCGCGGCCTACGACTCCTCGGCCAAGCGCCTGGTCATCGTGGCCCTGAACACCGCCACCTCGGCCCAGACCCTGACCTTCGACCTGTCGAAGTTCACCACGGTCACCGGCGGCTCCGGCGGCCTGGTCCCGCGCTGGAACACGGTGACGACGGGCGGCGACAAGTACACGCCGTACTCCAACACCTACCTGAACGGGAAGTCGGTGGCGGTGTCCTTCGCGGCGAAGGCGGTGCAGACGCTCCAGATCGACGGTGTGACGATCTGAGCCCGGTGCGGGCCGGGTGCCGGCCGGGTGCCGGACGCCGTCGATGTGCCGTACGGCCCCTGGTCTGCACCTCTCTCCCTCCTGGTCACTGATCGGCAGTACGGTGTCATCCATGCGCCCCGACACGCCTGCCGAGAACGTCGACCACACCGCCGAAGCGGCACGCCTGGAGCGGACCGCCGACCGGTATCCCGAGGACGCCGAGGCCCTGCTCGTGCAGGCCGCGGCCCATCTGGAACTGGCCGGCGACCGCCCCGCCGCGACCACCCTCTACGACCGCCTGCTGGCCGCACAGGACGGCTTGGAGAACCCGTTTCTCGTCCGCGCCCTGAAGGCCTCGAACCTCTGGGAGTACGGCCACGAGGCCGAGGCCCGCGCGATCATCGAGGGCGTCCGCGTTGCCGCCCCCCGGGACCCGGCCCCCTGGGTGATCGTGGCCGAGGCGCTGGAGTCCCACGACGAGCTGGAGCAGGCGCACGAGACGTTCACGGACGGCGCGCGTGTGCTCCTGACGGACGTGGCGGAGCCGCCGTACTCCACCCACCCGCTGCTCTTCGGCCGCCACCGCGTCCGGCGGATGCTGGGCGTGGCCCACGACGAGTGGGACATGCTGGCCGACACCCTGCACTCGTCGCCGGGCTCGCGCGTCTCGCTGGACGAACTCCACGACCCGAAGCGCGTCTGGTCCCTCGGCTCGGACAACCCCGCGGAGCTGGAGGCGGAGATCTCCCGTCTGCGGGCCGAACTCGGCACGTTCAGGGAGGCGCTGTCCCGCCCCTTCCCGGTGGCGGTCCTGCACTGGCCGGCCGCCGAACTGGCCGAACTGGTGAACGCCTACCCGTCGTTGTCCTCGGAGTACCCCTCCCACGACGACCACCTCGCGACGATAGAGGCCTCCCTGCGCGAGCTGTCCTCCTCCGGCACCCAGAACCTGGGCATCGTCACAGGCACGGTCCCCTCGTACGAGGCGTTCGCGGCGTCGGAGGGCTCGTCCCCGGCGGACACGACCCTGCTCCCCCAGTACGCGACAACGCTGGCGGCGCGTGGACGTGCGGTGGAGTGGCCGCCGCAGCGGGGGACGGCGTGCTGGTGCGGTTCGGGTCGGGTCTACGGGGAGTGCCACGGGGAGTGAGCGCGCGAGAGTGACGGGGCGGGGCCCGAGAAGCTGTCGGCCGGCTTCTCGGGCCCGTTCTCTTGCGGTGACCCCTTTGCGGGTTACTCGCTCAGCCACTCGGTGGCGTTGAGGGCGAGGGCGGCGTTGGTGGCGCCGGTGTCGTTCCAGCCGTCGTAGAGGGTGTTGCCGGACTGGCCGGTGCCGT
>NZ_JBIAKA010000032.1:0-38070 GCF_042872225.1 Streptomyces sp. NPDC005374 | reverse complement strand
CGCCCGCCGAATACGAAGCCAACTACTACCGAGCGACCACGAAACCCCAGGTCACAGTCAACATCTGAGATCTCTATTGAACCCGGAACGGTTCAATGGAGCGCATCCGCAGTGGCCTCGGACGAATCGAGGCTTTCGTCAGGCGGCGCATGCAGGGTCTGGAGGCGGACCTTGCGTCGGTGAAGGACCGCACTGTGCAGTGCCCCTACTGCCGACAATGGGCCATGGTGGCGGTCGGTTGGCGGGACATGGGACACATGCCCCACTGCTTGTTCTGTTCCGTGACGCTGGACGCAGGGCTGGCCGCAGAAGAGTACGCGCATCGCATGGGGCTTCCGTGGATCGACCCTCTGCCCAACAACGTCAGCCAGTTCGTCCGTCCTCCGGTGGAGGCGTGTCCGGACTGCCGTAGCGAGACCTTGGTGCGCGGTGCCGTTACCGCTGCCGCTGCCGCCCCTGATTGTCCTACCAACTTCTGTTTCTACTGTGGCGAATCCTGGTTCGATCTCTGCGGGGTCTGCCAGCGACCGTTTCGGGCTGTGGACGGGCGGTCTCTCTGCGACCGCTGCCTGGGGCAGAACGGCCGATGACGATCACGGCACCATGCTGCAGCAGGAAGCAGCACCAAAAGTGGCCGCGTGTCTGCACCCAGTTGCCCGTTATCGCCCAGGCCATTGACCACCGCCGGAGGGCGAGTTCCGGCAGTCTCCTGGTTCTCGTTTCCCGCCTCGGCGAGTCGTCCCTGAAGCCACCTCATGTTACGAAACCTCCTCAGAGGACTTCATCTCCGCAGGCCAAAGACCTGCGAGTGAGGGGCTGTTGCGGTCCGGGGCCTCGTGTGAGAAGGTGCGCGCAGGTTGCGGACACACACATGTAAACGCAATCGCTCCTGCGCCCCCTATGAGGGATGCGGGAGTTTTTTCGTTTCGGGCGGCCACGTGCCGCCCGTTCGTGTTTCTGCCGTTCCTTCGCTCACCTGACCCCGGTCCGTCGACCGGGGTCTTTCGCATCTCTGGAGGCTTTTGTGGACGTCCTGTTGGCTGGTCCGCCGATCTATGCCGTGTGCCTCGTCACCACCATGGTAATGCTCGTCGCAGTCGTGGCCTGGTCCATTCGGGCCGCGCTGGAGAAGTGCAGGAGCGAGGACGTGCCGGAGATGCTGGTCGGGCTGAGTCACGTGATCGGGGCGCTGTCCTGCTTCCTGCCATGGGGCAAGTGGCGCAACGCTCCCGGCACCGCGCCCGATCCGCCGGCACTGGAGGACAAGCCTGGCGCCGCCGCCGATGTGGCCCCGACAATCAGCAGCACTGCCGGACAGGCGGCGACACCCCAGTCACCCGCCCCAGGAGCGGGCACGACAGCGGGGCGGTTTCCGGCCGCAGGAGAAGGGGGTGAGTCATGAGGCAACAGCGCGCCTTCCAGGACCCAGCCAAGGGCCGCACCGACGTCATCACCATCGCCTGCCTCCTCGGCGCTCTCGACGACCTTGAGGCCACCGCGTTGATCACGACGGCCGTCCTGGAGTGGCCACGCGCGCAGACGGCGCGGCTGCTGCGCTGCTCGGAAGAGGAGGTGCAGATTGCGTACGAGAGCGCCCTCATGAAGGTGCGGCCGCTGGAAAATCTGGTGATGGCGCCAAACGAATGCAGCGAAGGCCCACTCCCCATCTCGCCGGAGCTGCGCACCTGGGCCCGGCAGAACTGCGAGCAGGCCGTCCGTCCATGCCACCACTGCGAGGCGCCGTTTCTGACGCGGCATTTACTCGCGGCACATGGGGGCCGGCCCCGCCGGTTCTGCTCGAATGCCTGCCGCCAGGCGGCCTACCGGACACGGCGGGCCGCAGGACCGCAGATGCCCTTGACCATCGCGCCCTCAACGCCCGACAGGCAGCGGGTGAACAATCAGTTCGCCGTGACCTGTTCCTCGCAATACGATCGGCCGCGAGAACTCGGCGCGGGCCTCTTTCTCCGCTGCCTCGTCTTCCAGGGGCACGAAGGCCCTCACCGCACTCTTACGGGTGCCCCTCCCGGCACTCGTACCGAGTTGGCCTGGGCTGTCTGGGAAGACCCGTCCTCACCAGTGGACTGGAAGAGAACGTGCGGGCGCCGTACGGTCGATTGCAGCACTGTTGGCGGCTGCGACTGGTCGTGCATCCGCCGGCATGGTCACATTTGGTGCGCCTTGCCGCACGGTCATTCAAATATGTGCCTGAGTATCGAGCACAGCTCGTACCCGACGGGTGCTCGACCGCTGGACCGCAACCTGGAGAAGGCCCTGCGCCAGCGTCTCTCGGCACCCCAGCCGCGGGACGAAGCCATAGCGCTCGCGTCGGACAAGTTGCTGCAACCTGCCAGCGAGGCTCATCGTGTCGCTGATGCGTAACTTGATGCCGGTGGTTTGGCGGGTTGGGAATGATCCATGTGGCCGGCAGGGCCCGGGACATTGCTGTGGCGCTCGCATGCGGATGGCCCGCCCTCAGCTTGGGCGGGCTGACACATTCGGTTGATGGATAATGGCCGCGCACGTCGGCGGCCCTTGCACTCGATTCTTCAAGCTCCCTTCATTCCGACGGCACTGAGCTCTTGCACGCGATCAGGCGCCAGACGCTGCTTGCGCGCCCGGCAGTTGGCGATGAACACGCCCAGCGCATGGTCGTCGCCGTCCATGGTTTCCACGCGCTGGCGAGGAACTTCAGGTGTCATTCCCACTGGTGGTTCCGGTGGGCAGCAGCGAGGTTATCGGCCCACATCTGCGCCCGTGTCCGACCCACGGCCCTCCGCCTGCCTGATGCAGACTCTCGCCGCATCTCGCGCCCCGAAACGTGAACACCGCGGCGTGCCAAACCAATGGCAGGCAGGAGGTGCCTTCTGCCCGGTCCCGGCCCCGACTCCTTGGGATTGGTCATGCCGACAGGCTGGCGTCGTGCGGCTCCGCCTGATCGCGGTGCCCGCGCGGATGGCTTTGCGTGCTCCTGTGAGCCGGGCACGCCAGGCTGACGGTATGGCTTCCCGGCTACCTGGTGTGATCCTGCAGATGCCCGATGGGGCGGCGGGCACTGTCATTCGGTGTCGCCATACTGGCGGGTGCGACAGGGCCCCGGTCTCCCTGTTGGGGTGGGGCCCTGGTACCGCGCTACGTCATGGCGTAGGCCACGGCGTAACCGATCGCGCCTACGGCCACCGCCGACAGCCCAAGCGCCGCGCCTTGCTGCTTGGCGATCTTGCCGAGGTACGCGCTTCCGATCAGGGCAACCATCATGGCGACTGCCGCCTTTTCCTTCTTCGACATCTGCTTCACCTCCCTCTACGCAGAGTTGGGAGAAGGATGGCAGGTGGGTCTGACAGCGGCTCCTGCGTTGATCAAGTGGCGCGGCGACAGCACAGTGTGGCGGTCCGCCGCCATCGGCGCAGACAGACTCCCTGTGCCGTAGGCCGCTCTACCCCAGGCGGGCCCGTTCAGAATCCGCTTTGGGGCTTTCCCGGCCGGCTTCGTAAGCGGCCACGTCGGGCTCATGGTCGAGCCAGTGCTGGCACACGGTCCAGCGGATGTGAGGACTGCCCGCATCGCGGAGGATGACCTCGGCGACGAGGTCCCGGGCGCAGCTTCTGATTCCGTGTGCGCTGCAAACGATGCCGTCCTGCTGCGGCTGCGGGGCATCCCACCGCACGATCTGAATGATGTGCGACTTCATGCCCGACACCGTAGCCGGGCACTGACACTAACTGTGCCGAACGGCCAATCCGGCTGCTCGGACGGTCATGGGCCGGCCGGAGGGTCGTTGTAGGCCGCCTCGATCGCACCGGCATTGATTAGCGCGATCCGCAGCTGTTCATGCTCGGCTGTGCCCTGCACAGCGCTCTGGGCAAAGAGCCGGGCCGCATGCCCTTGGATCTCCTGCCGGTGAAAGGAGTCCACGGGGGCACCGAGCATGGCTGCGGCGATCAGCAGGGCATCGGCCGAGCCGGGGTGGCGCGCTGCCCGTTCGGCGATCGCGTAGGGCACCTCCAGATCCGGCTGGCGGGCCACGGTGCGGGCGGTCAGCTCCAGCCAGGCGGCATCGTCGAGGCGATCGGCGTAGGCGAACCGGCCCGCGCCAGTCAGAGCAGCGGGCTCCACCTGTGCCTCGAGCGCGGAGCGCCACAGCGCTGCCGCACGCTCGGGCCATGGGCTCGCTTGATCACAATGGATCACGGCCTGCGCGAGGTGCGACAGCAGCTCGGAAACCGCCTGCACCCCGCCGTCCTGAGCGGCGAGTTCCGCCAGCAAGGCGGGGGCTGGGCCCAGCACCTGGGAGCCGTCGAGGAACGACACGATGATCTTGCCGAGGACGGGAGCGTCGTCCGGGCCGGCCGCCACCTGCAGCAACGCTGCACGGTCCAGGTGTGCCAAGATCCCGGCGTGCGGCCGCGGCTGACGCAGCCAGGCAGCGGCGGGCCGCCAGGCAGCGTCGAGTGCATAGAGCGGCTCGGCGTGTTCCTCGACCCATGCCGCATCGACGTCCGCCAGCTGGCCCAGACACATGCCTATGACGGCCAGGGCCTGGTCGTCAGGCTCGTCCGCCAGCAGGCGGCCCAGCACACCGCGGGCCGGCTCGGGCAGGGCCTGGCCGGTGCGGTGAGCCTGCTGGAGGGCCCAGGCGATCAGAGAGATCAGCGCCGTCCCGCCCGGCTGGTCCAGGGCCGCCCACAGTGGCCGCGGGGTGTCTGTACGGGGCCGTGTCCAGCCGGTGACCAGATCCTGCAGCCACTCGACGGCGCCCGCTGCCTCCCCAGACGTCATGTCCAGCAGCAGGCCGCTCTCCCACGCCCGGTGCAGCAGGTTGCAGATCACCTGCTGCAACTGCTGGGCGCCCGGGCTGTCCTGCCTGGCTGCCGGGCGCGCGGCGAAAGCGGCCAGTGCGATCG
This sequence comes from Streptomyces sp. NPDC005374, assembly GCF_042872225.1. Taxonomy (NCBI): domain Bacteria; kingdom Bacillati; phylum Actinomycetota; class Actinomycetes; order Kitasatosporales; family Streptomycetaceae; genus Streptomyces; species Streptomyces sp. NPDC005374. Next base: position 33,166 of record NZ_JBIAKA010000032.1, on the reverse strand, counting down.
CAGCGAGTTCGCTCTGGGAGAGTTTTTCTTCGCGCGCGGCTCGGTGCAGGGAGCTGAAGTAGGCGGCCAGCACGGCCGGGGTGCTGGCCGCGGCCGCCGCCACACCGTGCGGATCACGGGCCCACAACTGCGGATCCTGGGAGACCAGATCCCCGAGCAGACCGGCACGAGCGCCCTCAGCGTCGACGTCGCCGCGCGGGACGGGCGCGACGGCCAACTGGGCGACCGCGGCGGCCGGCCCGGCCTGCGCCGCCTGGACGGCGAACACATCCGGGGGCAGACCGCCGTGCCTTTCGACCCAGGACGTGATCCGCAGGCGCGGCAGGGGACGTGCAGGTGCAGGCTGTCCCGTCAGGCCGGTGAGCATCTCCAGCATCGGTCCCCACGGCTCCAGCACCTGCGGGGCAAGAACCGCAGACAAGTCCCAGACAGTCCGCCAAGCATCCGGCAGCGGCTCGGAGCCCGCTTCGTAAGCGTTCTTCCAGGCAGAGATCTCCGACGCGGACGGCGCTTCTCCCAGGCCCTGGGCCAACACCGCGTGCAGATCGGCACGGTGCTCCTCGGGGCAGGCGTCCTCCAGGAGGGCTAGGAAGTCCGCGACATCCGCCCGCGCAGATCCGGATACAACCAGCCGGCCCGCCAGCGGCAGGGCCCGCTCCCACCAGGCCGCGGCCGAGTCCAGATCGGCCCGGTCGTCGTCATGCGACTCCAGCAGGACGGCCGCGCGCAGCCGGTCGGCACCAGCACCGGCCGGCAACTTGCTGCCCAGCACCCGCCAGCGCTCCGGCAGCGGGACACCGAGCCGGGCGTCCTGCCGGGCCAGGTCGAGCACAGCCCGCATCAGGGTGAACAGCACATCGCGCGGTGGATCGGCGAAGGAAATCTCCCGCAGGTCGTTGACCATGCTGATTCGCCATGTGTCGGCCTCGGCCAGAGGCCCGGCGAGCACAGACGCCAGCGCGGACCGAATGATTCCCCCCAACCGGTCCCCGGCCGGACGCAGCCGACCCCCCGGATGGGCGGTGTGGACCAGCGCCTGTGCCAGCTGCGCGGCCTCCCAGGACTCCTCGGTGCCGAAAGACGGGGTGCGCAACACCGCCTCGACGACGGACACCCACTGCCCGTTGCGATCGGACATCGGGACGTCCCGGGCCCAGAAACTGATCCGCAGCAGCACATGGCGGTCCTGCTGTTGCCGGGCGATCTGCTGCAGCAGCGCACATGCCGCCATGCCCGCCCCGGCTACCAGGCTCACCGCGGTGCTGACCGCGCCCGGGCCGCGCTCTTCGATCGCGGTGAGTTGATCCGCCACCCACCTGCACAGCTGCGGTGGATCGGCATCCAGGAGCCGCCGCAGATAGGGCAGGGCCGGCCAGCGGGAGGCTTCCGGCAGCAGCCGCTCCTGCGGCAGCAGGTCAAGCCAGCGTCGGCTCACCGCCGCACGGAAGAAGTAGCTTCCAGCGCGCGGATCCGACATCGACGCGACCTCGTCCGCATCCTCTTGCGAGGGCTGCTCGCTGAGCGCCAGCCGGCGCAGCCTTTCGGCACGTTCCGGCAACCCCAGAAAGAGCTGCTCGAAGGCGGCCATCACGCCCTCGAACCGCTCGCGGGACTGTTCAGGCGTGGCACCCGACCCGTGCACGACGCCGGAGGTGTCGCGGTAGAACCGGGTCCAGGAGTTGCGCACGGCCTCCACCTCGGCCAGGCCCATTTCCTGCCGTGTCAGTTCCTGCACCAGGTGCCCGATCTGACGGATACGCCGTCCGCCCGGATTGGCCTCCTCCGCGCGCAGCGCATCGACTGCAGCCTCAAGCTCATCCAACAGCCCTTGCGGGAGGGACCCGTTGGCCCGGCAGGCTTCGACGGCGGACTTGGCTGCGTTCATGACCGTGTCCCTGGCTGCCTCGATGCCCTCAATGTCCTTCGGCGCCAGGTTGAGGATGCTGTCGATCGCTCCCCGGCAGCAAGACTGCGCAACCTCGTAGGGCGCGTTCCACCAGCCGGGATCGGACAAGACCGCCGCCGCATCCCGCAACAGGTTCAACGCGCGCTCACCGTGCGGCCCTTGAGCGGCCAGTGCCGTGGACAGCTCGGCGGAGACAGCGAAATTGGGGGAGCCTGCATCGCCGCCCAAGGGATCGTTCTCGACGCTCACTCGACCACCGTAGCGAACCCGTTGGCGCCAGCGGTCCTGCGCAGCTGGCCTCGCACCCCCGCAGCCCCAGGGCTCGTGGCGACCGTCGGCCGATATGAGCCGTTGTCACAGGAGCAACGTGAGCGACACCAGCGCGGGGCTGGGCAACTGTCTACGAGCGACTGACCGCGGCCGGGACATGACCTGCACCAGTAGACGCCAGCGAAGTTGCGACGCTGTCCGGTGTCGCCACCCCATCCGGCATACGCAAGTACCCGCACCGACCCCGCCGCCCGGTAAGTGCGTGCGCCAGCGTCAGGGCCCTACGGGAGGGCAGCGTGGCGCGCCGGCAGCTCCCCGCCGCGCATCTCAACGGCCTCCGGACCCACGCCCGTACCGAGCCGACATCGAGCTTCGCAGCCCCGAACAACCGACGAGTATCCAGCTCACCGGCCCATCTCCCGCCGCGCCTTCCAGAAAGCCGAGACCACCCTCGCCGAACGCATCCACGCCGTCGGGGGAGAAGCGAGCTGGCTGGCGGCACACGGACCGCCCGCGAGTGGCTATAGGCGGACGAGCGCCAGCCGATCCGTACGAGTCCACCTGGCGCGAGGCAGCCTGGCTCCCCAGCGGGCTACTGCGCTGCCTCGGCCTCCTGAACACCGTTGCCGTCCCACAGGTCGTCACCGGCGACGGGGCCCGGCTAGGGAAGCGGTGGATTCTGGATGGGTGTGGCTCTTCTGCAGTGAGCTGGTGATGCCGTGCGCCGTTGCCGTTCGTTGTCGGACGGTGGATCGTCGTGTCCCAGGACGCGGTCTTGGAGGCGGCAATGGCGTCGTGGCTGGAGGAGCTCGATCGGCGGGAGGCCGCTGCGCGCGAGGAGATCGCCGAACTGCGGGACCGAAATGGGGAGTTGAGCAGGCGCCTGGCTGGGCGGGAGGAGGTTCTGTCCCGGCTGGAGATCACCCGGGAAACGATGACCGAGATCCTGTCCGGCAACGAGACGGTCACGGTTGCCGCGGTGCAAGCGGACTCCGACGGGGCGGGAGTTGAGGAGTACCGGTCCCCTGCGGGATCACCGGTGGGGGTGCGGCTGGTGCCGCAGTGGACGCCCGGGCTGGGGATGGACGTGCTGCCGGGTTCATACCGGGACATCGTCGAGGTTCTCCAGGACGCGGTGCATCCCATGCGGGCGCATCACCTGTGTGCCGCACTGGGCCTGTCGACGGACAAGAGCAAGGTGGAAGGCTTCCGGTCGAAGCTGAAACGCCTGGTCGAGCGGGGCTGGCTGACGGAGGAGGGACCGGGACTGTTCACCCCTTGCGAGGCTCTGGCGGCGGCCGGGGATGCGCCGGAGCAGGCCGGGGCTTCCGACGTGCGCCGCCGCGCCGATGTGGGGTCGGGCTCTCGTCCCTAGCGTCGAAGGTGCCACCCATTCGTCTGCCCGGAAGCGAGAGCCCGATGACCGCAGGCTATGCGGCCGCCGCGGCGGCTGACCCCTTTGACCGAGCCGCTTCTTTCCTCACTCGTCTCATCGATTCCCTCTCCCGTCCCGAAGCTCTGCTCCTGCCCCATGAACAGGTGGAGGAAGACGCCGAGAACGGGGCGAGGGAGCTGGCCCGCCTCCTCCTGCAGGGCCACTTCGACCTGCGCGCCCGCCGGGAGGAAGCCGAACTGGCGATGCTCGACACCGGCGGGCGGGCCCAACTCGCCGCGGGTCGGACCCGGCTGGAAAAGAAACACCGACGTCAACTGGCGACCGTGGTCGGGCCGGTGACCGTCACCCGGTGCGCGCTGCGCGGCCCCGGCCTGCCCAACTGGTATCCGGCCGACCGGGTGCTGGGACTGCCGCGTGAGCGGCACAGCCTGGGACTTCGGCGTCTGGTCGTGCTGGAAGCCGTCCGCGGCTCCTACTGCCACGTCCTGGAGGCGATCGAACGCCGCTGCGGGGCGCGGGCGGTGGGCAAACGCCAGGCCGAACAGCTCGTGCGGGCAGCCGCGGTGGACATCGCCGCCTTCTATGCCGCCCGCACCCCTGCCCCGGCAGCAAGCACGACCCTGTTGGTGCTCAGCGTCGACGGCAAGGGGATCGTGATGCGCCCGGGACACCTGCAGGAGGCGACGCGGAAGGCCGCGGAACAGGCGACGCGCACGTTCCGCACCCGTCTGTCCGCCGGGGAGAAGACCTGCCGCAAGCGGATGGCCACCCTCGCCGTCGTCCACGACGCGGATCCGGCCGTGCGCCGGCCGCACGACATCATCGCCCCGCCCGGCGGCCGCACCACCCGCCGCGCTCCGCGCAAGGGGCCCAAGGCTCGCGCGAAGTGGCTCACCGCCTCGGTGGAGCACGACGCGGACCAGGTCATTGCCGCCGCGTTCGACGAGGCCCAAGCCCGTGATCCCCAGCACCGCCGACGCTGGGTGGTCCTGGTCGACGGCGCTGAGCACCAGCTTGAGTTGATCCATGCGGAGGCTGTCCGACGCGGCGTCACCGTAAATGTCGTGCTCGACATCGTCCACGTGATCGAGAAGTTGTGGGCGGCCTCGCGGTGTTTCCACACCGCCACCGATCCGGACGCCGAGACCTGGGTCGGGGCCCAGGCCGCCCGGATCCTGGCCGGTGACAGCGCCGGAGCCGTCACCGGCATCCGCGCCCACGTCGACCGGCTGGGCCTGTCGCCAGACCAACGGGCCGCAGCGGACAAAGCCTGCCGCTACCTGGACAACAACGCCGCCTATCTCCACTACGACAAGGCCCTCGCGGCCGGATGGCCGATCGCCAGCGGCATCGTCGAAGGCGCAGCACGTCATCTGGTGGCCGACCGCCTCGATATCACCGGCAGCAGGTGGACCGTCCCTGGAGCCGAAGCTGTCCTGACCCTCCGGGCCCTCATCAGCAACGGCGACTTCCCGCAGTACTGGACCTTCCACACCCGCAGAGAACGCGAACGCCTCTACCCCCGGCCCAGCCAGCACAACTACGAACTCCTGGCCTGACCAGCAGGCTCACTCCAAAGAGCCGCACTCGGTCTCGGCGTTCGGGTCGGTGGCGGTTCTGGGCGGCCGGACAGACGGCGGACGGTCACGACATCTCCTCGCGGGTGACGGTGACGTGCTCCCAGACACGGCCTTCGAGCCGGTCAGCCGCGCCCGGGTTGACGACGATGAGGCCCCTGCCGCCGCGTTCAATGACGCGGATCTTGACGGTTCGGCCGTCGGCAAGATGGACGAGGTCGCCGAGTTGGAAGTCGTCGGCGGGGATGTGGAGTTTAGGCACGGTGGTGGCCCTCTCTCGGGTCAGGCGTCGGGCTGCATGATGGCGAGGATGGCCCGGAATTGGTCGGCGGTGACGTCGCCGCGCACCGCGATGCCCGCCTCCTGGAGTTGCGTGAACAGTGCGTCACGCTGCTTGACGTCGTCGTACTGGTCAGACGTGTACAGCTTCGCCCGCACGCCGATGTTGCCGTCCTCGATCCGTTCCCGCGCGGCAGCTTCCCGCCGCTCGATCTCCTCCAGCCACGACACCATCGCCGACACCCCCGAAACCCGGACACCCGACACCATGACGATCGAGCAACCACACCCCGGTCAGCAACCACGCAGGCCAAAGCGGCTCACTGGAGAAGAGCCGCACCCATTCCACTTCACCGAAGGCTCCCTGTGTCCGCCACCAGCCGCTGCCCGGCCCGCTCGGCCGAAGCCCGCCGCGCCGCCTGCTCCGGGTCCCCCTGCGCGGTGAGGAGGTACCGGACCGTGGTCGTGCTCCACCAGTGGCCCAGCAGTCGCTGCACCTCCCACAGGGACATCCCCCGCTCATAGTTGTGTGTCGCGCACGCGTGACGCAGCAGATGAGGAAACAACTCCTCTACCGGACCCGGGAGATGCGCCACCGAGGCAGCCCGCAGCGCCCGCCTGAACGTCGAGGGCACCATCTTCGGCGCGACTGGCATGTTCAGCGCCGCGACCGCCACGGGCAAGCGCTCGGACGGAAACAACGGCGCAGACGGATGCTCAGGATCGTCCCGGAACAACCCGCGCAACTCCTCCACGTACCACCACAGCAGCTCCCGTCCCTGCTCGAACAAGAAGGCCTCGCGCTGCCGCGGCCCCGACCCACGAGCTCCCTTGCCGTGGACGAGGAACCGGCCCCACTGGCCCGACTCCCAGTGCACATCGCGCATACACACGCCGCACAGTTCGGCCGCTCGCACGCCCGACAAGTAGGCGATCTTCGCCATGACGTAGTCGCGGCACGCGACCGCCTCCTTGCGTGCCAGCGGCAGAGCACGCCGCCACGCAGCGAAGAACTCCCGCATGGCCTGCTGCGACGGCGGCACCCGCAGACCGAAGTCACCCCGGTGGCGTGGCCGGTTGAACGGATCGATCGGCGACTCCACGACCGCACCGAAACGACGGCTGATCTCACCCGCGTACCGCTGTTCGAGGAACGCGAAGTACCCGTCAATAAGGTTGATCTTGGTGCGAACGGTGGAGCGGGCCCGCTTGCCCGGTCCGGCGAAGTAGCGGTCGAGGTCTCGCGGCTGCAGGCGCCACGGCGCCAGATCCAGGTACTCACAGATCTCGATCACAGGCTTCACGAGCTTGTCGACCGTTGCCGGCATCAGGCCCGCCGCGTCGCGTGCCCACTGATACTCGGCGAGGGTGTCGAAGAAGTAGTCACGCTCCGACAGGCCGTCCCGCTCGCCGCGGCGACGGTGCAACTGGAAGACCTCAGCCAGCCCGGCGGCGCCAAGCTCCTCCGCCGGCCTTGGCTCCACCACGCTGCGACGAGTTCCGGATTCATCCACGAACACGCAGATTACGAACCACGCTCGTAGATTCTGCGAGTTTCTGCGGAAACTCCACCGATTCAGGGATACGTCGAACACAGGTCTCGGACCTGCTGACACGCAACAGATCGCACGCAGAGATCATCTACGAACCCGTGCGTACTCCAGTTATCAGATAAGCGGGGTGTTCGGTCGCGGCCTGGACGGCGCTGCGGCCCCGGCGGCGCGCGTGGCGTTGCAGCTCATCGCCGAGGCGCGAGAGCTGATCGCGCTGGCGCAATTTTCCCTGGGTGACAAGGCGTTGGAGATCGAGCCGATGCGTGCGGTGGGCGGGTCGATGCCGAACGGTTCCGACGATCTGTACATGGTCCGAGAGTCGTTGCAGATCTTCGCTGACGGTATCGGGGCCGCGGGCCACGGTGGAGGACTGGCGGTGGACCGCCAACCGGTGGCCGGCCGCGCGGCGCAGGGACGGCGTCTCTTTCACCGTCCACCGGGTGTTGGCGTCGGTAAAGGACGAGGCCGAACGGTGGGCGGCGATCGAGGATCCGCCGTTCAACCAGCGCACCGGTCAGCGCCGCTGGACGCCGGACTCCGCTAAACGGCTGGTGGGGCAGCGGGTGGAGCATCCGGTGACGGTGGAGGAGAAGGTCCAGGCGGTGACCGACCTGGTCCGCGACGACGACGTCGCCGGGCAGGTCGCCACCGGTCTGCTGCGGCGCCCGGCGGTGTCCTCTCATCACCCTCATGACCAGGCGACTGACCCGGAAGAAGCCAGTCCCCGACGGGGCGAAGAAGCAGACGCCCACCGTCTGATCTAACCTTGCACGCTTTTAGACAGGTACATTGACGACACGTCATAACCATTGCGTTGATACATAGCAATGGCTGTCTCATTGCTTCCCATGACGTTCAAGTTGAGCGACGTCTTGCCCTCGCGGGCAACGAGTTCCTCGGCGGCGTTGAGAATGGCGGATCCGTATCCGCGGCGCCGGAACGGGACGTAAACGTTGATGTCATAGAGCCAAGCTGAGTTCGTGGTGCCTGCAGCTTGGCGCGGATCGGGACCAATCCACGCGGTCCCTACAATCTCGCCTGAACCGTTCTCCGCCACCACGAGATGATGACCAGCTGTGTCGAGCCCATCGGGGAGGAACTGAGCAGTGCCCTGACGTGTCCGCTCTCGTGCCAGCTCTTGGGGCATGAACTTGCCGAGTTCACGAGTCGTCTCGGCTTCGCGATGCTCAGTCGCTGCGTCGTACTCCGACGGCGTCATCTTCCGCAAGGTCACCTTCTGCGCGTCCATGCCACCATCTTCCACTGGTCACTGAGCCTTTTCAGTGTGGCCACTGATCGAGTGATGGGGCAGCGTGAGGTCGGGGCGCGCAACGGACAGGGCTCCCGTGCCGTTGAGGGAGGTGTTCGACGTCTCAACTCAGCAGCACAGGAGCCCTGTTGGTTCCGTATCCTGCCGCACTCGACCTGCCTCACGCCGTGGTCGAGTCGGTCACGATGCTCATCGTCACCCGTGAGGGTGACCGGCGGTGCAAACTCCCGCCGCACCGCCGTGCGCTGGTCGCACTCGTGTATCTGCGCCGCCACGACACCCTCGCCCGTATCGCCAGAGCCTTCGGTATATCTGTCGGTACCGCCCATGCCTACGTCACCGCGGTCACGGGTCTGCTCGCCGAGCAGGCGCCGGGCCTGCTGAAGACGCTGCGCGCGCACGCCCGGACTTCCTGAACAACCAGAACGGCCCGTTCGAGGACGCGTACGTGAAGCTGTGCACCGGTTACAACGGCACCGGCGACTGCAGCAAAGTGCTGGGTCCCGGCTACGGGGAGTACCTGAACCTGACCCCGATCAACTCGATCGTCCTGTACCGGTAATTCCCAGCGGTCCCGTCATCTCCTCCGCCATCACCCGGCCCGCCTCGAACTCCAGCGTCTCGTCCCCATGGCCTGGTCGGTGTCGAGGCCGTCCAGTTGCTCCAGGGGCAGGTTCGGGCGCACATTGGCGACCACCGACTGCAAGGCCCTGAGCGTTGCCGAGGCCGTGGAACTCCAGTTGGAGAAGTAGGAGAACTGCCACACCACAGGGCCTCGGTGGTGCGGCCGGCACGGTAGTGGGCCATGCCGTGCCGGCCGCAATGACGTCGGCGAGGTCGTCGGAGATCCGGGCGGGCACGGGGGCCTTACGGGGCTCGTAAGGGTCGAAGACCTCGGAGTAGACGTCGACCGGCTCCAGGAGGCGGGCGAAGTTCTCGCGGAGTTCGTCGACGTCTGGTTCCGGGCCCAGATCGGGCTCCTCGGGGACGATGTCCTCGTGGGCGCCCAGGCGGCCGTCGGCCATGAGCAGTTGGGAGACCTCCAGGAGGAGGAAGGGCACTGCCGAGTCCGGCTCGTCGCCCTCGGTCACCTCCGTCACTGGCGAAGCCGCGGTCGGGTTCGGTGTAGAGGACGAAGTGGGCCCACCCCCGGGCGGGATCGTATACCGGCTGCAAGAAGTCATCTCATTTGGCTGCCTGGGTAGGCTGTCGGTCGTGGTGGGGATCGTTGAGCGGCTGGTGCCGGATGAGTTGTTGGAGCTGTTCCAGCGGGTGGTGCCGGAGGCGCCGGTGCGCTCCCCGACGTCCTATACCAATCCCCTCAAGGCCCAGGGCGTCATCGATTACGGCTACTCCGACACCAACCTCGCCGACTGCGAGGAAGACCACATGGCCCGAGTCCTACTCCGGCACCAAGACCGCCAGCACCAAGGACGGTGTGGAGACCAAGCTGAAGGACGCCGTCTGCGCCGGCACCATCACATGTCCGCCGCCCGCGGGTGTGGACGCACATGAAGTGAACCGTGCTCGGGCGAAGTTGGCGCTGTTGTTCACGATGCCCGCCCTCGGAGCAGAGCGAAGGCGCGTGTCGTGGGGGAGGGCCGGTCAGGCAAGGGTGATGCTTTTCGCCTGGGGGCCCTTCTGGCTCTGGGCCACGTCGTAGTTGGACCTTCTGGCCTACCTGGAGTTCACGGAAGCTCTGGGCGGCGATGGTGGAGTAGTGGGCGAAGACGTCCGGGCTGCCGCCGTCCTGCTCGTCGCAGAGGGACTCAACGGATGTCTCACCGGCCCCCTCCGTCGGCGTTCAGCAGGGTGGTGCCCGCGGGGGTCAGGGTGTGCAGGACGGATGGGCCGTTGCGGCGGCTGAGGAGCAGGCCGCTGTTGCGCAGGACGGTGGTGTGCCGGGTGGCGGAGGCCGCGGATACGCTGGCGAGCCGGGCGAGTTCACCGGTGGTCGCGCCGGTGGCGGAGGCCCGGAGGATGGCGGCGCGGGTCGCTCCGATGAGCGCACAGAGCGGGGCCGGTGAGGCGGGCGCCCCGGTGTGGCCGTCGTCGGGGGCCTGGTGACGCAGGGGGTAGACCAGGACGGGCGGGAGGTCGGGGTCGGCCAGGGCTACGGGGGTGCCCCGGCAGAAGTAAGAGGGGACAAGAGTGAGCCCGCGGCCGCGCAGATGCAGATCCCGGTCGACGGGGTAGTCGACCTCCAGGGTCGGTCTCAGCCAGCGGATACACGGGCCCAGTCCCGCGAGCAGCCCTCCGGTGCCGTCGTCCAGCAGGGCACGGGCGCGGAGCCAGCGGTCGGCGTCGTGGTGCGCTTGCATGAGATCGCGGTGCGGAAGAAGGGCGATGCCGTGATAGGCCCGGATCGTCTCGACTAATTGACCGCGGGTTTCCGTATCGGCTAATCGCCGGGTCCAGGAGGGAACGCTTCGCACTCTGGCCAGCATTCGGATTTCGTGCTGGACGAGGCTGTGGGGAGCGGAGAGTATCGCCTCCAGTCCTGCTTGCAGGCCCTCGGCCGCCGCGTCGGGGGTGAGGAAGTCGGGGACGTAGATGCCGCGAGGGTAGAGCGGCAGCAGTACCTCACGGACGGCTGCGGTCAGTCCCTTCTCCTGCAGGGCCTGGCGTGTGATGCGGTGCCACTGCTCGTAGGGCCGCAGGTTCCGTCGGCCCTGGAGCCGGCGCAGACTGAAGTAGATCTCCCAGAGTGGATCGGGTCTGGACGCGACTTGAACACGCGCTAAATCGGCATCCGTGAAATGGATACGGAGCATTGAATTCCTCTCGTCTGCCTCGTCTTTTGCGCTGGCGCGTAAAAGTATGTGAAGGAGCACAGGAGGCTGGCAAGGTCGTCTCGAATCCCGGTGCAGAACTGGGCGGTCTACGAGACGAAGAGGATATTCCGGATGCGATCGAAGATCATGAAGCGGGCGTGTGTCACCGCCGCGACCATCGCCGCGCTCACCGCCGGCGGCCTGGCCGGTGCGGGCACCAGCTTCGCGGCCTCCGCCTCGTCCTCGGTGCCCGCGGCGGCGTCGGCGGCGAGCGCGGAGGCCATGGGCGTGCTCGCCGTGAACAACCTGGGGCTGGACACCGCCCACGCCACGAGCTGGCAGTGCCTGCTGCGCGACCGGGCGAGCCTCTTTGGTTTCCCCGGGCCGGGCACCATCGACGGCCAGCTGGGTACCAACAGCTGGAAGGCGGCGCAGAACTTGTTCAAAACCCTGGGCTACTACAGCGACTCCATCGACGGGATCGTCGGCCCCAACACGATCAAGGGGCTGCAGCAGTACCTCAACCTGCACGGCGCCAGCCTCACCGTCGACGGGATCGCCGGACCCGCCACCAAGTCCGCGTTCTGGAACTTCGCTGGCACCAACCGCTGCTGACCTGGTCTCGCCTCCGACCGCACACACGCGCACTGCTGCCCGTCCTCGCCTCAGGGAGGACGGGCAGCGGCCCGTACCGCGACACACGACCGCCCTTCCCGTACGAGAACACACAGGGAGACACACCCGTGGACCTCCCGGACCGCCAAGACCTACGGGGCGCCAGACGCCCCGCATTCCCCTCCCCGCTGCCCGCCGGACGTTCCTTGGCGCGCTGGGCGCCGCGGCCGTACTGGGCACGACAGCGCTCCCGGCCTCGGCCGCCACCTATCCGCTGCTCACCCGCGCCCAGTGGGGAGCCGACGAAGCCCTGCGCCACACCGCCACCGGCCCCGAGCGCTGGCCCCCTGCCTACTACCCGGTCCAGACCCTGACGGTCCACCACACAGCGGACGGCGGCGACAGCCTGGAGGCGGCCGCCCGGGTGCGCGCGATCTACCGCGCCGACGCCGCGGAGTACGGCGACCTCGGTTACCACTACCTGATCGACGCGGCCGGTCAGGTGTACGAGGGACGCTGGTCGGGCACCGACGGAACAGGAATCCACTCGTGAGCCACCACCCACTACGGCGGCCATTACCGCTGATCGCCGTACACGCAGAGACGGCCGCGAACGCCGAGCAGCGGGGGACCGAGCTGCTCGGCGTTCGCGGGCGCAAGCCCTGGTGAGGTACACGCGGCCATCCGCGCCGGCGCCGTGGAAGGCACTCAGTCGGAGTACGACCGCCGCCTGGCCTGCTGCGGGAGGAGGGCTTAAGTCTGCAGGCCAACTTCAAGACAGCCACGTCCTACTCGGCCTGTCCGTGCCTGCCGAGTCTCTGGCAGCCCGTCACAGGTATTGCGACACCAGCAAGTACCCTTCGCCCTCTTCCGTGCTCGTGTCCTTGCTCCAGCAGGCCGGCCTGGATGCTGCAGCCTCCCAGCGCGCGAACCAGTCGTCGGGTTCATCGAGCCAAATGTCCGGCCGGTCAGGGAACTGGCTGCCGGTGATGTCAAGGACTATGCCGCCACGGGCGGCCCACGCGTGCGTGCGGTAACCCGATTCGGCGCTGCCCTGCCTGCCCATCACGTACAACCAGGTGCCCAGGCCAGCATTCTGGAGGTGGATACAGAGCATGGCAGTGGCCTTTCCGCAACTTCCCCTTGGAAAGTTCTGAAACGCGGTCAGGACGTCGGCGAGTCCATCCTGGGCGATAGCGGTCTGGATCGCGTTGCGGAACCGTTCGACTTCATCTCGGATCCGTGCGAGTGGCAGGCTGTGAGTCACCAGGCCATCATGCCTGGGCTCCAGTTCTTGTGGCCGTCGCTGTGCCCGGCGTCGAGATCGGGTGGTCAGGCAACGGCGTCACTCACCGCCTGACGGTGGAGACCGCCTCTTGAAGTGCATGTTTGCGTCGGCGTATTCCATCACCTGGTGGGCCGTCATGCCGCAGCGTGCCCAGGTGATGCCGAAGCTGGCGCTGATGATCAGCTCACGGCCGTTGACCTGGGTCGGCTGGACGATGGCGTTGTGCAGCCGTGTGGCGAGGTCCTGCGCGGCGGCCTGGTTGACGTTGTCGGCGAGCACGGCGAACTCGTCGTCGCCAATCCGGGAGACCGTGTCGCCATTCCGTGCTGCACTGCTCAGGCGCCTCGCGACTTCGACCAGCACGGCGTCCCCCGCTTGGTGCCCGAGGATGTCGTTGATCCTCTTGAAGCCTTCGAGGTCGCAGACGAGGACGGCAAGGCCCTTGGCGTCATGGGGAGCGCTCTCGGGCGCCTGGATGTGTTGGTGTGCCGTGTCAGGACTTGCGCCAGGAGGTCTGCGCGGGTCGTCGCACAGTCTGGAATTGAGACGGGCGCGTAGTTCGGTGATGTTGGGCAGCCCCGTGAGTGCGTCATGGCTGACTTGATGCAGCAACTGGAGTTCACGGAGTTTTCGGTCCTCTATGTCTTCGACGTGGGTGAGCAGGAAGCGTGGCCCGTCGACGGCGTCGGCGACAACCGAGTTACGCAGGGACACCCAGACGTACGTGCCGTCGCGCCGTCCGAGGCGGACCTCGGCGCGTCCGCCTTCCGCGGCGGTGCGCAGCAGGGTGCTTATGTGGCCTCGCCCGGGATGCACGCAACACCTTCGCCGCCGCGGCGGGTGCCAGTGCACGGCCTGTCGCCCAACCACGCTGGGTAGGCCGGACAGTCGGGCGTTACCTCGCTCTGACCGCGCCCGTTAAGCCGATCATGATCACTCGACGAATGACCACCACGCTGGGCACCATCGCCGCGGCTGCCCTGTTCGCGCTCTCTATGCCTATTTCTGCCGCCCATGCCGCAGAGTGTGGGGTCCGCTCCGACGGCAGGCTCTACTGCGGCAACTCCGTGGGAGGAAGGGATACGCGGACCGCTCCTACCGTTCGGCAACGCGTGGCACGCTCACCCCCGGGTTCAACTGGTTCGCGTGCTGGGGCCACGGCGACCCGCACCCGGGCGGGAACGACATCTGGTACTGGACGCAGCTCGACAATGGTGCATGGGGCAATGTCCCTGCCGTCTCCGTGAAAACGGGGCAGGATCCGGCCCCTGGGCTGCGTGAGTGCTGAGGACGTAGCGAGATCTGAGCGCGGGAGTTGGCCAGACCGACCAACTCCCGCGCTCAGTCACAACCTGTGAGACCCACAGTTCCAGCGGGACACACCAGGCAGTGGTCACAGCCAGGTGTTGCCCTCGTCGCGGAAGAGGAGCACCGACGTTACTGATCTCGTCGGGTTGTTGTCGGGGGCTGATCCCTGCGGTAGGCCGGTTGTATGCGGTACGCGCAGGGTGGTGGGCTGACCGCGAAGGGGCGGCGGTTTCGCGAGCGGGTCCGGTATGAGGCCGGCGAACGGTTTGCGCGCGGTGAGAGAACCGCGGTGATCGCGAAAGATCTGCGGGTGAGCGCGCGGTCGGTGGAACGCTGGCGGCGTGCCTGGCGGGAGGGCGGGATGGATGCCCTGGCCTCGACCGGGCCGGCGAAACTGCCCAAGCTGTCCGACGGCCAGTTCGCCGAGCTGGAGAAGGCGTTGGCCCTGGGACCCGCCGAGCACGGCTGGGAGGACCAGCGGTGGACCATGGCGCGGATCCAAGCCGTGATCGCCGTCAGATTCCAGATCGACTGCTCGATGGCTGCGGTGGGGCGGCTGCTGCACCGGCACGGCTGGTCCTGGCAGAGCCCGGCCCGCCGTGCGCTGGAACGCGACGAGCGTGCGGTCGCGTTGTGGAAGAAGGACGTGTGGCCGCAGGTGGAATGACTGCGGCGGCGCTGGGAGCGTTCGTCGTCTTCGAGGACGAAGCCGGGTTCTCGATGACACCCCCGACCGCCCGTACTTGGAGCCGGCGCGGGCACACGCCGGTGGTGCGGGTCCGGGGACGCTCCTGGCGCCGCTGGTCGATCGCCGCGATGTGCTGCTACCGGCCGGGCGAACCCTCCCGGCTGATCTACCGGCCACGCCGCCACCGCAAGCACCGGGGCAAGGGACGCGACACCTTCGCATGGAGCGACTACCGCGACCTGGTCGTGCGTGCCCACATTCAGCTGGGCGCCCCCATAGTTCTGGTGTGGGACAACCTCAACACTCACCGGGCCGCCGGGATGCGTGAGTACGCTGCCGCACACGACTGGCTCACCATTGTGCAACTACCCTCTTACGCACCCGACTTGAATCCAGTCGAGGGCGTCTGGTCGCTGTTACGGCGCGGCCCGCTGGCCAACGTTGCCTTCACCGACGACGAGCATCTCGAGCGCACTCTTCGACGGGGCTTACGTCATATCCAGCTCCGGCCCGACCTGATCGATGGGTGCCTAGTGCTCTGACCGCATACCTTCGCCGGGTTGGGCGGGTGTGGGGCCATTAATGCCAGCTACCTGGCCGAGGCATCCGCCTATGCTCGGCTCGTGCAGCCGCTTTCCGACCGCAGCAATCCGTTGATCACGGCGTTCCCAGCCGAGCTTGCAAGCGATGCCGAGGCAGTCCTGGCGGTGATGCCTGATTCTCGGCTCCAGCCACATGCCTCGTTCTCGGTCGCTGTCGAGGGCCAGCAGGTTTTGATCCCCGAGCGCCTCTACAACGACGAGCCGCCAACTGACGCGGTAGCGTCGCTTTCGTCGCGCCAACAACAGCTTCTGCACTGCCTGTACTCAAGGCACTGCGACGGCATGGTCAGACAGCGCCACCTGGAGAAGATAGTTGGTTCCACGGACCCATGGGTCGTCCCCTTCGTCGTGCAGCTGGTTGGCGAGTACGTCTTGGAGATCCTGGTCGTCATCTGCAATGAGCTCCGTGATCTCACCACGCCCGGCACCCGCGGCCACCTCGCTTACGGGCAGTTCCTCGTGGACAACCCTGCATTCTTCGCGCGCACTCAACGGCGGGTCGTGAGCTACTGGAGCTGCTACTACCGGGGCACCTACACGAGTTTTCAGGGCTACCCGGGGTGCACCCTCCTTGACCTTCTGCGGTCCGCTGCCTCCGACAGAGCAGGGCATCCCTGGCCCAACCTCGCTCCAGCCGGCGCCAGGGTGGACGGCTACTGCTAGGACCCGCCGGGCAAGGTCGCCGGGCCGGTCAAGCGGCATCGGCGAGGGGACGTCCGCCCCAACGGATGCCCTTCTCGCTGCGGATGCGAGCGCGCTCGCGGCGCTGGGCGGCCAGCACGTCAGGGTGACGGGCATTTGCGTTGCGCCAGCGCAGATAGGCGTGCAGGGCCCGGGTCTGCACGGTGTGGTTGCGGTGGTTGGAGTTGGCGATAGTGAACTGCCGCAGCGGCCCGAAGTGCGCCTCGATTGGGTTGGCCCAGGAGGCGTACGTCGGCGTGAAGCACAGCTCGACGCGGTTCTTCTTCGCCCAGCGGCGGATCATCTCGCCCTTATGGGCGGACAGGTTGTCCAGGATGACGTAGATGGGGGCGCCGTCCGGTCGGGCGGCCCGGACCGATCTGAGCGCGGCCAGCGTGTTCGCGGCGCTCTTCTTGCGGCGGTTGACGCCCCAGAGCGTGTCGTCGCCGACCGAATAGCAGCCGTGGAAGTACCTGACGCCGTGCGTGCGGTGGTAGGTCGCCGGGTGCCGCTCGGGGTGACTGGCGGGGGCCCAGCCCGCACCGCCGGTGGGGCGGATGCCGAGCGGGCCGAACTCGTCGAAAGCGAAGACCCGGTCCGGGAAGCGGTCCAGGACTTCCTCGATCCGGTCCAGCTTTGCCTCGCGGTCGGGGTCCGGGGACTCCTTCCACGTCTTGGTGCGCTGGAAGGTGATGCCGCGGCGGGCGAGCAGACGGCGTAACGCCTCGCGGCTGATGCGGATGACCCGCCCATGGACTTTCCGCAGGTGGGCCAGCAGTTTGCGGATGGACCAGCGGGTGAAGGGCTGGCCGAGCTTGGTCGGGCGGGTGGTGGCCGTCTGGACGACGAAGTCCTCGTCGTCAGGACTGAGCAGGCGGGGACGGCCTCCCGCCCACCGAGGGTCCAGACAGGCCAGGCCGATCTCGTTGAACCGGTGGATCACATCCCGGACGGTGTCCTCGTCGGCCTGCACCAGCTGGGCGATCACCGGGACCCGGTTCCCGCCGGCCGATGCCAGCAGCATCATCGCGCGTCGGAAACGCACCGAACTAGTGCTGCCCCGGCGCACGATCTGCTGCAGTTTCTGCCCTTCCTGGTCGGTCAACCGGCGCACGCGGACAGGCTCAGCCACCGCACCCCCAGCACTCGGATCGGACGTCACCGCACATCCAACCGCCCCGACCACCAACCCGGCGAACCAATGTGGTCAGAGCACTAGCCGGCACCAGACTGACCCTCACCCGGCAGCCGACAACAACCCGAGGAGTTCAGTAGGTGCTTCAGAGCAGCGACGAAACGGTCGTCATCGTGATCACGGTGGCGGCCTTGGGTGTAGTTCGAGTCGTGGTCACGCGCACCGGTCAGGGTAGGGGTCTCGAGGACGTCGCAGGCCGGCAGCGCATCCGTCTGGCCGCGCGGGAAGGCGGCCCAGGTCGTGTCCTGGCGTTCGGGTGTGGGCGGGATGCCGTGCTCCTTGACCGCGCATCGGCCGCACCAGGGCATGGCGAACGCCCGCCCGTTGCAACCGCTCCGCGAACCGATCACCGATCCGGACGAAATCGCTCGCCTCGACATACCTCGAGCCGACCGACTCGGCGGCCTCCTCGACGAGTACCAGCATGCTGCGTGACCAGGCCGGATGAGGTTTCCGGCAAGAGCAGGGATGGGCTGCACCCTTCCCGTGCGCGCCGTGTGCCGCGCTCTGTGACGCACTTTCGGTGAGCCTCTCGGGGACGCACTTGCGGTGAGCCTCTCGGCCGGTCGGCGTGGTGCAACCTGGCGGTCAGGGCAGGGTGGTCAACACCTGTCGGGATGACGGTCTGGTCGGTTTGTGACTTGATCGGGCGGAGGCGGGACTTGGTGAGGTCGAGGTCTTTTCGTCGTAGGCGTCAGCCTTTGCAGGACACGGATGGCTCAGTGGGAACCTCCCGTACCGTGGCCGTGACGGTGTCGAGGTATTCCTTGGTCCGGCGGTCGCGGGAGAGGCGGTCGTACACCGGCTGAACCGCTTTGCGCAGTGCGGTCAGTTGGGCGGGGCTCGCGGCGGCGAACTTCTGGCCCCGAGCGCAGAGGCCCTTCAGGTCCTTGTTCTCCTGTTCGCGCAAGTTGGCGCCGGCGCTGTGCACTGCCTGCCGCGCCGCCTTCTGCAGTAGTTTGCGCTGGTCCTCGTTGAGCCGCTCGATGGCCTTGGTGTTGGCGACCAGGACGATCGGGCGGGGCCACAGAACGACGTTGGCGGTGCCGATCATCCCCGCTTCGTCGTAACGGCTCCCGTTGACAGATCCGATCTGTTGCTCGAACCCATCGAGACCGGCCACCGAGCTGCTTGCGCCGAACCATTCCGGTTTCGCTCCGAGGGTGCGCATGGTGGAGTCGGCGACTTTGGACTCCTGGATGCCGATCGTGCGTCCCTTGTAGTCCTGTGGACCGAGCAGCGGTGTCCCGGCGCCGAAGGGGCGGCGCAGGCTGCCCGGGAGCAGGCCCACGCCGGTGAGGCCACCGCCGTCGACCTCGCGGATCATGCGTTGGGCGACCGGTGCGCTGAGGACTTTCTCCTCGGCGTCGAAGCTGTTGATGAGCAGGGGCGCGGTCAGGGCGCCCAGGGCAGGAGCCCGACGGATGTCGAAGACCCGACTGCCGAGGGCGGCCAGATCGACTCGTCCGGCCTGCAGGTCATTGAGGAGTTGCTCCTCGAAGTCCGGCCCCTCCTGATGGTGGGCGTCGAACTCGACGGAGATCTGGATCGAGCCGTGGGACAGTTTCCTCACGTTCTGCAGGAAGGCGTCGAATTCGTCACTCGCGCCCATCGGTGTCGCCAGGGACAGTACGACGGGCTTATCCGTGCCGCTGCCCTGCGTGTTCTTGGCGGGTTGCTCGCCGCTCGCTGTGCTGGAGCAGCCGCTGGCGAGCAGCACCAGCCCAAAGGCCGCGCTCAGTGCGGCACCTACTGTCGTAGGTCGGGAACGCATGGCCTCACGCTTCCTTCTCGATGGGCCGCTCACAGCCTGAGAGGTGGGCAGGCGTAGCGCACGCGCAGGACGTACAGTCCGCCTGCTTCGACGGTACGGACCGGAGGCTTCCCACGCATCCGTATGGCGCGTGACATCAGTATTCGAAATTGCTCGCCGTCGACGGAACGGTTCAGCTGTCACGGCCAGCTTGACCGCGGAAGCGAGCAGGATCACGGCCGGGATGGGGATGAGCGCCAGTCCTGAAGAACACGATCGAGTGCCGCCCGGCCTACAGGTCCCCAGTTCGGCTTGCCGTCGGGAAGGCCCCGATAGCGTGGGATGAGGCTGGCCGGCAATCCGGTCGAAGCCCTATGAGCCCACCGTGCCTTGCACGAATCGCCGAAGGTGCGCACGCACGGTGTTGGGCTGCTCCAACCAGGGCTCGTGCCCAGCGTCTTCGACGCGCGTCAGCGGAAGATCGAGCCTGAGCGCGAGTGATTCAAGAGCAGACACTGGGCGGGGGTCGTCGGCCCCACCGAGAAGCTCCGCCCGCGCGGGCAAGCATGCGCGCAGCTCGGCAAGATGCTCATCGAGCGGGTTTGCGCGCCCTGCCTTGCCAAGCTCGCTGTTCATAGCCCAGTTGACGGGGCGACGCCGCCGGGCACCCTGCGCGGCCCAGTGCCACCCCTGTTCGGGATCGGCGTGATCGGTGAACCAGGCCAGCGTGAGCAGCTCGACTTCCTGCTCCTCCGTGCGGTGCGGCAACTCCTCCAATGCGTGGAGCCGCTCCAACTGCGCTGCGGACATGCGACGTTCGCGCTCCGCCCGGTCCCCGGTACGCCAGTCACCGACGAACGGCCCGCACATCAGCAGCATCGCGGCAACCCGGTCAGGATGCGTCAGGCAGAACCGGCTCGCCAGGTCAGTACCGTAGGAGTGCCCGATCAGCACAGCTCTGGGCACGCCCCATGCGTCGAGCAACTCGACGAGATCGTCGACATGCCGGGCGAAGGAATGGCGCCCCCGCCACGGGGATTGACCCGTGCCCCGCTGGTCGTACCGGTACACAGGCGCGAGGTCCGCGACCATGGGGGCGACATCGCCCAGATAGTCCGGCAGACCCGGACCGCCATGGAGCATGACCACGGCCAGCCGCCGAGTCGTGTCCCCCAGCGCCATCCAACGTAACTGCGCCCCGTCGCTCATCGACGAGAGGCCCTGCGTCTCCATCAAGGTCACCGCGGAGAACCTACCGGTGTCCCTGAGGCTCCGCCAAAGGTTAAAGAGCAAGCTCCACCTTCCCTACGAGAGCGCAGTCACTGGCCACACGTTCGCAAGCTGTCGAGCTCCACTCGCAAACTGTCGTGCTCCGTCACACGTAGGACCGGGGCTGCGGCGGTGCGACGGTCAGGAGGCGGCCGCGCTCGCCGCCGGGCGTGCCCGCCCGGCGAGGGTGGCTAAGCCGATGATGTGGAGCTGGGTGTCCGGGCGGCAGTGGGTGCAGGCTTCCAGGCCTGCGGCCAGGAGGCGGCGGGCTTCGCTGCGGTCGGATGGGGCGGCGGCGCTTGCCGGCCATGTGGCAGTTACCGGTGTGGACCTGGACGGGTGGTCGGCCGGTGCCGATGCCGAGTTCGACGATCCACTCCGGCGGTGCGGGCCGGGTCCGGCGGCTGTGTTCTTCTTCGGCCCGGTGGCGCTGCAGGGCCTCGATCTTCGCGTCGATGCGTCTGATCCACAGGGCGTGCCACACCCGCAGGGTGTGCAGGCGGTCCAGATCGGGCGGCAGAGCATCGAACACATTTTTGATTCTATGCTCATGATCCACCTTCGCGCCCTCGCGTGTTCGATTTCTTGTTCGATAACGTGGGTTTGGGAGGTGGGTGTGATGACTGCGGACGTGCCGGCACGCCAGGGTGCGACGGTGATGCATGTGCGCTGCCCGGACCGGCTGGAGCAGGAGGTCTACCGGCAGGTCCTGGAGCAGCTCGCGGAGCTCTGGCCGGTCGTGCAGGCCCTGCCGCCCACCGCGGCCCTGGTGGAACTGCGCGGTGCGCTGCCGTACTACGGCGTCGACGCGCGCCGCCTGGGCGAAATCCTGCGGGTACGCACCCTGTCCCGCCTCGGAGTCGACGTCCGCGTCGGCATCGGCCCCTCGATCACGGCCGCGGCCACCGCTTCCACGCAGATCCCCGGGCCGGGCGGGGTCCTGGCGGTCGCCCCCGAGCAGGTCGCCGACTGGCTGGGCGGACTGCCGGTGGAGGCCCTGCACGGCATCGGCCCCCGCCAGGCCACCATGCTGCGCGACTACGGCATCCACCATGTCGGCCTGCTCGCCGCCGTGTCCCCGGCGACCGTGCAGCGCCTGCTCGGAGGCCGCGCCGGACGGCTCGCCGCCGACCGGGCCCGCGGCATCGACCCCCGTCCCGTCGTGCCCCGCGCGCTGCCCGCCTCAGCAACCGTCCGCTGCTCTTTTCCCCGCCACACCCTGGACGGCGCCGAAGTCCGCGCCGCCCTGCTCGATCTGGTGGTCCGGCTCGGACGGCAGCTGCGCTCCCGCGACCAGGCGGCCCGCGCGCTCACCCTCACCCTGTCCTTCGCCGGCACCGGCAGCTGGGACAAGACCCGCCGCCTCACGGAGCCGTCCGCGCACGAGGACGACCTGCGCACCCTCGCCTACAGGCTCCTCGACGCCGCCGGCCTGCAGCGCGGACGGCTGACCGCCCTTGCCCTGCGGGGCGAGGACCTCATCGGCGCCGGCCAGGTCACCACGCAGATCAGCCTCGATGAAGCCCGCGAGGCACGACTGGTGGCCGAAGCAGCCGTCGACCGCGTCCGGGACAAGTTCGGACCCGGAGTGATCGGCCCGGCCGCCGTCTTCCGCAGCGCTTCATAAGCTCTGCTCCTGTGCTGACGGCCTTGAGAGGTGTCCGCCACCCTGACGTCGGCCTTTCCGGTGCCATTGTGCCCGTGGGCGGAAGTACGCCGACCGCGCCCAGTACCGCCCGGTAAGTCACAGAATCAGCGGTAAGATTCGCTGCACTTGCTCCACCCAGGGGGAATTCCTTTGCGCCCACGATTTGCTGCTTCCGCCGTTGCTGTTGCCCTCGCCGGCGTCTTGTTCAGCGCGCCAATGGCCTCGGCTGCGACGCTGCCGTCCACCAACACCGCGCACCACTGCATTCACCACACCACAGGCTCGTGTGGCTGGACTCACCACCAGAGGCCGAAGGACAAGTACGAGACGGCGAAGTGCAAGGACGCAAGCGTGTCGTACTCGGGGCACTCACAGGGAACCTGCTCTCACCACCACGGCGTCCGGTACTGGTTCAAGTAGCCCCACAGCTGGCGTCGTCTGGTCCGTTGCAGGTCAGGTGCACCGGGTTCGTCCGTCCACGCGCGGTTCGCTTCGCATTCCGCTCGTGTCCGAATCCGCGCACGTCCCGACTGACTGCAGAACTCCTCGTAATGCGACGGCGCTGGAACCCGGATGGGGCGTGACGATCGAGACGCTCGACAACCCCGGCTGGACCGTCGCCTGATGTCCCCTCGCTCCCCGGAGTGCACCACCGCCGCTCCGGTGTGGGAGGGCTCCAATACGTGGCAACCAAAGGGTGACCTCCACGCCGCGTACGCCACCTTCAACCACGAGTGGACCGGCGGCACCGCCACCAAGATCACCAGTCTCCAGCTGGACTGGACCATCGCCGGGACCGTCAACGACGGCGCCGGGGAGATCGACAACGACCCGCAGTGGCTGGGCAACTCCATCCCGGACTTCGATATCCGCTGCGATGTCGTCGCCTCTGCCACCAGCCCCGGCTGCGTGTTCTCGGCCTACAAGCCGACCTGGGTGATGAACTTCGCCAAGACGCCCGCCGCCGTCGCGCACGCCTGGCTGATCCAGTCGAAGCTTCCCAACCACCCCGGCTCCAAGGCAGCAGGCAGGCCGATCAAGTACCTGCCTGCGTCCGTGCGGGATTCGGACCTGAACCGGAAGATCATCTGCCCGGATGGCTGGGCCAAGACGTACGGCAACCCCGACACCACCCCCATCGACACGAGCGACACCGCCAGCTGCGATGAGTTCGCCTACGCCGCCTCCTACAACTCGGGCGGTATGCCCGCCTCCCTGGGCGGCATGAACGAAGTCGACACCGGCAACGACTGCGTGCAGACCTACGCGTCCCGCATCGCAACGGGCGACTGGAGGCTGTACGACGACATCCGCACAGCGGCTCCGACGTGGAAGGAAGTCTGCGGACGCTCGTCAATGTCGAATTACCAGAACACTCAGTCGATGCAGCCCTTCTCCGGAACGTTCTCCTCGGCGTCGAAGTACCGTCTGCTGGACAAGGACGAGTACGGGGTGGCCTTCCCCGAGTTCGCGCACTGTGACGCGTCCAAGGTGACTGTGTCGTGCACCGTTCCGAAGCCATGACCGGCTGGTAGACCACGACGCAGACTGGGGCGGGACGGCCACGCCATCCCGCCCCAGTCGTACCCCTAAAACCAGGAGAAGACATTGAGCGACGGCATCACGTGGCTGAGCGACGCCTGGCGCGGAGACGCTTCCATCCTGTTTGTCACCTTCGCACGCGGCGTCAGCCCCCGTGACCTCGTTGTCCGACTGGGCGCCCGGCCCGGAGAAGTGCTCGACCCGATCACCTTCGCCGAGGCCGAGCGGCTGACGTTCAACGACCGCGAATCAGCCCGCGTGGCCCGCTTCGGTGAATGCGCGGGCTGGTCATATGCGGTGGAGCAGGGCTGGCACTCCAAGGCTTGGTGGGCTCACCCCGACGTCTCCGCAGGCGGCATCGAAGTCGTGCACCTGACCCCGAAGCCGGACGACCCGCCCAGAGAGTGCTGGTACTACCGCGACGGCCAAACGGTTGGTCGCTTCGACATCGGCGACACCCCAGACGAGGGCATGGCGTTCCTGCTCCCGGCGTTCGAAGAAGCCGGACTCCTCGATGATGATGTGAGCGAGGAGTTCGACTCGTTGCGAGCGACTCTGACCGCCCTGCAGCAGCACTTCGGGCTGTCACTGCCACGTCAGGAAATCCTGAATGGTCGGCTACCCGCAGCGGTGACAGCGACCGTGCCACCAGAAAACCTGGGGGACTAGAGCCAATGCTGTGCCTCTGTTGGTGATGTTGGTAAGCCGCTGACGGCTGGCTGTGTGAGGTGCTTGGCTGGGAGCGTGCGGGGTGGCATCGGCGGTGGAGGTGGTCGCGGTGTCGCTGCGGCCGGAGAGTCACCAGCGAATCCCGGTACGGACGGTGCAAACGGCGCGGGCGGCGTGTCCGAAGGGCACCCCGGCCATGCTCATCCGGGACCGGCTGGATGTCCTGTTCGAGGACGAGGAGTTCGCCGGTCTGTACTCGGATGACGGCAGGCCGGGATTGTCGCCGGGGCGGCTGGCGCTGGTGTCGGTGCTCCAGTTCGCGGAGAACCTGTCCGACCGGGCGGCGGCGGACGCGGTCCGCACCAGGATCGACTGGAAGTACGCCTTGGGGCTTGAGCTGGGGGATCCGGGGTTCGATCACTCGGTCCTGTGCGAGTTCAGGACCCGGCTGGCCGAACAGGACGGCGCCGCCGACCGGCTGCTGCAGGTGATGCTGGACCGGCTGAGGGAGGCCAGTCTGCTCAAGGCCGGGGGGTGCCCCTATGAGTTTGGTCAAGGAAATCGGTCTGCGTTGTGAGGGTGATGCGGGCAGGATGGCGGGGTGTCTGGTCTGTTGTGGGATGACGTCAAGAGCTTCTTCGACCCTGATCTGATGGGGTCGTTGCCGGACGTGCTTGTTCCCGAGACCTCGGTGGAGGACTGGCAGGCGGTCCTCGATCTCGTCGGGGTGAGCGGCTGGATGTGCCAGTACTCCGAAGGCGAGACGGTGTTGTCGGTGCCTCGCGCGGAGGCGGTGCTGTCTCGCCCTGCTGGCGCGGAGTGCGCGGAACTGCGGGTCTGGCCGACTGCCGATGTATTGGCGATCTTCCGTTTCTACTCGGTGGAGGAGATCGACTTCGATGTTGATCTGCGGGAACTCCAGGGCCAGGAGCGACTCGACGTGCTCTGCGGCTTCCTCACCGTGATCGGGCGGCGGTTGGGCAAGCCGGTGGTGATGTATTGCGAGGGCGGCGCTCCCAGCCATCCGCTCCTCAGGTTCGATGTCGAGAGTGATCAAGTGGATCTGTTGGCGAAACTGCGGGTCAGATGACCGTGGCGGTTGTCCGGGGTTCGTAGAAGGTGCCGTCGCGGAGCATCGCGAAGAGCACGTCGGCTCGCCGTCTGGCGAGGCAGAGCAGGGCTTGGGTGTGGTGCTTGCCCTGCGCGATCTTCTTGTCGTAGTAGGTGCGCGATGCCGGGTCGCCCAGGGCGGCGAACGCGGAGAGGAAGAAGGCTCGCTTGAGCTGCTTGTTTCCTCTGCGGGAAGGCTGTTCGCCGCGGATCGAGGAGCCTGAGTTGCGGGTCGCGGGAGCGAGACCTGCGTAGGCGGCAAGTGTCGGCGTACACGTGAACATGGCTCTGGCAAGATTTTCGTAGGCGGAGATCATCTGGGGGCCGTGGTCGGCTGGTCCGCGTAACGGGCAGCCTTTGGGTGTGCTCTGTTGAACTGCCCTATCTGTTACCGCACTTGGCGGGCGTGTCGGTTCTCTCGGTCGACGGCTCTGGACCTGTGGTGGTTGTCCGTGCGCGTACGCGGTCACTTGCTCCCGCGCCGTGTACGGGCTGCGGGACACCGAGCGGGTGGTGTCACAGCCGATACGTCAGACGGCTCGGGGATACGTCGCTGGGCGACCGTGCCGTGCTGGTCGAGCTGAGCGTGTGCCGTCTGTACTGCGAGAACACCACTTGCGAAAAGGTGACGTTCGCCGAGCAAGTGCCGGGTCTGACTGTCCGTTATCAACGGCGCACACCACTACTGCAGCGGGTGGTCGAGGCAGCAGGGGTGCTACTGGCGGGCCGGGGCGGAGCACGAATGCTGCGGGTCCTGAACGTCACGCTCTCGCGGTGCACCGTCCTGTCGCAGCTGATGCGGATGCCACTGCCGGCCCTTGTCATTCCACGGGTGCTGGGCGTGGACGACTTCGCTCTCTACGGCGGCACTTACGGAACTCTCCTGGTCGATGCCACCACCCGTCTGCCCCTCACGCTCTGGGAGGGACGGGACGCCGAGCAGCTCAGCCGCTGGCTTCGTGAGCATCCCGGCGTCGAGATCGTCTGCCGCGACGGTTCGCTGACATACCGGCAGGGCATCACCGCCGGCGCCCCTGATGCCGTGCAGGTCAGCGACCGCTTCCACCTGTGGCAGGGGCTGTCACGTCGCGTTCAGGACATCGCTTCCGCCCACCGGGGTTGTCTGCCCGCAGCCCTCCCGCCGGCCGAAGAGGCCGATCCAGCCACCGGGGACGCCGCGGCGGACACACGAGCCGGGCAGCACGCCGGGAGGCTGTTCGAGGCCGTGCACGCCCTGACCGGATCTGGTCGGAGCCACAGCGCCGTGGCCCGCGAGCTCGGCCTGGACCGCAAAACCGTGCGCAAGTATGCCCGAGCCCGCACCTGGCAGGAGGTCATGCGCCGCCCGCCCCGCAAGCCCTCCACCCTGGATCCCTACCGCGACTACCTGCAACAACGCTGGGACGAGGGCGAACACAATGCGATGGTCCTCCACGAGGAACTCCGCAGCAAGGGCTACCTCGGGCACTACCAGCGCGTGAAGATGGCCCTCGCGCCCCTGGGACGCGGGCTGCCGCTGGACCAGCCCCGCGCACGACCGCCGTCCCCACGCGAGACCGCCCGCTGGATCGCCACCCACCCGGACCGCCGCGGCCTACACGTCGCCCACCGCCTGCACCGCCTCCTCGAGCACTGCCCGGAACTCAAACGCACCCACGACCTGGTCCGCCAGTTCGCCACCATGCTCGACAACCGCGACGCGGCACCCCTGCCGTCCTGGCTCGACGAGCTCTCCCGCAGCGGACTGGCGCCCTTTGCCGGTATCGCCGGAGCCCTGCGCGAAGACCAGCACGCCGTCGCCCAGGGGATCAACACCACCTACAGCTCCGGCGTCAACGAGGGCCGCATCACCGACATCAAGCTCCAGAAGCGCCTGATGGCAGGACGTGCCGGCGTCCCACTCCTCCGCCACCGCGTTGTCCTGATCGCCCATCTCCGCCGCCGTTACGCGGACCAGCCGACCACGGCCCCCAGATGATCTCCGCCTACGAAAATCTTGCCAGAGCCCTGAACGTGCCCAGGCAGGTACGGCCATACGTGACCAGCCTCTGGGTGCTTTCGCTGTGCTGAGGCCGGCCATGGTGGTACACCACGAGGAAATGCAAGCGTTCCCTCGTGGCGAATACCAGCTGCGGGCATCAGTAGCCGATCGTGAAGCGGCGTTGGACGAAGCGCGGCAGCTCCGCCTCGTCGATCAGGGCAACAGCAGCGTCTTCCACCGAAATGCGGCTGCGGCCGTTGGCGTCCACGACGGGCTGGTCACTGCCGATCCGGAAGCGACCGGTGCGCTCGCCGGGGGCGATGTCCTCGGCCGGGCTGAAGTAGGTCCACAAGCGGTTGGAGGTGCGCAGAACGTTCAGGGCGTCTCGGTGGCCGCGCACTGCTGCCGCATATTCGCGAGGCAGCCCGACGTGGTCGAGTGTGGCGTGCAGGAGCTCATCGGAGTCGGCGCGTACTACCCCCGGTTCGACTTCCAGGCTGCCCGCGCCGCCGATCACAATGAGCCGGGTTCTGGGGTGGCTCTCCAGCGCCTTCAGCAGGGCTCGCGCCGCGGTGGCGTAGACCGTGGGATCGGCGATCGAACGCCGCAGGGTGTCCGCGATGTCATGGGCGGCGTTGCCGGGCTGGAAGCCGCTGATCAGCACGTCGAGACCCGGGAGTGCTGCCGCGATGCTCGCCGGGTCCAGGACGTCGACGCTCGCCCAGTTGACGCCGTCCCGGCGCTCGTTGCTTTTGACCAGGGAAGCATCGCGGCTGAATGCCTGGACGAGGTGCCCTCGGTCCAGGGCCTCGGCGACGACCTGGCTGCCGATGGTTCCCGTAGCTCCGATGACTCCGATACGCATGGTTCTCCCCTTCGTTCACGCGGAAGCGGGTGCGTCAGCGACCGCCGTGACGCCCCAGCGAGCGACTATACGCCGTGAAGTTTCCATACGGCCACAAAATGAGGTGACGCTGTAGAGTGTCCTCGTGACCGGTACAGCGAGCAGGGGAAGACGTGAGCGGCTGCGCGCCGAGACGACGGCCGAAATCAAGAGCGTGGCACTGGAGCTGATGGCCTCAGGCGGACCCGACGCCATCACACTGCGGGCCATCGCCCGCGAGATGGGCATGACCGCCAACGCCATCTACGGCTACTTCGCCACCCGCGACGACCTGGTCACCACGCTCATCAACGACGTGTACACCGCCCTGGCCGACGCCGTGGACTCGGCTTGGGAATCTGCCCCCACCCCGGATCCCGCCGCCCGGATCAGGGCATGGGCCAGCGCCTTCCGGAACTGGGCCCTGGCCAACCCCGAGGGCTTCCGGCTCATCTACGGTGACCCCGTTCCCGGCTACCGCGCTCCCGAGCAAGGCGCCGCACCGGATGCCGCACGCCGCGTCTGCACAGGACTCACCGCACTCGCGGCAGTTGCCTGGCCCCGCGCCAAACGCTTCTACGAAGGCAGCGAGTTCGAATGGTCCGACTTCGATGCCGGGCTTCTCGACAAGGTTCGCCCGGCATTCCCGGAACTGCCGCCCGCGGCCGTCGCCCTCGCGTTGCGCATCTGGGGACACCTGCACGGCCTGGTGTCGCTGGAGGTCTACGGTCACATGCGCAACCAGACCGTCAGCCCAGAAAAGCTCTTCCACGAGGAACTGGCCCAGCTCCTACGCGGACTAGGCATCCCTCACCAAAGCTGAACGACTCCCAACACGCAGGCCGAAAGCCAGCCTGGCTCCGGCCGCGGAGGTACGGCGCCCTGGGTACGTTCGCGTGTACCTGGCTGGGTACTTTCACGGATCATGACGTGACCGAGGCATCACTCAAGCGCACCCGGCCGGCTACGGCCGGGTGCATTGTCGCGGCCGCCCTTATGGTCATCGCCGGAGCTGGCGTGGCTATTTCGCTGGCAGTGCAGGGATTTTTCGATCGCCCGGCGCCCCCCGACGATGAGCTCCTTGCCAAGAAGGCTGGCCTTACCCAGTACCGCCTTCAGGAAGCCGTCAAAGACGGCAGCCTCAGCAACAAGGAGATCGAGCAGGCAGCGGGAGACGACCGCTGGAGCGTGGAACGAGACAGCACAGCCATCCGCATTGTGGTGGCCTACCCCCACACGGACGCAGAGAAGGCCTGCTACCGGTTCACCCTCGCACTACCTCTCGATTCTCAGGGAGAGGTCGCCCGCGAGCGCCTCAACCGCTGCCCAGGAAACCTGATGGCGGGTTGAGAAGGCCAACAGAGGTTGCGATCCGGGTGTGTTCACTCGCAGCCCGCAGGAGTTGGCTCCGCTCTTGAGGTGTCCAACGTCCCGGCGAAGCAGACGCTCGCGCCGAACTGGAATGTCGCCCCGACCAACGATGTGTGAGCGGTCCTCGAGACCGAGGCGCTGCATAGGGGGCACGGCTGGATAAGCGGCTGACCTTCGCCGCTCCCGGATTCGGAGGTGTCTCCGGAGGAGCAGCCAGCCTCGCTGGATGCGGTCCGCGTCGAGGACAGGCCACCTCCCCATAAAGGGGCCCTCCGCGGCAACGGAGGGCCCTGATCGGCCGAGCTAACTCAAAGTGAAGTCATCCTGTGGTGTCTGCCCTTTGGTGTCGTTCGGGGCTGTCGTTCGAGTGATCGCTCCGTGTCAGCAACGGCTGACCGTGCATTCCACCGGTCGGTGTGCGAGGTTGTGCCGGACCCGGCCGAGTGGAAGCGGAGGCGCCGACACCATGACTTCAGTGATTTTCCGGCGTGGTGTCGTAGCAGTGGCGCTGATCGTGCTGGCGTTGACGGCGGCTTGCGGGGGTGGGGGAGACGGCGGGTCGACGCCTGCCGGACCCTCCGAGACCGAGGAGAACGGAACGCCGACCTCGGAGGAGAACGAGGTCACCTCGGACGAGGAGACCGACGGCGAGATCTTCCTGGGCAGCGACGCCGAGGAGGCCTCCGCGTCGGACGTCGAGCTTCCGCCGACTCAGGTGGGCGAGCCGACCCAGGGCGAGGTGGACATCAAGCCGTCGGCACAGGGGCTACCGTCGGGCCTGCAGGACGTCAAAGGCACGTTCGAAGGGCAAGAGGCTGAGATTATCAACCCGTGCCTGGGGGCGATCCCGCCGGACGGCTGCGTGCTGATCTTCCGGTACACACCGACGCGATCGGGGTCGTACACCGGTGACTTGGCGCTCACGCTGGACGACGGCTCCACCATTACCGCCGCTGTGTTCGGTGAAGCGACCGAGGCCCCGACCTCGGGCACGGACTCGACCACTCTGGAGCCCACGACCGACGAGCCCACGACCGACGAGCCGACGACCGACGAGCCGGCGACACCGTTTGAAGACGAGACGCCAGCGCCGGTGACGTAGCGCCGACGTTCCTATTGGAGCTGCGGATCTCCAGCCAGACGGTACGGTCGTCGGACAGCACCACCACCCGGCGGTCTTTCCAGCGCGAGACATAAGAGACCAGGTAGAAGCGGGTCGGTGACTTCATGAGGAGGCGGAACCCCCGGTACTCATACCGGTACGGCCCGCCCGCCCTGCCGTTGTCCTTGAACCTGATGCCCTTCGCGTGGTGGGGGACGATCACACGTGAATGGATCACCACGAACGGAGTGTCCTCGTACCCTCTCCTCGCGTCCAGCCGCGCATCGCTGCGGCCGACGACTGCCGAGTACTGTGCCATGTCGAAGAACAAGCTCACCGTCAGCATCCCAATGAGCAGCGTGCCGACCGCCAGCCACTCACGGTCGCCGGCGGGCTGCCGGACTCGAGTGTCCGGACTCTGGCTCAGCCGCAGATGGACAGCGCAGACGGCCAGCGTGGACCCCACGGCCACCATCAGGGCCGGCATGAACGTGCGCGGCACGCCCGGAGCGAAAAGGGCCACCAAGCCTGAGAACAGGGTCGCGAGGCCCATGAGCATCATGGCCACGCCGACGGCAAACAGCAACACGATCGCCGTCCGACGGTGAACCTCATGCTCCGGTCCGGCCAAAGCCCGTCCCAGCCAGCCGAACACCACGAACACGATCAGCCCGCTGGCCAGCAGGAGACAGAGGGGCAGGAAGATCGCTTTCGTGCTGCTGGCCACGACGTTCTGGACGGACATCCCGAGATCCTCGGGCACCACGCCGAGGGCGGAGTAGTACTCCCTGATGTAAAGGCTGCCGAAGTAGTAGAGCAGAGCGAAGGCGACGGTCCCCGGCGCCGCGACGTAAGCCGCCTTCTCCACGAACGTTGACAGGGGTGAGCGCGCGGGAGGGGGCTCGGACTCAGTTGGCGGCACCTGCGGCGGGGACATGGCCATCAGTCTGTTCGCCTTCGATGCAGCACGCACACGGAGTTGCTCCGAGTCTGGGACCCCGTCACGCCGGAGTCTCAGGCCCTTTCGTGATTTCGGCCCGCAAAAGTGGTTCGCGAGCTGGAAGGTCTGAAATTTCTGACCTCCAGCAAGGGAGCCTATGCGGAAGCCTCTTCCTGAGTGGCCGCGAAGACGCGCTGCGGCAGAGGCCAGCCGCTTCGCGACACGCCCCACTCCTTTCTCCAACGTCTCCAGGTGGTCCTGCACGGCGTCCGGGTCAGCGTCCAGTGCTGCCTGTACCGCAGCGGGCGCGGCATCATCCATGATCTGTGCAGCGGGTGTCGTCATGCCAATCATCCTGCACACCGCCACTGACAACGCCCCGGCCTGCGCATACCCGGGCAGGTGGCGTCTCCTGACCAGAGGCGGAAAGTGCTCCGACCTGGTCGGAGCTACGGGCAGAGGAAGACCTGTGTCGGTCAGTGAAGCTTCCCCTTGATTCAGGACACCTGGAGACTGGGATCTGAGGTTCCAGAGGAAGCAGTGCCAGGTGGGAAGCAAGTACACGAATTGGTACTCGGACGAGTACAAGCGCGACGCGATCGAGCTCGTGCGGTCGTCGGGCCGGACGGTGACTGCGGTCGCCCGCGAGTTGGGGATCAGCTCGGAGTCCCTGCGGGGCTGGGTGAAGAAGGCCCACGCCGCCCAGGACAACGGATCAAAACCCGGCGCGGTACGGGCCGCCGACGACCGGGACGTGGAACTGAGGCGGCTGCGGAAGCTGACCGCCGAGCAGGCAAAGACGATCGCCAGGGGCTGCGCGGGGCTGCGAAGAACACGTCGATGCCGGTGTCAGTGCTGAGACGCTTGTGGGCTGCCAGTTCCATGCCGCGATCCCAGGTCAGCGTGCCGCGTAGTCGGGAGTCCATGCGCATGTATGTCTCGGCCAGAGCTGGAACGACCACGTTGGTGTGGCGGCTGGCAAGTTTCACGACCGTGAGGAACCGCGTCTTGCGGTCGACCAGTGTGGCGACCTGGCTGTTGTTCGAGCCGATCACCAGATCGCCTTCCAGGTGCCCGGGCTCGCTGCGGTCCTCCGCGGCCTGGGGGCGCTCCCCGATCGGCCGGGCATCGGTGATCTGCGAGCGCCATTGCCCCTTCACCGTGTGTCGCTTGTTCTTCCGGATCGGGCGGCCGGTGCGAAGGCGTTTGCAGACCTCGCGGGGGATCACTTTCCACCGGGTGGTGTAGACCGACCGGTAGATCGTCTCGTGGCTGATCTCCATCGCCGGGTCATTGCCGTGATAACGACGGAGGTGGCCCACTATCTGCTCGGGTGACCACTCCTCGCAGAGCAGGGTCAGGACCGTCTTCCTGAGCGCCGGCCTGGCGGCGAGCAGGCACTGTGCCTTCCCGGTTTTGGCGCGAGGTCTGGAAGCTCATGACGTGGAACATCGGCTCTGGACCTGGATTTCTGGGTGAACGGTGACAGGTCATCT
>NZ_JBIAKA010000031.1:0-58590 GCF_042872225.1 Streptomyces sp. NPDC005374 | reverse complement strand
ACCCCCCCACCCCCCCCCCCCCCCCGCCCCCCCCCCCCCCCCCCCCCCCCCCCGGCCCCGACCCACCCACTCACCTCAGGGGCGCGGGGAACTGCGCAAAAACCCCCGCCCCCACCGGACCCGCACCCGCCCACTGGCCCATCCCCGCCCCCACCGCGACACTGAAAGGCGTGCATAGTGTCAAAGCGACGGCCGCCGCCGTCACCGCAGCCCTGGCAGCCGGCGCAGCCGGAATCGTCGCCGGGAGGATCGCCGGCGACGCCGGACTGAAGGCGCCGCCGGGCCGCCCACTGCCCGGCGAACCCCGGCTCACCGTGCACGCCACCGCGGCCGGCCGCATCGCCCTCACCCGCGACCTCGCCGCCCTGCGCCCCGGCACCTACGGCCTCCTCGGCGACGCCTCGCACGCGACAGTCGGCCCCGTCCTGGCGGAGGAGCACCACTCCGCCGACACAGTCGTCCGCCGCCTGGAGCGCGTCACCCACGGCACCCTGAAACCCGGCGACAAGGTCTGGCTCACCCCGAACGCCTACGTCGGCGACCCGAAATCCGCCCTCGGCATCGACCACACCGACATCGACATCCCCGGCGAACTCGGCCCCCTGCCCGCCTGGTTCGTCCCCGGCGCACGGGAAACCTGGGTCATCGCCGCCCACGGCCTGGGCTCCACCCGCGAACACGCCCTGAACATCCTGGAGTTCCTGCACCGCAACCGCTTCCCCACCCTCGCCCCCGCCTATCGAGGCGACGAAGGCGCCCCCCGCCCGCCCGACGGCCTGAACCACTTCGGCGAGACCGAGTGGCGCGACCTGGACGCGGCGATGCGCTACGCCGTCAGCCACGGCGCCCGCCAACTCGTGCTGCACGGCTGGTCCACCGGCGCCACGATGGCCCTGCGCGCCGCCGCCCGATCCGAACTGCGCACCCGCGTCAAGGGACTCGTCCTGGACTCCCCGGTCCTCAGCTGGGAGCGCACCCTGCGCGCCCTCGCCGCCGCCCGCCACACCCCCGGTGTCCTCCTCCCGCTGGCGGTGCGCGCCGCCCAGGGCCGCGCCGGCCTGCCCAGCGACGACGCGGGCCTGTACAGCGCCACCACCACCACCGCGACCGCCCCCACCACCGCGACCGCCCCCACCACCGCGACCGCCACCACCACCGACCGCCCCCCGCCCCCCACACTGATCTTCCACGGCCCGGACGACACGGTCGCCCCCTGGGACCTCTCCCGCAGCCTCGCCGCCACCCACTCCGACCGGATCGCCCTGCACACGGTCCGTCAGGCCCCGCACGCGGCGATGTGGAACGCCGACCCGAGCGCCTATGAAGAGGCACTTCGCCGCTTCCTCACCCCGTTGATGTGACATCGCGGTGCTCCGCCGAGCACCCCGGCCCCACCCGGTTCCACAGGTTCCGTTCAAGCCCGTACTACTGGCCTGATCTCGGCGTATGCCCCTCCATACGGCTCCGGCACCGGCCCCGCCCGTAGCCCGCGGTGACATTCCGTTTGGGTTTTCGGACCGTCAACCGGAAGACTGCACCCGTGACGTCCCGTATCCCGCGCGACTCCAGGCTCCGACTCGTCCGCCCGCGACCCCTGGCCGCCGCCCCCTCAGCTGTGAACCAGCGACGCCCACGCCGCCCCGCGCCGCGCCCGCCGGAAGGCACCCCGGCGCCCGCGGTACTGGCCAGAATGGCGCGCTCCGGTCTGGCCGACGCGGCCCGCGTCGCGCACTGGGCCGACGACGCCCTCCGCCCCGGCGGGGACGGCACGGGCTCCGACGGCAAGGGCACCCTCTCCGACGAGACAGCCGGGCGGGCGGCCGAGGCCCTCGGTCTGACCGCGGCCCGGATCCGCGCCGCCTGGGACACCGCCCGGCTCGCCGGACTCGTCGAGGTGCACGGCGACACCGCCCGCCCCGGCTGGCGCCTGCGCGCCTGGGACCGCGACGACAGCGCCGTACTGCGCGGCTGGGTCGCCCTCTTCGACGCCTGGTCGCTCGCCTTCCCGGAACCCACGGACCGCGAGCCCGCCGCCGTCGCCGAGGTCGTCTCGTCCATGCCCCAGGTGCTCTCCTTCCTCCAGCTGTCCGCCGGGCCCGTCCCCGTCGAGCAGCTCCTGGACCTCCTGGAGCAGCGCGTCACCGAACTGCGCACCGCGCGCTGCGAAATCCCCTACGGCCCCCAGCCGGAGCCGGAGCCGGAGCCGGCGACCGAGGCGGCGGCCCCTCAGGACGCCCCCCTGGCCCCCCTCCTCGACTGGGCCCTGCGCGCCCTCGCCTCCGTCGGCGCCCTGACCTACGGCGACGGCCAGGCCACCCTCACCCCCCTCGGCAACTGGGCGGTGTGGGTCAAGCTGGAGCAGATCTGCGTCGCCGCGCAGAGCCCCGCCGGCAACATCGAGGTCGCCGCCGACGAGATGCTCCGCGGCTGCGCCCAACTGCGCCCCAACGCGGCCCGCGC
Source organism: Streptomyces sp. NPDC005374 (assembly GCF_042872225.1). Taxonomy (NCBI): domain Bacteria; kingdom Bacillati; phylum Actinomycetota; class Actinomycetes; order Kitasatosporales; family Streptomycetaceae; genus Streptomyces; species Streptomyces sp. NPDC005374. Next base: position 56,130 of record NZ_JBIAKA010000031.1, on the reverse strand, counting down.
CGAGTACCGGGCCTGGCTCGCCGCCCGCCCCGTCGGCAGCGCCGTCACCGAACTGCTCGGAGCCGCCCGCGGCGACGACGCCCTGCTGCGCGGCCTCGCCTTCGAGGCACTGCGTGTGGTCGGCGCCCCCGCCGAGCCCGACGTCCGCTCCGTGGCCGACGAGCCCACCCTGCGGCCGTACGCCCTGCTGTGGCTGGCCGAGCACGACGGCATCGACCCGGAGGACGCCCACGAGGTCCTCACCCGCCAGGAGGCCACCTGGCTGTGGGTCGACACCGCGGCCGCCGTCGCCGACCACGGCGAGGCCCCGATGCTGGTCCGGCACCTGGAGTCCGCGCTCCAGCCCACCGTCCACGCCCTCCTGAACGAGGTCAGGGCCGTGGGCCACCCGCGCACCGTGCAGGTCCTGGTCGCCCTCGCCGCCGCCCACCCCGACCCTGCCCTGGCCAAGGCGGTACGCCGCGCCGCCTTCCAGGTGCACACCGGCGGCAGCTAGCGGACGCTCAGGCCCCCGTCTCGGGGGCGTACGTCCCGAAGCTCCACACATTGCCCTCGGCGTCCCGGGCCATGTAGTCCCGCGAGCCGTAGTCCTGGTCCGTCGGGGGCATCAGGATCTCCGCACCGTGCTCCACGGCACGGCGATGGTGTGCGTCGACGTCGTCCACGACGACGTACACCCCGCTGGGGCCCGCGTCCTTCATCACCGTGTCGTAGACGCTGCCGGTGCCCTTGGAACCGAGCATCACCGCGCCGTTGCCCTGTACCAGTTCGGCGTGTGCCACCAGGCCGTCCTCGCCCTCGTACACCGCGAGTTCGGTGAAGCCGAAGGCCTCCGTCAGCTGCTTGACCGCCGCCCTCGCGTCCGCGTAGCGCAGGGTCGGGTAGATGCTGGGGCGCCTGTCGCTCGTGCCTGTCATGCCGATCACTCCCTTGTGATCAGGAAAACCGGGGAATCCATCCGCCGACCAGTCTGGCAGCGACCACTGACAACCGACTCCGAGCAGGGCGGACGCCTCAGCGGAAGGTGTCGCACCGTGCCATGTCCCCGGTTCGGTAGCCCTCCCTGAACCACTGCTGGCGCTGCTGCGCCGACCCGTGCGTCCACGTCTCCGGCGTCACCCGACCCTGGAACCGCTCCTGGATCCGGTCGTCGCCCACAGCCGCAGCCGCGTCCAGACCGTCGGTGATGTCGGCCTCGGTCAGGCTCGTGATCAGCGGCCGCCCGGTCGACTCGTCCTTCGTCGTGGTGGCGTGGTGGGCCCACACCCCGGCGTAGCAGTCCGCCTGCAGCTCCACCTTCACCGAGTTGCTGTCCGCGCCCGTACCGCCGCCCTGCGACCGGCTCAGCGTGCCCGTCAGGTCCTGCACGTGATGGCCGTACTCGTGCGCGACGACATAGGCCTGGGCGAACGGCCCTCCGCTCGCCCCGAACTTCGACCGCAGTTCGTCGAAGAACTCCAGGTCCAGATAGACCTTCCGGTCACCGGGGCAGTAGAACGGCCCCACGGCCGAGGTCGCCGACCCGCACGCGGTACCGACCTGCTGACTGAAGAAGACCGTGGGGGAGGCCGTGTAGGTTCCGTCGCGGCGCGCGAACTCCTGGTCCCAGTAGTCCTGCACGCTGTTGACCACCGCCACCATCCGGCAGTCGTCCCGGGTGTTCGCGTCCTGCCCGGTACGGCAGCTCTGCTCGACCTCGGCGAGGCCGGACGCGGTGGCCGCGGGCTGTGAACTGCCGTCGGTGAGGCCGAGCTGGTCCGGCCCGACCCCGAGGAACAGCCCCAGCACCAGCGCGATCAGTCCGACGACACCGCCGCCGACGGTCGCCCTGCCGCCCGGGATGCGGCTGCCCCGCACGTCCTGCACCTCGGAGGTGTCCAGCCTGGCATCGTCGTCGAACTGCATGCGGACACCGCTCTCTGCGCGCACCGGCCCCTGCAGGGCATCTTCGCCCGGCCCGCCCGCCCCCGGCCTCGGGCATACACCCGGACGAGGGACGGCGACCCGGACAGATCGGATGCCCTGAGCGAGACCAACCGAACACCCGAACCCAGAAGAAGTGCTTGCACGGCCCCGTTAGACTTGGGCCCATGGCCATTCTCCTCGCGCATTAGACGGCGGGAACGTCCTCAGCCGCCCATCCCGCCACCAACCCGCCCTGGAGTCTGCCCGTGATCTCCGCCTCCGGTATCGAGCTGCGCGCCGGCGCCCGAGTCCTCATCGAGTCCGCCACCTTCCGGGTCGCCAAGGGCGACCGCATCGGCCTGGTCGGCCGCAACGGCGCGGGGAAGACCACCCTGACCAAGTGCCTCGCCGGCGAGGGCATCCCCGCCGCGGGCCAGATCTCCCGGTCCGGCGAGGTCGGCTACCTCCCCCAGGACCCCCGCACCGGCGACCTCGACGTACTCGCCCAGGACCGCATCCTCTCCGCGCGCGGACTCGACGTACTGCTGAAGAAGATGCGCGACAACGAACAGCGCATCGCCAACGGCAGCGGTGCCACCCGGGAGAAGGCCCTGCGTCAGTACGAGCGCCAGGAGACGGAGTTCCTCACCAAGGGCGGGTACTCCGCCGAGGCCGAGGCCGCCACCATCGCCGCCGCGCTGAACCTCCCCGACCGGGTGCTGGGCCAGCCCCTGCACACCCTCTCCGGTGGTCAGCGCCGCCGTATCGAACTGGCCCGGATCCTCTTCTCCGACGCCGACACGCTGCTCCTCGACGAGCCGACCAACCACCTCGACGCCGACTCGATCATCTGGCTGCGCGACTACCTCAAGACGTACCGCGGCGGTTTCATCGTGATCTCCCACGACGTCGACCTGGTCGAGACGGTCGTCAACAAGGTCTTCTACCTGGACGCCAACCGGGCCCAGATCGACGTCTACAACATGGGCTGGAAGCTCTACCAGCAGCAGCGCGAGGCCGACGAGAAGCGCAGGAAGCGCGAGCGTCAGAACGCCGAGAAGAAGGCCGCCGCCCTGCACTCGCAGGCAGACAAGATGCGCGCCAAGGCCACCAAGACGGTCGCCGCCCAGAACATGGCCAGGCGCGCCGACAAGCTCCTCTCCGGCCTCGAAGCGGTGCGCCAGCAGGACAAGGTGGCCAAGCTGCGCTTCCCCGAGCCCGCGCCCTGCGGGAAGACCCCGCTGATGGCGGAGGGCCTGTCGAAGTCGTACGGCTCGCTGGAGATCTTCACCGACGTCGACCTGGCCATCGACAAGGGCTCACGCGTGGTCATCCTGGGTCTCAACGGCGCGGGCAAGACGACCCTGCTGCGTCTGCTGGCCGGGACCGAGCAGCCGGACACCGGCGCGGTCGTGCCCGGCCACGGCCTCAAGCTCGGCTACTACGCCCAGGAGCACGAGACCCTCGACCCGGAGCGCACGGTCCTGGAGAACATGCGGTCGGCGGCCCCCGACCTCGACCTCGTCGAGGTGCGCAAGACGCTCGGCTCGTTCCTGTTCTCCGGCGACGACGTCGACAAGCCCGCCGGAGTCCTCTCCGGCGGTGAGAAGACCCGGCTGGCGCTCGCCACCCTGGTCGTCTCCTCGGCGAACGTCCTGCTCCTCGACGAGCCCACCAACAACCTCGACCCGGCCAGCCGCGAGGAGATCCTCGGCGCGCTGCGCACCTACAAGGGCGCGGTCGTCCTGGTGACCCACGACGAGGGCGCCGTGGAGGCGCTCCAGCCGGAGCGGATCATCCTGCTCCCGGACGGCGTCGAGGACCTGTGGGGCGCCGACTATGCGGATCTGGTCGCCCTGGCCTGATCGAAAGCGTGCCCCGGACATGCCTCAGGACGTGATCCACGACGTGATCCATGTCGTGATCCACGGCGTATGGATCATTCGGCCGATCCGTGATCCATCATCTGTGTGAGATCTCCTCGTACCGAGGTGTGTCCTACATCCATTTCGCGGCCGGGTCCTTCATTGACAAGGGCCCGGCCGTCGCACGTCCCTGACCTGGTGCTTCACAAGAGAACCCGTTCGGAGGTACGAACACGTCTGTGCGGAATCACATATTCCGCATGTGGGGACTCGCTCCTGTCGTCAAAACCATGTCTTACGGACCTTGCCGAATGGGTGGCCATGAACGCCTGGAGGGGTGATCATGAGGGGACCAGAGCGCACTTCGCATGAGGAGGCACGGGTGGCCGAGACTCTGAAGAAGGGCAGCCGGGTAACCGGCGCAGCGCGCGACAAGCTCGCGGCAGACCTGAAGAAGAAGTACGACTCCGGTGCGAGCATTCGGGCGCTGGCCGAAGAAACCGGCCGCTCGTATGGCTTCGTGCACCGGATGCTCAGCGAATCGGGCGTCACGCTTCGTGGGCGTGGCGGAGCGACGCGGGGCAAGAAGGCCGCATCTTCCTGAACCGGGCGGCCCATCGGCTTCGATGGTGACCACCCGGTCGGTCGACCGACCGGCCGGGTGGTTACTGTGCAGTCACTTAGCAATGCTCTGCTGGCCGCACGCATCGGAGGCGCCCCATGGCTACGTCCACTCAGGATGGCCAGGAACTCGTTCCCCTGCTCGACAAGGACGGCGTACGGCTCACCGTCGAGGACTCCCTCGCCACGGTGACGCTGACCAACCCGGCCAAACGCAACGCGCAGAGCCCCGCTCTGTGGCGAGCGCTCGCCGAGGCGGGCCGGCTCGTGCCGGGCTCCGTCCGTGTGGTGGTGCTGCGCGGTGAGGGCAAGTCCTTCTCCGCGGGGCTCGACCGGCAGATGTTCACGCCCGAGGGGATCGAGGGCGAGCCGTCGTTCATCGAACTGGCCCGCAGTGGTGACGCCGAGATCGACGCCGCCATCGCGGAGTTCCAGGAGGGCTTCACCTGGTGGCGGCGCAGTGACGTCGTGTCCATCGCCGCCGTACAGGGGCATGCCATCGGGGCGGGCTTCCAGCTCGCTCTCGCCTGTGATCTGCGCGTCGTCGCCGACGACGTGCAGTTCGCCATGCGCGAGACCAGCCTGGGCCTGGTTCCCGACCTCACCGGCACCCACCCCCTGGTGGGCCTCGTCGGGTATGCCCGGGCGCTGGAGATCTGTGCCACCGGGCGCTTCGTCACGGCCGAGGAGGCGGTGAGCACCGGCCTCGCCAACGTCGCCGTCCCCCTGGACCAGCTCGACGGCGCCGTACGGGATCTGGCCGCCGCGCTCCTGTCCGCCCCCCGCGACGCGGTCATCGAGACCAAGGCGCTGCTGCGGGGCGCCCAGGACCGCACCTACGACGAGCAGCGCGGCGCCGAGCGGGCGGCTCAGACACGCCGGCTGCGGGACCTGGCCGGCGTCGGCGAGTAGCTCCTCAGTCCGTCACCGCCGTCACCAGCACCGCCACCGTCGGACGGTCGGACAGCGCCTCACCCACGGCGGCGCGGACGTCCCGGGCCACATCCAGGGCCCGGCGGTCCGCGCCCACCGCCACTTCCACGCGGACATGGCGACGCGCGAGGGAGCCGTCCCCGGTCTCCAGCTCCCCGATGTGCACCGGGCGCCCCAGCAGCCCGGTCAGCCGGACCACGCCGGGGACTGCCAGCGCTGCCGCGGCCGCGAGGGCTTCCTCACCCGGGTCCGCCTCCGCGGGGCGCGGCGGCTCGGGCCGTCGTACGGGAGACGGCTCGGCGTCCGCGTCCAGCAGGGCCGTCACCCGCAGGTCCACCACGGCGAGCTCCAGCCCCAGCAGGTCGGCCGCCGCCCGCGCGAGTGCCGTGCGCAGCAGCTCCGACGTCACCGGCAGCGGCTCGGCGGGCGTCGCCTCGAACTCCGCGGTCAGCCGTAGCGGGCCGGGCGGCAGTGCGCCGGGCGGCGGCAGTACGACGGGCTCGTACGTGTCCTCCGGATCGGCGAGACCGGTCCTCAGCGCACCCAGCCGTACGTCCCGCAGGCCTTCCACGGCTACCCGCACCACCGCGTGAGCCGCCTCCTCCGAGATCCACGCACCCTCGCGCGGCCCGCCCAGGGGCAGCAGCCGCCCAGGCCCGAGGTGATGCCGTACAGCCCGCGTCCACTGATCCGCCGTCATTGCTCCAGCCTGCCGCATCTCCGGCGCGCGATCGCGGAACCGCACTTACGGTGGTCGAAGGACGACGACCGGAAGGGATGGACGGCGATGACCGACATGACGCAAAGCCCCGAGGTGGAGACGTCTGCGCAGCCCCGCAAGGCCATCAAACGCGGCGGCGGCGACCCGGCGACACGTGGGCGGACCACCATCGCCGACGGTGTCGTGGAGAAGATCGCCGGGCTGGCGGCCCGCGACGTCCTCGGCGTGCACGCGATGGGCAGCGGGCTGAGCCGCACCTTCTCGGCCGTCCGGGACCGGGTGCCCGGCGGGTCCAAGTCCGTGACCCGCGGAGTCAAGGCCGAGGTCGGCGAGGTGCAGACCGCGCTCGACCTGGAGATCGTCGTCGACTACGGCGTCTCGATCGCCGACGTGGCCCGTGCGGTACGGGAGAACGTGGTCGCGGCGGTGGAGCGGATGACCGGCCTGGAGGTCGTCGAGGTCAACATCGCGGTGAGCGACGTGAAGCTGCCGGACGAGGAGGACGAGGAACCCGAGCCCCGCATCCAGTAGCCAGGACCACACCCCGAGGGATCTTTAGGGAGCGCACGATGAGCATGGCCGTGGTCGGCATGATCGCCGGCATGGCGCTGGGATTCGCCGGGTATTTCGGCGGGTTCGGCGCCTTCCTGCTGGTGGCGGCACTGGGCGCCATCGGCTTCGTCGTCGGCCGGTTCCTGGAGGGGGACCTGGAGGTCGGCGACTTCTTCCGCAGCCGTGAAGACCGACGCGACCGGCGGCGATGACGTCCGTGAGCAGCGCGGCCGACGAGACGGGTGAGCTCCGCAGACCCCGGACCGCCGCCACCGTCCCGTCCGGCGAACGCGGCGCGACGAGGATCGCCGACCGGGTGATCGCCAAGGTGGCGGGACAGGCGGCCCGCGAGGCGCTCGGAGAGCTCCCGGCCGAGGCCGCGCCCCCTTACGCCACCGTCATGGTCCACCACGGCACCGCCCGTATCCGCATGCACCTCGAACTGGCCTATCCCTGCGACATCGGCGCGAGTTGCCGCGCGGTGCGTCAGCGAGTGGTCGAGCGGGTAGTCGCGTTGGTGGACATGGAGGTGTCGGAGGTCGCCGTCCAGGTGGAGCGGCTGCATCCGGCACAGGCGTACGGCGCGGCACAGGGGAGGACTCGATGAGCGAGCCCCAGGGCTCCGAGGGCACCACACAACGACTGCCGGTCATCGAGCGGGCGGCGGAACCGGACGGGCGCGGCCAGTCCGCGTCGGCCGCAGCGTACGGACCACCACCCCTCCTGGAGGGCGGCGCGGGCGGAGAACGCCGCTTCTGGTCGGCGCGCAGGGTTCCGGCGGGCATCGTCGCCCTGCTGCTCCTGCTCGTCGTGGGTCTCTTCCTGTACGACATCGCGGCCGTCCGGGCCGACCGTCCCGCGATGCACTGGCGCCGCGAACTCTCCCGGCAGCTCGCCGAGCGCTCCCTCGACGACGCCTGGGTGCTGGTCGGCGCGGGCGTCGCCGCCGTTCTGGGCCTGTGGCTGGTCCTGCTGGCCGTCACACCCGGTCTGCGCGCCGTCCTCCCGATGCACCGCACCCACTCCGACGTCCGCGCAGGCCTCCACCGGGACGCCGCCGCCATGGTGCTGCGCGACCGCGCCATGGAGGTCGCCGGAGTCCAGTCCGCCCAGGTACGGATGGGCCGGACGAAGGCCGACGTCCGAGCGGTCTCCCACTTCCGCGAACTGGACGACGTACGCGCCGACCTGGACGTGGCGCTCACCGAGGCGATCAGGGCACTGGGCCTGGCCCGGCCCCCGGCGCTGTCGGTGCATGTGGCACGGACGACGAGGAAGGGCTGAGGCCGATGCTCAGGACCGTCAACCGCGTACTGACCGGCCTGGTGGGCCTGGTGCTGCTCGTCGCGGGCGGCTCGGTGCTCGCCGTCGGCCTCGGCCTGAACCCGCCGTCCTGGTGGATCCACGACAACAAGCACGACGTACTGCTGAGCGACGAGCAGCGCACCCGCTGGAACGGCGACGGCTGGTGGTGGCCGACGGTCATCGCCGCACTGGCTCTCCTGGTGCTCCTGACCCTGTGGTGGCTCACCGCGGTGCTCCGCAGGCGCCGGCTCACCGAGGTACGCGTCAACACCGGCGACGGCGAGGGGGCGCTCCTGAGGGGCCGCGCCCTGGAAGCCGTACTGGCGGGCGACGCAGGGCAGTTGGACGGCGTCCAGCGGGCGCAGGTGGGTCTGACCGGCCGCCCGGACGCCCCGGAGACCCACGTACGCCTCCTGCTGGAGCCGCATGTGGACCCGGGGGAGGCCCTGCACCACCTGACGACACAGGCCCTGACCCACGCCCGTGATTCGGCGGGGCTGGAGTCACTTCCGGCGGAGGTCCGCATGACCGGCGTCAAGCACAAGGCGGAACGGGTCAGTTGAGGGTTTCCGCTGTCGGGGACGCCGGCCCACGGCTCAGAACCCGTGCCGCATGCCCCCGTCGACCGGCAGCATGACGCCCGTCAGATAGGAAGCCGCCGGAGACAGCAGGAACGCCGACACCCGCCCGAACTCCTCCGGCGTCCCGTACCGCCGCAGCGGGATCCGGGACTCGTTCGCGGCCCGGGTGGCCTCGGGGTCCGCGGACAGCCCGTCCAGCTCGCGCACGCGGTCCGTGTCGATGCGGGACGGCAGCAGCCCCACCACCCGGATGCCCCGCGGGCCCAGCTCGTCGGAGAGGGACTTGGCGAACCCGGCGAGACCGGGCCGCAGCCCGTTCGAGATGGTCAGCCCGGGAATCGGCTCGTGCACCGACGCCGACAGGACGAACCCGATGACGCCCCCGGCGTCGAGCTCCGCCGCGGCCGCCCGGGCCAGTCGGACCGCTCCCAGGAACACGGACTCGAACGCGGCCTGCCACTGCTCGTCGGAGTTGTCCGCGACGAACCCGGGCGCGGGCCCGCCGACGCTGATCAGCACCCCGTCGAACCGCCCGAAGTGCTCCCGCGCCGCGGCGATCAGCTGTTCCGGCGCCGACGGATCGGCGTTGTCGACGGCCACCCCGACGGCGTTCGGCCCCAGCTCGGCCGCCGCGGCGACCGCCCGCTTCTCCTCCCGGCCGGTCAGCACGACCTTCGCCCCGTCGGCGACCAGCTCGCGCGCGGCCGCGTTGCCGAGCCCACGGGTCGCTCCGGTGACGACGTACACACGGTCCTTCAGTCCAAGATCCATGGCCCCTATCCTGCCTCCTCGCCCCCGTACAGGGTGAGGGCGGTGTTCACCAGGCCGATATGGCTGAACGCCTGCGGGAAGTTCCCGAGCTGGACGCCGGCCGCCGGGTCGTACTCCTCGGACAGCAGGCCCACGTCGTTGGCCAGGCCCAGCAGCCGTTCGAACAGGTCCCGCGCCTCCTTCGTGCGGCCCGTCATGTGCAGGGCGTCGGCGAGCCAGAACGAGCACACCAGGAACGTGCCCTCACCCCCCGGCAGCCCGTCCACGGGCGTCTCCTCGGCGCTGTACCGCCGTACGAACCCGCCGTGGTCCAGCTCCGCGCGGACCGCGTCGATGGTGCCGACCACCCGCGGGTCGTCGGGCGGCAGGAAGCCGACGCGGGGGATCAGCAGCAGGGACGCGTCGAGTTCGCGCGAGCCGTAGTACTGGGTGAAGGTGTTGCGTTCGGGGTCGTAGCCCTTCTCGCAGACCTCGCGGTGCACCTCGTCCCGCAGCGCGCGCCAGCCGTCCGGGTCGCCGGTCAGATCCGGGAAGGTCTCCAGGGCGCGTACGGCGCGGTCGGCGGCGACCCACACCATGACCTTGGAGTGGACGAAGTGGCGACGGCCGCCGCGCACCTCCCAGATCCCCTCGTCCGGCTGCCGCCAGGAGGAGCGGAGGAAGTCCAGCAGGACGCTCTGCAGGGACCACATGTGCGGGATGGCGGGCAGGCCCGCCCGCCGGGCCAGCGACAGCGAGTCCATGACCTCGCCGTACACGTCCAACTGGATCTGTTTCACGGCCTCGTTGCCGATGCGCACCGGCCTGGAGCCGCCGAAGCCCGACAGCCACGGCAGCTCGAACTCGGGCAGCCGTCGCTCGCCCGCGACGCCGTACATGATCTGGAGGTCCGCCGGATCGCCGGCGACCGCGCGCAGCAGCCAGTTCCGCCAGGCCTCGGCCTCCTCCAGATAGCCGCACTGCACCAGAGCGGCCAGAGTGAGGGTGGAGTCGCGCAGCCAGCAGTAGCGGTAGTCCCAGTTGCGCACCCCACCCATCTCCTCCGGCAGCGAGGTGGTGGCCGCGGCGACGATGCCGCCGGTGGGCCGGTAGGTGAGCGCCTTGAGGGTGATCAGGGAACGGACCACGGCGTCCCGGTACGGACCGTCGTAGCGGCAGCGCGCCGACCACGCCTGCCAGTCGGCCACGCTGCTCTCCAGCGCCTCGAAAGGGTCGGTCAGCGGCGGGCGCGGCTCGTGCGAGGGGTGCCAGGTGAGGACGAACGCGACCTTCTCGCCCTCCTCGACGGTGAACTCCGAGTGCGTCGCGAGGTGTTCCCCCCAGGTGCGCACCTGGGGCTCGCTGCGCAGCCATGTCGAGTCGGGACCCGCGACGGCCACCCGCTGCCCGTCCGACCTGCGCACCCACGGCACGATCGAGCCGTACTCGAAGCGCAGCCGGAGCGTGCTGCGCACGGTGACCCGGCCGCGGAGCCCTTCCACGACGCGTACGAGGTCGGGGGCGACGTCGCGCTGCGGCATCAGGTCGGTGACCCGCACGGCTCCCTCGTCGGTCTCCCACTCGGTGTCAAGGACGAGGGTGCCGGGGCGGTAGCCGCGCCTCGTGCACCGGTCGGCGTTCTCGGGCGCGATCCGCCAGTGGCCGTTCTCCTCGTCGCCGAGCAGCCTGGCGAAGCAGGCCGCCGAGTCGAAGCGGGGCAGGCACAGCCAGTCCACGGAACCGTCCATGCCGACCAGGGCCGCGGTCTGCTCGTCGCCGATGAGGGCGTAGTCCTCGATACGGGGGTGCACGCAGTGCGGGTTCCCGGCTGGTCGCGGGGGCAATCAGGGGTGCGGCCGGGGGAGTGACGCCGTGCTGCCGGAGAAGATCACCCCCGGGTGCGCCGGAGTCCGGTTCAGCACCCACAGGCCGATGGGAGCTGCTGCCCGAGCCGGAGCGCACGTTCGTCTACCGGCGGGACCGTCCGGGAAAGTGAGCGCCGCCGAGGGGACGGGCCGCGAAAGCGAGGTTCACACCGCGGCCGGTTCCGCCGCCGTAGCGCTGTCCTGCTCGGCCTTCTCCCGGCGCTCGCGAAGCTCGCGCCGCACGAGGATCACCCAGCCGATCGGCACGCCCACGGAGAACAGCCACCACTGGATGGCGTAGGCGTAGTTCAGCGCGGCGTCCTCCATGCCGGGGTCGCTGCCCATCAGCTCCGGGCTGTCGCCCTTCGGCTCGGGCGCGGTCTGGGCGATGTAGCCGCCGAGCACCGTGGCGCCCAGCCGCTTCGCCTCCTGCTCGCTGTTGATCAGCATGACCTGCCGGTCCGGCAGCCCCTTGAGGTTCTTGATGCCGCTCGCCGCGGTCGTCTCGTCGGGCATCAGCCGCCCGGTGACGATGATCTCCCCCGTCGGCGGCGCCGGGATCTTCGGGAACGCGGTCTGGCTCGGGCCGTCCGAAGGGATCCAGCCCCGGTTGACGAGCAGCACCTTGCCGTCGTCGAGGACGAACGGGGTCAGTACGTGGTAGCCGACCTCGTCGTCGGAGTTGGTGCGGCGCCGGACGACGACCTCGTCCTCGGTGTCGAAGTGCCCCTTCGCGGTCACGCGGTGGTACCGGTCGTGGGTGGTGACGGTGTGTCCGGGTGAGGTCATCCGCTCCACGGGCACCGCCTTCGCGGACAGCGCCCTGGAGACCAGCTGGTTGCGGGCGGTGCGCTCCTCGTAGCGGTGCATCTGCCAGATACCCAGCCTGATCATCGTGGGGATGAGAAGGAGGGCGACCAGTGTGAGGATCACCCACTGCCGGGACAACAGGAAGCGGTACACCCCACGACCGTACAACTCGGACCTTGCGGCGCTCGCACAGGGGTGTGGAAGGACGCGGCGGCCGGCGTCGTCGACTTGCGAGTGCCCGATACGCCCTTGACGATGCGGTTTATGACACGTTGCGAAGTGTGCGGCAATGACTACGAGCTGGCGTTCACCGTCGAGACCCGGGACGGGGCACGCCACGTCTTCGACTCGTTCGCGTGCGCGATCCATCGCATGGCCCCCATCTGCGAGCACTGCCGGGTCCAGATCATCGGCCAGGGCGTCGAGGTGGACGGCCACTGGTTCTGCGGCGCGCACTGTGCCCGTGCGGAGGGCAAGGCCGGGATCGTGGACAAGGTCGGCTCCGCCGTGTAGGCCGATGGGGCTCTTGGCGCACGGGCCCGGGTGGGTAAGGGCGGACGAGGGGCGCCCGGTGCGCCGTACGGTAACCGGCAGCCCGTCGGCAGTCACTCCTCGGCGGACGGTCACACGACGCGTCCGGTCACCCCTCCCGTACGGTCATCCCTCCGACGCCGGCTCCACGTCCCTGAGGAGCTGCCCGAAGGCCGCCTCGTCGACGATCGGGGTCCCGAACTGCCGGGCCTTGACGACCTTGGAGGTCCCCGAGTCCGGGTCGTTGGTGACGAGGAGGCTGGTCAGCCGCGAGATGCTGCCCGCGACGTGCAGCCCCGCCTCGACCGCCCGGTCCTCCAGCAGCTCGCGCTCGGTCGAGGTGTCCCCGGAGAACGCGATCCGCATGCCCTGCTTGAGAGGCTTGCTGTCCTCGTACCGCCCCGGGTTCGGGTACGGGCAGGCGGGCCGCTTGCGGGCGGGGCGCCAACTGGTCGGCCGGTAGCTGCCGTACCCCGCCTGCTGCCGGGGCACCGCATGGTCGGTCCACTCGGTCAGCGGCCGGCACTCGTGCAGCGGCAGCCGCACGCTGCGGGCGGCCGCGGCGTGCAGGCTCGGCCGGAACGCCTCCGCGAGCACCCGCGCGTCGTCGAGGGCGTGGTGCGCCCGCTGCTGGACGACACCGAAGTGGGCCGCGAGCGACTCCAGTTTGTGGTTGGGCAACGGAAGCCCGAGCTCCTTGGACAGCACGATGGTGCACAGCCGTTGACGTACCGGCGCCTCACGCTTGGCGCGCGCGTACTCCCGGGCGATCATCTGCCAGTCGAAGACGGCGTTGTGCGCGACCAGTACCCGGTTCTCCAGGCGGGTCGAGAACTCCTCGGCGATGTCCTGGAAGAGGGGCGCGTCGCGCAGGGTGTCGCTCGTCAGACCGTGGATCCACACGGGCCCCGGGTCGCGCTGCGGATTGACCAGCGTGTACCAGTGGTCCTCGACCTCACCGCGGGCGTCAAGCCGGTACACGGCCGCGGAGATTATCCGGTCGTCCCGGGCCAGGCCGGTGGTCTCCACGTCAACGACCGCGTACCCCTGGGGATATGCGGTCGGCCACGCCGTGGGGGAGGGCGCTGCGGTCGTGTGGTCTTCGAGCATGGTCCCTGAGGATACGGGCCGCGACTGACAGTCCCTCACGGTGGCGTCGGTACCGGGACCGATGCGGTGAGGATGCGATCCTCCGGAGGTGACCGACGAGGGTGTGGGTGAACCGGCGCACGGCGAGGCGCACGGCGGAGCGCTCGGCGCCCGTCTCAACTGGCTGCGGGCGGCCGTCCTGGGGGCGAACGACGGCATCGTCTCCACGGCCGGACTGGTGGTGGGCGTGGCGGGCGCGACGAGCGACCGCGAGGCGTTGCTGACGGCGGGTCTGGCCGGCTTGCTGGCCGGGTCCCTGTCCATGGCGGCGGGGGAGTACGTGTCCGTGTCGACCCAGCGCGACTCCGAGCAGGCCGCGTTGGCCGTGGAGAAGCGGGAGTTGAGGGAACAGCCGGAGGCGGAACTGGAGGAGCTGACGGAGCTTCTGGAGGAACGGGGACTGTCGCGTGAGGTGGCCCTTGAGGCGGCTCGGCAGCTGACGGAACGGGACGCCTTGCGCGCCCACGCGCGCGTGGAACTCGGTATCGACCCGGACGACCTGACGAATCCCTGGCATGCGGCATGGGCGAGCTTCCTGGCGTTCACGGCGGGAGCGGTACTGCCGCTGCTGGCGATCGTGCTGCCGGGGGCGGGGTGGCGGGTGCCGGTGACTGTGGTGTCGGTACTGGGGGCGTTGGTGCTCACCGGGTGGAGCAGCGCACGATCGGGGGCGGCGGCTCCGGGGCGGGCGGTGCTGCGGAACGTCGGGGGCGGGGCGTTGGCGATGGGGGTCACCTACGGGGTGGGGGCGTTGTTGGGGGCGGCGGGGGTCGGTTGACATCCCTTGGTGGAGATCACCAAGAAGCAAGCGCGTGCCACCGTTAATACTTGTAAGTAACAACGTCTAGCCGTGCCCGACCGGCGGTTCTACGGTGCACGCATGCCGAACCTTCCCGACGTCGTGGTCTGGTCCATACCGGCCTTCGTACTGCTCACCGTGATCGAGATGATCAGCGTCCGACTCCACCCCGACGCCGAGGGTGCCGCGGCCGGTTACGAGACGAAGGACGCCGCCACCAGCATCGGCATGGGACTCGGCAGCCTCGTCTTCGACTTCCTTTGGAAGATCCCGATCGTCGCGATCTACACGGCCCTCTACGAGCTCACGCCGCTCCGCGTCCCCGTCCTGTGGTGGACGGTCCCCCTGATGCTGCTCGCGCAGGACTTCTTCTACTACTGGTCCCATCGCGGCCACCATGTCGTCCGCATCCTGTGGGCCTGTCACGTCGTCCACCACTCCAGCCGGAAGTTCAACCTCACCACCGCGCTGCGCCAGCCCTGGACGACCCTGACCGTCTGGCCGTTCTACGTCCCTCTCGTCGCCCTCGGCGTCCACCCGGCCGCGCTCGCCTTCTGCTCCTCCGCGAACCTCGTCTACCAGTTCTGGATCCACACCGAACGCATCGACAAGATGCCCCGCTGGTTCGAGTTCGTCTGCAACACCCCGTCCCACCACCGCGTCCACCACGCCTCCCAGGGCGGCTACCTGGACCGCAACTTCGGCGGGATCCTCATCGTCTGGGACCGGCTCTTCGGCTCGTTCGTCGCCGAGACCGAACGGCCCGTCTATGGGTTGACCAAGAACATCAACACGTTCAACCCGATCAAGGTGGCCACCCACGAGTACGTCGCGATCATCAAGGACGTCAAGAAGGCGCACAGTTGGCGCGAGCGGGCCGGACGGATCTTCGGAGGGCCGGGCTGGGCACCGGCACCGGTGTCGGAGACAGCCGAGGAGACCGTGTCCGCGTGAACCCGGCGAGCACCCACCGCACCCGCCACGCGCTCCTCGCGGCCTTCGCCCTCGCCGCCGCCGTCGACCTCGTCTCCCTGGCCGTCGGCCCCGACCCCGGGCACACCGTCGCCAAGCCCCTGCTGATGCCGTTCCTGGCCGCATACGCCCTCGTGTCCGGCGCACCCCGGCTCCTCGTCGGCGCGCTCCTGTGCGGCTGGGGCGGTGACGTCCTGCTGTTGTCCGACGCCGACCCCGCCTTCCTCGCGGGCATGGCCTGCTTCGCGGCCGGCCACGTCTGCTACCTCGCGCTCTTCCAGGCGTACGGCGGCCCACGCGCGCGCGTGGCCCTCATCGCGCCCGTCTACGCCACCGGGCTTGCCGTCACCGTCGTGGCGCTGTGGCCGGACCTGCCCGCCGAACTGCGCGTGCCCGTCGCGGGTTACAGCGTGCTGCTGACGGCGATGGCGTGCGCGTCGGCCGTGCGGTTCGGATCCGTCGCCGGGCTCGGGGGCGCGCTCTTCCTGCTCTCGGACACCCTCATCGCGACCGGCGTCGCCGACTGGCCCCAACTGCCGCGGCCTGAGCTCTGGATCATGCTCACGTACATCGCCGCGCAGTTCCTGCTGGTCGACGGCGTACTGCGAACCCTGGAAGCCGGCCCGGGGCCGATGGCGACATACGGGGAGGTGCGCTCGACCACCCCCTGAGCGCCGTCACGACCCGGCAGGAAGGCGAACCCTCGCACGCACCCCACCAGGCCGTCGTCGAGGCCGTCGGCGTCGGACAACCCGGCGTCCGGAACTCGGCCTGCGGCACTGTCCAAGGCATGGACGCCGGCCCCGTTCCGATGCGACCGTGCGACCCGGAGGGTATCCTCGTCGGCTGCCCGGCGACGGACGAACGCATCGCCCTCAAGGTGCTCGGGACCGGCTGAAGCCACCGCGACATCACCAGCGGATCGGGTGCGGCAGCGCCGTCAGCAACCCCGACACCACGACCACCAGCCCCAGGGCCACGACCTCCACCCGCGCGGGGACACAGGCGGCCAGCGGGTCGGCGGCGCGGCGCAGCCGGGTCCGGGCCCACAGGGCGAGCGCGGCGACCACCGCCACGAGGAGCACCTTGGCGAGCAGGACACGTCCGTAGGCCGTGTCCGTCAACTGCTCGAGAACGGTTCCCGGCGGCATCCGACGCAGCGAGCTCCACACGCCGGTCGCGGTGACGGTGGCGAGCAGCACGGCCGCCACACGCGCGTAGAGCCCGATCAGTGCCGTGCCCGACGCGGCGGAGCGCGACTCCGCACGGCCGCCGGACTCGGCAGGGGCCGGCTCGGCTGCGCCCGGATCCACGGGCCCCGCCCCCGTGCCTCCCCAGCGGCGCAGCGTCCGCAGCACATGCAGCAGCCCGCCCGTCCACAGCGCCGCACACGTCAGATGGGCCAGGGTCAGCCCGGAACCGACCAGCGGACTGTGCTCCGTCGCGGGGTGGGCGCGCAGGGCCTCCGCCACGACCACGGCGGCCAGGGGCCACACCTGAACGGCCGGTCGGCCCGAGCCGGCGCACAGAGCGGCCACCAGGAACGCGTTGACCTCCAACAGGGCCAACTTGCCGTCCCTCGACTGGTACAGGCCGCCGACGTCGATCTCGGAAAGGCTGTGCGGCATCAGATTGCCGGTCGCCACGACCGACGCGAGACCCAGCGCGGCGACGAGACCGGCGACAGCCGCAAAAGGAGCCCAGGAGCGCGGTGCGTCGCGGGGAGCACCGGGCACCGAACGAGCCAGCCGGGCCACGAACAGCTCGCCGAGCGGCACGCACAACGCCGCGAACAGCACCGTCCGCAACAGGGCCACGCCACCCGCACCTGGCGCTGCGGCCTCCCCGGTGCCATGCAGCGCGGCGGATGGGCCGAACAGGGGTATCAGTACGGCCAGGACCACCAGGACGAGGACGGCTATCGCCCGGCCGGGGCCGGGGCGCCGCGCGGGTTCGCCCGCGTCGGCCACCTCGGCACTGGGTCTTATCAAGGTCATCTCACGATATTGACCAGTATGGGCAGAACCGGGCAACCGCACGGAATCAAACGGAATCAAGTGGACTTACGGCATTCCGCCCATGAGTGCGCTCCCGTCCCGGCCGCCGCTCACGCCCAGCGGGCGGCGCTGGTGCCGCACGGCACCGGCGGTCCGGCCCAGTCCGCCGGGCCGCCTTCGAACGAGACCGGGGACAGTGCGTACCGCAGCCGCCCGAGCGCACTGTCCGCCTCCGACAACCACGGTTCAGGACCGCCGTACGGGGCGTTCTCGGCGTCATCCGCCGCCGTGCCGGACCCGCCGGGCACGCCGTCCGTCAGCCATTGGGCCGTCCGTGCCAGAGCCAGCCGTAAGAACCGGCTCCCGCCCTCCCGCGACTGCTCGGCCAACGCCCGCAGTACGGCCGCCGCCAGCAGATAGCCCGTCCCGTGGTCCAGGGCCTGCGCGGGCAGCGCGCCCGGCCGCTCCGGCGAACCCTCCAGCGCGGCGATCCCGGTGGCCACCTGCACCAGGCTGTCGAAGCCCCGCCGCCCACGCCACGGCCCGTACCCGCCCCAGGCCGACAACTGCCCTACGACCACCCCGGGCCGCCGCTCCGCCAGTGCCTCGGGCGACAGGCCGAACCGGTCCAGGGCGCCCGGCCGGTACCCGGTGACGACCACGTCCGCCGCCGCGAGGAGTTCCTCGAAGGTCTGGCGGTCCGCGGCCAGGTCGAGCGTCGTCGAGCGCTTCCCGAAGCCCGTGTCGGCATGCTGGTCGGGCAGTTCGGGGAGCTGGGGCGCGTCCAGACGCAGGACGTCCGCGCCGAGCAGTGCGAGTGTGCGGGTGGCGACCGGGCCCGCGAGGACCCGCGTCAGATCCAGTACCCGCAGTCCGGCGGCGGGCGCCAGGGGAGAGGCGCCGACCTGGTCGACCCGGGGCAGTGCACGCACGTGTGCCGCGTCCAGCCGTCCGTGCTCGACCAGGGGCCGTTTCGCCACCTCGGTCGCCTGCGCGTGCGCGGCCCACTCCTCGGGAGAACGCAGCGCCACGGCGAGGCCCCCGGCCGCGTACACGGCTTCCTCGACGTCCAGGGCGGACCGCTCGGCGAGCGCCGCCTCGACGGCCGCCACGTCGTCCGGTACCCCGAGCACGTCCAGGAGCCGCGTGCGGTGGTGCGGATAGTTGGCGTGCGTGCGCACCCATCCGTCCGTCGTCCGCCAGAACCGTGAGAGCGGTGCGAAGGTGACCGGCGCGCGACCATTGATCAACAGATGGCGCTCGCTCAGGAAAGCGGTGGCGACCGCCCCGTCGTCCACCCGGACCGTCGGCACCTCGGCGAGCCCGGCCCGCAGCGCCCCCAACTCGGCGGCGGCCAGCGCGCACTGGGCCACACAGGCTCGCGCGAGCTTTCGCACGGGAAGGCGCCCCTCAAGGGCGCCCTCCCGCTTCACGAACTTGATGTCAGTCATGACTGTACTATGCAGTATTGATCACAGTATTGACTGAATCAATATATGGACGGGTCTTGATCGACCCGTACGGCTACTTCGTCACCGCATCCAGCGCGTCCACCGTGCCCCAGCCGTAGAAACCGTTGCGGTTCTTCGACCCCTCGCACACCGCGTCGACCTTGCCGTCGCCGTTGATGTCGTACGGGTCCGTGCACGGCGTGGCGTCCGCCTCCGCGTACAGCAGCGCCTTCACCAGGGCCGGCGGGGCGTACGGGTGCGTCGACTTGATCAGGGCGGCCACGGCCGCGACATGCGGCGAGGCCATCGACGTACCGGCCATGTAACCCCACTTGCCGCCGGGCAGGGTGCCCAGGATCAGACCGCTGGTCGCGGGCGGCTGGGGCGTCTGGTAGGCCGTCGAGTCACCGCCGGGCGCGGCGACGTCGATGACGCCCAGGCCGTAGTTGGAGAAGGACGACTTGATGCCCTTCGCGCCGGTCGCCGCGACCGTCACGACACCCGGCAGCTGGGTCGGTATGTCGAAGCACTTCGACGGGTCGATCACCCGGTCCGAGGGAGTGCCGTCGTTCGGCGAGACCGGGTCGGTGATCTCGTCGGCCGCGAGGTCGTAGTTCTCGTTGCCGGCCGCGGCCACGTTGACCACGCCCTCCTTCTCCGCGTACCGCGAGGCCCGGGTGATGGCGTCCACGAGCGCCTTCTGGTCCGGGTCGTCGGTGCAGTTGAAGTACCAGGGGTCCGTGTAATAGCTGTTGTTGGTGACGTCGACACCATGGGTGGCCGCCCACATGAAGCCGCAGACCACGGCCTCCGTGTAGAAGTAGCCGGCGGTGGTCGCGACCTTGATGCCCGCCACCTTCACGCCGGGCGCCACGCCCGTCATGCCGACGCCGTTCTTGGCGGCCGCGATCTCACCGGCCACGTGGGTGCCGTGCGGGCTCTCCCCGGCGCTCGGCCGCCATGCCCCGTCGGTGGTGTCCGGCTTGCCCGTCACGCAGTTCACCGAGGCGGCCCGGTCGAAGTTGGGCGCGAGGTCCGGGTGGGTGTCGTCCACACCGGTGTCGATCACGGCGACGGTGACCTTGCTGCTGCCGAGCGTCTTCTCGTGCGCCTTGTCCGCCTTGATGGCAGGCAGGTCCCACTGCAGGGACTCCAGCGGGTCCTGACCGGCCGCCGCAGCGGTCTTCGCCGCGGAGATCTCCGTCGCGCTGAGCGTCTTCGGCGTCCCCAGGTCGTCCGTCGACTGCGCGGGCAGCGGCGCATTGCGCGTGTTGCCCGCGGACTCGACGCCGCGGACCTTGCGGATCGTCTTGGCGAAGTCGGGGTTCGACGAGTGGACGACGATCACGCCGATCCGGTCGTACGACGTCACGATGGTGCCGCCGGCCTGGGCGATGGCCTTCTTCACCTGAGCCGAAGGAGCATGCCCGGCACGGACGTTGACGACATAGCTGAGCGCCGTCCCGTCCGCGTCGGCGGAGCCGAGGATGTCGTTGACGGCGCCGGTGACACCGGCCACGGTGCCGGGAAGGTCGGCCGCGGACGCCGTGGCGCCCGGCAGGAAGGCCATGGCGCCCGCCATGGTCATGCCCAGCGGGATCGCGATCGCGCGCCGAAAGCGCGGGTGGGGCCCTGTCATGATGAAAGTGTCTCCAGTTCGTTCTCGGTACAAGCGGTCCGTGCGGGTGGTGCCGTGGTTTCCGACCGGCGTGTCACTTGACCGCGCGCAGCGCGTTGACGATGCCGAAGCCGTAGAAACCGTTGACCCGGGTGCCGCCCTCGCACACCGCGTCCTGTGTCCCGTCACCGTTCTGGTCGTACGACGCCGGGCAGCTCGTGGCGTTCGCCTGCGCCTTGAGCAGCGCCTGCAGCTGGGCCGGGCTCGCCTTCGGGTGAGTCGACTTCAGCAGTGCGGCGACGCCCGCGGCGTGCGGCGAGGCCATCGAGGTGCCCTGAAGGAAGCCGTACCCGCCGTTCGGCAGGGTGGACAGGATGCGGCCGTTCTGCGACGGCGTGTCCGGTATCTGGTAGAGCCGGTCGCCACCGGGCGCCGCGATGTCGACGACGCCCTTGCCGTACGAGGAGTAGTAGGACTTGAGGTTCTTGACGCCCGTCGCGCTGACCGTGACGACACCCGGCAACTGCGTCGGCACGTCGAAGCACTCGTGCGGGTCGACGGGCCGCTCCACCGGAGTCGAGTCGTCGGGGCTCGACGCGTCGACGAGTGCGCCGGAGTCGAGGTCGTGGTTGGAGTTTCCGGCCGCAGCCAGGCTGAGCGTGCCCTTCTTCTGGGCGTACAGCTGCGCCCTGTTGACCGCATCGACGATGGCCCGCTGATCTGGATCGTCCATGCAGTTGTACAGCCACGGATCAACGTAGTAGCTGTTGTTGGTGATCTCGACGCCGTGGTCGGCGGCGAACACGAACGCGCACACGACGCTCTCGGGGTAGAAGAGGCCGTTGCCGCGGTCGGTCACGTTGATGGCCGACACCTTCACGCCGGGGGCGACCCCGGCCACACCGATGCCGTTGCGGGCCGCTGCGATCTCACCGGCCACGTGCGTGCCGTGGTAGTCGTCCGCGGTGTACGGCCGCCAGGCACCCTCGGTGGTGTCCGGGACCCCGCCGTCGCAGTTGGCCGACTGGGAGGCCGAGAAGTTCGGAGCGATGTCCGGGTGGGTGTCGTCGACGCCGGTGTCGATCACGGCGACGGTCACCTTGCGGCTGCCCGGGTCGATCCTGGCCGCCTTGTCGGCGCCTATCGCGCGCAGGTCCCACTGGTCGGCCTCGAGAGGCTCGCTGTCCGGCGTGGCGGCCGAGGCCTTCGCGACCTTCGCGGCCTGCGCGTCCGACAGGACCTGGACCGCGCCCTCGTCCGTCGTGCTCTCAGGGGTCAGCGGCGAGGTGCGGGTGGCACCGGCCGACTGCACCCCGCGCACCTTGCGGATCTCCTGGGCGAAGTCCGGGGCGGAGGAACGCGCGACGATCACGCCGATCTTCTCGTACGCGATCACCACGGTGCCGCCGGCCGCCGGGATCGCCCGCTTCACCGACGCGACCGTGCGGTGGTCCACCTTGGTGTTGACGACGTACGACAGGTTCGTCGCGTCCGAGGCCTGCGCCGTGGTCTCCCTCGCGGGGGCGGCAGAGGCCGCCGAGGGCAGGAAGCCGAGCGAGGCCGTGAGGGACAGCACGACGGGCACGGCGAGCGCGAGGCGGGTTCCTGAACGTCTCGGACGTCTGGAACGCGGCTGGGACATGGGGTCTCCACATCATCCGGAAACGAAACCGGCCCGAGACACAGGTGGCGTTCGGGCAGGTACATGACGGGCGGTTCAGGCTGAAGCTATCTCCCGAAGTCGCTGGCCAGCAATGACTTCCCCAAGGAGAGTCAGGAAAGAAGCAAAGCGAGTTGAACCGGGCCCAGCGCGGCGCCGTGACCTTGAACAGGGAACGCGAGGACACTCGCCCCGATCCCCGTCACCACCGCACCCGCAACGCGAGGAGAGTCCGTGTCCACCGACGCACCGCCACCCTCGAAAGAGCAGCACAAACTCCCCACCACCGCGGAGTTCACCGAGGTTCAGGAGAGCGCGGAGTTCGGTGAACTGCGCCGCTCCTACCGCTCCTTCGCCTTTCCGCTGACCGTCGGCTTCATCGCCTGGTACCTGCTGTACGTCCTGCTGTCCAACTACGCGGGCGACTTCATGGGCACCAAGGTCGTCGGCAACATCAACGTGGCCCTGGTCCTGGGCCTCGCACAGTTCCTCACCACCTTCCTCATCGCCTGGTGGTACTCACGCGTCGCCGCCGCCAAGTTCGACCCCAAGGCCGACGCGATCAAGTCCCGGATGGAGGGCGGCGCATGAGCCCCGCGATCACCCTGGCGGCCGGAGAGGCCAGCGAGCACCGGCCGCTGATCATCAGCCTGTTCGCGGTGTTCGTCCTCGCGACCCTCGTCATCACCGTCTGGGCCGGCCGCCAGACCAAGGACGCGGCCGACTTCTACGCGGGCGGACGCCAGTTCACCGGCTTCCAGAACGGCCTCGCCGTCTCCGGCGACTACATGTCCGCCGCTTCCTTCCTCGGCATCGCGGGCGCCATCGCCCTCTTCGGCTACGACGGCTTCCTGTACTCCGTCGGCTTCCTGGTCGCCTGGCTCGTCGCCCTGCTCCTGGTCGCCGAACCGCTGCGCAACTCCGGCCGCTACACGATGGGCGACGTCCTCGCCTACCGGATGCGCCAGCGCCCGGTCCGTACGGCGGCCGGCACCTCCACCATCGTGGTCTCGATCTTCTACCTGCTGGCCCAGATGGCGGGCGCGGGCGTCCTGGTCTCCCTGCTCCTCGGCATCACCAGCGACGCCGGCAAGATCGGCGTCGTCGCCCTCGTCGGCGTCCTCATGATTGTTTACGTCACCATCGGCGGCATGAAGGGCACCACCTGGGTCCAGATGGTCAAGGCCGTCCTGCTGATCGCGGGCGCCCTCCTGCTGACCTTCCTGGTGCTGCTGAAGTTCGACTTCAACGTCTCCGACCTGCTGGGCTCCGCCGCCGACAACAGCGGCAAGGGCGCGGCCTTCCTGGAGCCGGGCCTGAAGTACGGCGCCACGGGCACCACCAAGCTGGACTTCATCTCGCTCGGCATCGCCCTGGTCCTCGGCACCGCAGGACTGCCGCACATCCTGATCCGCTTCTACACGGTGCCCACAGCCAAGGCCGCCCGTAAGTCGGTCATCTGGGCCATCGGCCTCATCGGCGCCTTCTACCTGATGACCCTCGCCCTCGGCTTCGGCGCCGCCGCCCTCATCAAGCCGGACGAGATCATCGCCTCCAACAAGGCGGGCAACACGGCGGCGCCACTCCTTGCCCTGCATCTGGGCGGCGTCGACTCCAACTGGGGCGCGATCCTGCTGGCCACCATCTCGGCGGTCGCCTTCGCGACCATCCTCGCGGTCGTCGCCGGTCTCACCCTGGCCTCCTCGTCGTCGTTCGCGCACGACATCTACGCGAACGTCATCAAGCGGGGGCAGGCCACCGAGAAGCAGGAGATGAGCGCGGCCCGCTGGGCGACCGTCGGTATCGGCGCGGTCTCCATCCTGCTGGGCGCCCTGGCCCGCGACCTGAACGTCGC
This sequence comes from Streptomyces sp. NPDC005374, assembly GCF_042872225.1. NCBI lineage: Bacteria > Bacillati > Actinomycetota > Actinomycetes > Kitasatosporales > Streptomycetaceae > Streptomyces > Streptomyces sp. NPDC005374. Next base: position 32,190 of record NZ_JBIAKA010000031.1, on the reverse strand, counting down.
CGGCCTCGTCGCCCTCGCCTTCGCGGTCGCCGCGTCCGCGAACCTGCCGACGATCATCTACAGCCTCTTCTGGAAGCGGTTCACCACCTCCGGAGCCCTGTGGTCGATCTACGGCGGCCTCGTCACGGCGGTCGGCCTGGTGCTGTTCTCGCCGGTCGTCTCCGGCAAGCCCAGCTCGATGTTCCCGGACGTCGACTTCCACTGGTTCCCGCTGGAGAACCCGGGGATCATCTCGATCCCGGTCGGCTTCCTGCTCGGCATCATCGGCACCTACCTGTCCAAGGAGGAGCCCGACAAGGGCAAGTACGCGGAGCTGGAGGTCCGGTCCCTGACCGGCACCGGCGCCCACTGACACGCCCCCTGAGCGGCCGCGTCGTAGGTCTCTACGACGCGGCCGTCTCGTACGTCGTGGGATCGGACCCTGTCGGTGTCAGTGGCGTCACGTAGGCTCGTGAGTGACGGAAAACGATGGATCCCGCACTGATCCGCGACGAGGGAGGGGGCCCACGTGCTCATCGACACCTTTGGCCGGACGGCCACCGACCTGCGCGTCTCACTGACCGACCGGTGCAATCTGCGGTGCACCTACTGCATGCCCGAAGAGGGCCTGCAGTGGCTGGCCAAGCCCGATCTGCTCACCGACGACGAGATCGTCCGCCTGATCGACATCGCCGTCACCTCCCTCGGTATCGAGGAGGTCCGCTTCACCGGCGGTGAGCCCCTGCTGCGCCCGGGTCTGGTCGGCATCGTCGAGCGGGTCGCGGCCCTGGACCCGCGCCCCCAGATGTCCCTGACGACGAACGGCATCGGCCTCAAGCGCACCGCGACCGCCCTGAAGGCCGCGGGCCTGGACCGGGTCAACGTCTCCCTCGACACCCTCCGCCCGGACGTCTTCAAGACCCTCACCCGCCGCGACCGCCACCAGGACGTCCTGGAAGGCCTCGACGCGGCCCGTGATGCGGGCCTGACCCCCGTCAAGGTGAACTCGGTCCTGATGCCGGGGCTCAACGAGGACGAGGCCCCGGACCTCCTGGCATGGGCCGTGGAGCACGACTACGAACTGCGCTTCATCGAGCAGATGCCCCTGGACGCCCAGCACGGCTGGAAGCGGGACGGCATGATCACCGCAGGGGACATCCTGGCCTCCCTGCGCACCCGCTTCGACCTCACGGAAGAGGGCTCGCAGGCGCGCGGCTCGGCGCCCGCGGAGCGCTGGCTGGTCGACGGCGGCCCGCACCGCGTGGGCGTCATCGCCTCGGTCACCCGCCCGTTCTGCGCGGCCTGCGACCGCACCCGCCTCACGGCCGACGGACAGATACGCACCTGCCTGTTCGCCCGCGAGGAGACAGACCTCCGCGCGGCGCTGCGCTCCGACGCCGGCGACGAGGAGATCGCCCGCATCTGGCGCGAGGCGATGTGGGGCAAGAAGGCGGGAGCGGGCCTGGACGACCCGACGTTCGTCCAGCCGGACCGCCCCATGTCGGCGATCGGCGGCTAGCCGAGGCCGGGCCCCTTCGAGGCTAGGCCCCTTCGGGGGCCTGCCACTCCCCGAACTTCACGACGTCCTTGAGGAACCCCCGCACCCCGAGGAACTGCGAGAGATGCTCCCGGTGCTCCTCGCAGGCGAGCCACGTCTTGCGCCGCTCCGGCGTGTGAATCTTCGGGTTGTTCCACGCGAGCACCCAGACCGCGTCGGCACGACAGCCCTTGGCGGAACAGATCGGGATCTCGTCACTCACGGATTCGTCTCACAAGCGGGGAAAAAGGCGACGCCGAGCAGCCACGGGGGGAGCTGCCCGGCGTCGGTCTGTCGCTCCGACGGGGGATGCGGAGCGCGTACGAAGTATGTCACGGGTAACCCTTGGCCCGGCACTGGAACAACATGATTGATCTGAGCTTTTCTTGAGCTTGGTACGGGGAAAACCACTCACGTCCGCTCGTGCGGTTCGCCCCCCGCCGCCGACGCCGACCCGCCCGCGCCGCCTTCCGTAGCGGGTTCCGCGAAGTCGCCCTCCGCCCGCGGCGGAGTGATCATCGGCCGGATCGGGACGGTCACGAACGTCGACGGCAGAGAGGGCGCGTTCTCCCGCCCCGCGTTGGCGATGACGACGGAGATATAGGGCAGAACCGCCCCGAGCACCAGCGCGACGATCGCGACATGCCGTTCCACGTTCCAGAGCGTGGCCGCGAGCACCACGGAAATCGTACGGACCGTCATCGAGATGACGTACCGGCGCTGACGTCCGCGCACATCGTCCTGGAGACTCGTCCGGGCTCCGGTGATCCGGAACACCTGGGCGCTGCCGCCGCCGTGCTGCTTCCGATTCACATTCCACCATCCGCCCGCATCGGACTCTCCCCGCCCCGCATCCGCTCCGTACCCGCAGGAGATACCGGGCCCGGACAGCTTCCACGTTACGCCGCGCCTGCGCCGCCTGGGAGACCGGGGCACCTCCCGCCTGGGCGGACGACCTCACCCGCGGCACGTACGGCGGTACCCGACATGCGCCGTACCGCGAACGGGCCGACACTGGCCGTAATGCTCACGTCGAGCCGTACGAGGAGGCAGCCATGGGCTGGTTGTGGGCGATCATCGTGGGATTCGTGCTGGGCCTGATCGCGAAGGCGATCATCCCCGGGAAACAGCACAGTCCCCTCTGGCTGACCACCATCTTCGGCATGCTGGGAGCCATCGCCGGCAACGCGATCGCGCGTTGGGCGGGCGTCGACGAGACCTCCGGCATCGACTGGAGCCGCCACGCGTTCCAGCTGATCGCCGCGGTCATCATCGTCGGCGTCGGCGACATGCTCTACATGGCGACGCTGGGCAAGCGCAAACAGCGGACCTGAGAGCCGGTACGACGAAGGGGGCGCCCTCCACCCGGAGCGGCGCCCCCTTCGTCGTACCAGGAACTACGCGGAGGTGACCTCGACCGCCGCCAGGTTCTTCTTGCCGCGGCGCAGCACCAGCCAGCGCCCGTGCAGCAGGTCGTCCTGGACGGGGACGGCGTCCTCCGCGGTGACCTTGACGTTGTTCACGTAGGCCCCGCCCTCCTTCACCGTCCGCCGGGCCGCCGACTTGCTGGCCACCAGACCGACCTCGGCGAACAGGTCCACGACGGCACCGAGCTCGGTGACCTGGATGTGCGGTACCTCCGAGAGCGCCGCGGTCAGCGTCTTCTCGTCCAGCTCCGCCAGCTCGCCCTGTCCGAACAGCGCCTTCGAAGCGGCGATCACGGCAGCCGTCTGGTCGGCGCCGTGCACCAGCGTCGTCAGCTCCTCGGCCAGCGCGCGCTGAGCGGCGCGGGCCTGCGGACGCTCCTCGGTCTGCCGCTCCAGCTCCTCCAGCTCCTCACGGGACCTGAAGGACAGGATGCGCATGTACGTCGAGATGTCCCGGTCGTCCACGTTCAGCCAGAACTGGTAGAACGCGTACGGCGTCGTCATCTCGGCGTCGAGCCAGATGGCACCGCTCTCGCTCTTGCCGAACTTCGTACCGTCCGCCTTGACCATCAGCGGCGTCGCCAGACAGTGCGCCTCGGCCCCGGGCTCCAGCTTGTGGATCAGGTCGAGACCCGCGGTGAGGTTGCCCCACTGGTCGCTGCCGCCCTGCTGGAGCGTGCAGCCGTACCGCCGGTACAGCTCCAGGAAGTCCATGCCCTGGAGGAGCTGGTAACTGAACTCCGTGTAGCTGATGCCCTCCTGGGACTCCAGCCGACGCGCGACCGAGTCCTTGGTGAGCATCTTGTTGACGCGGAAGTGCTTGCCGATGTCCCGCAGGAACTCGATGGCCGACATCCCGGCCGTCCAGTCCAGGTTGTTCACCATCGTCGCGGCGTTCTCGCCCTCGAAGGACAGGAACGGCTCGATCTGCGCGCGCAGCCGGTTCACCCAGGCAGCGATGGTCTCCGGGTCGTTCAGCGTGCGCTCCGCCGTGGGGCGCGGGTCGCCGATCTGGCCGGTCGCCCCGCCCACCAGGGCCAGCGGGCGCAGACCGGCCTGCTGGAGCCGGCGCATGGTGAGGACCTGCACCAGGTGACCGACGTGCAGGCTGGCCGCCGTGGGGTCGAAACCGCAATAGAACGTGACGGGACCGTCCGCGAGCGCCTTGCGCAATGCGTCCTCGTCAGTGGACAGGGCCCACAGGCCTCGCCACTTGAGCTCGTCGACGATGTCCGTCACGGTTCTCGCATCTCCTCGAAAGATCCTCGGGCAGTCGAGTGACTGCCGGTTACGAGGTTATACGCCCTGACTGACAGAACTCATATTGAAATCCGGTACCCGCAGCGCCGGCATCGCGGCCCTGGTGAAGTAGTCGCTCCACTCCCTCGGCAGCGTCTTCTCCGTCCGCCCCGCCTCCGTCGCCCGCCCCAGCAGGCCGACCGGCGACTCGTTGAACCGGAAGTTGTTGACCTCGCCGGTCACCTCGCCGTTCTCGACGAGGTACACGCCGTCCCGGGTCAGCCCGGTGAGCAGCAGCGTGGCCGGGTCGACCTCGCGGATGTACCAGAGGCAGGTCAGCAGCAGCCCGCGCGTGGTGTTCGCGACCATGTCCTCCAGGGAGAGGTCCGAGCCCCCGTCGAGAACGAGGTTCCCGGCCGCCGGGGCCACGGGCAGCCCGGTCAGCCCCGCGCTGTGGCGGGTGGTCATCAGGTGCGCCAGCTCGCCCTCGCGGACCCAGTCGGTGGCCGCGACCGGCAGACCGTTGTCGAACACCGACTGGTCGCCCCCGGAGGAGTGCGCGACCACGAAGGGAGCGGACTCCAGACCGGGCTCGTTGGGGTCGCTGCGCAGGGTCAGCGGCAGCTCGGTCAGCCTCTCGCCGACCCGGGTGCCGCCGCCGGGCTTGGAGAACACCGTCCGCCCCTCGGCCGCGTCCCGCCCCGACGCCGACCACAGCTGGTAGATCAGCAGGTCCGCGACCGCGGTCGGCGGCAGCAGCGTCTCGTACCGCCCTGCGGGCAACGGGACACGACGCTCGGCCCATCCGAGGCGTACGGCGAGTTCGGCGTCCAGCGCCGCCGGGTCGACGTCCTTGAAGTCCCGCGTGGAGCGCCCGGCCCAGGCCGAGCGGGTCCGGTCGGGCGACTTGGCGTTGAGTTCCAGCGTGCCGTTGGGCTGGTCGTGGCGCAGCCGCAGCCCCGTGGACGTGCCCACGTACGTCGACACGAGCTCGTGGTTGGCGAAGCCGTACAGCTCGCGGCCGCCCGCACGCGCGCGTGCGAAGGACTCACCGAGTGCCGGCGCGAAGTCGGCGAAGACGGCCGAGGACGTCTCGACGGGCGCGTCGGTGAAGTCGGGGGACTCCGGTACGCCCGAGACCAGCGGCTGGGCGTCCTCGGCGGGCGCGGCACCGCGGGCGGCGGCCTCGGCGGCCCGCACCAGCGGCTCCAGCTCGTCGGCGGTCACGGCCGACCGCGAGACGACCCCGGAGGCGGTGCCCTCCTTGCCGTCGACGGTCGCGACGACCGTGAGCGTGCGCCCGCGCGTGACGCCGTTCGTGGTGAGCGCGTTGCCCGCCCAGCGCAGGTTGGCGGTCGACTGCTCGTCGGCGATCACGACACAGCCGTCCGCCCGCGACAGCGCGAGCGCCTGCTCGACGATCTCGTGCGGCTTGTTGGTACGCGGGCTCATCGACCGGCCTCCTGCGTGGTGTTCAGAATGTTGACGCCCTTGAAGAGGGCCGACGGGCAGCCGTGCGACACGGCCGCGACCTGTCCCGGCTGCGCCTTGCCGCAGTTGAACGCGCCGCCGAGGACGTAGGTCCCCGGGCCGCCCACCGCAGCCATCGAGCCCCAGAAGTCGGTCGTGGTCGCCTGGTAGGCGACGTCCCGCAGCTGGCCGGTGATCCGCCCGTTCTCGATCCTGAAGAACCGCTGGCCGGTGAACTGGAAGTTGTAGCGCTGCATGTCGATCGACCAGGACCGGTCGCCGACGACGTAGATCCCGCGGTCCACGCTCCCGATGAGGTCCTCCGTCGACATCCCGGCCGGATCCGGCTGCAACGACACGTTGGCCATGCGCTGCACGGGCACATGCTCGGGGGAGTCGGCGTAGGCGCACCCGTTGGACCGCTCGAACCCGGTCAGCTTCGCGATCCGCCGGTCCAGCTGGTACCCGACGAGCGTGCCGTCCTTCACCAGGTCCCAGGACTGGCCCGCGACGCCCTCGTCGTCGTAGCCGATGGTGGCGAGGCCGTGCTCGGCGGTGCGGTCACCGGTGACGTTCATCAGCTCGGAGCCGTACCTGAGCTTGCCGAGCTGGTCGAAGGTGGCGAAGGAGGTGCCGGCGTAGGCGGCCTCGTAGCCGAGAGCGCGATCCAGCTCGGTGGCGTGGCCGATCGACTCGTGGATGGTCAGCCACAGGTTGGACGGGTCGACGACGAGGTCGTACAGGCCCGACTCGACGCTCGGCGCACGCATCTTCTCGGCGAGCAGTTCCGGAATCTGTTCGAGCTCGCTCTCCCAGTCCCAGCCGGTGCCCGTGAGGTACTCCCAGCCGCGGCCGACGGGCGGTGCGATGGTCCGCATGGAGTCGAACTCGCCGCTCGATTCGTCGACCGACACGGCCGTCAGCTGCGGGTGCAGCCGGACCCGCTGCTGCGTGGTCACCGTGCCCGCGGTGTCGGCGTAGAACTTGTTCTCGTGCACGGTGAGCAGCGAGGCGTCGACATGGTTGACCCCGTCCGCCGCCAGCAGCCGCGCGCTCCAGTCCGCGAGCAGCGCCGCCTTCTCCTCGTCGGGCACGGAGAAGGGATCGATCTCGTACGACGAGATCCACGTCCGGTCGGCGTGCACGGGCTCGTCGGCGAGCTCCACCCGCTCGTCGGACCCGGCCGCGCGGATCACCTGGGCGGAGAGCTTCGCCATGGCCACGGCCTGCGAGGCGACCTTGGCGGCGGCATCCAGTGTCAGATCCACGCCGGACGCGAAGCCCCAGGTCCCGCCGTGCACGACCCGCACCGCGTACCCGAGGTCGGTGGTGTCCGAGGACCCGGACGGCTTGGCGTCCCGCAGCCGCCAGGACGCACTGCGCACCCGCTCGAACCGGAAGTCCGCGTGCGCCGCGCCGAGCGCACGCGCGCGTGCCAGCGCCGCGTCGGCGAGGGCACGTAGGGGAAGCGCAGTGAAGGCTTCGTCGATGGTATGAGGCACCTGGGTCTCTTCCTGTCGGCATGAGGGTGGGCGACGGCTGCTCCGATCATGTCGCGGTGGACGGTGCGCGGACCACACGTTTCCGACCGCCGTCGGCAACTTTCTGTAGGGACCCGACAGCGAGTGCCGTGAGCCACTGTCGGTGCCCGGATGTCCTCGGCGGGGAGCGGCCCGATAGGTTTTCGGAGAAGCCGCCTGCCGTCCAGGGTGTTCGGGCGGGTGTGTCAGACCCCTATGGAAAGGGTGATCCGTTGAGCCGCTCGGTTCTCGTCACCGGAGGCAACCGAGGCATCGGCCTCGCCATCGCCCGCGCATTCGCCGACGCCGGCGACAAGGTCGCCATCACGTACCGCTCGGGTGAGCCGCCGGCGGGCTTCCTGGCCGTCAAGTGCGACATCACCGACTCCGAGCAGGTGGAGCAGGCCTACAAGGAGATCGAGGCCGAGCACGGTCCGGTCGAGGTCCTGATCGCCAACGCCGGCATCACCAAGGACCAGCTCCTGATGCGCATGTCCGAGGAGGACTTCACCTCGGTCATCGACACCAACCTCACCGGCACCTTCCGTGTGGTCAAGCGCGCCAACCGCGGCATGCTGCGCGCCAAGAAGGGCCGCGTCGTCCTGATCTCCTCCGTCGTCGGCCTCTACGGTGGCCCCGGCCAGGCGAACTACGCGGCCTCCAAGGCCGCCCTGGTCGGCTTCGCGCGGTCCCTCGCCCGTGAGCTCGGCTCGCGCAACCTCACCTTCAACGTCGTCGCGCCCGGCTTCGTCGACACCGACATGACCAAGGCCCTCACCGACGAGCAGCGTGAAGCCATCGTCAAGCAGGTGCCGCTCGGCCGGTACGCGCAGCCGGAGGAGATCGCCGCGACGGTGCGGTTCCTCGCCTCGGACGACGCCTCGTACATCACTGGAGCCGTCATCCCCGTTGACGGCGGACTGGGAATGGGTCACTGATCACCATGAGCGGAATTCTCGAGGGCAAGCGCGTCCTGATCACCGGTGTGCTGATGGAGTCCTCCATCGCCTTCCACGCCGCGAAGCTGGCCCAGGAGCAGGGTGCCGAGATCATCCTGACCGCGTTCCCGCGGCCCACGCTGACCGAGCGCATCGCCAGGAAGCTCCCCAAGCCGACCAAGGTCATCGAGCTCGACGTGACCAACGACGAGCACCTCGGGCGCCTGGCCGACATCGTCGGCGAGGAGCTCGGCGGCCTCGACGGCGTCGTGCACTCCATCGGCTTCGCGCCGCAGGACGCGCTCGGCGGCAACTTCCTGAACACGCCGTTCGAGTCCGTGGCCACCGCCATGCACGTCTCGGCGTACTCCCTGAAGTCGCTCACCATGGCCTGCCTGCCGCTGATGCAGAACGGCGGCTCGGTCGTCGGCCTCACCTTCGACGCGCAGTACGCCTGGCCGCAGTACGACTGGATGGGTCCGGCCAAGGCCGCCCTGGAGGCCACCAGCCGTTACGTGGCCCGTGACCTGGGCAAGCAGAACATCCGCTGCAACCTCATCTCGGCGGGTCCGCTCGCCTCGATGGCCGCCAAGTCCATCCCGGGCTTCAGCGACCTGGCCGCGGTATGGGACAACCGCTCCCCGCTGGAGTGGGACCTCAAGGACCCGGAGCCGGCCGGCAAGGGCATCGTCGCCCTGCTGAGCGACTGGTTCCCGAAGACCACGGGCGAGATCATCCACGTCGACGGCGGGCTGCACGCCATCGGCGCGTGACGCTGCCGCTGAGGGCCCGTACCCGTCACGGGTGCGGGCCCTCACCCGTTCGGCCCACCAGGCCGGGCGCCGACCGGCCACAACTGGGCACTCTGGATTACGCGTTCACCCGCGCTCCCCTCCCCAGCCCGGCCGAGGAGGTCCCCTTGTGCGCCTGCCCTTCAGCAGCCTGGCCTCAGCGACCGCAGCCGTCTGCCTCGTGCTGTCCCTGCCGTATGACGCGATGCCGTACGACGTGATGCCGCACGCACGCGTGGAGGCGCGTGGAGCCGCCGAACCGGAGCTGTTCGGCGCCTCGTGCCGCAGCAAGGTCACCGGCTCCCGTGTGACCGCCTACTGCCACAACCCCTATCCGCGCACCGACGCCGTCAGCCTGCACATCGAGTGCGACCGCTGGTGGGACCTCGACAGCGACGGCGCCGAGGTCGAGGCCGGACCCGCGCAGACCGTACGGCTGACCGGCCGGTGCTGGAAGGAGATCCGCTCGGTGTGGGTCAGCCACCGGAAGCTGGCGCGCTGAACCGGCCCGGACGGCACAGGAACGGATAGCCGGCCGCCTCCTCGGCGGCGGCCGTCGCGTCGCCCGCGCGGATCGCGTCGACAAGCCCGGCATGGTCCATGTACGTCTCCGGGGTCAGTTCCTCGCCGACGTCCTCTCGCAGCCAGTCCCGCAGCACCTCGCCGAGGTCCGCGTACATCTCGGTCATCACGTCGTTGTGGGAGGCGGCCACCACGGCCAGGTGGAAGGTGGCGTCCGCGGTCACGAAAGCCTCCTTGTCGCCCGACTCCCAGGCCTCCTCGCGCCGCACCAGAAGCGCGTCGAGCTGCTTGAGGTCCTTCTCGGTGCGCCGCTCGGCGGCCAGCCGTGCCGCTGACGACTCCAGCGTGGAACGCAGTTCGGCGACGTGCCGCGGTTCCGCGTCGGCGAACCGGCGGTGCATCACGCCGGCCAGTTCACTCGTCGCCAGGACGTATGTCCCCGAGCCCTGGCGGATGTCCAGCAGGCCGTTGTGCGCGAGCGCGCGGACGGCCTCGCGGACGGTGTTGCGGGCGACCCCCAGCTGCTCGACCAGTTCGGGCTCCGTCGGGATCCGGGAGCCGACCGGCCACTCGCCCGAGGTGATCTGGTTGCGCAGCGCGGCGATGACCTGCTCGGACAGTGCCGAGCGGCGCGGATGGCTCAGGGGCATGGCACACCTTCGCACGGGCGGGACGGAAGAGGGCGCCCCGGGGATGGACAACCAATCATCCCATGATTCTATGATGGGTGTCATGGCACGTGAGGAAACCCGGACGGTGAAGTCCACGACCACGCCCCCTTTCGCGACCGCTCGCAGCTCCGCGACCGCGCAGGACGAGGGAGCCGCGATGCCCGCCACGCGCGCGTGGGCGGTGCGCCTGGTCGTCGTCGGCATCGTGCTGTCCGCCCTCAACCTGCGCCCCGCCATCACCAGTTTCGGCGCCCTCCTCGCGGAGGTGCGCGACGGACTCGGCATGAGCGGCAGCCTCGCGGGCCTCCTCACCTCGGTGCCTCCGCTGTGCTTCGCCGTCTTCGGCGTCATGGCCCCCCGTCTGGCCCGCCGCTTCGGTGCCGGCGCTGTCGTGTGCGCGGGCATGGTCGCCATCACGGCAGGGCTGCTCATACGCCCGTACACCGGCTCCGCGCTGGGCTTCCTGGCCGCCAGCGCCCTCGCGCTCATGGGGATCGCCGTGAGCAACGTCCTGATGCCGGTCATCGTCAAGCGCTGGTTCCCGGACCGGGTCGGTTCCATGACCGGTCTCTACTCGATGGCCCTCGCCCTCGGCACCTCGGCGGCGGCCGCCGTGACGGTGCCGGTGACCGAGGCGCTGGGCGGGAACTGGCAGTCGGGGCTCGCGGTGTGGGCGGCTCTGGCCGGGGCGGCCGTACTGCCGTGGATTCCGCTCGTACGGGACCGGGAACCGGCGCCTGCCGGAAAGGACGTGTCCCGGCATGTGTCCGCGCGCGTGGAGGGCGCGGGGGCGGTCCGGCACGTGCACACACGCGTGGAGCCGCCCGTCCTGCGGATCACCCGGAGCCGGACCGCCTGGGCGCTCGCCGTCTTCTTCGGGCTGCAGGCCACCGCCGCCTACATCACCATGGGCTGGATGGCGCAGATCTTCCGGGACGCGGGCGTGCCCGCGGGCACCGCCGGGCTGCTGCTGGCCGTCACGATGGCGATGGGCGTCCCGCTGGCCTTCGTCATCCCGCGCGTGGCCACCCGGCTGCCGCACCAGGGGCCGATCGTGATCGCACTCGGCGTCTGCGGTCTCGCCGGATACGCGGGCCTGTACTTCGCTCCCGCCGGCGGCGCCTGGGCCTGGGCCGTGCTGCTCGGCATCTCCAACTGTGCCTTCCCGCTGGCCCTCACCATGGTCGGGATGCGGGCCAGGACCGGCGCGGGCGTCGCCCAGTTGTCCGCCTTCGCGCAGAGCACCGGCTATCTGATCTCCATCCCCGGACCGCTCCTGGTCGGCGTGCTCTACCAGCACAGCGGGGGCTGGGGCCTGCCTATCGCGCTCATGACCGGCCTGATGGTCCCGCAGATGGCGGTCGGGGTGCTCGCGGGCCGTGACCGCACGGTGGAGGACGAGGCGGCCCGCTGAGGCCCACCCCGGCCTTGGTAGAGGCCCACCCCGGCAGCCTTGGTAAGAGACCGGGGTGCGAGACTGGGCCCATGCCAGTGCTCGACCCGAACCCCCAGAACGGCCAGAAGAAGATGCTGCTGGTCTTCGGCTCGTTCCTCGCCATCTTCGTGGTCATCGCCATCATCGCGACGATCGCCTCGCCCTGATCCGACCATCCGCTCCCGGGCCCGGCGGTGGGGATAACCCCCCTGTCCCCTAGGGGGCGAGTGTCAGGGTCAACTGGGTGGATCACCGGATGGGTTGAGCGCCCCCGGTTCCGTACCTTCGAGTTGTGACCGCGATCCGTGGGTCACCGCCCACCGGCCACTCGAAGACAGCGGAGGCACTCATGTCGGCCCCTACGCACACCCCGCCCCTCCCGGCGTCCAGGGGCGGCGTCGACATCCGGCTGCCCTGGTGGGCCCTGGTCCTCCCGACACTCGCCTTCGTCGTGCTCCTGGCGCTCATCCTCAACCCCTCCGACGCGCACGCGGCCTCCGACAGCCCCGCCGTCACCCAGTTCCTGGAGCGCGTACAGCAGCTGATAGCGCGCTGAGCACGCACGAAGCCGCCCGTCAACTCCCTGCGCCCCGTGGCCTGTTTCATGCGAAGCTGGATCCCATGAGCGTCGCAGAACCCCGCAGGATCGTCCTTTTCCGGCATGCGAAAGCCGACTGGCCCGAGGTGACCGACCACGAGCGGCCGCTCGCCGACCGGGGCCGAAAGGATGCAGCTGAAGCCGGACGGCGACTGGTCGACTCGGGCATCCCCTTCGACCTGGCCCTCTGCTCCACCGCGACCCGGACCCGTGAGACCTGGAAGCTCGCCGTGCAGGAGTTTCCGCACCGGCCGAAAACCGTCTACGAGGAGCGGATCTACGAGGCCTCTCCCGGCGAGCTGATCGCCGTGCTCAACGAAACCCCGGACGACGTGCACAACGCCCTCCTGGTCGGCCACAACCCGGGTGTGCAGGGCCTCGCGGACGTCCTTGCCGGCGCCGCCGAGGACGATGCCCGCCGACGGATGAACGGCCGCGGCTTCCCGGCCGCCGCCTTCGCCGTCCTGTCGTTCAGCGGCCCCTGGAAGACCCTGGAACCGGGCGTGGCCACCCTTGTCGACTACTGGGCGCCGTCCGACTGACGGACCCGACCGCGCGAGACGAGACGTGACAGGGCCCGGCACCCCGAGGGTGCCGGGCCCTGTCGTTCCGTCGGTCAGTCCTCCTCGTGCGCGTCCGCCGCCTCCACCTCTTCGCGAGTGACGCCCAGCAGGTAGAGCACCGTGTCCAGGAAGGGCACGTTCACCGCGGTGTGCGCGGCCTCCCGCACCACCGGCTTGGCGTTGAAGGCGACACCGAGTCCGGCCGCGTTCAGCATGTCCAGGTCGTTGGCACCGTCCCCGATCGCCACCGTCTGGGACAGCGGCACCCCCACCTCGGCGGCGAACCGGCGCAGCAGCCGCGCCTTGCCCGCCCGGTCCACGATCTCCCCGGTGACCTTGCCGGTGAGCTTTCCGTCGACGATCTCCAGCGTGTTGGCCTGGGCGAAGTCCAGCCCGAGACGTTCCTTCAGATCGTCGGTGACCTGGGTGAACCCGCCGGAGACGACACCGACCTGGAAGCCGAGCCGCTTCAGCGTACGGATGAGGGTGCGCGCGCCCGGCGTCAGCCGTACCTCGCTGCGCACCTTGTCCACGACGGAGGCGTCCAGCCCCTCCAGGAGCGCCACGCGCGCGTGCAACGACTGCTCGAAGTCCAGCTCACCCCGCATCGCGGCGGCCGTCACCTCGGCGACCTCGTCCTCGCAGCCGGCGTGCGCGGCGAAGAGCTCGATCACCTCGTCCTGGATGAGTGTGGAGTCCACGTCCATGACCACGAGCCGCTGGGCCCTGCGGTGCAGACCGGCGGCGACCACGGCCACGTCGACACCGAGCTTGCCGGCGTCCGTCACCAGGGCGGTGCGCAGCGGCTCGGTCTCCACGCCGGACACCGCGAACTCGACCGCCGTGACCGGGTACTTGGCCAGCCGGAAGATACGGTCGATGTTGCCGCCGGCTTTGGCGATCTTGGCGGCGATCGCCGCGGTCGCCTCCGCGGTGAGGGGGTGACCGAGCACGGTGACCAGTGAACGTCCCAGCCCTCGCGGCCGGTTGTCGCCGAGACCGGAGATGATCTCCGCCTGCATCTTGATCGACTCCGCCCAGCTGTGGACGGTCGCCCGCAGATCACCCTCGAGCGCGCGGGGCGGCGCGGTCACGAGCGCGCACAGCACCATTCGGCCACGGGTGACGACCTGCTCGATGTCGACCACGTCGACCGAGTAGGCGGCGAGGGTGTCGAACAGGCCGGCCGTGATACCCGGCCTGTCCTTCCCGAAGATCTTGACGAGAAGGGTGGGGGCGTCGGAGGGCGAGGTCTGTGAAGCGCTCATGGTGTTCCCACCGTATCCGGCACCCAGTGCCTTCTGCTCCTGCGGTCCGTCTGACGGACAAGGAACACTCGGTGTCGAAAGGATGGCGTGATCCTTACATACCGGACACGACTTCGCTTTGGCCCCTCGGGTCAGCGCCGTCCCTTCGGCTTTCCCGGGGGTGGCGGGGGTGGCGGGGGTGGTGGGGGAGGGGGCGGAGGCGGTGGTGACTGTCGGCCCTCGTCCCCGGAGGAGGGCCGTCGGCCGCCGGGCCGCTGCCCGGGGGAGCGTTGCGGTGAACGGGAGGGCTGGTCGATCGGCCGGGCCACGGTCGGGGCGCCGTAGACGTTGTCGGGCGGTGGCGGACCGTCGGGTCGCCGCCTTTCGTCCGCCGGCCGGGAGTTCTCCTCAGGAGGCCGCACCGCATCCCGCGGCCGGCCGCTGCCCCCGGACCCCTCCGTCCTCTCGCCCTGCCCGTACCCAGCGGACGCTCCTGACCCCTCGCCCGATGCTCGCGAACCCTCCGGTCCGGGTTCTCCCCGACGATCCTCACGGCGCGACCCCTGCCCGCCGTTCTCCGGGTCCGGTTCGCGCCGACGGTCCTCGGACCCCGGCGCCCGCCCGTCCCAGGGCCGAGCATCCTCCGGCCCACGCACCGCCTCCGGCACCCGCAGGTACGGGTTCGTCACCGGGTTCGGAGGCCGATAGGGCGTACCGGGCACATAGGGCCCCGCTTCACCGCGGTGAGCCCCCGCCTCACCCCGGTACGGCTGCTGCGTCTCATTGCTGTTCGGCACCGGCGGGCCGCTGTTCGGGTCCGGCTCGGCCCGGTACTGCTGCGCCGAACCGCTGTTCGGCTCCGCCCGGCCGCCATACGGCCCCGACCCACCGCTGTAGGGCATCGCCCCACCGTCATACGCTCCGGTCCCGCCCCCGCCATACGCTCCGGCCCCGCCCACGTCGTACGACCGTGCCCCGCCCCCGTACGGCGTCGCCTCCTCCCCTTCGTACGAGTTCGACGCGCCGTCGTACGACCCGGACCGTCCGCCGTCATACGCCCTGGACCCACCCGAGGACGACCCGGCCCCGCTCGCGTACCCCCCACCCGCATACCGCGGCCCACCAGCCGGCCCGGCCTCCCGGCCCCCCGACGCCCCTGTACTCGGACCCGCTCCCGCTGCGGCCCCCGCCTCCACCAAGTCACGCAGTGCCAGCCCCGCCGCCCGCGACCCCGCCGCTCCCGTCGCCCGGGCCAGCAGCGCCCCCGCGGCCCCCGCCCCCGCGCCCCACAGCGCCCCGAGCAGCACCGCCATGCCGAGCTGTCCCCGCAACTCGACCCCGGCGCCGAACGCGTCGAACCCCAGTACCGACAGCGAGGCGTCCACCGACACCTCCGTCAGCCAGGCGAGCAACGGCAACGCCAACGCCGTCGCGACCCCCAACCGCACCGCACATCGCCCCGCGAAACCAAGGGCCCCAGGATCCCGCACCCCTCCAGTACCCGCCCCGGCCCCACCCGCAGAACCCGAGTCCCACCCCTGCCCGGCACCGGCGACCCTGTGACCAGCCTCCGCCCCGCCCATGCCCCCCGGCCCCCCACCCGGACCACCAGCCACCCCCCGCCCAGCGCTCCCGCCCGCAACCGCCCCGCCCGCCCGAACCCCCACCGGCGTTCGCGCAGCGGTGAGCACTCCCGCCAACAGCATCATCAGCGCCGCCGCGACCCCCAGCAGCCACACCCGTCCATCCAGATCCGCCAGCCTCCCCAGCGTCGCCGACTGCTCGGAGTCCGAGTTGAGCAGCCGGTCCAGCGGGTCCGGCAGGAAGTTCGTCAGGACGCCCGTCGCCCTGCCGTCGAAGGGCACGAACAGGCCGATGGGGATGCCCAGCCACACCCCGTTCGGCGCCCCGAGCAGCGCCGCTCCCGCGATCCGCTTGGGGTGGTCGTCGCCGATCGCCGCGTACACCGCCGCCGAGAGCCCCGCGGCCACCGCGACCAGGAGCACCGTGACGAGGGCGGACACCGCAGGACGTACGACCCGGTGCACGGCCTCCCAGCCGCGCGGCAGCGGCGTACGACGGGACGCGAGCAGCGCGACCAGCAGGATTCCGGCCGCCCAGCCGAACCCGCCCAGCAGCGTCGGCACGGTGTCCACGGTGAAGCCGACCGCGGCCTTCGCGTCGATGAGGTTGCCGATCTGGTCGGGAAGCAGCCCGCCGATGTCGCCGACATCGCCCAGCCCGGGGATGTCGAGACCGCCCCCGCCCGCGCCGGGCAGCTTGTCGAGGCCCAGGGCGCCCCCGTCGATCGTGATGACGTCGTGCCCCGCCCAGGCCAGCCCGCCCAGCATCGCCACGAACAGTGCGACGACCGAGCCCGCGCGCGCGAGGAGTTCGGACGGTGCGATCACCGCTCCGGCACCCCGCAGGGACCGTAGGAAGAACCATGACAAAAGCACCGCGCCGACCAGGCTGACGCCCAGTGGCGTGATCTCGATGGCGGTGGCCGCCTCCGCACCCGTCAACCCGAACGCGGACACGTCACCGGAAGGAGTCACGGAACCACCCGACGCAAGAGCCACCACAGCCGCGGTCATCGGCCCCAGGGAGGCGGCGGAATCAGCCTCCAGCAGGTGCAGACCGAGTGCGGCCGTTCCCGCCATCCCGATCAACGCCCAGCTCACGGAGGCGATCGCGGACAGCACGATGTCCCCCCACGGCAGCTTCCCGCCGTGCTTCGCGGTCTCGACGCTCATGGACGCACTCATGGCAGACCCCCCGATCCGCGGCGCGGCCGATACCGCGCTTGTCCCCCTCGCGTGGATTACCCACTCTCCGGGTCGGTTTCAACCCCGTCAACGGAACCGGCCGAAGCACGCGAACGTGGTCTTCTCAGGGCTCGGCTTTCGGTCAGGAGGCAGATCCTGAAATGGTTCCTGACGATGTTCGACATCCCTACACTCCCTGTGACAGGGGCGATTCGGGGGGAAACTCAGTGGGGCTTGGAGTGCCGGAACTCGTACTGGAAGCGAACGGACGCACCTGGACGCTCGATCCGTCCAGGCCATACAGCCTTGGGCGCGATCCGCAGGGCGACATCGTGTTCGACGACGCCAGAGTGTCCTGGCGGCACGCCACGATCAGCTGGAGCGGGCGCGGTTGGGTCGTCGAGGATCACAGCAGCACCAACGGCACGTTCGTGCACGGGCAGCGGATCCACCAGACGGAGATCGGTCCCGGCACCGCCGTCCACCTCGGCAACGCGAACGACGGCCCGTTGCTGAGCCTCACCGGCACCGCGGCCCCGGTCGCACAGCCCCAGCCCCGGCAGGAGCCGTACGCGGCGCAGGGAGTCCAGGGCGCGAGCCCCGGCTGGGCCCAGCAGACACCGCAGCAGTCGGCTCCGCAACAGTCCCCCCAGCAGGTCCCGCAACAGTCCCCGCAGTCCGGCTGGCCGCAGCCACAGCGGCCCTCGCAGCCGCGGCCGCAGTCGCCGCAGCAAGGACACCAGCCGCAGCAGGCTCACCAGCCGCCGCAGAGCTTCCCTCAGCAGCAGGGCCCCGACTCGGGCGCGGGCGCGCCGCCGGTCTACGGCGACCGCAGCCCGACCACGTTCCACCAGTTCACCATCGGCCGCATCATGCGTATCGGCCGTGCCTTGGAGAACGACCTGGTCGTCTCCGACCTGCAGGTCTCCCGCAACCACGCCGAGTTCCACTCGATGCCCAACGGCCGCATGGAGATCCGCGACCTGGGCTCGCACAACGGCACGTACGTCAACGGCCAGCCGATCACCAAGGGCGGCTCGACGATGCTCGGCCCGAGCGACATCGTCGGCGTCGGCCACTCCACGTTCCGGATCGTCGGCGACCGCCTCGAGGAGTTCGTCGACACCGGTGAGGTCTCCTTCTCCGCCCGTCATCTCACCGTCACCGTCGACGGCGGCAAGCAGATCCTCAAGGACGTGTCCTTCGGCGTTCCGGAGAAGTCCGTCATCGCGGTGATCGGACCGTCCGGTTCCGGCAAGTCGACGCTGCTCAAGGCGCTCACCGGCTACCGGCCCGCCAACCAGGGCGACGTCCTCTACGACAACCGCAACCTCTACAAGCAGTTCGCCGAGCTGCGTCAGCGCATCGGTC
This sequence comes from Streptomyces sp. NPDC005374, assembly GCF_042872225.1. Lineage (NCBI taxonomy): Bacteria > Bacillati > Actinomycetota > Actinomycetes > Kitasatosporales > Streptomycetaceae > Streptomyces > Streptomyces sp. NPDC005374. The sequence goes on along the minus strand of NZ_JBIAKA010000031.1, from coordinate 14,114 downwards.
TGGTCCCGCAGGACGACATCCTGCACAAGGAGCTGACCGTCAAGAAGGCCCTCAAGTACGCGGCCAAGCTCCGCTTCCCCGCCGACACCACGGGCGAGGAGCGCGACCACCGCATAGGCGAGGTGCTCCGCGAACTGAAGCTGGACGTCCACAAGGAGAAGAAGGTCACCGCCCTCTCCGGCGGCCAGCGCAAGCGCGTCTCCGTGGCCCTGGAACTGCTCACCAAGCCGTCCCTGATCTTCCTGGACGAGCCGACCTCGGGCCTCGACCCGGGCATGGACCGCGATGTCATGCAGCTGCTGCGCGGCCTCGCCGACGACGGGCGAACGGTCCTCGTCGTCACCCACTCGGTGGCCGAACTGGCGCTGTGCGACAAGCTCCTGGTGATGGCCCCGGGCGGCGCGGTCGCCTACTTCGGGCCGCCCGAGGAGGCACTGAACTTCTTCGGCTACGACACCTGGGCCGACGTCTTCTCCGCCTTCGAGAACTACCGCGACTACGACTGGGCCGGACGCTGGAAGGGCTCGCAGCACTACCAGATGTACGCCGCGGACATCGACGCCGTTGCGCCGCAATCCGTACAGACGCCTCCGATGCACGGCATGAAGCCGCCGAAGCCACAGGGCTGGATGGGCCAGTTCGGGACACTGGTGCGCCGCTATGTCTCGGTCATCGCGTCCGACAAGGGCTTCCTGGCCCTGACGGTGATCCTGCCGCTGGTCCTCGGCGCCGTGAGCCTGCTCATCGACTTCGGCGACCCCCTGCTGCCCAAGCCGATCGACCCGAGGACCAAACTCCCCGAGCCCAACAGCACGGCCACCACCGTCCTGCTCATCCTCGCGGTCGGCGCCTGCTTCGCCGGCGCCGCCAACTCCGTCCGCGAACTGATCAAGGAGCGGGTCATCTACGAGCGGGAGCGGGCCACCGGCCTGTCCCGTTCGGCGTACCTGATGTCCAAGGTGTTCGTGCTCGGCGTGATCACCGTGCTGCAGGGGCTGCTGGTCGGCGTCATCGGCTTTGCCAGCCGCGGACTCCCGAAGGAGGGCCTGGTCCTCGGCAACTTCACGCTCGCCGAGCTGTGCCTGCCGATCATGGGCCTCGGGTTCACCTCGATGATGTTCGGCCTGATCATCTCCTCGCTGGTGAAGACGTCCGAGAAGACCATGCCGCTGCTGGTCATGTTCGCGATCGTCCAGGTCGTCTTCACCGGCTGTCTGTTCACCCTGAACGGCAAGATCGGCGTCAACGAGCTCTCGTACCTCATGCCGTCCCGCTGGGCTGTCGCCGCCGCGGGCGCCACCCTGGACTTCAACAAGGTCAACCCGCCCGTCAAACCGGGCGACTCGACCGACCCGCTGTGGGACCACACGATCAGCGCCTGGGGCCTCGACATGATCGCCCTCGTCGCCATCGGCGTGGTCTGCGGCTTCTTCGTGGCCCGCTTCCTGCGCCGCCACGAGCCCGAGGTCATGCGCAAGTAGCCCGGACTCCCACAACGGCGAAGGGCGGCACCCCGGTAGGGGTGCCGCCCTTCTTCCGCCTTTTCGCGTACGAGAGGTCCGCGCGGCCTCAGTAAGCGCTGTTCACGTTGTCGATCGAGCCGTACCGGTGGAACGCGTAGTTCGCGGAAGCGGTGATGTTGGCGACCGGGTTGTACTGGCTCCAGGACGTGCCGGGCACGTGGTAGGCGTCGAAGGTCGGCTTGATGATCTGCAGCAGACCGATCGACGGCGTGCCGTTGATCGCGTTGATGTCCCAGCCGTTGATGGCGCTCGGGTTGCCCGAGGACTCCCGCATGATGTTGCGGTACAGCCCGTTGTAGCTGCCCGGGATGCCCTTGGACTTCATGATGTCCAGGGACTGCTTGATCCAGCCGTCCAGGTTGTTGGCGTAGCTCTTGGTCGCCGCGGCCTTCAGCTTGGCACGCTGCGCGGACCGGCTCGCGGCCTCCTTGGCCTTGCGTGCCTTCGCGGCCTTCTTGGCGGCGGCAGCGGCGGCGGCCTTCTTCTTCGCGGCGGCAGCGGCCTTGGCCTTCGCCTCCGCCTTGGCCTTCGCCTCGGCGGCCTTGCCCGGGAGGCTCTTGGCGGCGAGCTGCTCGCTTACGTCCGCGTGGAGGCCCTTGAGCTGCTCGGAGGTGTACGTCACCGGGACCGAGGAGGTGGCCGCCTCGGACGTGGTGGTCTCCGCGTTGCCAGGCACCGCGCTGAACGCGATGGCGGCGGCGCCGAGCGTGGCGACACCGGCTGCGGCGATCTTGTGGCGCTTCGTCAGCGCACGACTATGACCACGGGTGAAGGTGTTCTTGGGCATGCGGATGGACCTCTTCGAATAGCGCGGAGGTCGCTCGCTGTCCGGCGGTGGACACGGGTGCTTTCGGCACAAACGCCGCGGGCTGAACCCACGGCGCTGAGCGACGAGAGCCATTCTTAGCGGCCGCAAAATGCCAGGGCAAAGGTGTGACGTACGATCCCGGGTAGTGGACCGGGGGATGGCAAAACGGGACAGACTGGAACGTCTGTCCCGTTCACGACGGAAGCTTGTGTCTCCTATCTGCCTTCGTACGTGATGTGCGCCCTATGCGCGGGCTCACACCGAGCGGGAGCCCGTCTCACCGCTAGTTGCTGCAGCAATGCTCTGTGTGAGGACCCTCCTCCGGAAGGAGGAGATGCACGTCCCCGAACTCGTGCCACAGGTAGAGCCCGCGCAGTGCCTCCTCGTAGCCACGGTCGACCGCCGCCCGCCCCGCGACCGCCTCCAGCATCAGCAGATGAGAGGCCTCCGGCTCGTGCAGCCCGGTCAGCAGCCCGTCCACCACCCGCACCCCGCGCTCCGGGTTCACCACGAGGTCCGTCCATCCGTCACGCGCGCGTACGACCCCGTCGGCCCCGGACGCCGACTCCACGGCCCGCACGGCGGTCGTCCCGACGGCGACGACCCTGCCGTCCCCGGCCTTCACCGCGTTGATCAGCCGCGCGGAGGCCCCCGGCACCGAGTACCGCTCCGGATACGGCGGCTCGTGCGCCTCCGCCGAGGCCACCCCCGTGTGCAGAGAGACCGGCGCGAACTGCACACCCCGGCTCACCAGCTCCGCCACCAGCCGTGCGGTGAAGGGCCGGGCGGCACTGGGCATCTCGGCGCTTCCGGAGCCGTCCGGGGAGGGAAGCGCGAAGACCGTCTGGTAGACGGACAGCGGCTGGTCCCGCTCCGTGTAGGAATAGCGAATGGGCCGCCCGTACTCACGGAGCAGGCGATGCACCGCCAGGCCGGCGGCCCCGATGCCCGACGCCCCCGTCACCCGAGCCCACCACAGCCGACCGCTGGCCCCGCTCAGCGTCTCCTCCAGGACCAGCCGGACACCCCCGGGCAGCCGCACCTCCGTTCCCGCGGGACCGCCCGCACGCGCACGCGTGGTGCCCGTTCCGTCCGGCTCCCGCAGCTCGACGGCCCACCGCCCGTCGTCCCCGAGCACCGAGAAGTGCACCACCACGCGTGTGTGCCCGGTCCACGCGTCCACGGCGGCGGCCCGCGTGGGCGAGGTGTTCACGACGAGCAGGTCCCCGGCCCGCAGCAGACCCGGCAACTCCCCGAACCCGTGGTGCGACACCTCTGTCCCACGCGACACCAGCAGCCGTACGGCATCCCGGTCGAGCCCGGGACCACGCTGCTCGGCCGGCATGCGCGCCGACAGCTCCTCCGGCACCCGCACCGTCAGCGTCATCGCCGGCCCTCCAGCAGCGCCGGCGCCCCGTAGCGCCCACTCACCGGCCGCTCGTCCAGCAGCCGCAGAAAGGCGGGCACCACACTGGCCGGCGCGGGCCGCGGATCCCGGTCCTCCGGTACGGCCGCCGCGTACAGGTCCGTAGCCATGTCCCCGGGGTCGACGGCCCACATCCGCAGCCGAGGCTCCTCCTCGCCCAGCACCGCCATGAGATGGTCCAGGGCGGCCTTCGAGGCCCCGTAACCACCCCACGTCTCGTAGGCCTCGGCAGCCGCGTCCGAGCTGACGGAGATCACCGCCCCGCCCTCCGCGGCCCGCAGCAGCGGCAGCGCCTCCTGAACCAGGCCCAGTGCCGCCACGACATTCACCTCCAACGCGCGGCGCAGCCCGTCCAGAGCCAGCCCCTCCAGACGCGCCAGCGGTTCGGCGCCCAGCGCGCTCGCGTTGTTCACCAGCAGATCGACCCCGCCGAGCCTCCAGGCCGCGGCCACCAGCTCGGAGCGGTGCGCCGGGTCCGTGACATCGCCGGGCAGAGCCGTCACCCGGACTCCCCGCCCGCTCAGCACGGCCGCGGTCTCCCGCAGCACCTCCTCGCTCCTGGCGTCGAGCACCAGATCCCAGCCCCGCGCGGCCAGGGCCTCGGCGAGCGCCCGCCCCAGCCCCTTCGAGGCCCCCGTGATGATCGCAACCGGCATGGCACGCCCTCTCGTCTCCCACCGCCACCACCGGGCGGTGACCTCACCGTAGGAAGACGGCCCCCAGTCCCGCCTCGGACGCGGGTCCCGACACAGCGGGGCCCTTCGTCCTACGCCGCCGGCCCACCGACCGCGGGCCCAGAGGACCGTCCGGCTGCACCAAACAGTGCGGCCCGACCGAGCCGAAGGCAGGCAACCGACGAAAACGCCGCAGATGCGCGGGCCACGACCTGCGGCGCCGGCATGTCCACCGGACAGGTCCTAGGTCCCGCGCCCTAGCCGGAGGCCGTCACCGGTCCGATCCCGCTGTCACACCCCGCCGGTACCGTGAGGTCATGAGTCAAGGCCCCCGGACCGGCCTCGCCGCGGTGAGCTCCGCGCTGCTGGCCATGAGCAGGCACCTGGAGGTGCGCGACGTCCTCAAGACGATCGTCGCCTCCGCCCGAGAGCTGCTCGACGCCCAGTACGCCGCCCTCGGCGTCCCGGACGACCACGGCGGCTTCGCCCAGTTCGTGGTCGACGGCGTCAGCGACGAGCAGTGGAAGGCCATCGGCCCGCTCCCGCGTCAGCACGGCATCCTCGCCGCGATGCTCCACGAGGCCACCCCCGAGCGCCTCGCCGACGTCCGCGAGGACCCCCGCTTCGGGGGCTGGCCGTCCGCCCACCCGGACCTGGTCGACTTCCTGGGTCTGCCGATCCGGGACGGCGACGAGGTCATCGGCGCCCTCTTCCTCGCCAACAAGAACTGCCCCAAGCCGCAAGGCGGTTGCGGCTTCACCGAGGACGACGAGGAACTTCTCTCGATCCTCGCCCAGCACGCCGCGATCGCCCTCACCAACGCCCGCCTCTACGAACGCAGCCGCGAACTCACGATCACCGAGGAGCGCTCCCGCCTGGCTCACGAACTGCACGACGCGGTCAGCCAGAAGCTCTTCTCCCTGCGCCTGACCGCCCAGGCCGCCGCCGCCCTCGTGGACCGCGACCCGTCCCGCGCCAAGGGCGAGCTGCAGCAGGTGGCCGTGCTCGCCGCCGAGGCCGCCGACGAACTGCGCGCCGCCGTGGTCGAGTTGCGCCCCGCGGCCCTGGACGAGGACGGTCTGACCGCCACCCTGCGCACCCACATCCAGGTCCTGGACCGTGCCCACACCGCGCGGGTGACCTTCGCGGCCCGCAGCTTCCGCGCGCTGCCCGCCGCGCAGGAGGAGGCCATGCTCCGCGTCGCCCAGGAGGCCCTGCACAACGCGCTGCGGCACTCGGGGGCCGCACATGTCGATGTGACGGTGGACCGCTGCGGCGGCGGAGCCGTCCTGCGTGTCACGGACGACGGCAGCGGCTTCGAACCGAAGGCGATCCGCCGTGCGGGACGTCACCTCGGCCTGGTCTCCATGCGGGACCGGACGAGCGGAGTAGGCGGCACGCTGACCATTGAGTCGGCGCCCGGCAAGGGCACCACGATCGAGATGGAGGTACCCGGTGGCTGACGCGATCAGGGTCCTGCTCGTCGACGACCACCAGGTCGTCCGCCGGGGCCTGCGCACCTTCCTGGAAGTGCAGGACGACATAGAGGTCGTGGGCGAGGCCGCCGACGGTGCCGAGGGCGTGGACCGCGCGGAGGAGCTGAAGCCCGACGTCATCCTCATGGACGTCAAGATGCCGGGCGTGGACGGCATCGACGCGCTGCGCAGACTCCGCGAACTGAACAACCCCGCGCGCGTGCTGGTCGTCACCAGCTTCACCGAACAGCGCACCGTGGTCCCGGCCCTGCGCGCAGGCGCCGCCGGATACGTCTACAAGGACGTCGACCCCGACGCCCTGGCCGGCGCCATCCGGTCCGTCCACGCGGGCCACATCCTGCTCCAACCCGAGGTCGCGGGCGTCCTGTTGTCCCAGGAGGGGAACAACTCCGGCCAGGGCCGAGGCGGTTCACTCACCGAGCGGGAGCGCGAGGTGCTCATGCTGATCGCCGACGGTCGCTCCAACCGGGAGATCGCCCGCGCGCTGGTCCTCTCCGAGAAGACCGTCAAGACCCATGTCTCGAACATCCTCATGAAGCTCGACCTGGCGGACCGGACACAGGCGGCACTCTGGGCGGTTCGCCACGGAATGGCGGGTTGATCCGACGGGTGTTCGGCAATACGGAGGGTTCCGCTCCGGAGTGAGATTCATACCGTCGTGGGAATGTCCCCCGGATGGCGCATCCTTCGTGGATCTCCGCCGTTCTCCAGTGCGTGCTGCGGCGACTGCCGCGGCAATCGCTAGGAGGGCTCAGAAGTGAAGAACCTGAAGAAGGCAGCGGCCGTGACGATGGTGGCCGGCGGGCTGATCGCCGCCGGTGCCGGTATGGCCTCCGCCACCGACGGGGCGCACGCCGACGGCAACGCCGTGGGCTCGCCCGGCGTCGTCTCGGGCAACCTCGTCCAGGCCCCGGTGGACGTCCCGGTGAACGCGGTCGGCAACAGCGTCAACGTCATCGGCGTGCTGAACCCCGCCTTCGGCAACCTCGGCATCAACCACTGACTCCCCTCGCCGAGCGAGCAGTGACTTCGGCCTCCCGGGCGCCCCGCGCACCCGGGAGGCCGGTCCGTTTGTCGTGCGAATGATCCGAACGGTCAGTCCTGCTCGAATCTCCGTACCGTCCGGTATCTCTCCCGCGTTGACCAGCCACGACCCCCGGCCGGGTCGGACACGCAAACGCAGGAGGAACGCTTCTCATGAACATCGCCAAGAAGGCCGCCGTGGCCCTCACCGTCGCCGGTATCGCCACGGGTGCCGCTGCCGGTGCCGCTGTCGCCGACGCGGGTGCCGACGGCGCGGCCGTGAAGTCGCCGGGTGTCGGCTCGGGCAACCTCGTCCAGGTCCCGGTGCACGTCCCGGTGAACGTGGTCGGCAACACCGCCAACGTCATCGCCCTGCTGAACCCGGCCTTCGGCAACACGGGCGTGAACGACTGACGTCGGATCCGAGCCGCCGGGCCCCACAAGTCGACGGAGACTTGTGGGGCCCTTGGTGTTCCCCGCACCCACCTGCTTTCAGGGGCGCGGGGAACTGCGCGACCAGCCACGACGCACCCGCACCCGCACAACTCACCGCACCCCTCGCTCCAGCTCCTCCACATACGCGTTGTACGCAGCCACCAGGGCCCTACGGGCCGTCCGCTCCACCGGCCTCAGCGCCTCGGACCGCGCTCCCATCTCCCCGGCAGTCACGGCCGCCCCGTGCCCGTTCTCCTGAGCGAGCGACACCAACAACCCCACCCGCTGGGCGAGTTCCAGCACCCGTACCGCCCGAGGCGGATACCCCGGAGCCAGCACCTCCCGCCCCCGCTCGGCCCGAGCCCGGTACGCATTCAGCGCCGCCTCCGCCACCGGCCCCGACCCGGCCACATCCAGCCGCGACAGCACTTCGGTCGCCTCCCGCAGGGCCTCCGCCAGCTCCCGCTCGGCCTCGCCCAGCGACGGCACATCGGCGGGCGGTGCCTCCCGCACCGGCAGCACATGCCACACCACCTCGACATGCACGTCACCCGAGGGTCCGGCCTCGTACACCTCCGGCACCAGACCCAGCGCGAGGCCGCGACAGATCACCGCCTCCTCCGCCTCCAGCGCCCGCGCGTTGAACTCCGGCGGCCCGCTCAGTCCGAGCGGATGCCCGGGAGCGGGCAGGGCGACCCGCAGGCCGGTGACCCCGAGCGACCGCAGTCGCCCGAGCGCCAGCGTCAGACCGACGGCCGCCGTCTCACCCGGCAGCCCTTCGACCCGGTGCACGGCATCGTCACCGACGATCGCCAGTACGGCGTCGTCCGGTGAGACAAGTCCGGCCAAAAGACCGTTTCCCCAAGCGGCAAGGCGTCCAGAGCGTGGTTCCGAGAGCATGCCCCCACCCTAAGGACCGGACCGATGGAAGGGAGCGGCCGACCAGTGGCGTAGATTTCATCGAGGGCTGCGCCGATTGCGCGCACGCGACAGCCGAGACGCCGACACCGGTCACACAGCAAGGGGAGACAACGCGCTCATGAGCGATGTTCTGGAGCTTCAGGACGTATCCGTGGTCCGTGAGGACCGGGCTCTGGTGGACCAGGTCTCCTGGTCGGTCAAGGAGGGCGAACGCTGGGTCATCCTCGGCCCCAACGGCGCCGGCAAGACCACGCTCCTGAACCTCGCCTCCAGCTACCTCTACCCCAGCAAGGGCACCGCCACCATCCTCGGCGAGACCCTCGGCAGGCCCGGCACCGACGTCTTCGAACTGCGCCCCCGCATCGGCATGGCGGGCATCGCCATGGCCGACAAGCTCCCCAAGCGCCAGACCGTCCTGGAGACCGTGCTGACAGCCGCGTACGGCATGACCGCCGGCTGGCAGGAGGAGTACGAGGACATCGACGAACAGCGCGCCCGCGCCTTCCTCGACCGCCTCGGGATGAGCGACTACCTGGACCGCAAGTTCGGCACCCTCTCCGAGGGCGAGCGCAAGCGCACCCTCATCGCCCGCGCCCTGATGACCGACCCCGAGCTCCTCCTCCTCGACGAGCCGGCCGCGGGCCTCGACCTCGGCGGCCGCGAGGACCTGGTCCGCCGCCTCGGCCGGCTCGCCCGCGACCCGATCGCCCCCTCGATGCTCATGGTCACCCACCATGTCGAGGAGATCGCCCCCGGTTTCACCCACGTCCTCATGATCCGCCAGGGCAAGGTCCTCGCCGCAGGTCCGCTGGAACTCGAACTCACCTCGCGCAACCTGTCCCTCTGCTTCGGCCTCCCCCTCGTCGTCGAACAGGTCGGCGACCGCTGGACCGCGCACGGCCTGCCTCTGTCGTGATCAAGTGAAGTACCCGCAAAAACACGGGTAAGAAGCCTGTCCCCGCTGAATCGCGCCCTGTCCGAGGGGGCACCCCCGGACCTACCATGACCACGTGAACGACATCGACGCATGGGTGTGGTGGCTCGTCGCAGCGGCAGCCCTCGGAATCCCGCTCGTAGTGACCGCGATGCCGGAGTTCGGCATGTTCGCGGTGGGCGCCGTCGCCGCGGCGGTCTCGGCCGGACTCGGCGGTGACGCCGTCGTCCAGGTGCTCGTCTTCGTCGTCGTCTCGGTGGCCCTCATAGCCGTCGTACGGCCCATCGCCAACCGGCATCGCTCGCAGCGACCCCAACTCGTCACGGGAATCGACGCGTTGAAGGGCAAGCAGGCCGTCGTCCTGGAGCGCGTCGACAGCGCGGGTGGCCGGATCAAGCTCGCCGGAGAGGTCTGGTCGGCACGCGCTCTCGACACCGGCCGGGCCTACGACGTAGGCCAGGAAGTGGATGTCGTGGACATCGAGGGAGCCACGGCGATCATCATGTGACCTCGCACGATGCAACTGAACCGAACGCACCACGCGTCACACGACGGTCTGTCAGACTCGACCAGCAAGATCTTCAACAACCATAAGATCTTCCGAAGAACACCGAGGCGGAGAAGGGCACGGGGAGCACGATGGAACCGGTCATCATCGTCTTGATCATCCTGGTGGTGTTGGTCTTCATCGCCCTGATCAAGACGATCCAAGTCATCCCACAGGCCAGTGCGGCCATTGTGGAGCGCTTCGGCCGCTACACGCGGACACTCAACGCGGGACTGAACATCGTCGTCCCGTTCATAGACACCATCCGCAACCGCATCGACCTGCGTGAACAGGTCGTGCCGTTCCCGCCGCAGCCGGTGATCACCCAGGACAACCTGGTCGTCAACATCGACACCGTCATCTACTACCAGGTGACCGACGCGCGAGCCGCCACCTACGAGGTCGCCAGCTACATCCAGGCGATCGAGCAGCTCACCGTCACCACGCTCCGCAACATCATCGGCGGCATGGACCTGGAGCGGACCCTGACCTCCCGTGAGGAGATCAACGCGGCCCTGCGCGGCGTCCTCGACGAGGCCACCGGCAAGTGGGGCATCCGCGTCAACCGCGTCGAGCTGAAGGCGATCGAGCCCCCGACCTCCATCCAGGACTCGATGGAGAAGCAGATGCGCGCCGACCGTGACAAGCGCGCCGCGATCCTGACGGCCGAAGGTACCCGCCAGGCCGCCATCCTCACCGCCGAGGGCGAGAAGCAGTCCCAGATCCTGCGCGCCGAGGGTGAGGCGAAGGCAGCGGCCCTGCGCGCGGAAGGTGAGGCCCAGGCGGTCCGCACGGTCTTCGAGGCCATCCACGCAGGCGACCCGGACCAGAAGCTCCTCTCCTACCAGTACCTCCAGATGCTCCCCAAGATCGCCGAGGGCGACGCCAACAAGCTCTGGATCGTCCCCAGCGAAATCGGCGACGCCCTCAAGGGCCTGTCCGGAGCGATGGGCAACTTCGGCAACTTCGGCGGCGGTTCGGGCGGAGGCAACGGCGGCTCGGAACGCCGGGAGACCCCGAAGATCGACTGACGCGGGCATTTCCGTACGACAACGAGGCCCGCCTTCTCAGCGAAGGCGGGCCTCGACGTACCCAGGGGCGCGGGGAACTGCGCGACAAGCCACGACGAACCCGCAGCCGCAACCCAACCGATCCGGCAGCTGACTAGGCGGCCTCTCCAGCCAGCCAATCCGGCAGCGCGGAGAAGTCCTCATGGCCCAGGGACAGTAGCATCGCGTCGGCCGGCGTCGGCTCGAACGGCTGCCGCAGCAACGGCATCCCCGCCTCGGCCGGAGTCCGGTTCGCCTTACGGTGGTTGTCCTCCGCGCAGGAGGCCACCGTGTTCAGCCAACTGTCCTGACCACCCTTGGACCGCGGCACCACGTGGTCCACCGTCGTCGCCCGCCGCCCGCAGTACGCGCACCTGTGCCGGTCACGCACCAGAACACCCCGCCGAGACCACGGGGCTTGTCTTCGGAACGGCACCCGCACATACCTGCACAGTCTGATCACCCGGGGCGCCGGTATGTCGACCGCGGCTCCGCGCATGCGCAGTTCGGGATGGGACTGCTCGACGACGGCCTTGTCCTGAAGCACCAGAACGACGGCGCGGTTCAACGTCACCGTCGACAGCGGCTCGAAGCTCGCGTTCAGTACCAGCGTGTCCCGCATGACCAGCCCACCTCCCGTGCGCACCGGCCCACCCCCTGGCGGGCTTGGGCTTGGATCAACTCTGGCCGGGCACGCCGAGATGGACAACGCAATAAAAATGCCCGCCCCTGATCAATTCCAAGACCAGAGGCGGGCAAACGTCCCATGAACGTCAGGCTTCGGCAGGCACCTCGTACTCACCGATCAACTGGGCACGCGCGATCGCGTGGAACCGCAGGTTGAAGCCCACAAAAGCGGGAGAGGCAGCGGAATCCGGCCCGAGCTTCTCCTGGTCCACGGCGTACACCGTGAAGACGTACCGATGCGGCCCGTCCCCGGCCGGCGGAGCGGCCCCACCGAAGTCCTTCGACCCGTAGTCGTTCCGCGCCTGTACGGCGCCCTCCGGCAGCCCCTCGAACTTCCCGCTCCCCGCACCCGCCGGCAACTCGGTCACCGAGGCCGGGATGTCGAACACCACCCAGTGCCAGAACCCGCTGCCCGTAGGGGCGTCGGGGTCGTAGCAGGTCACGGCGAAGCTCTTGGTCCCGGCCGGGAAGCCCTCCCAGCGCAGCTGCGGAGAGGTGTTGCCGGCCGCGTAGACCTGAGCGTCCTTGAGGAATGCACCCTCCGCCACGTCCTCGCTCGTCACCGTGAACGACGGCACGGGCGGATGGAAGTCATGGGGGAGCGGCCGCCGCTTGAACTCGGTCACCTCGGTACCTCCTGATCAATCGCCGGAATCAGCGGTTCCCGAGCCTAGAACCAGTTGCGCTTGCTGCCGACCTCGGACAGCCACTGGTTGAGGTACCCGGCCCAGTCGGTGCCATGGAAGTCGTGCAGACCCACCTGGAAGGACCGGAAGGTGTCGCTGCCCTCGCTGAACAGCCCCGGCTTCTTGTCCATCTCCAGGATGACGTCCATCGCGTTCCCGTCCGCGACGAAGCTCAACTCGACCTGGTTGAGACCGCGGTACTGCTGCGGCGGGAAGAACTCGATCTCCTGGTAGAACGGCAGCTGCTGCCGCGTCCCGCGGATGTGACCGCGCTCCAGGTCCGCGTTCTTGAAGCGGAAGCCCAGGTGCATGAACGCGTCCAGGATCGCCTTCTGCGCCGGCAGCGGGTGCACGTTGACCGGGTCGAGGTCTCCGGAGTCCACGGCACGCGCGATCGCCAGCTCGGTCGTCACACCGATGTTCATGCCGCGCAGCGCCTGCCCGTCGATCATCGTGATCGGCGTCTCCCACGGGATCTCCAGGCCGAACGGTACCGAGTGCACCGCGTTCGGCTGCAGCTCGAAGGCCCCGCCGAGCGACACCTTCGTGAACTCGATGTCCTGCTTGTACTCCTGGTCACCGCTCTCGACCTCGACCTTGGCCTGCAGCCCGACCGACAACCCCTCGATCCGCTGGTCGACGGACCCGCCCTGGATCCGCACCTCACCCTGGACGACACCACCCGGGACGACGTTGACCTCGGTCAGCACCGTCTCCACCGAAGCCCCACCGGCACCCAGGCTCGCGAGCAGCTTCTTGAACGCCATGTCTCTCCTTACAACGCGCGGATTCCTGATCCCTACAAACGCGATCCGGCCGTGGTCGGTTCCGCGCCCTCACCCTGGCAAGCGGACGAACCCTTGACCACCCCTTGGCACACACCCGTCTGGACTACGCTCGGACGCCATGATCACGCCCCCGGACCGTACCCCTCTCTCACGGGACTTCTTTGACCGCCCTGTACTGGAAGTGGCCCCCGACCTCGTAGGCCGCACCCTCGTCCGTACGACTCCGGACGGCCCGATCGCGGTGCGCCTCACGGAGGTCGAGGCGTACGACGGCCCGAACGACCCGGGCTCCCACGCCTATCGCGGCCAGACGCCCCGCAACAGCGTGATGTTCGGTCCGCCCGGGTACGTGTACGTCTACTTCACCTACGGCATGTGGTTCTGCATGAACCTGGTGTGTGGACCGGAGGGCCGGGCGAGTGCGGTCCTGCTCCGCGCCGGCGAGGTCCTCGAAGGCGCGGATCTGGCGCGCAAACGTCGACTCTCAGCCCGAAATGACAAAGAACTGGCCAAAGGACCGGCTCGGCTCGCTACGGCCCTGGGTGTGGACCGGGCCTTGAACGGCACGGACGCGTGTGGGGCGGGGGAGACCCCGCTGAGGGTGCTCGCCGGCACCCCGGTTCCCTCCGACCAGGTACTCAACGGTCCACGGACCGGAGTGGCCGGCGACGGGGGCGTGCACCCCTGGCGGTTCTGGGCCGCCAACGACCCGACGGTGAGCCCCTATCGGGCCCATGTCCCGAGGCGTCGCTCAAGTTGACTCGCTCTTGGAAGATGCGTAACGTGGCCCGAGCCGCTTGACCCGGGTACGGCAATCGCCTGCAGCCGGAAGCGGCCAAACCACTACCTACGACTTCCCCTCAGCGGGGGCGATTTCGGCGTGCCTGCATGTCTGAATTCGAACTCGCGGAACTCGATTATGAGTTGCAGAGGGGATCGGCTAACGTAGTGAATGTCGAAAGGCGCCCCCGCCGACGGGGAATCAGTTCCGAAAGGATCTGAGGGAATCAGGCCCGAAAGGATCTGATAGAGTCGGAAACGCAAGACCGAAGGGAAAAGCCCGGAGGAAAGCCCGAGAGGGTGAGTACAAAGGAAGCGTCCGTTCCTTGAGAACTCA
>NZ_JBIAKA010000030.1:0-79876 GCF_042872225.1 Streptomyces sp. NPDC005374 | reverse complement strand
GCTTGGGGGGGCCGCCCGCCCCCCGTGGCGCCCCCCAACCCCGTCCCGCCCCGGGGGGGGGGGGGGGCCCCCCCCCCCCCCCCCGGGGCCCCCCACACCGCACCCGCGTCGGGGGAGTCATCCCTCGGTCGCCAGGGTGAGGCCCGAGCCCAGTGCGTCGTGGCCCGGCCAACCGGCGTACTCGCGGCGCCAGTACATGAGGGGTCCGCGGGTCTGGAGGGCGTCCCCGCCGACGATCGTGCCGATGACCACGGTGTGGTCGCCCGCCGTGATGGCCGAGTCCAGCCGGCACTCCGCGTAGGCGACGGTGTCGTCCGGCAGCCAGGGCAGGCCCAGCGCCTCGGCCGGCTGCCAGGCGACGGAGGCGAAGCGGTCCTCGGCCCGGGACGCGAAGTGGGAGGAGACCCACTCGCGGTTGGCGCGCAGCACGTTGACCGCGAACGCTCCGGTGCCCAGCATCTCCCGCAGCACCCGGCTTCGGGAGTTCACGCAGACCAGCAGGAGGGGTGGATCCTGCGACACGCTGCACGCGGCGCTGCACGTGAAGCCGCAGGGATCGCCCTGGGAGCCGAGCGTGGTGACGACGGTCACGCCGGTCGGCAGCGCGCCCATGATGGCGCGGAACGTCTCCGGTTCGACGGGAGGTGTGCCGGACGCGGGAGGGGTGGGCAGCGACATGGACCTCTCCTTCACGGCTAGTGCACGGGGGCGGACGCGCGGCCGACGACGCCTCGCGGGGGCACGGGCAGTCGTCGGTGGGAGCTGCGCGCACGGGAGTCGGCGGCGAGGATCTCCTGGTGCAGTTGCCACAGTTCGGCCGACGGTTCCAGGCCGAGCTCGCGGCGCAGCAGCTCGCGTACGTTCTGGTAGGCGTGCAGCGCCTCGCTGCGGCGTCCCGCCTTGTTCAGCGCCACGATGAGCTGGCCGTGGAACCACTCGTTGAGCGGGTGGACGGTCACCAGCGAGCGGAGATCGGCGATCATTTCGCGGTAGTTCCCTAGCTTCATTTCCGCCGAAACCCGCAATTCCAGAGCGGCAATATGACGCTCCTCCAGGTTCACCAGATATCCGCGCAGCACGTTTCCGCAGTCCACTCCGGCCAGTGGCGTACCCGTCCACAGCGCAAGTGCTTCTTTTGCGTACTGGGCCGTCGCCCGGAAATCCTGGGCTGTTGCCGACACCTTGGCGCGAGCGATGAGCGTGTCGAACTGCTTGATGTCGACCTCGTGGTCCGCGACGCTCAGGACATAACCGGGTGCCGCCGTCCTGACGATCTCCTCCGCCTTCTCCGGTCCTACCACTCGCGTCAGTGACCTGCGGAGATGGTAGATGTACGTCTGGGTCGTGGTGATGGCGGTCTGCGGTGACTGGTCACCCCACAACTCCTCGATCAACGTGTCGAGACTGACGACCTGGTTGGCTCTGAGGAGCAGCAGGGCTAATACCTTCTTGACTTTCGGGGCGTGCGGCGTGCATAGCTGGCGATCGTGAATCACTTCCAGTGGACCGAGCAGTCTGAATTCCATTTATCTGTCCCTTCCGGAGTAATAAGACGGGTTCTGGATTACCGCTGGCCTGAACTTTATGTGCCGGAGAGGTTGTGGGCAACGGGGCCTTCTGAAGGTTGCCTTACTTGAACCAGTAGGACCCGGTGCCGATGTAACTTTCGATGTAGTCGGACCCGGCGGGGCGCGCCCTATGCGGCAGTTGTCCGCCTTGGGCTCTGGCGGAAACTTTCTCTGCTGTCACTCGAACGACTCTCCGATCGGCGATGCCACGGTGTTCGCTCCTTACGCGACCCTTCCTGTGCAGAGGAGTGCCATGCCGATCGCTTCGCCGGTGGCCCCGATCCCGGCTCATTCACTGCTCGTCTTCCTCCTCCAGGTCGGCCTGCTGCTGCTCCTGGCGCTCCTGTTCGGCCGGCTGGCGACCCGCTGCGGACTGCCCGCCGTGATGGGGGAGTTGTGCGTGGGCGTGGTCCTCGGACCCTCGGTGCTCACCCATGTCGCCGGGGACCTCTCCCACTGGCTGCTGCCCCAGCAGCCGGAGCAGTTCCACCTGCTGGACGCGGTGGGACAGTTGGGGGTGCTGCTCCTGGTCGGGGTCACCGGCATGGAGCTCGATCTCGGCCTTGTGCGCCGCAGGGGGCGTACCGCACTGGGCGTCAGTCTCTTCGGGCTGGTCGTCCCGCTCGGTCTGGGTGTGCTGGCCGGCTGGTACGTACCGGAGTCGTTCCTCGGTGAGGCGGTGACGGAGCGCCATGTGTTCGCGCTCTTCCTGGGCGTGGCCATGTGCGTCAGCGCGATACCGGTCATCACCAAGACGCTGGCCGACATGAACCTCCTGCACCGCAACGTCGGTCAACTGACCCTGGCGGCGGGCATGATCGACGACATCGTCGGCTGGCTCCTGCTGTCGGTCGTCTCCGCCATGGCCACCACCGGTGTGCACGCGTCGACCGTCGCGAGCTCGCTGATGTGGCTCGGGGTGGTCGTCCTCGTGGCGGCGACGGTGGGGCCCCGGCTGCTGCGGACGGCGCTGCGGGCGTCCGGTCGCGCCCCCGGATCCGGGGCGCCGGTCGCGTTGGCGGTCGCCGCGGTGCTGCTGTGCAGTGCCGCGACCCAGTCGATGGGCCTGGAAGCGGTGTTCGGCGCCTTCGTGGCCGGCATCATGCTGCGCCGGTCGGGCGGGATCGAGCTGTCCAGGCTGGCCCCGATGCGCGCCTTCGTGATGAGTGTGCTCGCGCCGCTGTTCTTCGCCACCGCGGGGCTGCGGGTGGACCTCACCGCGCTGCGGCGTCCGGAGGTACTCGGCGTGGCCCTGATCGTCCTCGTGCTGGCCGTGCTCGGGAAGTTCGTCGGCGCGTTCGTGGGGGCCAGGTTCAGCAGGCTCAGCCGCTGGGAGGCGCTCGCGGTCGGTGCCGGCATGAACGCGCGGGGCGTCATCGAGATCGTGGTGGCCTCGGTGGGGCTGCGACTGGGCGTCCTGACGTCCGAGTCCTACACGATCGTGGTGCTGGTGGCGGTGATCACCTCGATGATGGCACCGCCGATCCTCCGGTTCGCCACCCGGCGGATCGAGTACACGGCGGAGGAGGCCCTGCGTGCCCGGGTCGCCGCCCAGGCCCGGGGGGAACAGCTGGACGTGGTCTGACAGCCGCGGGCAACGGCGGGGGCAGCGCATCGGCAGGGTTCCCGCGCCGATGCGCCGTCCGCGTGCGCGTCCTTGCGCGGGCCGCCGGTCAGCCGCTCAGCAGGGTGGAGACGGTGGTGCGGATGTGCTCGCGCAGCACGTCGGTGCTCAGGTCCTCGTAGAAGGACGTGTACATCACGAGCGGGCCCATCATGGCGCCGAACGCGCAGCCCAGCCGGATCCGGTCGGAGGGCGGCAGCGACGCGTCGGCGAAGAGCGCGGCGAGCGGCTCGCCCTGGGCCTCGATCCGGGGTCCCAGCACCGGGTCGTCGGCGAACAGCTTCTGGAACGCGTCGTCGTTGCGGTCCCACACCATGAAGAGCCGGCGATGGGTCAGGGCGATCTCGATGATCTGGTCGAAGGCGCGCTGCCATGCCTCGGCGTCCTTGCCCGCCACGGTGAGCCGGTCGGCGATGCCGCCGTTCACCTCCATGATCTGCTCCACGATGGCGCGGGCGATGTCCTCCTTGGTGCGGAAGTGGTAGTAGATCGCCGCCTTGCTCACGCTGAGCCGCTCGGCGATCTCCCGCAGGGACGTGCCGCCGTACCCCTGGGTCGTGAAGAGGTCTGTGGCCACCGCGAGCAGCCGATCGCGGGTGTTGCCCGAACCGGAGGATCCGGCGTCCTTCTTGCTGGCCTGGTCCTTTGCTGATGGCGCGACCATGACGTCCGACCTCTCCTTGACGATTGGCAAGTGAGTCCCTTACCGTTTGGCAAGTGGCCACTAGCCGGTGAGCATAATTCAGGCTTGCCGACGGGATCAATTATGGATGCACACTAGCAATCCGGGATCCATGCGCGGTCTCAAGGCCCCGCACAGCGGTCGCACCACCCCTGACTCCGACCCGATGAGGAGAAATCCGTGTCTGTCTCTCCTGGAGGCGACATCGCCATCAGCGTTCGAGGACTCGTCAAGCGCTTCGGCGACTACGAGGCCCTCAAGGGCGTCGACCTCGAAGTGCCCGCGGGTTCGGTCGTCGGGGTGCTGGGGCCCAACGGTGCGGGCAAGACGACGACCGTGCGGGTGCTCGCGACCCTGCTCAAGCCGGACGGCGGCCAGGTGCGCGTGGGCGGCCACGACGTGAGCAAGGACCCCGCGTCCGTCCGCCGGGCCATCGGACTGACCGGGCAGTACGCGGCCCTCGACGAGTTCCAGGGCGGGCGGGACAACCTGGTCATGATCGGACGCCTGGCCGGCCTGCGGCGACGCGCGGCCCACGAGCGGGCCGAGGAGCTGCTGGCGGAGTTCGACCTCGTGGAGGCGGCGGGCCGCCCCGTCAAGGGCTACTCCGGCGGTATGCGGCGCCGGCTCGATCTGGCCGCCAGTCTCGTGGCCCGCCCGCGCATCCTCTTCCTCGACGAACCCACCACCGGTCTGGACCCGCGCAGCCGCAACGTGATGTGGGACGTCATCCGCGACCTGGTGGCCGACGGCACGACGCTGTTCCTGACCACGCAGTACCTGGAGGAGGCCGACCAGCTGGCGGACCAGATCGTGGTCATCGACCGCGGCCGGGCCATCGCCAAGGGGACGCCCCGTGAACTCAAGTCCATCCTGGGCGGCGCCCAGTTGGAGGTCGTCGTCTCGGCCGGCGGTGATCTCGCCACGGCCGCTCTGGTGCTCGGCGGCTTCGGTACCGGCCCGGCCACCATCGACCCCGAGACGCGCCATGTGCAGGTGCCCGTGACCGCGCGTGCCCGCTTGGCGACGGACGTGGTCCGGTCCCTGCTGAGGTCGGGGATCGAACTGGACGACTGCTCGGTCCGGCGCCCGTCGCTGGACGACGTCTTCCTGGCTCTCACCGGTCACTCGGCCCTCGCTCAGGACGAACCGGCCAGCGAGGACGACGTCGTGGCCGCGGCCGGCTGACCAGGCCCCCGTATTTCTGTATTGGAGAACACGAGATGACCACCCTCACGGCTTCCCCCGGCCGCCTCGATGCGGGCCCCGGCACGATCGGCAAGGTGCGCCAGGTGATCGGCGACACCCTGGTGCTCGCCCGCCGCAACCTCGCCCGGACGCTCAGCGAACCCGAGTCCCTGATCGACGTGACACTGACCCCGGTCGTGTTCACCCTGCTCTTCGCCTACGTCGTGGGCGGCGCCATCGCGCTGCCCAACGGGGTGAGTTACCACGACTACCTGATCCCGGGCATGTTCGCGATGACCATGGCCTCGGCGTCGACCGGCACCGCGACCGCGGTCAACCACGACATGTCCAACGGGATCATCGACCGCTTCCGGTCGCTGCCGATGTCCCGGGCCGGCGTCCTGGCCGGACAGAGTCTCGCGGACCTGCTGACCACGATCATCGCCGTGATCGTCCTGGCCGCGACCGGGCTCGCCATCGGCTGGCGCATCCACACCGACTTCGCGCACGCCGTGGAGGGGTTCGCCCTCATCCTGCTCTTCGCCTACGCCCTCAACTGGGGGATGGCCTGCCTCGGCATGGTCTTCCGCAGCGCGGAGGGCGTCCAGCAGTTCGGGGTGCTGATGATGCTCGGACTGACCTTCGTGTCGAGCGCCTTCGTCCCCACCTCGGGGATGCCGGCGTGGCTGCGGGTGGTGGCGAACTGGAATCCGCTGAGCTCGCTCTCCGCCGCCATCAGGAACCTCTTCGGCAATCCGAATCCCGCGAGCAGTGTGCATGCCTGGCCGCTCCAGCACCCGGTACTCGCAACAACCCTCTACTCGGTCGTACTGATCGTGGTCTTCGCTCCGCTGGCCGTTCGGCTCTACCGTACCCGCACCGGAAAGTAGTAAATTCTGCGCGTCGCAGACCCCCACATTTCTGTGGGGGTCTGCGACGCATTCCTCGGCCGTATACGCGGCAGGTGCGGAGGGTTGAATTCCGCATTATCGAACCAGTTTCAAACTTCTACCATTACTGAATCTTTACCTGATTGGTGCCCTGGTTGAGATACAGTGCATCGAAGGAATGTACTGAAAGTCTTCTTGCGTTGATGCTCTGTTCGATTGGCCCAGTGTGCTGTCGTGGCTAAAATCGTACTAACGGGGGGTTCGACGGATGGTGTCGAGACAGATCAAGATCCTTCTTGTTGATCACCAGACGCTTCTCAGGGAGTCCCTGGGATCCATGCTGGGTGCGGAGCGGGATCTGACCGTCGTCGGATGCGTCGTGGGAGGCGCGGAGGCGGTCGATCTGGCGGTCACGGTCCAGCCTGATGTGGTCATCGTCGACGCGGACCGGCCCGAGGGGGTCATGGAGACCTTCATGCAGCTCCGGGTGGCCGCCCGTGACTCCCGGTTCCTGGTGCTGAGTTCGCACGACCAGCCGGCCCTGCTGCAGGAATTGCTCGCGCTGGGCATCAGTGGATATCTGACGAAAAGCGTCACGGTTCTGGAGCTGGTCACCGCCATACGGACCGTGGCCGCACGCGATGGCCGTGTGGTGCTCTCGGTGGCCCGCTCCAGTATCGAGCGCATTAGTCGTCCGGATGACGAGACTTCCCTCTCCCGCCGGGAGAAGGAAATTCTGACGCGTATTGCCGACGGATTGAGCAATGGGCAGATAGCCCGGCGCCTCTCCATTTCGGAGGGAACTGTGAAACGGCATGTGCACAGTATTTTCGTGAAACTAGGGGCCGTTTCCCGAATTGACGCGGTCAATAAGTACTCCGCTTTGCGGGAGGGCTGGGTGGCCGTGTACGAGTCGGTTTCCTGACCCGGTCCTCGCATGCTGAAAGGGACGGCCCGCACGGGCCGTCCCTTTCAGCATGCGAGGACCGGGTTCAGGTCCTGGCGCGCTCGGCCGTCTCGCCGTCCTGCCGAGGCGTCACGAGCAAGGGTTCCGGCGCCAGGAGGTCACCGCCCTCCAGGTCGGGCAGCCTGCTCAGCAGGCGCGGGACGTGCCAGTTGCGCTCGCCGAGCAGGAGCATCGCCGCCGGCAGGAGGATGCCCCGGATCACGGTCGCGTCGATGAGCACGGCCATGGCGAGCCCCAGACCCATCTGCTTCATCCCCTGGAGCGACAGGGTGCCAAAGATCGCGAAGACGCCGACCATGATGACCGCGGCGCTGGTGACCACGCCCGCCGTGGTCGCGATCCCGTGTCCGATGGCGTCCCGCGTGCTCATGCCGCGCAGCCGTGCCTCACGGATCCTCGACACCACGAACACGTGGTAGTCCATGCTCAGCCCGAAGAGGATGACGAAGAGGAACAGGGGCAGCCAGGACTCGATGGCCCCCACGCCCTGTGCACCGATGAGGGAGGCGCCCCAGCCCTTCTGGAAGACCGCGGTGAGGATGCCGTAGGCGGCGCCCACGGACAGCAGGTTGAGCACCGTGGAGGTGAGGGCGATGAGCGGCGACCGGAAGGACAGCAGCATCAGCAGGAACGCGAAGGCGATGACGAAGGCGAACACCGGGGCCACGCTCGAGCCCAGCTTGTCCGCGAAGTCCTTCGACGCGGCGACGGATCCGCCGATGGGTGCCCGCACGCCCTCGACCCTGCCCAGGGTCTGCGGGCGCACCTCCTCGCGAAGCACCCGCAGGCTCTTCTCGCTCCTGGCCCGCGAGTCGCCCCCGGCCAGCGGCACCTCGATGACCGCGAGGTTCTGCTTCTTGTGCACGGTCACCTGGACCGGGCCCCCGGAGGCTCCGGAACTGACGGCGCGCTCGCGGAACGCGGCGATGGCTCCGGTCACCTGTGCGGCGGTGATGTCGTCGGCGGTCACCACGACCTCGGCGGGTTCCGGGCCGCCCGGGAACGACGTGCTGATGTCCTCGTAGGCGCGGACCATGGGCACGTTGCCCAGTTCCTGCTTGAGGGTGAGGTCCGCCGGATGCAGGGCGGTGGCCGGGACGGCCAGGGCGATCAGCGCGCCGGCGCCGACCAGCAGGCACAGCTTGGGGCGGCGCAGCACGGTGCCGAGGACGGCGCGCCACACGCGGCTCTCCGCGTCCGGGGCCTGCCGGGCCGGCCTGCGCCAGGGCAGCCGTCCCTTCTCCACCCGCTCGCCGAGCAGGGACAGCACGGCCGGCAGGACGGTCACCGAGCCGATCATGGCCACGCCCACCACCAGCAGGGTCGCCAGACCCATGCCCTCGAACTCGATCATGCCGGTGAGGAACATGCCGGCCATCGCGACGATCACCGTGCTGCCGGAGACGAGGATGGCCCGGCCGGAGGTGGCGGACGCGATGCGCAGCGCCGTCCGGGAGTCCCTGCCCCGGGCGCGTTCCTCGCGCTCGCGGCGCAGGTAGAAGAGGCAGTAGTCCACGCCGACGGCCATGCCGACCAGGAGCATCACGATGCCGGAGCTGTCGCTCATGGGCACCGCGTGACTGGCCAGTGCGACCAGGCCGGTGGTGGCCACGACCGCGGTCAGGGAGAGGACCACCGGCAGGACGGCCGCGACGAGAGCGCCGAAGGCGATGAAGAGGATGCCGATCGCGAGCGGCACCACCGAGTACTCGGCCTGGGAGAAGTCGTCGCTGAACGCGTCCCCGATGGTCTTGTCCGCGCTCGCGGCGCCGAACTGCTCGACGGTCAGGTCCTTGTGCCGGTCGGCCGCCTGCTCGACGGCGGTGAGGACCGGGCCCACCCGGTCGCCCGCCGTGGCGGGGTCCCCCCTGACGGCGAACTGCACCAGGGCGGCGTGGCCGTCCGGGGAGACGGCCTTGGTGTCGTAGGGCGAGCGGATGTCGGTGACCTGTCCGGTGGCGCGGACCGAGGCGATGACGTCGTCGACCGTGTCGCGGGCGGCCCGGTCGGTCACCGGACCGGTCGAGCGGATCAGCACGGACTCCAGGGCGGGGTCCTGGACGCCCTTGTCGTGCAGGGTCTTGATGACCTGTCCGGCCTCGCCGGGCACGGTGTCGTGGTCAGCCGCGTCGATCTGGCCGACGATGCCTCCGACCACCACCGAGACGACCGCGAAGAGCAGCCAGGCGGCCACGGCCGTCCAGCGGTGCTCGGCGCTCCAGCTGCCCATGCGGCCGGCGAGACCGCGCGGCTTGAAGGCCGGCTCCGTAGTGGTGCGGCCGGGTGATCGGGTCCGGCTCTTTCCGTGTACTCGCGCCACGGGTCAGCCCCCTTCGGGCGTTCGGAAGGTCGGAAAACGGAAGGTGCGCAGGTGTGGAAGGCGCACGGGCCGGCCGGCCGTCACTGTCTTATCGACAAGCGCCTACTTGTCAAAAGCTAAGGGTGTAGCTGTACGATCGTCAAGTGAGCAGGTGGGTCAGCGCGGTTCGGAGAAAAGCCAGGTCCCCACCGGGCCGCGGAGGCAGCAGCGGCACCACCCGGCTGCGCCGCGACCGCACCTGGGGATGTCGGCGCGCCAGCATCGACAGCCCCTGCCCGGGCCCCGTCTCCACCAGGGTGAAGTCGCCGTGCCGCAGCAGGTTGTCCAGCGCGGGCCAGAACAGCACCGGCTCGGCGAGCTGCTGGGCCCAGAAGCCGGCGTCCGCCGCCTCGTGCGGACGGACCGGCCGCCCCGTGCGGGTCGACCACACGCGGATCCCCGGCGAGTTCAGCGACACCCCGCGGAACGCCGTCTCGAACACATCGGCCGCGCCCGCCACCGCCGGGCTGTGGAACGCCTGCCGCGCGGGCACCCGGCGCGCGGCCACCCGGGCCTCGCGCAGGGCCTCCTCGACCGCGGTGAGCTGCGGCTCCAGCCCGCTCAGCACCGTCTGCGCGGGCGCGTTGACCGCACCGACGGCCACCGCACCCGGGGCGCCCCCGGAACCGCCCGCCAGCAGATGCGCGAGTTCCTCGGGGCGTGCCGCCACGGCCAGCATGCCCCCGGGTCCGACGCCGGCCATCGCGGCGGACCTGGCCGACATCAGCCAGGCCGCGTCGGCCAGGTCGAACACCCCGGCCAGCGCGGCCGCCGCCAGTTCTCCGATGCTGTGCCCGAGCAGCACCGCGGGTCGGACGCCGTGGGCGAGCAGGGTGCGCCCGAGGGCGTATCCGACGGCGAAGAGCAACGGCTGGGCGCGGGAGGCGTCGTCGAGCGGAACGCGCGGGCGCTCACTCAGCCAGTCCTCGCGCAGTTCCTCGCCCTCCCGCCCCAGCAGCGTGAAGAACTCGTCCATGACGGCGGTGAACACCGGCTCGGGCCCGTAGAGGCCCGTGGCCATGCCCGGCTGCTGGGCTCCCTGACCGGGGAACAGCACGGCGACGGGGCGCGCGGGGGAGACGGGAGGCGGGACTGCGGACGCATCGGTGGCAGGGGGCATGTTGTCCTCCGGTTTCGAAGAAGTCGTACGGGGACGACCGCCGCTCATACGCGTGCGGTCGTCCCCGGGCATGCCTCACCGCCGACACGGAGGCCCGCGCCGGCAGTGAGGTATCAGCTGTGGGAGGAGAGGAAGCGAACCTGTCCGTGGATCAGGCCACGGTGCTCTCGAAGAGGTGCAGATACGAGTTGACCGGGCGGATGTCCCCGACCCGCAGCCCGGCCTGCTCCATCAGGGCGGCCAGCCCCTCCCGGGTGTGCTTCTTGCCGCCCACGTTCAGCAGGAGCAGCAGGTCCATCGCGGTGGTGAACTTCAGCTCGGGACTGCCGTCCACCAGGTTCTCGATCACGAGGACCCGGGCCCCCGGGCGGGCCGCGGCCACCGCGTTGCGCAACGCCGTCACGGTGCTCCGGTCGTCCCACTCCAGGATGTTCTTGAAGATGTACACATCCGCCTGGACCGGGATCTCCTCGAGGCAGTCGCCCGGCAGCAGCGTGGCCCGCGAGGCGAGCGAACCGCCCTCGTCCAGCCGCTCGTCGGGGTGGGCGACCACACCGGGCAGGTCCAGCAGCGTGCCGTGCAGCCCGGGGTTCTTCTCCAGCAGGGTGGCCAGCACCAGCCCCTGCCCGCCCGCGATGTCGGCCACGCTCCGCACCCCGGACAGGTCGAGCTGTTCGGCGATGGCCCGTGCGGAGAGCTGACTGGACTGCGTCATCGCCTTGTCGAACACCTCGGCCGAATGGGGCGCCCGGGCGTGCAGATACGCGAAGAACTCCTCCCCGTGCAGGGAGGGGAACACCCCCTTGCCCGTGCGGACGGCCTCGTCCAGGTGCGCCCACAGTTCCCACGTCCACGGCTCGGTGGCCCACAGGACGTTGTACTTGATGCTGTGCGGGGTGTCCTCGCGCAGCAGCCTGGACTCGGCCGTGTGCGTGTAGGAGCCCTCACCGGTCTCGGCGAAGACGCCGTACGTCGTCAGTGAGCGCAGCAGGCGGACCAGTGCCTCCTCGTCCGCGCCCACGACCCGGGCCAGTTCGGTGGCGGTGGCGGGCTCCTCACCGAGTGCCTCGGGCAGCCCGAGCAGGGCCGCGGCCCGGACCGAGGCGGCGCAGGCGGCGCTGTGCGCCAACTCCCGCAGCTTCATGACCGGTCCCGGTACGGCGGTTGTCGCGTCGGTCATCACGAATTCCCTTCCCTCCAAGGATGCGCACAAGAACGCGGGCCGGCCGATGACGGGGGGCACCGGCCGGCCCGCAGACGCGGATCATTCGCCCGCGTCGGCCTGACGCTCGGTCACCAGCCGGTACGGACCGGCCTCCGCCCGGGCGAGCTTCATGATCTCCATCACCGGACCGCGGAAACCGTCGCCGGCGACCGCCTGCTTGTGGGCCGCGCCGTCCGTCCACTCCGCGGTCTCCACGTACACCTGCGGGTCCTGCACCGACCGGTACAGGTGGTACGTGCGGAAGCCGGGCTGCTCCGCCATGTAGTCGGTGATCTTCCCCAGCAGCCGCTCGAACTCCTCGGTGTCGCCGGACACGGTGAAACGGTTGACGAAGTGATGCATGACGGTGGACTCCTTCGGATGGGAGGGGGTTTCCTGTGCGGTCGCAAGGCGGGCGCGCAACTCCTGGCGGAGCACCTTGCCGGTGGGCGAGCGGGGGACACGGTCGATCGCCTCGATGTGCTCGAGCCGCTCGTAGTACGGCAGCCCGGCGTTGACCTCGGCCGCCACGGCAGCCGGGTCGACGGTGCCCGCGCCCTCGGCGAGCACCACGAACGCGTGCGCCACGGCGCCGCTGAACTCGTGGGGCCGGTCGATCACGGCGCAGTCGGCGACGGCGGGATGGCGCAGCAGCACCCGTTCGATCTCCGTCGGCGACACCAGCCAGTTGTCCCGTTTGAAGACGTCCTTGAGCCGGTCGACGACGTACAGGTATCCGTCGGCGTCCATCAGCCCGATGTCACCGGTGGAGAACCAGCCGTCCGCGTCGGTGTCGTACGACAGGTCACGGCCGAGGTACCCCTTCATGAGCTGGGGTCCGCGGACCTGGATCTCGCCCCGCTCGCCCACGGGTCGCACCCGGCGTGAGTCGACCTCGACGATCCGGCACTCGGTGCCCGCCACCGGCCGCCCGGACGAGCGGGCACGCGGCGCCACCAGACTGTCGAAGTGTGTGGAGGGGGAGGTCTCCTGAAGGCCGTAGCCCTGGACGACCGGTACGCCGAAGTGCTGACCGAGCGTGCCCGCGGCGGACTGCGGCAGGGTCGACCCGCCGGAGAGCACCGCCCGCAGCGACGGGCATTCCAGCTCGGTCAGCCGGGGGTGCACGGCCAGCCGGGCCAGCCGGACCGGAAGGCTGTAGAAGTGGGTGGCGCGCAGCCGGTTCGCGGCGTCCATCGCGGCCGCCGGATCGGGCTCGGTGCACAGCACGAGGGTCCCGGCCACCGCGACCGTGACGGTCAGGTGCATCAGATGGAACGTCGGAAGGTAGTCGAACACCACCGCATCCGGGTCCAGGCCGTGCGCCCGCGCCGACTGCGCCGCGTTGACCACCAGATTGCGGTGGCTGAGCAGCACGGCCTTCGGCGCTCCCGTGGTACCGCTGGTGAACTGCACGCAGGCGACGGCCTCGGGGTCGTCGTCCAGGTGAGGCGGCCCCTCGTCGGGCCCGGCACCGGGCAGTTCGCCCAGCACCGGTACGTCCTCGGGCACCGCGCCCGCGCCCCGGTGTGTCAGCACGAGGTGCCGCAGCTCCGGCAGCCGGCCGCGCACGCCCTCCAGGCGTTCATGGAGCTCCGGGGGCGCCAGCACCGCCCGCGCCGCGCTGATGCCCAGGACATGGGCGAGCCCGTCCTCCCGGAGCAACGGATTGACCAGGGCCGGGATGTTGCCGGAGCGGAGGATGCCGAAGAAGGCCGGGGCGAAGTGCCGGTCCAGGGTCGTGGTCAGGGCCACCACGGCGTTCGAGGAGCCGAGCAGTTCGCGCAGACCGGCGGCGTACCGGTCGGCCAGCGCCGTCAGCTCCGCGTAGTCGATCGTCCCCTCGGCGGTGCGCACGGCGGTGCGGTGCGGGGCCGACGCCGCGGCCCGGTGCAGCAGGTCGTCGATCCGGGGCCCGCCGAGCAGATCCGACAGCGAACCGAGCGGGGCGCCGGCCACCACCCCCTCGTGCACCGCGCCCGGCATCACGAGCGCGGAAGGTCGTCGCGGTGCACCTGCCGACGCCGTACGAGGAGCCGGTCGCCCTCACGCACGAGCAGGTCCTCGCAGGAACAGCTGAGCTCCAGCTCGGCCTTGCCGCCCTTGGGGGTGGCGAGCACCTGCGCGTAGGACACGGCCGTCACCGAGCCGTCGGTGTTGCGGGAGACCTCCAGCATGCCCAGCCAGTGACGGCGCTGGACACCCTGTTCCGCGAGCCGGGCGGTGGCCTCGGCCGCGCCCTGCCGGATGGCCCCGCGGCCCACCTGAGGCCGGGGGTGGGCGTTGGCGCCGAACACCCCGTCCTCGGTGAAGGTCTCGGCCCACTCGGTGACGTTGCCCTCGTCGAGGCTGCGCATCTGCCGGGCGTAGAAGTGCAGGACCTCCTGGTACAGCGCGCTGTCGTGGGCGCTGTTCGCGGGCGGTGCCGACAACGGCATGACAGTCCCCCTTTCGATCACGGTGTCGTGGTGTGCAGCAGAGGCTCGCACCGGCGCCTCGAGAACCGCTGGAGATCTCCTCACCGGCCCGTCCACCCGCGCCGGGAGGGTTCGAGGCATCCTCGGCCGCGCCTCGAACC
The DNA here is from genome assembly GCF_042872225.1 of Streptomyces sp. NPDC005374. NCBI lineage: Bacteria > Bacillati > Actinomycetota > Actinomycetes > Kitasatosporales > Streptomycetaceae > Streptomyces > Streptomyces sp. NPDC005374. The sequence goes on along the minus strand of NZ_JBIAKA010000030.1, from coordinate 65,696 downwards.
CGGTCCGGGAGGCTGCCGGGGCATCCCGACGGAGGAGGACGAGATGACCACAGCGCATTCCCCGGGCACGGCCGAGGCGGGCAGCCCGCACCGCGCGGCCCTGGTGACGGGCGGCACCAGCGGGATCGGACTGGCCGTGGTGACCCGGCTGGCCCGCCGCGGCATCCCGGTGTTCCTGTGCGCGCGGACGGAGGAGAACGTGTCCTCGACCGTCAAGGGACTGCGGGAGCAGGGCCTGGAGGTGGACGGCCGGGCCGCCGACGTGCGCTCGGGCGAGTCGGTCCGGGCCCTCGTCAGCGCCGCCGTGGAGCGCTACGGGCCGATCACCGTGCTGGTGAACAACGCCGGACGAAGCGGCGGCGGCCGGACCGCGCAGATCACCGACGAGCTGTGGGACGACGTGATCGAGACCAACCTCAGCAGTGTCTTCAGGGTCACGCGCGAAGTACTCACCACCGGCGGCCTGGAGGGCCGCGAGGGCGGACGCGTCATCAGCATCGCCTCCACCGGAGGCAAGCAGGGCGTGCCCTTCGGCGCCCCCTACTCGGCCGCCAAGGGCGGCGTCATCAGCTTCACCAAAGCTCTCGCCAAGGAGCTCGCGCCCACCGGGGTCACGGTCAACGCGGTCTGCCCCGGCTACGTCGAGACACCCATGGCCGTCCGGGTGCGCGAGTCCTACGCGAGCACCCGTCAGCTGTCCGAGGAGGAGGTGCTCACGGAGTTCCACGCCAAGATCCCGCTCGGCCGCTACTCCACCCCCGACGAGGTGGCCGGCCTCGTCGACTACCTCGTCACCGACACCGCCGCCTCCATCACCGCGCAGGCCCTCAACGTCTGCGGCGGACTCGGCATCTTCTGACCCCGCGGGCCGGCGCCCGGTCCGACCCAGAGAAAGGCACGGCAATGCTGCGCACCGGAACCCAGCGCACCACGCACCACATCGACATCGACGCACCCACCGGGACGGTCTACGGGATCATCGCCGACGCGCTCGCCTGGCCCGTCCACTTCGCCCCCACGATCCATGTCGAACAAGTCGAGAAGGCGGACCCTCGGGCGGGGGGAGTGGAACGCCTGCGGATCTGGGCCACCGCCAACGGCGAGGCCAAGACCTGGACATCGCGCCGGCACCTGGACCCGCGGCGGTCCCGGATCAGCTTCCGGCAGGAGGTCTCCACACCGCCGGTCGCCTCGATGAGCGGCGAGTGGATCGTCGAAGCCGGCACCGAAGCGGGCACCGCACGTCTCACACTGCTCCACGAGTTCACCGCCGTCGACGACGACCCGGCCGGCCTCGAATGGATCGAGCAGGCCACCGACCGCAACAGCAGAACCGAACTCGCCAACATCAAGGCACTCGCCGAGCAGGCCGCGGACACCGCCGGCCTCGTCTTCGAGTTCGAGGACTCCACGGTGATCGACGCCCACCCACGGGCCGTCTACCGGTTCCTCCACGAAGCCGCGGCCTGGCCGGACCGGCTGCCCCACGTGTCCCGGATGAAGCTGCGCGAGGACGTCGAGAACGTCCAGTGGATGGTGATGGACACCGTCACCAAGGAGGGCTCGTCCCACACCACCGAGTCGGTCCGGGTCTGCTTCCCGGAGCAGCGGCGCATCGTCTACAAGCAGATCGTCACGCCGCCCCTGATGACCGCGCACCTCGGCGAGTGGACGGTCGTCCCCACCGCCCACGGCGTACGCGCGACCTCCTGGCACCGCGTACGCCTGAACGAGGACGCCATCCCCGAGGTCCCGCAGGCCGGCGGGACACGCGCGTCCGCGGCGGAGTTCGTCCGCCGGGCCGTCGGAGGCAACAGCGCGGCGACCCTCGCCCTGGCCAAGGCCTTCGCGGAGGCGCGCCATGACTGACAGTCCCGCGAGCCCCGACGTCCTCGTGGTGGGCGCGGGCCCCGTCGGTCTCACGCTCGCCCACGAACTGGCGCGGCGCGGAGTGGCGGTACGGATCGTGGACCGGGCCCCGGGCCCCGCGACCACCAGCCGGGCCCTCGCCGTGCACGCCCGCACCCTGGAGATCTGCGACCAGATGGGTGTCCTGGACAGCCTGCTGCCGCGCGGCCGCAAGGTCGAGCACTTCACGCTCCACCTGCGCGGACGCACCCTGGTCCGCTTCGACACCGACTACTCCACGATGCCCACCCGGTACCCCTTCAGCCTCATGGTCGACCAGGTGGTGACCGAGGAGGTGCTGCGGGAGCGGCTGTCCCTGCGCGGCGTCGAGGTGGAGTGGGGTGTCGCCCTCGACTCCTTCACTCCGTACGACGACCACGTGGACGTGCGGCTCGTCGCGGCGGACGGTCGCGCGACGACCTGCTCCGTACCGTGGCTGGTCGGCACCGACGGGGCGCACAGCACCGTCCGCAAGAGCCTGGGCCTGCGACTTGTCGGCGACGCCAGCGAGACCTGGCTCAACGCCGACGTCGAGACGGACGCCCCGCTCCCCGGTGACAGCAACCACCTGCTGCACACCGGGAAGGGCACCCTGCTGATGGTGCCCTTCCCGGCCTCGGGGAAGTGGCGGGTGATCGACACCCAGGACATCACCGACGCGGACGACCCGGAGGCGATCAGGAACCGGCTCGCGGTGAAGATCTCCACAGCGCTCGACCGGCCCGTGAAGGTGTCGTCGCCCACCTGGATCTCGGTCTTCACCGTGCAGCAGCGGATGATCGAGAGCATGCGGGTCGGCCGCTGTTTCGTCGCCGGGGACGCGGCACACGTGCACAGCCCCGCCTCCGGGCAGGGCATGAACGCCGGCATGCAGGACGCCTACAACCTCGCCTGGAAACTCGCCGACGTGATCCGCGGTCTCGCCCGGGAACAACTGCTGGACAGCTACGGCGCCGAACGCGTCCCCGTCGGTGAACGCCTCCTCGGCTCCACCCGCGTGGCCACCGCTCTGGTCGCCCTGCGCAACGCGCTGGGGCCGGTACTGCTGCCCGTCGGCCTCGGCGCCGTCAGGCGGATCGCCCCGCTCAAGCGCAAGCTGGAGCGCAAGATGATCCGCGGCTTCTGCGGGCTGACCGTCGCGTACCCGGACAGCCCGCTCAGTCTGCCCGCGCCGCCCGGCCCGGGACTCCGGCCCGGACAGCGGGTGGGATGCACCGCCGAGGACCGGCGCACCCGGGCCGGCTGGCGGGACCTGTGCGAGGAACTCCACGACCCGCGCTGGACCCTGCTGGTGCCCGCGACGATCGACGGGCGTCCCACCGGGGAACTGACCGGGCGGCTCGACGCGACCCACGGCCGGGCGGTCTCGGTCCGTCGGCTGTGCGACGCGGACGACACCTCAGGGCCCCGCCCGCTGCTGGACCCGGACGGCGTGCTGCGCCGTGATCTCGGCCTGGCGCGGCAGGACTTCGCGCTCATCCGCCCCGACGGGTACCTGGCCGCCCGCGGACCACTGGCCCACGGCGCGGAACTCGATGACGCACTGCGGTCCGCCGGACTGACCGCGGCCCGCACCGCGCCCGCCGCCCTGCCCGAAGCGTCCTGAACCCCCTTGCCCCACACGTCGGTTCCCAGCCCGTACGAACGGAGTGAAGTCATGAGCCAGAATCAGGAGGACGCCTACCGGCGGCTGCTGGCCGAGCGCAGCGGCGGTCGCGGCGTCCTGGTCACCCTCAAGCGGGACGGTCGTCCCCAGCTCTCCAACGTGGGATACAGCTACGACGCCGCCACGGACACCGTCCGGATCGCCACCACCGACGACCGCGCCAAGACGCGCAACGCCCGCCGGGACCCCCGGGTCAGCTTCCATGTCACGACCGAGGACATGTTCGCCTTCGGGGTGTTCGAGGGCACGGCCTCGGTGTCCGAGGTGGCCGCCGACCCGCACGACGCCGTGGTGGACGAACTCTGCGACATGTACCGCGCCACCCAGGGCGAGCACGAGGACTGGGAGGAGTTCCGCCGGACCAAGGTGAAGGACCAGCGGCTCGTGCTGCGGGTGCGGGTCGAGCGAGCCTACGGCTTCATCTTCCAGAAGAGCTGACGATGACGACGCACAAGGCGCCGGCCGTCACCCGGCAGAGCCTGCTGGACACCCTCCAGGCCTTCAAACGCACCAGTCTCCTCAGGGCGACCGTCGAACTCGGCGTCTTCGACGCGCTCGCCGCCGGCCCCCTGGACCCCGACCGGCTCGCCCGCGCCGTCGGCGCGGACGCCCGGGCCCTGCGCGTCCTGCTCGGCGCGGCCGCCGCCACCGGACTGCTCGTCCGGGACGGCACCCGCTTCGCCCTCCCGCCCGGCGCCGCCGAACTCCTGGTCAGCGGCAGCCCCCAGTACGCCGGACACGCGCTGCGGATCAACGTCAGCGACTGGGAGTGGGAGGCGATGCGCGACCTGGCCGCCGTGGTGCGCAAGGGCGGCACCCTGCTCGCCCCCGACGCCACCGAGCCGGGGTTCTCCTACTGGCGGGACTTCGCGGCGGACGGCACCTTCGTGACCCGGGCCGCCGCGGCCGCCCTCGTCGAGTCCACCCGGGTCTGGGCCGACACCGTGCCGGTACCGAAGGTGCTGGACGTCGGCTGCGGACACGCGCTGTTCGGGCTCGAGTTCACCCGGCTGCATCCCACCGCCGTCCTGCACGCCCTCGACCGCCCCGACGTCCTCGACCGGGCCAGGGCCCACGCCGAGCGCATGGGCCTGGCCGACCGCACCCACTGCATCGAGGGCGACGCCTTCACCGTCCCGCTCGGCGGACCGTACGACCTGGTGATCGTCGCCAATCTGCTGCCCATGTTCCCCGAGGACCAGGGAGTCGCCCTGCTGCGCCGGCTCTCCGGCGCACTGCGCCCCGGCGGGCGCCTGGTCACCGTCGGATTCACCGTCGACGGCGGTCCCCCGGCCGACGAGCACGCGGCCCATCTGCTGTCGCTGCTGATGCTGGTCTCCACCCCCGGCGGCGAGGCCCACTCCCTCGACACCACACGGCGGATGGTCGCGGCCGCCGGGCTCACGGAGATCTCGACCCGCCGGGTCGATCCGCTGCCCGTACACGTCGTGACGGCCGCCCCCGGCGTGCCGGCAGCCGTGGACACACAGGAAGGAACCAAGCGATGAAGTACGCACGTGTCGGTGACAGCGGTCTGGTGGTGAGCCGGATCGTCTACGGAAACGCGATCACACACGGGGACCAGGTCGACGAGTCGGTCGCCCGGGACTGCGTACGGGCCGCGCTGGACAGCGGCGTCACCACCTTCGACACGGCCGACCTGTACGCCGGGGGACGGGCGGAGGAGATCCTCGGCCGCGCCCTGGCCGGCGTCCGCCGCGAGGAACTGGTCGTCTGCACCAAGTCGGGCCGCTGGGCACGGCCGGGCGACCCGAACGCGGGCCGGCTGTCCCGCAAGCACATCACCGAGTCGGTCGACGCGTCCCTGCGCCGGCTGGGGATGGACCACGTCGACCTCTACCAGACGCACCGTCACGACCCGGAGACTCCGCTGGAGGAGACCCTCGAAGCCCTCGCCGACATCGTGCACGCGGGCAAGGCGCACTACATCGGAGTGTCCGAATGGCCTGCCGAACGCATCCGTGAGGCGGCCCGCATCGCCCGGGAGCTCCATGTCCCGCTGATCGCGAACCAGTCGCAGTACTCCATCCTGTGGCGGGTCGTCGAGGCCGAGGTGCTCCCCGCGAGCCGGGAGGCGGGCGTCGGCCAGATCGCGTGGATGCCGCTCGCCGGCGGTGCGCTGACCGGGAAGTACCGGCCCGGCGCGGGCCTGCCGGAGGGCAGCCGGGCCGGGTCGGGTCCGGGCGGGGCCAAGTCCATCGGCCGCTGGGACTACCTCAACGAGAAGGTGCTCGCCGCCGTGGCGGACCTCGAGCCGCTCGCGGCCGGGGCCGGACTCACCCTGCCCCAGATGGCGATCGCGTGGGTACTGGGCAGGCCGGGGGTCGCCGCCACGGTCATGGGCGCATCCCGCCCGCAGCAGTTGGCGGAGAACGTGGCCGCCGCCGACGTCGTCCTCGACGACGAACTCCTGCGCCGCATCGACGCGGTGGTCGCACCCGTGGTCCGGGACGACCCGTCGCTCACCCTGGATCCGCTCGGCCCCGCCGCAAGGCTGTGAGGGGGAGCACCGCGTGATCTTCACCGACAAGGAGATCGAGTACCTGACCTCCCAGCCCTTCGGCCGCCTGGCGACCGTCGGCCCGCACGGCGACCCGCACGTCGTCCCGGTGGGCCTGCACTACAACCCGGAGCTGGCGACCATCGACATCGGCGGGCTCAACCTCGGCAGGAGCCGCAAGTACCGGGACGTCCGCGCACACCCGCAGGTGGCGTTCGTCGTCGACGACGTCGACCCGGCCGATCCGACGGCACCGCGGGGCATCGAGATCCGCGGGCTCGCCGAGGCCCTGGCCGAGGGCGGGCGGCGGCTCGGCGGCCAGGTGGACCGGGAGCTGATCCGGATCAGCCCGACGCGGGTCGTCTCCTGGGGCATCGAGGCGAACTGGCAGGCGGGCCCCTACGCCCGCAGCGTGTCCCCGGACCACCGACGCACGGAGGAACTCCGATGACCGAACTCACCCACGAGCTGACCGCGGCGGCACCCGCCCGACTCCTCTTCGACCTGGTCGCCGACGTGGTCGAGGCCCCCCAGTACTTCGCCACCCACCTGCACGCCGAGATCGTCCGCACCGAGAGCGCCGAGCGTGATCTCGTGGCCCGCTGGGTGATCGACGGCGGCTCGCCCCGGGGCTGGCGCCTGTGGCGGGTCCGGGACACCGAGAACCTGCTCATCTCCTTCGAGCACGAGACGCCCAGGCCGCCGCTGACCGCCATGCGGGGGGAGTGGCGGTTCGAGCGCCTGCCGGACGGCGGCACGACGATGCGCGTGCGGCACTCCTTCGACCTGGCCGACGGCGCCGACCCGGCGGCCGTGGACAAGGTGGCCACCCAACTCGACGACAACGTGCCCCGCCAGCTCGCCGGGATCGCGCGACTGGCTGGGTCCGTCGAGGCACTGCGCCGCGACACCGTGACCAGTGTGCGAACCGTCCGGGTGAAGGCGCCCCGGGACGACATCGCGGCACGGGCGGCCGGCACCCTCCCGGACGGCGGCGCGCACTGGGTGTGCGTCGAACCCGCCGAGGGGCAGCTCGTGTTCAAGCGCCACCCCGAGCCGGCCCCGCAACTGCACTCGTCGACAGGGGAGTTCCGGTTCACCGAGGAACAGGGTGGCACCACGGTTCGCCTGCGCAGGACCGTCACCCTCACCGGCCCGGTCTCCGAGGAGGAGCTCCGCGTCGCCCGCAAGCAGCTCGATGCCGACGTGCGTGACCAGCTCACCGAGTTGGCCGCCGCGGCCGCCGACTGAGCTGCCCCGCTCCCCGAGCGCGCTTCGGCCCCGGAACCCTTCCCGGTTCCGGGGCCGAGGTGTGCGGTGCGCCGGGTCAGTCGCGTTTCGCGGCGACGACGACCGTGTCGTTGCCCTTGGCCAGCCGGGTGGCGGACAGGAAGGTGAAGCCCACCTTCTCCACCCAGGTGCGGCACTCCGACACGGTGTACTCCGAACCACCCGGTGTGATCAGCCCGACGTTCAGGCTGCCCACGAGGCTGCGCAGATCCGGTGCCTCCTCGTCGAGCATCTGGTCGTAGACGACGACCGCCCCGCCCGGCGGCAGCACGGCATGGGCACGGTCGAGCAGTTCCTGCCGCTCGTCCTGGGACCAGTCGTGCAGCACATGCCCGAACACCAGCACGTCGGTCTGCGGCAGGGCGTCGGCGAAGAAGTCGCCCTGGTGGAACACCACCCGCCCGGCCAGGCCCAGTTCGGCCATGTACTCATCGAAGAACGGTTGCACGGCGGGCAGTTCGAAGACGCCGCCCGTCAGATGGGGGTGTCGCCGCACCAGGTGGGCGGCCACGTTGCCCCGGGCACCGCCGACGTCGACGAACGAGGAGTACGCCGACCAGTCCACCGCCTCGGCGAGCTGCGGTCCCACCACACCGTTGTTGGCGTCCATGTGCACCAGGAAGTTCCGGGTGGCCTCCGGGTTGCTGTACAGCGTGGCGAACGCGTCCGCGCCGACCCCGGCCTTGGGCTCGCCGTCCCGCAGGGCCTCGGTGAGCCGGCCCCAGGTGTGGTAGTGCCGCTGAGCCGCGGTCCGGATCCGGGCGCCCAGATAGAGCGGGCCTCCGGGCACGAGGAACTCCTCCACCTCGGGCGTGAGCCGGTACCGCGCGCCGTCCCGCCCGATCAGGCCGAGCGCGGCCACCGCGGCCAGGAAGTCCCGCACCAGACGCGGGTGGAGCTCCAGCCGTGCGCAGATCTCGCCCTGGCTCAGCGGCCCTTCGGCCAGGAGCTCGAAGAGCCCCACCTCGACGGCGCTGTGCAGAACGCGGGCCTGGGCGTAGGAGGCGCTCAGGCGGGCGATCGCCGGCGCGTCCAGGGACGGCCCGGCGCTGGTGTCGCTGATGGTCATGAAGAGTCCTCGCATCCCTCGGGGAGTTCGGATGACGGTCCATGGTCCGCACACCGGTTCGAGGGTTCGTCGAGATGTCGGAGAGCACCCGTGCGGATCGGGACACTGGCGCGAACAGGGCTCTAACGCGGCTGGCTACGTTGCGGGGAACCGGACCAGCCGCTCCCGTCGTGCCGGGAGCCGACTCCCCCTCAGGAGGCACAGCCATGCCCGGACGCCTGTTCACCTCGGAATCCGTCACCGAGGGCCACCCCGACAAGATCGCCGACCAGATCAGTGACACCCTGCTGGACGCGTTGCTGCGGCAGGACCCGGCCTCCAGGGTCGCCGTGGAGACGCTGATCACCACCGGTCTCGTGCACGTGGCCGGCGAGGTCACGACCGAGGCCGATGTGCCGATCGCGCGACTCGTGCGCGAGAAGATCCTCGACATCGGCTACGACTCCTCGGCGAAGGGCTTCGACGGCGCCTCCTGCGGGGTCTCGGTGTCCATCGGTGCGCAGTCGCCCGACATCGCCCGGGGCGTCGACACGGCCTACGAGAGCCGGGTCGACGGCGACGGCGACGGCGACGACCTCGACCGGCAGGGCGCCGGCGACCAGGGCCTGATGTTCGGCTACGCGACCGACGAGACACCGACCCTGATGCCGCTCCCGATCCACCTGGCACACCGCCTGGCCGAGCGGCTGTCCGCGGTCCGCCGGGACGGCACCGTCCCCTATCTGCGGCCGGACGGCAAGACCCAGGTCACCCTCGAGTACCAGGGCAGCCGGCCCGTCCGCCTCGACACGGTCGTCGTCTCCTCGCAGCACGCCGCCGGTGTCGACCTCGACGCACTCCTCGCCCCGGACATCCACCGGCACGTCGTGGAGCCCGTGCTGGCGGAACTCGGGGACGAGGGCATCAAGCTGGAGACGGACGACCACCGGCTGCTGGTGAACCCGACGGGCCGGTTCGAGGTGGGCGGACCGATGGGGGACGCGGGCCTGACCGGCCGCAAGATCATCATCGACACGTACGGCGGGACGGCCCGCCACGGCGGCGGCGCGTTCTCGGGCAAGGACCCCTCCAAGGTGGACCGTTCCGCCGCGTACGCGATGCGCTGGGTGGCCAAGAACGTGGTCGCCGCCGGTCTCGCCCGCAGATGTGAGGTCCAGGTCGCGTACGCCATCGGCAAGGCCCGGCCCGTCGGCCTCTTCGTCGAGACCTTCGGCACGGCCGTCACCGCGCAGAGCCGTATCGAGGACGCCGTGCACGAGGTCTTCGACCTGCGTCCGGCCGCGATCATCCGCGACCTCGACCTGCTCCGCCCGATCTACGCCCGGACCGCGGCGTACGGCCACTTCGGCCGTGAACTGCCCGAGTTCACCTGGGAGCGCACCGACCGTGCCGAGGCGCTGCGCCGGGCGGCCGGCGTCTGACCCCGTTCGTCCGGCACCATCACGAAAGAGAGGCCGCCATGCGCATTGCCGTGACGGGATCGATCGCAACCGACCATCTGCTGCAGTTTCGTGGCCGCTTCACCGAGCAGTTGCTCGCCGACAGCCTGGACCGCGTCTCGCTCTCCTTCCTCGCCGAGGAACTGGAGATCCGCCGGGGCGGAGTGGCCGCCAACATCGCCTTCGGCCTCGGCCGGCTCGGCCTGACGCCGTACCTGGTGGGCGCCGCCGGTGTCGACTTCGCCGAGTACCAGCTCTGGCTGAAGCGGAACGGGGTCGACACCGACTCCATCACCGTCTCGGACAGCCGGCACACCGCTCGGTTCATCTGCACCACGGACGCCGAGCAGAACCAGATCGCCACCTTCTACGCCGGCGCGATGACCGAGGCCCGTGACATCGGCCTCCGTCCCCTGATCGAACGCACCGGCGGCCTCGACATGGTCATCGTCTCGCCGAACGACCCCGAGGCGATGCTCCGGCACACCCGGGAGTGCATCGCCCTGGGCATCCCCTTCGCCGCCGACCCCTCCCAGCAACTGGCGCATCTGGGACGGTCCGAGGTCCGGGCCCTGCTCGACCACCCCCGGCTGCTGTTCACCAACGAGTACGAGTCCGCACTCCTGCAGGAGCGGGCCGGCTGGACCGAGCCGCAGATCCTGGGCCGCGTCGGCTCCTGGGTGACGACACTGGGCGACCGGGGAGTCCGTGTCCAGCGTGCCGGACACCGGCCGCTGCGGGTGCCCGCCGTCACCACCGCACCCACCGTCGATCCGACCGGAGTCGGCGACGCGTTCCGCGCGGGCTTCCTCGCCGCCGGCGCATGGCGGCTCGGTGAGCCGGCCGCGGCCCGACTGGGCTGCGCGCTGGCCACGTTGGCGCTCGAGACGGTCGGGACACAGGAGTACGCCCCACGGGCACAGGTCCTGCTGGACCGCCTGAGCCACACGTACGGGCCGGGGGCCGCCGCCCAACTCGCCCCGTTCCTGGAGGTGTTGCCGTGAACCGCACCCTGTGCGCGCCCACCGTGCGCGAGGTCCTGGCCGGTGGCTCCCCCTTCTTCTCCTTCGAGTTCTTCCCGCCGAGGACCGAACAGGGCACCCGGACCCTGTGGAACGCCGTCCGCCGGATCGAGGCGCTGTCGCCGGCCTTCGTGTCGGTGACCTACGGCGCCGGCGGCTCCTCCCGGGACCGCACCGTGGCGGTCACCCGGCAGATCGCCGCCGAGACCACGCTGCGTCCGGTGGCCCATCTCACCGCCGTCGGACATTCGGTGGCCGAGCTGCGCCACATCCTCGGCCAGTACGCCGACGCGGGTGTCCGGGAGGTCCTCGCCCTGCGGGGAGACCCGCCGGGCGACCCGAACGCCCCCTGGCGGCCGCACCCGCAGGGCCTTCGGCACGCCTGCGAACTCGTCAGCATGGTCAAGGAGTCGGGCGACTTCGGCGTGGGCGTGGCGGCCTTCCCGGAGATGCACCCGCGCTCCGCCGACTGGGACAGCGACATCAGGCACTTCGTGGCCAAGTGCCGAGCCGGCGCCGACTATGCCATCACCCAGATGTTCTTCCACGTGGAGGACTACCTTCGACTGCGCGAGCGCGTCGAGGCCTCGGGCTGCGACACACCGATCATCCCGGAGATCATGCCCGCCACCGACGTACGCCAGATCAGGCGATTCGCCGCGCTGTCCGGCGCGGCATTCCCCGAGGACCTGGCCCGGCGCCTGGACGCCGCCCGGGACAGGCCGGCCGAAGGCCACCGCATCGGCGTCGACCACGCGACCGCCATGGCGCGCCGGCTCCTGGCCGAGGGCGCCCCCGGACTGCACTGCATCACCCTCAACCGGCCCTCGGCCGCCCTGGAGATCCACCAGCACCTGCGGACCACCGTGGGCACGGCCCGGAACTGAACCCCGGGCCGGGGCGGCACGGAACGGGCCCACCGGCGCCCGACGGGGGATGGCGGGTGCCGGTGGGCCGCTTGGAGGGGGCGAGGGGTCAGCCGGCCATCAGGGACAGGCCGCCGTCGACCGTGACGACCTGCCCGTGGATCCAGCCCGCGTCGGGACGGCACAGCAGGGCCACGGCGTCGGCGATGTCGTCCGCAGTGGTCAGCCGTCCCGCCGGGGTACGGGCGGCCAACGCCGCCGCCACGTGCGCCGGCCCTTCGGAGCCGGCCCCCTTGTCGATCTTCGAGGTGGACACGGCGTTCACGGTGATGCCCGCCGGGGCCAGCTCCACGGCGAGATAGCGCACCAGGCTCTCCAGAGCGGCCTTGGCCACCCCTTGCGTCAGATAGGAGCGGACCACCCGGCCCGCGCCCGCGCTGCTCACCGCGATCACCCGGCCGGGCCGGCCCGCCATCAGGTCGGTCAGCGCCGGCACACCGGCGAGCAGCGGCGCCAGCGCCAGGGCGAGATCGTCCCGCGCATCCCGCAGGGAGACCCGTGGCCCGGCCGACGGACGCCGCTGCGCGGCCGCGTGCACGAAGACGTCCAGAGCCCCCCAGGTCTGCCGCACCTCACGAAGCACCCGCACCACGCCGGCCGGGGCGGTCAGATCCGCCCGCACCGCGGTCACGGTGCCCGGCAGCCCGGCCAGTGAGTCCAGGGCGTGCTTCGCGTCGGCGTCGCTGTGCCCGTAGACCAGCAGGACATCGGTGCCGTCCGCGCACAACCTGCGCGCGACCGCCAGTCCGACACCCCGGGTACCACCCGTCACCACCGCTTTCGCGCTCATGAACACCCTCCTCCGGGCCGTGTGCGGTCCAGGGTGGCAGGCCTCCGTAGACGAATGATCGAGAACGGATCGCACGCCGCGGCGGCCCCTCGCCACCGTCCGGGCTCTAACCGTCCTCGAAGCGCGGGACCGACGCTGAGGGCCCGCCGGGAACACGCCCCAGGCTGCCGGGCGGCGGTCCGTGCCCGAGGTCCAGGAGGAGGAGCCGACATGAGCGAGCTCGGCCCGTACGAGCCGCGGTTCGAGGAGGTCGCCGACGGCGTGCACGCCTTCGTCCAGCCGGACGGCGGCTGGTGTCTGAACAACGCGGGCGTCCTGCCCGGCAGCGACGTCACCCTCGTCGTGGACACCGCCGCGACCCGCGCCCGGGCCCTCAGACTGCGCGAGGAGACCGAGCGGCTCAGGGGCGGCTCACGCCTGCTGGTGGCCAACACCCACCAGCACGGCGACCACACCTTCGGGAACTGCGTCTTCGCACCGGACGCCCTGTTCGTCGGCCACCGCACCACCCGCTCCGACATGGAGAAGTCCGGCCTCGGACTCCAGCAGCTGTGGCCCGACGTGCCCTGGGGCGAGGTGAGCGTCACCCTGCCGGAGCTGACCTACTCGGAGCGGATGACCCTGCACACGGGCCGCCACGAGGTCGAGTTGCTCCACCCCGGTCCCGCGCACACCACGGGGGACACGGTCGTCTGGGTGCCGGGCCGCCGTGTCCTGTTCACCGGGGACATCGTCATGAACGGGGTGACGCCCTTCTGCCTCATGGGTTCCGTCGAGGGCTCGCTCCGCGCGATACGACTGCTGCGCGAGCTGGGACCCACCACGGTCGTACCGGGACACGGCCCCGTCTGCGGACCCGAGGTGTTCGACACCTGCACCCGTTACCTCCGCTGGGTCCAACGGCTGGCCGAGGACACCGTGTCGGCGGGAGTGTCCCCTCTGGAGGCGGCCCGGGACACGGATCTGGGGGAGTGGGGCGACCTGCTCGACCCGGAGCGCCTGGTGCCCAACCTCGTGCGGGCCGTCGCCGAGGAACGCGGCGGCCCCCTGGGCGAACAGATCGACGAGACGGCCGCGTTCGGCGAGATGCTGGAGTTCCACGGCGGCCTCCCCACGTGCCACGCCTGAATCCGGCGTCCCCACTTCCCCGGTCTGTCAGGAGAAAGGGCAGTCATGACCGTCGTACAGGAGAATCCGTTCCAGGCGGCCCGCGACCGGGTCGCCGAGCTCCACGAGATCCGCGCAGCCGTCAGCCGGGGCCCGGACGACCGGGCCACCCGGGCCCAGTGGGCCAAGGGCAAACTCACCGCACGTGAGCGCCTCGAGCTGCTCTTCGACGACGGGGCGTTCACCGAGGTCGAGGCTCTGCGGCGGCACCGGGCCACCGGCTTCGGCCTCGAGAACAAGCGGCCCCACACGGACGGGGTCGTCACCGGCTGGGGCCGGGTGTACGGGCGGACGGTCTTCGCGTACGCCCATGACTTCCGCGTCTTCGGCGGCTCCCTCGGAGAGGCGCACGCCGAGAAGATCCACAAGATCATGGACATGGCCTCAGCGGCAGGCGCTCCCCTGGTGGGGCTGTGCGACGGCGCCGGCGCCCGGATCCAGGAGGGGGTCGGCGCCCTCGCCGGATACGGCGGCATCTTCCAGCGCAATGTGCGCAACTCCGGGGTGATCCCGCAGATCAGCGTGATCATGGGGCCGTGCGCCGGGGGCGCCGCCTACTCGCCCGCGCTCACCGACTTCGTCTTCATGGTCCGTGGCACCTCGCAGATGTTCATCACCGGCCCGGACGTGGTCAAGGCGGTCACCGGTGAGACGATCACCCAGGACGAGCTGGGCGGCGCCGACCCGCACGCCACGCTCTCCGGAGTCGCGGACTTCGTCCACGACGACGAGGCGGCCTGTCTGTCCGACGTCCGCTACCTGCTCTCCCTGCTCCCCGCCAACAACCGGGAGGCGCCGCCCGCGGAGCCCTCGGCCGACCCGGCGGACCGGCGCACCGGGACCCTGGCGGACCTCGTCCCGGCCGACCCCCACCGCCCCTACGACATGCGCCGGGTGATCGAGGAGATCGTCGACGGCGGGGAGCACTTCGAGGTCCGTCAAGGGTGGGCGCCCAACGTGCTGTGCACCCTCGCGCGCCTGGACGGTCACGTCGTCGGCATCGTCGCCAACCAGCCGTCCGTGCTGGCCGGGGTGCTGGACATCAAGGGCAGCGAGAAGGCCGCTCGGTTCGTGCGGTTCTGCGACGCGTTCAACATCCCGCTCGTCACCCTCGTCGACGTCCCGGGCTTCCTGCCGGGAGTCGACCAGGAACACGGCGGCATCATCCGTCACGGGGCCAAGCTCCTGTACGCCTACTGCGACGCCACGGTGCCCCGGGTGCAGGTCATCCTGCGCAAGGCCTACGGCGGCGCCTACATCGTCATGGACTCCCGCTCGATCGGTTGCGACGTCTCGCTGGCCTGGCCCGCCAACGAGATCGCCGTGATGGGTGCCGAGGCCGCCGCCGACGTGGTCTTCCGACGCGAGATCGCCGCCGCGCAGGACCCCGAACTCGCCCGCAAGCAGTACATGGAGGAGTACCGGGAGCAGTTGATGCACCCCTACCACGCGGCGGAGCGCGGACTGGTCGACGACGTGATCGACCCGGCGGAGACGCGGATGCGGCTGACGGACGCGCTCGGCATGCTGCGCGCCAAGTACGTCGCGGCGCCCAGCCGCAAGCACGGGAACCAGCCGCAGTGACCGGCGACCCCGGCGGCCGGCCGGCCTTCGAGGTGCGTACGGGAACGCCGTCCGAGACCGAACTGGCCGCGCTCACCGCGGTGCTGCTCGCCCTGGCCCGGGCGTCCGCACCGGACGCGGAGCCCCGGGGGTACGGCGTCCGGGCGCCCCGGTGGCCGGCCGAGGAGCGCCCCCATGTGCCGTCGGGAGCGTGGACGGCCGCACCCCGGGGCGGCGCCCGCCCCACGCCCTGACCGACAGGAACGGACGACCGCCCCGCCCAGGCGCGCGGCGGCCACCCAAGGAGCGGGAGGGACATGCACCAGGGCCTGTCGACACCGTGGGGCGGAGCAGTGTGAGATGTTCCGGCAGACGTTCAGATCGCTCGCCGTGCGCAACTTCCGGCTCTTCGTCGTGGGCCAGCTGTTCTCCGTCACCGGCACCTGGATGATGCTGGTGGCGCAGGACTGGCTGGTGCTGTCCCTGTCCGGTGACTCGGCGACACAGCTCGGACTCGTCACCGGCCTCCAGTTCGTCCCCGTGCTGCTCCTCACGCTGCACGGCGGCACACTCGCGGACCGGTGGGACCGGCGACGGCTCCTGACAGTGGCGAACGCGGTCGCCGGACTGCTCGCCGCGCTGGTCTTCCTGGTGGCCGTCGGACCGGGGCTGCGCCTGTGGCACATCTACGTCTTCGCCACGGCGCTGGGCGTGGTCACCGCCGTGGAGGCGCCGACCCGCATGGCCCTGGTGGGAGAGATGGTCGGCCCCGAACTCCTGCCCAACGCCTCGGCGTTGAGCGCCGCGTATTTCAACGTCGCCAGCATGACGGGCCCGGCGCTCGCCGGGCTGCTCATCGGCAGCCTCGGCGCCGCCTCCGTCTTCCTGCTCAACGCGATCAGCTACGGCGCGACCGTGACGAGCATCCGGCTGATGCGGCCCTGCGAACTGTCTCCCGCCCGCCCCCGGTCGGACCGGCGACGCCGGGACGGCGGAGTGATCGCCGGGCTCCGCTATGTGCTGCGGCGTTTCGACCTGCTGCTGCCGCTGGTCCTGCTGGCGATCGTGGGCACCTTCGGCTTCAACTTCCAGCTCACCCTGCCCCTGCTCGCGAAGACGGAGTTCGGGACGAGCCCCGCCTCCTTCGGACTGCTGACCTCCGCGCTCGCGGCCGGCTCGCTCGGCGCCGCGCTCCTCACGACCTCTCGTGTGCTCAGACCGACGGCCGGCGTGGTGATCGGCGCGAGCGTCCTGTTCGGTCTGTGCGAGATCGCCTCGGGCCTGGCACCGACGTTCGCCCTGACCCTCGTGGCGCTCACGGCCACGGGTTTCGGGGCCGGCTACTTCGCGCAGGCGACCAACCATCGCGTGCAGCTGGGGACCGACGGAAGGTATCGCGGCCGGGTGCTGGCCCTCTACGTGGTGATCTTTCAGGGATCGACGCCACTGGGCGCCCTTCCGCTCGGCCGGCTCGTCGAGGCGGAGGGCGCCGGATCAGGACTCGTGGCCGGTGGCCTGATCACTCTGGCGGCGGCGGCTTCGGCTCTCCTGTGCGTGCGGTGGAGCGCGCGGCCCGTATTTCGGTTGACCGGGGGGGTGGGCGACGGGCTCAATACCCTCCATGGCCGACATCCAGGGCACGTACGACGATCTGTTCTCCGCGGTACCCAGCGGACTGGCGGCGCTGCTGGACGAAGGGGACGTGGGGGGCTCGGTGGCCGTCTTCGTGGACGGTGAGCCGGTGGTGGACGTCTGGGGCGGCTTCGCCGACGCCGGCCGTACGGCCCCGTGGGAGCGGGACACGATCACCAACGTCTTCTCCACCACCAAGACGATGACGGCGCTGTGCGCGCTGATCCTCGCCGACCGCGGCGAGCTCGACATGGACGCCCCGGTCGCCCGGTACTGGCCGGAGTTCGCCGCCGCGGGCAAGGAGAAGGTGCTGGTACGGCACGTCCTCTCGCACACCGCCGGCCTGCCCCACTGGGAGGGCCCGGTCGAGGAGATCTACGACTGGCGGGCCGCCACCTCCCGGCTCGCCGCCCAGCCACTCCTCTGGGAGCCCGGCACCGCGGCCGGCTACCACTCCCTCACCCAGGGCTTCCTGATCGGGGAGGTACTGCGCCGGATCACCGGCCGTACCGTCGGCGAGTTCCTGGCCCAGGAGGTGACCGGGCCCCTCGACGCCGACTTCCACATCGGACTCGCCGCCGCACACGATCACCGCCTCGCCCTCACGGTCCCGCCGCCCGGCCGGGACGAGGACTACACCGCGGGCGCCGCCACCCCCGGCCCCGACGCGACCCCCTCCAGCGGTACCGCCCTGCACGTCCGGGACGGCAACAGCGTGGCCTGGCGGCGCGCCCAGATCCCCGCCGCCGGCGGCTTCGGCAACGCCCGTTCCATCGCCCTCGTGCAGTCCGCGCTCGCCTGCGAAGGCACGGTCCGGGGTGTCCGGCTGCTGTCGGCCGCCGGCGCCGCGCGGGCCCGGGAGGAGCAGTTCAGCGGCGAGGACCGCGTGATCGGCATGACCCAGCGGTACGGGCTGGGCTACGGACTCTTCGGCACCGGCTTCGGCTGGGGCGGCTGGGGCGGGTCCCTCGTCATGATCGACCCCGACGCCCGCATGGTGGTGGCCTACGCGACCGACCAGATGCGCGAACCCGCCGAGGACACACGGGGGTTGGGCCTCGTCATGTCCGCCTACGACGGCCTCCAGGGCCTGCGCCGCTGACCACCGAAAACCGAGTGCACCGACCGGGCCGGCTCCCTACACTCGCCATGACCGGGAACGACGAGTGAGGGGAGTACGGCCATGTGTGTGCGCACCGCTGTCGCCGTTCCCCGGACGTCGTACGACGTGATCCTCGTGTCCCCGCCCCTCCGGTGCCCGCTGCGCGGCCGGCACCGGATGCCCGTGACGTCCGCCTGACCGGTCGGTCACCGCCGAGGCACGCACTTCTGACGTGCCGTCATGCCGACGTTCCACGGGTCATCGCGCCGCCCTGTCATCACACCACCCGAAAGGCCCCGGGCCGTGCGCACCACCGATCACCCCAACCCGCTCGCCGTCGTCCGCAACCTCGGCATCCTCGCCCACGTCGATGCCGGCAAGACCACCGTCACCGAGCGGATCCTGTTCGCCACCGGAACCACGCACAAGCGCGGCGAGGTCCACGACGGCACCACCGTCACCGACTTCGACCCGCAGGAGCGGGACCGCGGGATCACCATCTTCGCGGCGGCCGTGAGCTGCGCGTGGGACGGGCACCGCATCAACCTGATCGACACCCCCGGGCACGTCGACTTCGCCGACGAGGTCGAACGCTCGCTGCGGGTGCTCGACGGGGCGGTCGCGGTGTTCGACGCGGTCGCGGGCGTGGAGCCGCAGAGCGAGTCGGTGTGGCGGCAGGCCGACCGGCACGGCGTGCCCAGGATCGCGTTCGTCAACAAGCTGGACCGCGCGGGCGCCGACCTGGACACGGCCGTCGAGTCGATCCGGCGGCGGCTGCATCCGGCCCCGCTGGTCGTGCAGTTGCCCATCGGCAGCGAGGACGGCTTCACCGGTGTCGTCGACCTGATCCGGATGCGGGCACTGACCTGGACCGACGGCGGCGAGACGGCCGAGGAAGGGCCCGTGCCGGAGGGTCTGCGCGAGGAGGCCCTGCGGCGTCGCCGGGCTCTGGAGGAGGCCGTCGCCGAACGGCACCCGGCCGCACTTGAGGAGTTCTGCGACCGGGAGACGCTCTCGGCACGGACACTCACCGCAGCCCTGCGGGACCTCACCCGCAGTGGCGACGGCGTGGTCGTCCTGTGCGGTTCGGCCTACCGCAACCGCGGGATCGAGCCGTTGCTGGACGCGACGGTGGCCTACCTGCCGTCGCCGCTCGACGTGCCCCCCGTGCACGGCACGCACGAGGGCGAGCACCGGGAACGGCAGGCCGATCCGTCGGCGCCCTTCGCGGCGCTGGCGTTCAAGGTGAACGCCACCCCGACGGGACGGCTCACGTACGTACGCGTGTATTCGGGAACGATCCAGAAGGGAGACACCGTGTGGAACGCGGGCACGCGGCGCACCGAACGCGTCGGCCGCATCCTGCGCGTACAGGCCGACAGACACGCCCAGTTGGACTGTGCGGTCGCCGGCGACATCGTCGCTGTCGTGGGGCTGAAGTCGGCCCGCGCGGGTTCGACCCTGTGCGCCCCGGACGCCCCGCTCGTGCTCGAACCGCCCAGCGTGGCCGAACCGGTCGTGTCCGTGGCGGTCGAGGCCCAACGGTCCGTCGACACGGACCGGTTGGCCTCGGCGCTGTCCCGGCTGGCGGAGGAGGACCCGTCACTGGTCGTCCGCACCGACGCCGAGACCGGCCAGACCCTGCTGTCGGGCATGGGTGAACTGCATCTGGAGGTCGCGGTGGAGAAGGTGCGACGGGAACAGGACCTTGCACTCAACGTAGGCCGTCCGAGGGTGAGTTACCGGGAGACGGTCGGGCGCGGGGTCTCCGGTCTCGTCTTCCGGCACGTCAAACAGGACGGCGGGGCGGGCCAGTTCGCGCACGTGGTGCTCGATGTCGAACCGGCGGAGGAGGGCTTCGAGTTCCGTTCGACGGTGATCGGCGGGCGCGTCCCGCAGGAGTACGTCCGGGCGGTCGAGGCAGGCTGCCGGGACGCGCTGTCCGAGGGGCCGCTCGGCGGGCACCCGGTGACCGGGCTGCGCGTCACCCTCACCGACGGGGCGATCCATGTGAAGGACTCCTCGGACACGGCCTTCCGTACGGCGGGCCGGTTCGGCCTCCGGGAGGCACTGCGCGCCTGCGCGATGGTGCTCCTGGAGCCGGTCGTCGAGGTCACGGTCACCGTGCCCGAGGATGCCGTCGGCGGCGTCCTCGGTGACCTCGCCGCGCGCCGGGGCCGGGTCTCCGGCTCGGTCACGCGGGGCGCCACTGCGGTAGTGACGGCGACCGTGCCGCTGTCCGAACTCTTCGGATACGCAACGAGGTTGCGCAGCCGGACCCAGGGCCGCGGCACCTTCACGGCCCGCCCGACGGGCTACGCACCGGCTTCGGCCGAGGCGACGGCCCGGCGGTGACGAGCGTGTGGCTCTCCCCGCCGGGGAGGGCCACCCGCTCGCGCCGGGGCCGGTTCAGCAGTCCCGGAACTCCGGCGACTGGTTCAGCACCTGTGAGCGAAGCGACGTGAAGCGCGCGTACGTCTCGCCGGTGACGGACTCCGGGCGGAAGGCCGCCACCCGGTGGCAGTTCTGGAAGGCCAGGGCCACGCCGAAGTGGCGTTCCAGGCTGCCCCGGATGGCGTCGCTGGCGAGGGCGCGCAGGAGCTGGCCGCGCTCCTTCTCCGACGGGGGAGGGGTCTGGTTGTCGGTGAACTCGGCGATTCCGCCCTTGAGTTCGGTGGCGAGGCCGGCGATCAGGTCGTAGGCGTAGGGGAGGGAGGTGCGGACCGTGTCCACGAAGTCCTCCTCGCGGATGGCGCCCTGTTCGGCTTCGGCGAGGAGCTTCGGGGAGACGTCGAGAGACATGTGCTGCGGTTCCTGTCTGTCAGAGAGGGGCGGGGGTCAGTCGAGGGAGGCGGGGCCCGGTACGTAGTCCGGGTCCACCTGGGAGGTCAGATCGAGGCCGGTCGCCTCGTTCGCCCACGAGCGGGCGTTGCGCAGATGGAACTCGACCGCGTGGTGGTGGAGGGTCGGCCAGTCCCGGACGTGGGCGTCGACCGTCTCGCGCAGGATCGTCAGGGCGTGCCGGTTGTGGGATTCCAGCGACTCCAGGTCGCCGTCGGTGCGCCCCTGTTCGGCGGCGCGTACCCACGGCGAGTGGACCAGGTGGGTCAACAGGTCGTCGCCCACGTGTTCCTTGAGGAAGAGCAGGTCGTCCTCGCCGGTCACCTTGTTGCCGACCACGGCGATCCGGATCCCGAACTCGCGGGCGTGGTCCCGGTACTGGCGGTAGACCGAGACGCCCTTGCGGGTGGGTTCGGCCACCAGGAAGGTCATGTCGAAGCGGGTGAACAGGCCCGAGGCGAAGGCGTCCGCGCCGGCCGTCATGTCGACCACGACGTACTCGCCGGGACCGTCGACCAGGTGGTTGAGGTACAGCTCCACTCCGCCGAGTTTGGAGTGGTAGCAGGCCACGCCGAGGTCGTTCTCGTCGAACTCGCCCGTCACCATCAGCGCCACGTCACCCACCCGGCGGACGTGGCGGGTGTGCAGTTCGTCGTCGCCCAGCAGTCTCAGCAGACGTGAACCCCGGCCCGGCGGTGTGGTCTTGATCATCGCCTCGCGGGAGGGGATGCGCGGGTTGGTGCCGCGCAGGAAGTCCTTGATGCCGGCCACGTGCGCGCCCAGCGCGGGAGCACCGAGGTCCCCGCCGTCGTGGCCCAGCGCCTCGGCGAGGTGCTGGTTGATGTCGCCGTCCACGGCCAGCACCGGTGCGCCGGAACGGGCCAGATGGCGGGAGAAGAGCGCCGACAGCGTGGTCTTGCCGCTGCCGCCCTTGCCGACGAACGCGATGCGCACTACCGCTCCATCTTTTTGAAAATGGATGTCATGTCGGTAGGTTGTATGGCGTGCCGACGATCACTGTCAAATCACCCCGCGATCAAGCCTTCCCTCTTAATGCATATGATGCGCAAGTGCGTAACTACAGCATCAGGGTGGCCGGCCAGGACGACCTCGAAGGTGCGCGAGCCGTGATGCTCGACACCGTCTACCGCGACTTCGGAACCGGGTACGTGCCCCGCTGGCACGGCGACATCATCGACCCGGCCGCCGCCTATCTCGTCCCGGCCCGCCACACCCTCCTCGTCGCCCTGGACCCGGACGAACGGGCCGTCGTGGCCACCGCCGCCCTCGACTCCCGCGGCCCCGCCCACCCGCCCAACCCCCGCGAACTCGCCGAGAGCTACCCCTCCGGCATCACCGCGCAACTGCGCCGGATCTACGTCCGCCCGGACCACCGCAGGCGCGGCCTCGCCCGCCGCATGGTCGGCGAGCTCCTCGCCTTCGCGGCCGCGGACGGCGGCTACCGGTCCGTCTATCTGCACACCGACCCGACGGTCCCCGGCGCCGAACCCTTCTGGCGCTCCATCGGCAAGGTCGTGCACGACGAGCGCGAGTCCACCGGCGGCGCGAGCAGCGTCGTCCACTTCGAGATACCGATAGGCCGATGACCACCGTGCGACGCCGTCACCTGCTTGGCTCCCTGCTGCTGGCCCCGCTCCTCACCGCCTGCTTCGCCTCCCAAGGCGGCGACTCCGAAGACGGCGGTTCCGAGGGCAACGCGAACGAGGGGTCCCGCCTCCGCGTGGCCCTCGCCTTCCCGCCCACCGAGAACCTCTCGCCGTACGGCGCCGACGCCACCCTCCTCAGCCGCCTCGGCGTCACCGAGGGCCTGACCGCCCTCGACGCCAACGGCGCCGCCGCCCCCGCGCTCGCCGAGTCCTGGCGCCGCGAGAACGACCGCACCTGGCTGTTCACCCTTCGCGAGGCCACCTTCCAGGACGGTTCCGAGGTCACCTCCGCCGCGGTCGCCGCCGCCCTCACCCACGCCACCGGGGCCAAGCCCGCCCCGGCGGCGCTCTCCGGCGTCACGCTGAGCGCCAAGGCGCAGGGCGACGCCGTACGCATCACCACGAAGACCGCCGATCCCGTCCTGCCGCTCCGGCTGTCCAGCCCCAACCTCGCCGTGTTCGCCCCCAAGGCCTACACCAAGGGCGAAGTGGATCCCGTCGGCACCGCCTCCGGGCCCTTCGAGCTGACGAAGGTCACCGGCTCCACCTCCGCCGCCCTCGACCGCTTCGACGACTACTGGGGCGGACAGGCCCAGGCCCCGGGCATCGACGCCCGCTTCATCGCCGACGGCACCGCCCGCGCCAACGCCTTGCGCACCAACCAGGTCGACATCGCGGAGGCGATCCCCGTCGCCCAGGCAGCCACGCTCGACAGGGCCACTCTCAAGGAGACCGCGACCACCCGCACCACCAGTCTTCAACTCAACACGGAGTCCGGGCCGTTCAAGGACCCGAAGATGCGCGCCGCCGCCCGCGAGGCCGTCGACGGCTCGGCCCTCGTCAAGGGCGTCTTCGAGGGGTACGCCGATCCCGGCGCCGGTATCTACGGCCCGGCCGTGACCTGGGCCGACGGCAAACGCGTACAGCCCACCGGACGCGCGACCGCCGCCGAGCCGAACGGCACCGCCGTCACCCTCGCCACCTACGACAACCGGCCCGAACTCCCCGAGGTCGCCCAGGTCCTCCAACAGCAGCTCCAGAAGGCCGGGTTCAAGGTCACCCTGCAGGTCCGTGAGTACTCGCGGCTCGAAAGCGACGCGCTCGACGGGAAGTTCGACGCGTTCATCGGCGCCCGCAACAGCCTCGTCGACACCGGCGACCCCGTCGGCGTGCTCGCCAGTGACTACACCTGCGACGGCGGTTACAACCTCGCCCAGCTGTGCGACAAGAAGGTCGACCGGGCGGTCGCCGAGGCCGACGCCGTGGCCGACACCGATGAGCGGCAGGACGCGGTCATGCGCGCCGAAGCGGCGATCCTGGGCACCGACGCCGTGGTCCCGCTGGCCCACCAGGCGATCATCGTCGGCGTCTCCACCGACGTGCGGGGTGTGGTCCTCGACCCGTACGAGCGGACCCTGGTCGGCACCGGAACGCGACGCTGATCCATGCGGCACCGCGTGGCCACCCTGCTGTGGCGGATCCTGCTCGCGTCGGCCCTGGTGTGCGGCATCGGCCTGCTGCCCTGGCTGTCCCGGACCGACCCGGCACTCACCGTGCTCAAGGCCCGCTCGGCGGACCGTGATCCCACACCTCGGGTGCTGGCCGACATCCGGGCCCAACTAGGCCTGGACGAAGGCCCCTTGCACCTGCTCGGCCAGTGGCTCGGCGGGCTGCCGCGCGGGGACGCGGGCCGGTCCTGGCTGAACGGCGCGGAGGTCACTCCGGCCGTCGTCCAGGCGCTCGGGGTGTCCCTCCTGCTGGTGGCGGTGGCCCTCGTGGTCGCCGCGGCCACCGCCGCCCTGGTGTGCGCCCGCACCCTGTGGCTCGGCGCGCACCGGGGTCTCGACGGGCGACGGACCGGCGGCGGCGCCTCGGCGATGCTGGCCGCGCTGCCCGAGTTCCTCACCGCCTCCGTGCTCGCCACCGTCATCGGCGTACAGCTCGGCTGGCTGCCCGCCCTCGGCTGGTACGGCCCCCGGTGGACGGTCCTGCCCGCCCTCGCCCTCGGCCTGCCCGCCGGGGCCGTGCTCGGCCGCCTCCTCGACGACCTGCTGCCCGGCGCCTTCGCCGAACCCTGGGCGCAGGCCGCGGAGGCCCGCGGACTGCGGGGCCGTTCCATCGCGGCCAAGGCGGTCCGCCGCTGCGTCCCCGCGCTGCTGCCCAACCTGGGCCTGTTCGTCGTGGGCCTCACGGCCGGATCCGTCGCCGTGGAGCAGATCTACGACATCCCGGGCCTCGGCCGCACCACCCTACAGGCCGCCCTCGCGCAGGACCTGCCCGTGCTCCAGGCGGGCACCCTCGCCCTCCTGCTCCTCGCGGTCACCGCCACCGCCCTCGCGGCCCTCGCCGTCCGCCTCCTGGTCGGCCCGGCCCTGCGCGACGGCGCCCTGGACTCCCTGCACCGGCCCGGACGCTCCACCCGCAGCGCCCTGCCTCTGGTGTACGGCGGCCTCCTGACCGCCGCCGTTGCGCCCGGCCTGCTCCGCGACCCACTCGCCCTGGACACCGAAGCCCGGCTCCAACCCCCCTCCTGGGCCCACCCGTTCGGCACCGACGCACTCGGCCGGGACCTGCTCGCCCGGGTCGGACACGGAGCCCTCGACACGCTGCTGGTCGCCCTCGCCATCAGCGTCACCGCACTGGTGGTCGGCGTCCTGCTCGGTCTGCTGCCCCGGCTGTCCGGGCCGCTCGTCGACACCGTCAACGCCGTACCGCCGGTGCTCGCCGCACTGCTCGTCACCGCCGTCGCCGGGAGCGGGGCCGGCACGCCCGCGATCGCCGTGGCCACCGTCTCCTGGGCGGCGCTCGCCGCACACACCTCCTCGCTGCTCCGGCAGGAACAGGCCACGCTGCATGTGACGGCCACCCGAGGCCTGGGCGCGAGCCGCTGGTACCTCCTGCGACACGAATTGCTGCCCGCGATCCTGCCGCCCGTCACCCGGCACGCCCTGCTGCGCCTGCCCGGCGTCGCCCTGGCCCTCGCCTCCCTCGGCTTCCTGGGCCTCGGCACCCAGCCGCCCTCCCCGGAGTGGGGCCTGCTCCTCGCCGAGAACCAGCCCTACGCCGAACGCGCCCCCTGGGCCGTTCTCGCCCCCGCCGCCGCCCTCGCCCTGCTGGGCGCGCTGGCGGTGAGTTCGGCGGGCGGGGTGCGGTGGCCGCGACGGCGCGCGCGACGTCGCACGACCACGGCGGGGCGTTCCGAACTGCCCCTGCGAGCCCGAGACATGGTGGAGGCCGGATGACGTCCACGCCGGTCGAACTGCGGAGGAACACCCGGCTCTCACCGCTGCTGCGGCTGCTGATCCTCACCCAACTCGCCTTCAACATCGGCTTCTTCGCCGTGCTGCCCTTCCTGTCCGAACACCTGGGGCAGGCCGTGGGCATGGCGGGCTGGCTGGTCGGGTTCGTGCTGGGGCTGCGGACCTTCAGCCAACAGGGGTTGTTCGTGGTGGGCGGGGCGCTCTCCGACCGGTACGGGATCCGGCCGGTCGTCCTCACCGGCTGCGCGCTGCGGATCGCCGGGTTCGCCTGGCTCGGGTACGCCGAACAGACCTGGACGGTCATCGGGGCCGTCCTGCTCATCGGGTTCGCGGCCGCCCTGTTCTCACCGGCCGTGGAGTCCGAGGTCGCACGGCAGGCGGTCGTCCACGAGGCGGCGGGAGGTGGCCAACGCACCCGCGTGCTCGCGCTGTTCACCGTCGCCGGGCAGGCCGGGGCGTTCGTGGGCCCGCTGCTCGGCGCACTGCTGCTGTCGGTGGACTTCCGAGCCGTGTGTCTGGCGGGCGCCGGGATCTTCGTGCTCGTTCTCGCCGGGCACGCCTGGCTGCTGCCGCAGCACATCCCGGGGCGGCAACATGTCCGACTCGGCGGCGGCTTGGGGGTGCTGCTCCGCAACCGGAGCTTCCTCGCGCTGTGTTGCGCGTACGGCGCCTACCTCCTCGCCTACAACCAGCTCTACCTCGCCCTTCCCGACGAGGTGGAACGCGCGACCGGTTCGCAGTCGGCGCTGGCCTGGCTGTTCGCCCTGTCCTCCCTGCTGGTGGTGACCGCTCAACTCCCCGTCACCCGCTGGGTCGGCTCCAGACTGTCGCTGCGCCGGTCCATGGTGGCCGGACTGCTGCTGATCGGCGCCGGGTTCGCGGTCGTCGCCCTCGCCCGCCCCGCCAACTGGACCGGAACGACAGGACTGTTGCCCTCGGCCTGCTTCGTCGTGCTGCTCACCTTCGGCCAGATGCTCGTCGCGCCGGTGGCCCGGGCGTGGGTGCCCGATCTCGCGGAGGAGGGCCGACTCGGCCTGTACACCGGGGCGCTGTCCTCGGTGTCCGGGCTGATCGTCCTGATCGGCAGCTCGGTCACCGGCTCCCTGCTGGCCGGCACGCTGCCGCCCGCGGTGCCCTGGCTGGCCCTGTCCGCCGTACCGCTCACCGCGGTGTGGCTGCTGCCGCGGCGCTAGAAACCCGTTCGTGGCGTGATGCCCGTGACGGCAGGACCCGCTGGTGGACTGGAGTGCCGCAGCTGTCGGGCCTTGCTGGTGGGGCTTGGGTGCCGTGGCGTTGCGAGCGTGGCTGTGGCGTTGGGTGCCGGGGCGTGGGGACTTGTTGCTGGGCCTGGCTGGCTGGGCGGTTGGCCCTGTCGGTGGGCTCGGGTGCCGTGGCCTCGGGAATGTGCGGGTGGTGTCAGGTGCAGGGGCGAGCGACGGCGAACTTGCCGGTGGCGTCGGGTGCTGTGGCGTAGGAGCTAGGTGCTGGGCCTGGTTGCCTGGGCCTGCTGGTGGGCTCGGGTGCCGCAGTGGTGGATGCCTGTGGGAGGCGTCGGGTGCGGGCTGTCGCAACTGGCCGGTGGGCTCGGGTGCCGTGGTGTTGTGCGCCTGGCGGTGGCGTCCGGTGGCGGGGCGTAGGAGCCTGTTGCTGTGCCTGGTTGCCCGCTCCCGCAGGACTGCGGCCCCTGCCGAGGACGTGATCGCCGACCACGTGGTACGCGGTGAGGGCGTCGTCCGGGAGGCAGGGCCCGTGCCGTCGACTTCACCTCATGCCCGGACCCGCTGTAAGGGCGGCGGGAGTCGACGGTGCGCCGCAGGGCGTCAGGAGGCCACCGCCTCCGGCTCCCGCTCCCGTTCCGCCGCCACGAACTCCAGCTCCAGCAGCTCGCCCACCGCGGCCTCGTCCGCCCGGTGCGTGCGCCACAGCCACAGGATGTCCCGGCCGAACGACCAGACCAGCGTGGAGAGGGCCAGGGCCACCACCCCGAAGGTCGCGGTGAACGGCAGGTACCCGGACGCGGCCACCAGCAGCAGGATCCCCTGGAGCGCGGCCACCGTCTTGCGGGCCATGCTCGGCGGCAGCGGGGCGTTGAGCCAAGACCAGGCGCGGGCCGCGGCGACGAAGCCGTAGCGCATGCCGCCGATCAGCAGGACCCACGGCCCCTGGGACATCGACACGTACACGCTGAGCACCAGGATCAGGAACGCGTCGACCTCCATGTCGAACCGCGCGCCCAGCGGCGTCGAGGTGCCCGTCGCGCGGGCCACCTTGCCGTCGACGCCGTCGAGGATCAGGGCCACCGCGGTCAGGCCCACGAACAGCGTCACCGGCGGGGAGTCCTGGTAGGAGTCCGCGACCAGCGCGGTGACGCCGCCGACCAGGGTCGCCCGGCCCAGGGTCACCCGGTTGGCCGGTCCGAACGAGCACGGCCGGGTGCGGTGCAGCGCCCTGGAGAGCACGGCCCAGGTGGCGACGGCGAAGGCGAGGCCGGTCAGCCAGCCCGCCGGCCCCATGCCGATCGCCGTGCCGAGCAGGGCCAGCAACAGGATCTGCAGACCCGCTCCCACAGCGGTCTCCTGCTGAACCAGCCTTGCGTCGTAAGTGTTGTTCAGGGCCACCGCAGATTCCTCCGGCCAGATGACAGAGTCGATCAAGGCCACGTACTGTGCGCGGCCTGTGCACATCTCGGTACGTGAACGAGGTACGTGCCCGAGTTCCCGATCGTTCAGGAGGTTCTCGATGAAGGCCGCAGCGCGTGCGTTCTGGATCCGCTCTCCGGGTGAGGGCGAGACACGGGAAGTCACCCTTCCGGCCCCCCGCGAGGACGAGGTGCTGGTCCGCTCGCTGTACTCCGGGGTCAGCCGGGGCACGGAGACACTCGTGTTCCGCGGCGGAGTGCCCGAGAGCCAGCACGCGGCCATGCGGGCACCGTTCCAGGAGGGCGACTTCCCCGGGCCCGTGAAGTACGGCTACCTCAGCGTCGGAGAGGTGGAGCAGGGGCCCGCACACCTGGTCGGCCGTACGGTGTTCTGTCTGTACCCGCATCAGACGCGGTACGTAGTCCCGGCGAGCGCCGTGACGGTCGTACCGGACGACGTACCCGCCGCACGGGCCGTCCTCGCCGGCACCGTCGAGACCGCCGTGAACGCCCTCTGGGACGCGGCCCCCCTGATCGGCGACCGGATCGCGGTGGTCGGCGGCGGCATGGTCGGCAGTTCGGTGGCCGCGCTGCTGGCCCGCTTCCCGGGCGTCCGCGTCCAGTTGGTGGACGCCGACCCCGCCCGCGCCAAGACCGCCGAGGCCCTCGGCGTCGGCTTCGCGGCTCCCGGGGACGCCCTCGGCGACTGCGACCTCGTCGTCCACGCCAGCGCCACCGAACAGGGCCTCGCCCGCGCGCTGGAACTCCTCAGCCCCGAGGGCACGGTCGTCGAACTGAGCTGGTACGGCGACCGGAAGGTCAGTCTGCCGCTCGGCGAGGCATTCCACTCCCGGCGGCTCGTCATCCGCAGCAGCCAGGTCGGCACCGTGTCCCCGGCCCGCGCGGGCCGCAGTTACGGCGACCGGCTCGCCCTCGCGCTGAAGCTGCTCGCCGATCCGGCGCTCGACGCCCTCATCACAGGGGAAAGCGCGTTCGAGGAACTGCCCGGGGTGATGCCGAAGCTGGCCAGTGGTGAGATTCCGGCCCTCTGTCACCTCGTGAGGTACGACAAGAGCGCCTGACCTGAGAAAAGAGTGAGAGATCGCTGAACGGGGGGAGACGAAGGGCCGTACTACACGGCATCCCCCGGCAGGGATCAGCCGGAGGACCAGACGCGCCGCACCTGGAGGGTCGTCCGTTGTTCAGCATCACCGTCCGCGATCACATCATGATCGCCCACAGCTTCCGCGGCGACGTCTTCGGACCCGCGCAGCGCCTTCACGGAGCGACGTTCCTGGTGGACGCCACGTTCCGGCGCGAACAGCTGGACGACGACAACATCGTCGTCGACATCGGACTCGCCACGCAGGAACTGGGTGCCGTAGTCAGCGAGCTGAACTACAGAAACCTCGACAACGAACCCGACTTCGCCGGAGTCAACACCTCCACGGAGTTCCTGGCGAAGGTCATCGCCGACCGGCTCGCCGAGCGCATCGAGAAGGGCGGTCTCGGCGAGGGCGCCAGGGGCCTCGCGGGCCTGACCGTCACCCTGCACGAGTCGCATGTCGCCTGGGCGAGTTACGAGCGTGCCCTGTGACCGACATGACCACCGGGCGGACGGCCACGCTCGACTACGTGCCCGTGCAGCACGCCGCCCTCAAGAAGGCCGAGATCATCCCGATGTCCCTGCGGTCCGTGCACTTCGTGATGCCGGGCGGAGTGGACGACCCCACCGCGCCGAGCGGCGGCAACGCCTACGACCGGCGGGTCTGCCTGGACCTGCCGGGCTTCGGCTGGCAGGTCGAGCGGCACGCCGTGGCCGGCAGCTGGCCCCGCCCGGGAGCCGCCGCCCGCACCGAACTCGCCCGCACCCTGAGCGACCTGCCCGACGACACCGTCGTCCTGATCGACGGCCTGGTCGCCTGCGGGGTCCCCGAGATCATCGTTCCCGAGGCGGAACGGCTGCGTCTCGCCGTCCTCGTCCACCTGCCCCTCGGCGACGAGAGGGGACTCGAACCCGGGCTCGCCCTCGCGCTGGACGCCAAGGAGCGCGAGGTGCTGCGGGCCGTGCCCGCCGTCATCGCCACCAGCGACTGGGCCGTACGGCGTCTCGTCTCGCACCACGGCCTCGCCCCCGAGCGGGTCCACGCCGCCACCCCGGGTGCCGACATCGCGCCCCTCGCCTCCGGCACCGACGGCGTCTCCCGGCTGCTGTGCGTGGCCGCGGTGACGCCCCGCAAGGGACAGCACCGGCTGATCGAGGCACTGGCCGGGGCGAAGGACCTGCCGTGGAGCTGCGTGTGCGTCGGCGGGATCACCCAGGATCCCGAGTACGTCGCCGGTCTGCGGATGCTCATCCAGAAGTACGGCCTCCAGGACCGCCTGCACCTCGCGGGACCGCAGGCCGGGGCCCAGCTCGACGCCAGCTACGCCGCCGCCGACCTGATGGTCCTCACCTCCTACGCCGAGACCTACGGCATGGCGGTCACCGAGGCCCTCGCCCGCGGCATCCCGGTGCTGGCCACCGACGTCGGCGGGCTGCCCGAAGCCCTCGGACGCGCCCCCGACGGCGGCGTGCCCGGCATCCTCGTCCCGCCGGAGGACCCCGCCGCCCTCGCCGCGGAACTGCGCGGCTGGTTCGGCGAGGCGGACGTACGACGCCGGCTGAAGGCGGCTGCCAGGGGCCGGCGGGCCGCCCTGGACGGCTGGGCGACCACGGCACGCAGCCTGGCCGGAGTACTCGGCCGACTCCCGAGCGAGCCCTGGAGGGCGGCATGAGGAAGACGGCGACGAAGCAGAGCGGGAAGATCCCGGCCCAGCCGGGACCGCGGGAGGTGCTGTCGGTGAAGCCTGGTATGCCGTCCGACACGGAATCGGTCATTCCCGGTGCGGGCCCCAGTGTCCGCCCCGGCGAGCGTCCCACCGTACGGCTGCGGGACGCGGGGCCCGACGACGCTCCCCGCTACGCCCCCGAGTGGCTGGAGCTGCGCGAGGGGCCCGACGCGGCGGCGCGGGCGGGGGACCTGCTCGACCCGCTGCGGATCCGGCTGGCCAACCTGCCCGGGAAGACCGGGCTGGTCATCCACGACCTGGGCTGCGGCACCGGCTCGATGGGCCGCTGGCTGGCGTCCCGCCTTGACGGCCCTCAGCACTGGGTCCTGCACGACCGGGACCCCTACCTCCTGCACTTCGCTGCCGTCGCCTCCCCGCGCGCCGCCGCCGACGGCAGCCGGGTCACCGTCGAGACCCGTCGCGGTGACGTCGGCCTGCTCACCCCGGACGCCCTCGCCGGCGCGTCCCTGGTGACGGCCTCCGCCCTCTTGGACGTCCTCACCCGCCAGGAGATCGAGACGCTCGCCGCGGCCTGCACGGGAGCCGGGGTACCGGCCCTGCTCACCCTGTCCGTGGCGGGCCGGGTCGAACTGAGCCCGTCCGACCCGCTCGACGACGAGATCGCCGAGGCGTTCAACGCGCACCAGCGGCGCGGCGGCCTGCTCGGCCCGGACGCCGTCACCGTCGCCTGCGAGGCCTTCTCCGAGCGGGGCGCGACGGTACGGCTGCACCCGAGCGCCTGGCGCCTGGGCTCCGCCGACGCCGCGCTCACCACGCAGTGGCTGCGCGGCTGGGTCGGCGCGGCCGTCGAGGAGCGCCCCGAGCTGAAGGAACGCGCCGAGCGCTACCTCAGCGACCGCCTGGAAGCCTGCCGCGCGGGCGAGTTGAACGTCGTCGTCCACCACAGCGACCTGCTGGCGCTGTCCCGTCCGACGGGCGGAGCGTCATGAGCGTGGAGACGGTGCGGCCGGGCCTGCCGGTCCGGCGGCCCGCCGCGGTGGTCGAGCCCGCCACGCCCTCCCAGCGGGCCCTCACCCTGCGGGCCGAGGTGCTCCACACGCGGGACGACCTGCTCGCGGCGCGTACGGAGGCCCTGGTGGCCAGGGCCGAACTGCTCGCCGCCGCCGGTCACTCCGTCACGGACCTCACCGAAGCCGCCGTCTCCCACGACCGGATCGGCGTGATCGTGACCGCGGCCCGGCCTCGCCCCGCACAGACGCCCAGGTGGCGCACCGCACTGCGCGCGGTCCTCAACTCCCGCGCCCTGCGCACCCACTTCGGCACCGTCGCCGGTGTCGCCATCCTCGCTCTGCTGCTGTGGCGCCTGGGCACCGGAGTCTTCCTGGACGGGCTGCGCCGGATCGACGGCACCGCCCTGCTGGCGGCCCTCGTGATCGGCGTCGTCACCACGGTGCTGAGCGCCTGGCGTTGGCAGTTGGTGGCCCGCGGACTGCGCATCCGGCTGCCGCTCGGCGTGGCCGTGGCCGACTACTACCGTGCCCTGTTCCTCAATGCGGCCCTGCCCGGCGGTGTCCTCGGCGACGTGCACCGCGCGGTGCGGCACGGGCAGAGCGCGGGCGACATGGGCCGCGGGGTGCGGGCGGTCGTCCTCGAACGGGTCGCGGGTCAGATCGCGCTGGCACTGTTCGGCGGGGTCGTCCTGCTCACGATGGACTCCCCGGTACTGGGCGAGGCCCGTCAACTCGCCCCGGTCGTGGGCCTCGCCGCCTTGGGTGCCCTCGCCGTCGTCGTGGCCGTGCGGATGAACCGGGCTCCGTCCTCGTCCCGCCGGGGCCGGGCCCTGCGCGCGGCCCTCGGTGAGGCGCGCGAGGGACTCCTGTCCCGCCGCAACTGGCCCGGAGTCGCGCTCTCGTCGGCCGTCGTGCTGGCCGGCCACCTCGGGATGTTCGTGCTGGCGGCCCGTATCGCGGGCTCCGCCGCCTCCGTCGCCGTACTGCTGCCGCTGGCCGTGCTCGCCCTGCTCGCCATGGGACTGCCGCTGAACATCGGCGGCTTCGGCCCCCGGGAGGGCGTCACCGCCTGGGCGTTCGCCGCCATGGGCCTCGGCGCCGGCGCCGGCCTCGCGACCGCGATCGTGTACGGCGTCCTCAGCTTCGTGGCGAGTCTGCCGGGCGCCGTCGTCCTGGTCGTGCGCTGGTACCAGGGACTGCGGCGCCCGGCGACCGCCTACTCGGACTCGGCGGCGGATTCCGTGAGCATCGAGAAATACGCTCCGAAGGACGCCGCGAAGCTTTCCAGCAACGCTTTCCCTTTTTCCGCGGAGCCCAGCGAAGGGCGCCCGATGACACCGGAATCGGTGTAAGCGGACATGCCGAGGGTGAGGAGATGACGACGGTCGTCCGCGACGAAATCGGAGGTCTCGTAACCGGGTCGGACACATTCCGGGTGGGCGTGCAGAAGAATGGAGGTCTCGATTTCTCCCGCATGCATGTCGGTCAGCAGCGAGGTGACCACTCCCGCCTCCTGGCGGGCGGCCTCCCAGTCCTCCCCGGCCGGGAACAGCGCCATCCGCTCCCCGCGGGCGGACGCCTCCTGGACGACGTTGCCCAGCACGTAGTTGCCGCCGTGTCCGTTGACCACGACCAGGGCCTCGACGCCGGAGCGGCGCAGCGAGGCCGCGATGTCCCGTACCACCGAGTGAAGGGTGACGGAGGAGATGCTGACGGTCCCCGGCCAGGCCGCGTGCTCGTGCGAGCAGGCGATCGTCACCGGCGGAAGGAGGTGCACCGGGTATGCCGCGGCGATCTCGCGCGCGATGGCACAGGCGACGAGCGTGTCGGTCCCCAGGGGAAGGTACGGACCGTGTTGTTCGAAGCTCCCGACCGGAAGGACGGCGACCTGTGTTGAGACGCCCGCCCCCCGCGTCCGTACGTCTTCCGTAGTGTCCGTCGGCAACAGACCGTACGCCGCCGACGCTATGTCCGAACCGCTCATCTTTTCACGGCCTTTCGTCTCTGCTTAGGAACCAGATCATGACAGATAACGTTGGCGTACTCGGCAAGAAGGCACCACAGCGTACGGGTGTGGAGCGCGTGGTGAATGCACCGCTGCCCACCGTGTACGGGAAATTCCAGGCGGTCGGCTATCTCGATCACGACCGCGGAGACGAACAAGTCGCCCTGGTCCACGGTGACATAGGCTCGGACGACGTCCTCGTCCGGCTGCATTCCGAGTGCCTGACCGGTGACGCGTTCGGCTCGCAGCACTGCGAGTGCGGCGACCAGCTCGACGCCGCGCTGCGGGCCGTGGTCAAGGCGGGCAGCGGCATCGTCGTCTACCTGCGCGGCCACGAGGGCCGGGGCATCGGTCTGCTCGCCAAGCTGCGCGCGATGGCCCTGCAGGCGGAGGGCCTGGACACCGTCGAGGCGAACCTCGCGCTCGGTCTGCCGGTGGACTCCCGCGACTACGGCGTCGCCGCCGGGATCTTCCACGACCTGGGCGTGAACTCGGTCCGCCTGATGTCCAACAACCCGCGCAAGCGCGAGGCGCTGCAGCAGCACGGCATCAGGGTCACCGAGACGGTGCCGCTGCTGATCACGCCCTGCGAGAGCAACATCACCTATCTGCGCACCAAGCGGGAGCGGCTGGACCATGTCCTGCCCCATCTGGACGCGGTGGCCCACCTGTCCTGACCGCCCCGAGGGTTCCCGGGGCGGGGGATCCGGACAGGAAGAGGGCATGACCGACGACGTCCTCTTCCTCTCCGGAGATCAGGTGACGCGCCTGCTCGACGTGGACACCGCCATCGCCTCGCAGCGTGCGGCCTTCACCGCGCTCGGCTCCGGCACGGCCGACCTGCCGGCGAAGATCATGCATCCGAGCCGTTTCGACGACAGTGTGGTCTTCGCGTACGTCTCCCGGCTCTCCGCCGACTCCGGGGCCGTCGCGAAGTTCGGCAGCGTCAACCCGGGCAACGCGGCGGCGGGGCTGCCCACGATCCACGCCGTGGTGTCGGTGCTCGACCCGGTGACCGGCCGCCCGGCCGCCGTCATGGACGGTGCCGCGGTGACGACCCTGCGCACGGCCGCCGCGAGCGCCGTCGCCGTCGACGCGCTGGCCACGCCCGACAGCGCCGACCTGGCCGTCCTGGGCTCGGGCACCCAGGCCCTGGCCCATGTGCGGGCGATCGCCCGGGTCCGGGACCTGAAGTCCGTACGGCTGTGGAGCCCGACCCCGCGCAACCGCGCCCGCGCGGCCGGGACCCTGGCGGACCTCGGGTTCGCCGTCGAGGCGGTCGGCACCGCCGAGGAGGCGGTGACCGGCGCCTCCCTCGTCGCCGCCTGCACGCTGAGCACGACGCCGGTGGTGCGGGGCGTCTGGCTGGCGCCCGGGTGCACGGTCGTGAGTGTGGGCTCGTTCGAGCCCACGCGCCGGGAGGTGGACGCCGAGGTCGTACGGCGGGCGGTGGCCGTCGTCGTGGACGACCCGGCGACAGCGGCCGAGCACGCGGGGCCGGTCGTGGACGCGCTCGGGAGCGGGCTGCTGGACGCGGGCGCCCTGACCGCGCTGGGAGACGTCGTCACGGGACGAGCCGTGGCACGCACCGGGCCCGACGACATCGTGTACTACAACAGCGTCGGCCTCGGCATCCAGGACGCGGCAGCCGCCTGGGCCGTGGTGCGGGCCGCCCGTGAGGAGCACGCGTGAGTCCGGTCGTGATCGGCGGCGGGGTCATGGGCACGAGCATCGCCCGCCATCTGGCACGGGCTGGCGTACCGGACGTGGTGCTGGTGGAGCGGGACGAGCTCGCCTCCGGTTCCACGTCGAAGGCGGCGGGCGGGGTGCGGGCGCAGTTCTCCGACGAGCTCAACATCCGGCTCGGGGCACGCAGTCTGGAGGCGTTCGGCCGCTTCGAGGAGGAGACCGGGCAGGACATCGGTCTGCACCGGGTCGGCTATCTGTTCCTGCTGTCGACTCCCGAGGAGGTCGCCTCCTTCGAGGACGGCGTGCGGCTGCAGAACTCCCTCGGCGTCCCCAGCCGCATGATCGACCCGGCCGAGGCGCGTCGGCTCTCCCCGCTCATCACCACCGACGGTCTCCTCGCCGCCGCCTTCTCGCCCGAGGACGGCCACTGCACACCCGAGTCCGTGGTGTACGGCTACGCGGCCGACGCCCGCCGCCACGGCGCGACGATCCTGCGGCACACCGAGGCCACCGGCATCGAACTGCACGGCGACGACATCACGGCCGTCGTGACGACCAAGGGCCGGATCGCCACCGACACGGTGATCTGCGCGGCCGGTGCCTGGTCGCGGGGGGTCGCCGCGATGGTCGGCGTGGACCTGCCCGTCGAGCCGCTGCGCCGCCAGATCGCGGTCACCGAACCGGTCGGAGGACTGCCGGCCGGCCTCCCCATGACCATCGACTTCACCACCAGCCTCTACTTCCACTCCGAGGGGCCCGGCCTCCTCCTCGGCATGTCCGACCCCGACGAGAGGCCCGGCTTCGACACCGCGACCCACGACCGCTGGATCCCGCGCCTCGCCGAGGCCATGGCACACCGCGCCCCCACCCTCCTCGACCTGCGCCGCACCGGCGGCTGGGCCGGCCTGTACGAGATCACCCCGGACCACAACGCCCTGATCGGGGAGGCCACTTCGGTCTCCCGCTTCCTGTACGCCACCGGCTTCTCCGGCCACGGATTCCTCCAGGGGCCGGCCGTCGGCGAGGTCCTCCGCGACCTGTACCTGGGCCGCGTACCCTTCGTGGACGTCAGCCCGCTCAGCGCCGGCCGGTTCGCGGCCGACGCCCCGCGCCCGGAGGCCAACCGCGTATGACCGATCTCCATCTGTGGCTGCGCCACGAGGTCCGCACCACCGAGCGACGCACGCCGGTCGTGCCGTCGGACGCCCGGCGGCTCGTCGACAGCGGGGCGACACTGACCGTCGAGGAGTCCCCGCAGCGGATCTTCCCGATCGAGGAGTACGAGGCGGTCGGCTGCCGAGTCGCACCCGCGGGGTCGTGGGTCTCACGGGCGCCCCAGGACGCCGTGGTCATCGGCCTCAAGGAACTCCCCGACGAGCCCGGCACCTTGACGCACCGTCACATCTTCTTCGGGCACGCCTACAAGGAGCAGCCGGGTGCCCCGGAACTGCTGCGCCGGTTCGCCGCCGGGGGAGGGGCGCTCCTCGACCTGGAGTACCTGGTCGACGACCACGGCCGCAGGCTCGCCGCGTTCGGGTACTGGGCCGGTTACCTGGGCGCCGCCCTGGCCGTGCTCCAGCACCGGGGCAGGCTGACTGCGCCCCTCACGCCCGCCTCGCAGGAGGAGCTGGAGGAGGTGCTGCGGCCCGTCGCCGGGGACGAGGAGTTCACGGCGCTGGTGATCGGGGCGCAGGGCCGCAGCGGCCGGGGCGCCCGCGTCGCGCTCAGGGCCGCCGGGATCGAACCGACCTGCTGGGACCTCGAGGAGACCCGGAACCTGGACCGGCCCGCCCTGCTCGCCCACGACCTGCTGGTCAACTGCGTCCTGGCCACCACCCCCGTCCCGCCCTTCGTCCGCACCGCGGACCTGGACGACCCGTGCCGCCGCCTGCGCACCCTCTCCGACGTCACCTGCGACGTCGGCTCGCCCCTGAACGTCCTGCCGGTCTACGACCGCGTCACCGAGTGGACCGATCCGGTCCGCAGCCTCCACAAGGAACCCCCGCTGGATCTCATCGCCATCGACAACCTGCCCTCCCTGCTCCCGGAGGAGGCCAGCGTCGGCTTCTCCGGGTCCCTGCTGCCCCAGCTCCTGGAGTTCGGGGTCGGCGGACCCTGGGGGCGCTGTCTGGAGCGGTTCCATCAGGCCTGCCGTGAACTCGGCATCGAGGAAGGGGAGTTCCGACGTGTCTGACCTGGTTCCCGCGACCGGCACCGTCCACTGGATCGGCGCCGGGCTCTCCACCGGCAGCGGCCTCGCCGAGCTGTGCGACACGGCCGACCGCGTGATGCTGTGGCACCGCACCGAGGAGCGGGCGGAAGAGGCCCTCGAAGGGCTGGGGCTCAACGGCCGGGCCGCGCCCCGTGCCTACACCCTGTCCGCTCTCGCGGCCGAACTGGCGCCCGGGGACGTCGTCGTGTCGATGCTGCCCGCGCCCGAGCACGCCGGGATCCTGGCCGTCTGTGTACGTGAGAGCGCCCATTTCGCCTGCTCCAGCTATGTCTCCGACGCCGTCCTCGAGCAGGTCCCGGACGCACGGAAGGCCGGAATCGTCGTCCTCACCGAGGCCGGTCTGGATCCCGGCATCGACCACCTCTTCGCGCACAGCCTCGTCGGCAGGGCCCGTGAGGCGATCGGCGACGCGACCCCGGCGTCCTACGGGCTCACCTCGTACTGCGGCGGAGTCCCCGCGGTGCCGAACGACTTCAGGTACCGCTTCAGCTGGGCTCCCGCCGGAGTCCTGAACGCCCTTCGCTCACCGGCCCGTTACATCGACGGCGGCACTCCGACCACCGCCGACCGCCCCTGGGAGGCGACCCGGAGGCGTGACGTGGACGGCGAGACCTTCGAGGTCTACCCCAACCGCGACAGCGTGCCCTTCGTCGAGCAGTACGGACTGCCCGCCGCCTGGACACCGCGGACCTTCGTGCGCGGCACGCTGCGTCTGGAAGGCTGGCTGCGAGCCTGGGAGCCCGTCTTCGAGGAGCTGAAGGGCGGCGACGACACCCGGATCGCCGCACTGGCCCAGGAGTTGGCGGCCAGGTACCCGACGACGGACGCCGACCGCGACCGTGTCGTCCTCGCCGTCTCCCTGGACGTGCGCGCCGAGGACGGCCGCACCTGGTCCGGCGGCTACCTCCTCGACATGGTCGGCGACGAGGAGGACAGCGCCATGGCCCGCTGTGTCTCCCGCACGCTCGCGCTCGGAGTGGGCCATGTCCTGGACGGCTCCCTGCCCGCAGGCCTGAACCGGGCAGCGGAGACTGCGGACCGGTCCGAGAAGTGGCTGGGTGAACTCGCCCGCGACGGCGTCCACTTCACGCTCAGGGTGGATCACCAGCCGCTCGGAACGTCCTAACCGACGACGGCCTCGTGCACCAGCCGCTTGAGGTCGGGGAAGAGCTTCAGCGTCTTCGGCCGTACCTGGGTGAAGAACTGGACGCTCAGATCGCGGCCCGGGTCGACCCAGAACGTCGTGGACGCGGCACCGCTCCAGCCGTAGGTACCGAGGCCCGAGGGGGCCGGGGTGCGGGCGGGGTCGATCACCACGGAGACGCTGAGGCCGAAGCCGAGGCCGTCGTTGCCGGGCTCGTCGTGGGCGGGCTTGGTGCCGAAGGAGCGCAGGTCGGCGCCGCCGGGAAGGTGGTTGGAGGTCATCAGGTCCACCGTCTCGGGGGACAGCAGACGGGTGCCGTCGAGTTCGCCGCGGCGCCGCAGCAGCTCCGCGAAGCGGTGGACGTCGTACGCGGACGCCGCCATGCCGCCGCTGCCGGACAGCAGGCGGGGGCGGCCCCGCAGCGGCAGTCCGGGGACCGGCTCGATCGTGCCGTCGTCCTTCTCGCCGTACAACTCGGCCAGCCTGTCCACCTGTTCGCCCGTCACACAGAAGCCGGCGTCGGGCATTGCGAGGGGGCCGAAGACGCGCTCGGCGAAGAAGGTGTCGAGCGGCTGACCGGACGCGACCTCGATGACCCGGCCCAGCACGTTGGAGGCGACCGAGTAGTTCCACTGGGTGCCCGGCTCGAACTGGAGCGGCAGGCTCGCGTACACGGCGACCGTCTCGGCGAGGTCCGAGCCCGGCAGCACGGACGAGTCGAGGCCCGCCTCGCGGTAGAGGGCGTCGACCGGGTGGGAGTGGTAGAAGGCGAAGGTCAGACCCGCGGTGTGGGTCATCAGATGCCGGACCAGTATCGGACCGTCGGCCGGACGGGTCGTGAGCGTGTCGCCCGATCCGGACACGTACACGCGCGGCTGCGCGAACGCCGGCAGGTACTCGGCGACCGGGTCGTCCAGCGACAGCCGCCCCTCCTCGACCAGCAGGAGCGCGGCCACCGCGGTGACCGGCTTGGTCATCGAGTAGATCCGCCACAGGGTGTCGGGCTCGACCGGCAGTCCGGCCGCGAGGTCGCGGTGGCCGTGCGCCGTGAGGTGGGCGACGCGTCCGCCGCGGGCGACGGACACCAGGAAGCCGGGCAGCCGGCCCTCGTCCACGTAGTGGGCGAAATGCTGGTCGAGGCGGTCGAGCGCCTTCATGTCCAGCCCCACATCACCGGGGTCGACCTCTTGCCGCAGCTGTGCCATCGCTCTCCTCCGTCGCGTACGTCGAGGTGCGGACGGGTATACCCGGCCCGGACCACCTCAGACATCATCGTCGCTCAGGAATCCGCGACGATCTGCGGGGCGGCCGAAACCGGCTGGTCTACGGCAGCCGGTCGATGGCGGCGATGCCCGTGAGGGTGGCCACGTACACGTGCCGGGCGTCGGCCACGGGGCTGTACTCGGGCAGGACCGACACCCCGTCGAGGGTCAGTACCCGCTGCGGTACGCCGTCG
Source organism: Streptomyces sp. NPDC005374 (assembly GCF_042872225.1). Classification (NCBI taxonomy): domain Bacteria; kingdom Bacillati; phylum Actinomycetota; class Actinomycetes; order Kitasatosporales; family Streptomycetaceae; genus Streptomyces; species Streptomyces sp. NPDC005374. Next base: position 24,865 of record NZ_JBIAKA010000030.1, on the reverse strand, counting down.
CGGTCCACGACGTACAGCTTCTCGCCGAACAACGCGTAGACGAGGCCTTCGTAGACGGTGGGGGTGTTTTCGGCCGTGCCGCCCTGCCCGTCGACCGTCCACACCGGGGAGCCGTCCTGAGGATCGACGGCCACGAGCTTGCCGTACGACATGTGGACGACCAGACCTGCGAACCTGGCACCGTCCGCCGGGACGACGGCGGTCCCGTTGAACTGGTTGGGGCGCCGGTCGGCGGACTCCGTCGCGAACCCCTTGAGCCGTGTGCCCTTCGCCAGTTCGAGAGTGACGAGTGCGCCGCCGGACATCGGCACGTAGACCACGTTCTCGGCCACCACGGGCGGCTCCTCCACAGAGCCCGGCATCCGGGCGCTCCACTCCAGGAACCCGTCGAGCGCGTACGCGCGCACCGTGCCCTTCTCGGCGGACCCGTCGGTGGCAACCGGCCTCAGAAACCGAGTGGGTCGCTGCCGCGAGCTCGACCCTGTTCGTGACGGCTTGTCAGGCGGCAGGCGACGCGCGGCCCGCGCGCCCCGGCCGTCCCTGAAACCGGCCGGAGCGCGCGGTGGTCCGTTCGCGGCGCAATGCTGTGCTTTTCTGCTCGTTCGGGCCGATGTTCTTGCTGGAAACGTCAGATGTCAACGGGGCGAGGGCGCGGGTGAGGTCCTACGCCCCGGGAGCAGGACGGATGGCCGATGCCCCGACGATCACGGCTCCCTACGCTGACCGGTGCACCGAGAACACCGGTCGCCACTCGTCACACAGAGGGAAGAGGCCACCATGCCCGTCGACGGCCGCGGCCACCTCCGTATCGCCCGCCCTCGAACCCCGCTCCACCGAGGAGGACCTCCTACGGTGGCGGACCCGGACCGGGGTCAGCGGCTGGGCAGGCCGGCTGTCGGTGGTGCGCAGTACGGTCCTGACATGGCTGCCACTTTCGATCTCACCCTGGACTGCGTGGACGCGCCGGTCCTGGCCGCGTTCTGGAAGACCGCGCTGGGCTATGCCGACGAGCCGCCGCCCGCGCCCTTCGCCACGCGGGAGGAGTGGCTCGCGCAGTTCGACCTGCCCGAGGACGATCCGGGGACCGGCGGCGGTGCCTGGCTCTGCGATCCGGACGGGGACGGACCCCGGCTGTCCCTCCTCCAGGTCCCCGAGCCCAAGACGGCCAAGAACCGGCTCCACATCGACGTGCGGGTGCCGGGGCACGGCAGCCCCGCCGAGAGATGGGCGCGTGTCCGGGCCGAGTCCGAGCGGCTGGTGACGGCGGGCGCGAGGGTTCTGGCGGAGTTCGACGGGCACCACGTCGTGATGGCCGACCCGGAGGGCAACGAGTTCTGCGTGGCCGCGGCCCCCGCCTGACCGGGACGGGGTGAGCCCCCAGTGCCGACGGGGCGTCCGGGGGCTCGAAGCGGGGGAGACGAAAGGGTCGGTCAGGCGCTCACCGTCTCCGGGTGGGACGCCTTGCGGGGGGTGCGCGCGCCGAGGTCCTCCGTGGCGACCTTGTGGGTCTCGCGGGCCGTCAGGGCGGCGATCACCGGCGGGACGCACAGGGCCGCGGTGAACAGGGCGACCGACGACCAGTCGGTGCCGTCAGGACCGGCGATCTGCGCCGCGAAGGTGACCGCGAAACCGGCCACGGCGAAGCCGATCTGCGTGCCGATCGCCATACCGGACAGCCTGACCCGGGTGGAGAACATCTCGCCGTAGAAGGAGGGCCACACCCCGTTGGCGGCGCTGTAGACCACGCCGAAGGTGACGATGCCGAGCAGCAGGGTCAGCGGGTAGTTGCCCGTGGAGATCGCCCACAGGTACAGGAACATCATGATCGCGCTGCCCACCGCGCCGACCAGGAAGACCGGCCGTCGGCCGATCCGGTCCGACAGGGTGGCCCACAGCGGGATCGCGGCGAGCGCCACGAGGTTGGCCAGCGCGCCCACCCACAGCATCGAGGACCGGCTCATCCCGACCGCGTCACTCGTCGCGTACGCCAGCGCCCACACCGTGAAGATCGTGGAGACCGAGGCGATGACCGCGCCCCCGATCACCCGCAGCACGTCCGCCCAGTGCTCCCGCAGCAGCAACAGGAGCGGCAGCTTCACGACCCCCTCGGATGCGGTCTGCTGCTCGAACGCCGGTGTCTCGTCCAGCTTGCGGCGGATCACGAAGCCGACCACGGCGACCGCGACGCTCAGCCAGAACGGCACGCGCCAGCCCCAGGACAGCAGTTGGTCCTCGGGCAGCGCGGCGACCGGGAGGAAGACCAGCGTGGCGAGCAACTGCCCGCCCTGGGTGCCGCTGAGCGTGAAACTCGTGAAGAAGCCCCGTCGGTGCGACGGCGCGTGCTCCAGGCTCATGGAGTTGGCGCTGGCCTGCTCACCGGCCGCCGAGATGCCCTGGAGCACCCGGCACAGCACCAGCAGGACCGGCGCGAGGGAGCCGACCTGGTCGCGGGTCGGCAGACACCCGATGAGGAACGTCGACAGACCCATCAGGATCAGCGTGAAGACCATGATCTTCTTACGGCCGACGCGGTCGCCGAAGTGGCCCATGAACAGGGCGCCGACCGGCCGGGCCGCGTAGGCGACACCGAAGGTGGCCAGCGACAGCAGGGTCGCGTTGGCCGGGTCGGACTCGTCGAAGAAGACCTTCGGGAAGATCAGGGCTGCGGCGCTGCCGTAGATGAAGAAGTCGTAGTACTCCAGGGCGCTGCCGATCCAGGCGGCGGTGGCCGCCTTTTTCGGTTGCCCGACGGCTTCGGCGGGGACGGACACGGCGGTGCTCCATTCGGGGGGACTCCGGGGAGCTACCCAGTTAATTAACCCACTGGGTAGTTAGTAGCGGTTGCCCACGGATGCTGCGCCCACCTCCGCCGGGTGTCAAGAGGTTCGGCCGTACGACCTCAGTGACCGGACCGTTCCGCTGTCAGATAGGCGATCACCATGTCGCCGAGCATGGTCCGGTAGTGCTCCCGCTGCTCGGCGGCGACCAGATCGCGCCCGAACAGCGCGCCGAAGGTGTGCCGGTTGGCCACCCGGAAGAAGCAGAACGAGCTGATCATCGCGTGCAGGTCGACCGCGTCCACGTCGGCCGTGAACAGCCCGGACTCCTGCCCCGAGGCCAGGATCCGGCGGATCACGTCGAGCGCCGGGGAGCCGATCCTGCCGAGCTTCTCGGAGCCGGCGATGTGTACGGCCTCGTGGATGTTCTCGATGCTGACCAGGCGGATGAAGTCGGGGTGCTGCTCGTGATGGTCGAAGGTCAGCTCGGCCAGGCGCCGGATCGCCGCGACCGGGTCCAGGTGCTCGACGTCCAGTCCCTGCTCGGCCTCGCGGATCACGCCGTACGCCCGCTCCAGGACGGCCGTGAAGAGCTGTTCCTTGCCGCCGAAGTAGTAGTAGATCATCCGCTTGGTGGTGCGGGTGCGGGCGGCGATCTCGTCGACGCGGGCCCCGTCGTAGCCGGCCCGGGCGAACTCGTGTGTCGCCACGTCGAGGATCTCGGCCTGGGTGCGGGCGGCGTCGCGGATCCGCCCGTTCGGTCGTGCCGGTTCGTCGACGCTGGTCATCGAATGTCCTCGGGTCCTTCGGAGTGCGGCCGGTGCCGCAGATTCTAGAAGGCGGGCGGGGCGTCGGTGTCGAGGCCTTCCCCGGGGAGCGTATGACTGATATAGCTAACGTACTAGTTCGTACATTAGTGATCGGCTCAGGAGGTCCACGTGGCCAAGGACTCGTATCTCGTCGGACTGATCGGCGCCGGTATCGGGCCCTCACTGAGCCCGGCGCTGCACGAGCGGGAGGCCGACCGGCAGGGCCTGCGCTATGTGTACCGGCTCATCGACATCGACGCGCTCGGTGTCCGCCCCGAGGCGGTCGGCGAGCTGGTGCGGGCCGCCCGGGACCTGGGCTTCGACGGGCTGAACATCACCCACCCCTGCAAGCAGCAGGTCATCGGGCACCTGGACGCGCTCGCCCCGCAGGCCGAGGCGCTCGGCGCGGTCAACACCGTCGTCTTCGAGGACGGCCGCGCGACCGGCCACAACACCGACGTCACCGGCTTCGCCGCGTCCTTCGCGCGCGGGCTGCCCGACGTGTCCCTGGAGCGGGTCGTGCAGCTGGGCGCGGGTGGCGCGGGCGCGGCCGTCGCACACGCCACGCTCACCCTGGGCGCCGGCCGGGTCACCGTCGTCGACGCGCTCGCCGACCGTGCGGCGGATCTCGCCGCCTCGCTGAACCGCCACTTCGGAGCGGGCCGCGCCGCCGCGGCCACGCCGGACCGGCTGCCCCGGCTGCTCGGCGACGCCGACGGCATCGTGCACGCCACCCCCACCGGCATGGCCGCCCACCCCGGCCTGCCCTTCCCGGCCGGACTGCTGCGCCCCGAACTGTGGGTCGCCGAGGTGGTCTACCGCCCGCTGGAGACCGAACTGCTGCGCGCGGCCCGCGCGTTGGGGTGCGCCACGCTGGACGGCGGTGGCATGGCGGTCTTCCAGGCCGTGGACGCGTTCCGGCTGTTCACGGGACGGGAGCCGGACGCGCCGCGGATGCTGGCGGACATCGCGGAGCTGGCGGGTGTGGTCGGGGCTCCCAAGTAGCCTCGGTTCACTGCCGGTTGACGGTCCGGGTGACACCGGCGAAGACCGTCGTCGCGAGGATCCAGCCCGCGACGACCAGGGCGTACGACAGCCACTGGTACCCCCCTTGCGGCGCGAAGGCGCCCTCCTGGCCGAAGGAGATCACCGGCAACAGCAGGTCGAGGGTGTAGAACAGCGCGTTGAACTGCGGAGCCTCGTCCGCCTTGAGCGGTGGCGGGTGGTGCAGCCCGTAGGCGAGGGTGCCGACGGCGAGCAGGGAGACCAGCCAGACGCAGGCGCGCAGCGGGTGGAAGCCGTAGCCGACGGTGGCGTCCTGGACGTGGCCCCACAGGCGTCCGTACCAGGGCAGCGTGGCCCGTTGACGCCGTTGCTTGGCCAGCTGGACCAGTCGAGCGGCGCGGTCGTCGCCGATGCGGCGGTAGGCGGCGGTCAACTGCTCGTAGGCGTGCGGGACATAGCCCTCGCGGTCCCGTTCCAGCATCGGCAGCCGGCGCTCGGCGGGCTCCTGCGGGGTGAGCGAGGTGTAGACGAGCTTGTTGAACTGCACCTCCTCCGGCACCACTTCGGGTTCCAGGAACAGGTCGTCGATCTGGGCGCGGCGCAGACTGAGGGTGCCCTGCACGGGTGGCCCCTTGCGCAGCCAGAGCTCACCGATGGTGGAACTGTTCGCCCTGAGTGCCGCGTCGCCCGGATTGGACAGATGCGCGTACGAGAAGTCGAGCCGGCCCGCGATCCGGGCACCCCGCATACCGATCCAGCCGAAGGTATGCGCCCGGCGAAGATGGACATCGCCCTCCACGACGAGGGTCTGCGCGTCGAGGACGATGTCGCCCGGGTGGCTCAGCCGGACGTCGTTGAGGTTGGCGGACCCGGCGATCGTGGCCCCGTTGAGGCGCATCTCCCCGTGCACGCGCAGCCCCGGCGCCCACAGGTCGTCACCGATGGACATGTGGTTGAGCTGGAGCGCGGGCTCACCGGCGTCGACGGCGGTGATCTCGGCGCGGTCCATGAACAGCGCCCCGGCGATCTGCGCCCCGCCGAGCCGCACCGGCCCCTGCACCCGGGAGTCCGTCAGCCGCAGAACGGCCTCCACCCGCATCGTGGCGGCGGTGAGGCCGGGCAGCACGGAGTTGCTGAGGTTCAACTGGCGCAGCCGGCTGCCGTACAGCAGCGGTACGTCGTCGAAGAAGCAGTGGCTGAGCCGTACGGCGTGGTCGACCGTTCCGTACTGGAGCCCGAGCACTCCGGTGATCCGGGCGCCCGCCAGCTTGAGCGCGGGTATCTCCCCGTCCTCGAGCGGCCCGTTGAGCATCAGCGCCCGCAACACCGTTGCCCGCACGGTCCGCTCAGGACCCCACTCGGCGCCCTGCGCCACGTCCTCGTCCTCGGCCGCACGGAAGTCCACGGCCTCGCCCCGCGGGAAGGCACGCCACACCCGCAGTTCGGCCGGCGTCATGTTGTCGATCTCCATCAGCGGCGACTCTGACGCCACCGTGCGCGACTGTCAACCAGGCACCGCGCGGCCCGGGCCACCACGGTGACCCGGGCCGTCCGTCACGTCAGGGCCTGGTGTTCCACTCCGCGATCACCGGACGGTCGTGTTCCGTCGACAGCCGGCTCACCGTCGCGGTCTCCAGCTGGAACAGGCGGCCGTCCGCCGGGGCGAGACCCAGGCGGCGGGCCGTCAGGACGCGCAGGAAGTGGCCGTGGGCCACGAGCACCACGTCGCCGTCGGTCAGGGCGGTGTCCACCCGGGCCAGTACCCGGTCGGCGCGGCGGCCCACCTCCTCGGGGGACTCACCGGGGTGTCCGTCCGGGCCGGGCGGGACACCGTCGGCCCACAGGTACCAGTCGGGCCGGGTGCGGTGGATGTCGACGGTGGTGACGCCCTCGTAGGCGCCGTAGTCCCACTCGTGGAGGTCGGGCTCCGTCAAGGCCCCGTTGATGCCCGCCAGTTCGGCGGTGCGGACGGCGCGGCCCAGCGAACTGGTCAGCGCGAGCGAGAAGGTCCGGCCCGAGAGGAGCGGAGCGAGGGACTTGGCCTGTTCCTCGCCCCGCTGGGTGAGGGGCAGGTCGGTCCAGCTGGTGTGCTGTCCCGACGCGCTCCACTCCGTCTCTCCGTGGCGGACCAGCAGAAGATCCCCCACGACGGGCTACTTCTTGGACTCGACGGCGTGGCCGCCGAACTGGTTGCGCAGCGCCGCGATCATCTTCATCTGCGGGGAGTCGTCCTGACGGGACGCGAACCGGGCGAACAGCGAGGCCGTGATCGTGGGCAGCGGCACCGCGTTGTCGATGGCCGCCTCCACGGTCCAGCGGCCCTCGCCGGAGTCCTGAGCGAAGCCCTTCAGCTTGTCCAGGTGCTCGTCGTCGTCCAGGGCGTTGACCGCGAGGTCGAGGAGCCAGGAGCGGATGACGGTTCCGTCCTGCCAGGAGCGGAACACCTCCCGCACGCTGTCCACCGACTCGACCTTCTCGAGGAGCTCCCAGCCCTCGGCGTAGGCCTGCATCATGGCGTACTCGATGCCGTTGTGGACCATCTTGGAGAAGTGCCCGGCGCCGACCTTGCCCGCGTGGACATAGCCGTACGGCCCCTCGGGCTTGAGCGCCTCGAAGATCGGCTGGAGCCGCTCCACGTGCTCCTCGTCGCCGCCGACCATGAGGGCGTAGCCGTTCTGCAGGCCCCACACGCCGCCGGAGACACCGGCGTCGACGAAGCCGATGCCCTTGGCGCCGAGCTCCTCGGCGTGCTTCTCGTCGTCGCTCCAGCGGGAGTTGCCGCCGTCGACCACGGTGTCACCGGGGGAGAGGAGCCCGCCCAGCTCGTCCACGACGGACTGGGTCGCGGCCCCGGCCGGGACCATCACCCAGACGACCCGCGGCGCTTCGAGCTTGTCGACCAGTTCGGCGAGGCTCGCCACGTCGGAGACTTCGGGGTTGCGGTCGTAGCCGGTGACGGTGTGGCCGGCGCGGCGGAGCCGCTCGCGCATGTTGCCGCCCATCTTGCCCAGGCCGATGAGTCCCAACTGCATGTCAGTGCACTTCCTTCAGTTCACGGTAGGCGGCCACGAGGGCGGTGGTGGAGGAGTCGAGGCCCGGGACGTCGGCGCCCTCGGTGAGGGCGGGCTCGACGCGCTTGGCGAGGACCTTGCCGAGCTCGACGCCCCACTGGTCGAAGGAGTCGATGTTCCAGACCGCGCCCTGGACGAACACCTTGTGCTCGTAGAGGGCGATCAGCTGGCCGAGGACGGAGGGGGTGAGCTCCTTGGCCAGGATCGTGGTCGTGGGGTGGTTGCCCTGGAAGGTGCGGTGGGCCACCTGCTCCTCGGCCACGCCCTCCGCGCGCACCTCCTCGGCGGTCTTGCCGAAGGCGAGCGCCTGGCCCTGTGCGAACAGGTTGGCCATCAACAGGTCGTGCTGCGCCTTGAGTTCGTCGCTGAGCTCGTCGACGGGCCGGGCGAATCCGATCAGGTCCGCCGGGATGAGCTTGGTGCCCTGGTGGATCAACTGGTAGTACGCGTGCTGTCCGTTGGTGCCGGGCGTGCCCCACACCACCGGGCCGGTCTGCCACTGGACGGGGTTGCCGTCCCGGTCCACCGACTTGCCGTTGGACTCCATGTCCAGCTGCTGGAGGTAGGCGGTGAACTTCGAGAGGTAGTGGGAGTACGGCAGCACCGCGTGCGACTGGGCGTCGTGGAAGTTGCCGTACCAGATGCCCAACAGGCCCAGGATCAGCGGGGCGTTGGCCTCGGCGGGCGCGTTCTGGAAGTGCTCGTCGACGATCCGGAAGCCGTCGAGCATCTCCCGGAAGTGGTCCGGGCCGATGGCGATCATCAGCGAGAGGCCGATCGCCGAGTCGAAGGAGTAGCGGCCGCCGACCCAGTCCCAGAACTCGAACATGTTGTCCGGGTCGATGCCGAAGTCCGTGACCTTCTCGGCGTTCGTCGACAGGGCGACGAAGTGCTTCGCCACGGCCTTGTCGTCGCCGAGTCCGTCCGGGCCCTGAAGCAGCCAGGTGCGGGCCGAGGTGGCGTTGGTGATCGTCTCGATCGTGGTGAAGGTCTTGGACGCGACGATGAACAGGGTCTCCGCCGGGTCCAGGTCGCGGACCGCCTCGTGCAGGTCGGCGCCGTCCACGTTGGACACGAAACGGAAGGTCAACTCCCGTGCCGCGTAGGCCCGCAGGGCCTCGTACGCCATCGCGGGACCGAGGTCGGAGCCGCCGATGCCGATGTTGACGACGTTCTTGATCCGCTTGCCGGTGTGGCCGGTCCACTCGCCGGAGCGGACCCGGTTCGCGAAGTCGCTCATCTTGTCGAGCACGGCGTGCACGGCCGGTACGACGTTCTCGCCGTCGACCTCGACGACCGCGTTCGCGGGGGCGCGCAGCGCGGTGTGCAGGACCGCCCGGTCCTCGGTGATGTTGATCCGCTCGCCGCGGAACATGGCGTCCCGCAGCCCGAACACGTCGGTGGCGGTGGCCAGTTCCTGGAGCAGGGCCAGGGTCTCGTCGGTGACGAGGTGCTTGGAGTAGTCGATGCGCAGATCGCCGACACGCACGACGTACCGCTCGGCGCGCCCCGGGTCCGTCGCGAACAGCTCACGCAGATGCGTCTGCGACTCGGCGCGATGGTCCTCCAGCGCGGTCCACTCGGGCCGGCGCGACAGCAGGGGGGAGTCAGACATGAGCAGGGGTCTCCTTGGTGCCCACAGGGGGCGTCTGATGGATCTTGCCGGCGTCGCGGCGCCTGGCACGCACATCTGCGGCGTTGTCGTCGGTCGCCGACGCTCCGCGTCGCCCGCCGCGGCAGCGGCTGATCGACACGGCTCCTCCGCCTTGCAGCTGCACGCACCAGACCCCGCTCGGCTTGGTCGAGAGGTACTGCGACTCAGAGCCGGCCTGATCCATCAGACCCCCCCTCGCCCCGCAGGGCCACGGCGTACATCTCGTCGGCGTCGAGGCGGCGGAGCTCCTCGGCGATCAGTTCGGAGGTGGTGCGGACCTTCAGGGCGAGGGTGCGGGAGGGCTGGCCCGGCAGGGACAGCGTGGCCAGCGGGCCCTCGGGGCGGTCGATGACGACCTCGCCGTTCGCCGTGCCGAGGCGGACGGCCGTGACGACCGGCCCCGCCGTGATGACCCGGTCGATCTTCACCTTGAGCCGCGCCTCCAGCCAGCGCGCGAGCAGTTCGGCGGCCGGGTTGTCGGCCTCGGCCTCCACGGCTCCGGAGATGATCTGCGCGCGGGCCTGGTCCAGGGCCGCCGCCAGCATCGAGCGCCACGGGGTCAGCCGGGTCCAGGCCAGGTCCGTGTCGCCCGGGGCGTAGGAGTGCACCCGGGTCCGCAGGACGTCGAGGGGGTTCTCCACCGCGTACAGGTCGGTGATCCGGCGCTGGGCCAGCGCGCCCAGCGGGTCCTTCGCGGGGTTCTCCGGCGCTTCCACCGGCCACCACACCACGACCGGCGCGTCCGGCAGCAGCAGCGGCAGCACGACCGAGTCGGCGTGGTCGGACACCTCGCCGTAGGTGCGCAGGATGACCGTCTCGCCGGTGCCGGCGTCGGCTCCCACCCGGACCTCGGCGTCCAGCTTGGACGACATCCGGTCGCGGGCGGTCCTGGCGTGCCGCTTGATGACGACCAGGGTGCGCGAGGGGTGCTCGTGCGAGGCCTCCTCGGCTGCCTTGATCGCGTCGTAGGCGTTCTCCTCGTCCGTGACGATCACCATCGTCAGGACCATGCCCACGGCGGGGGTTCCGATGGCGCGGCGACCCTGCACCAGCGCCTTGTTGATCTTGCTTGCCGTGGTGTCGGTCAGGTCGATCTTCATGGCCTGCGCCAGCTCCGTCCGTCTCGTGCGAGCATCTCGTCGGCTTCCTCGGGTCCCCAGGTGCCCGACGCGTACTGCGCCGGCCGGCCGTGGTTCGCCCAGTGTTCCTCGATCGGGTCGAGGATCTTCCAGGACTCTTCCACTTCCTGGTGGCGGGGGAACAGGTTGGCGTCCCCGAGGAGGACATCCAGGATGAGGCGCTCGTACGCCTCGGGCGAGGACTCCGTGAACGACTCGCCGTAGGCGAAGTCCATCGTCACGTCCCGGATCTCCATCGAGGTGCCCGGCACCTTCGACCCGAACCGGACCGTCATGCCCTCGTCGGGCTGCACGCGGATGACGATCGCGTTCTTGCCCAGCTCCTCCGTCGCGTTGTGGTCGAAGGGGGAGTGCGGGGCCGTCTGGAAGACGACCGCGATCTCGGTGACCCGGCGGCCGAGGCGCTTGCCGGTGCGCAGGTAGAACGGCACGCCCGCCCAGCGTCGGTTGTCGACGTTCAGCTTGACGGCCGCGTACGTGTCCGTCGTGGAGGCCGCGTCGATGCCGTCCTCCTCCAGGTAGCCGAGCACCTTCTCGCCACCCTGCCAGGCGCCCGCGTACTGTCCGCGCACGGCATGCGCGCCGATGTCCTCGGGGAGCTTCACGGCCCGCAGGACCTTCAGCTTCTCGGTGAGCAGCGACTCGGCGTCGAAGGCGGCAGGCTCCTCCATGGCGGTCAGCGCCATCAGCTGGAGCAGGTGGTTCTGGATGACGTCACGGGCGGCGCCGATGCCGTCGTAATAACCGGCCCGGCCGCCGATGCCGATGTCCTCGGCCATGGTGATCTGGACGTGGTCGACGAAGGACCGGTTCCAGATCGGCTCGTACATCTGGTTGGCGAAGCGCAGCGCCAGGATGTTCTGGACGGTCTCCTTGCCGAGGTAGTGGTCGATGCGGAACACCTGGTCCGGCTCGAACACGTCGTGCACCAGGGCGTTGAGCTCGCGGGCGCTCTTCAGGTCGCGCCCGAACGGCTTCTCGATGACCGCGCGCCGCCAGGAGCCCTCGGGCGCGCTGGCCAAGCCGTGCTTCTTGAGCTGCTTCACGACCTTGGGGAAGAACTTCGGCGGTACGGAGAGGTAGAAGGCGTAGTTGCCGCTGGTGCCGCGGGCCTTGTCCAGCTCGTCGACGGTGCCGCGCAGCTGCTTGAACGCCGTGTCGTCGTCGAAGTCGCCGGGGATGAACCGCATGCCCTCGGCGAGTTGCTGCCAGACCTCCTCGCGGAACTCGGTCCGGGCGTGCTCGCGCACCGAGTCGTGCACGATCTGCGCGAAGTCCTCGTCCTCCCAGTCCCGGCGGGCGAACCCGACGAGCGAGAAGCCCGGCGGCAGCATGCCGCGGTTGGCGAGGTCGTAGACGGCGGGCATCAGCTTCTTGCGGGACAGGTCGCCCGTGACGCCGAAGATGACCAGCCCGGACGGACCGGCGATACGGGGCAGCCGGCGGTCGCGGGGATCGCGCAGCGGGTTGTCCCAGTCGTCGGCGGAAAGCGCGTCGATGGCGGAAAGCGCGTCAGTGGCGGGAAGCTCGGTCATTCCCCGTCGACCCCCTTGCTGTTCAGAGACTTGGTGACGGCGTCCAGCAGGTCCTGCCAGGCCGCCTCGAACTTGGCCACGCCCTCGTCCTCCAGCTGCTGCACGACCTCGTCGTAGGAGATCCCCAGCGCCTCCACGGCCGCCAGGTCGGCGCGGGCCTGCGGGTAGCCGCCGGTCACCGTGTCGCCGGTGATCCCGCCGTGGTCGGCGGTGGCGTTCAGGGTGGCCTCCGGCATGGTGTTGACGGTGCCGGGCGCGACCAGGTCGTCGACGTAGAGGGTGTCCTTGTACGCCGGGTCCTTCACGCCGGTCGAGGCCCACAGCGGGCGCTGCTTGTTGGCGCGGGCGCCGCCGAGGGCGGTCCAGCGCTGACCGGTGAACACCTCGTCGTAGGCCTCGTACGCGAGGCGCGCGTTGGCGAGGGCGGCCTTCCCCTTGAGCGCGAGGGCCGCGTCCGTGCCCAGCACCGTCAGGCGCTTGTCGATCTCGGCGTCGACGCGGGAGACGAAGAAGGAGGCCACGGAGTGGATCGTTGCGAGGTCCAGGCCCTTCGCGGCGGCCTTCTCCAGACCGGCGAGGTAGGCGTCCATGACCTCGCGGTAGCGCTCCAGGGAGAAGATCAGCGTGACGTTGACGCTGATCCCGAGGCCGACGACCTCGGTGATCGCCGGGAGGCCGGCCCTGGTCGCCGGGATCTTGATCATGACGTTCGGGCGGTCCACCAGCCAGGCCAGCTGCTTGGCCTCGGCGATCGTCGCCGGTGTGTCGTGGGCCAGCCGCGGGTCGACCTCGATGGAGACCCGGCCGTCCCGGCCGCCGGTGGCGTCGTACACGGGCCGCAGGACGTCGGCGGCGGCGCGTACGTCGGCGGTCGTCATCATCCGTACGGCCTCGTCGACCGTGACGCCTCGCACGGCGAGGTCGGTGAGCTGCTCGTCGTAGCCCTCACCTGAGCCGATGGCGGCCTGGAAGATGGACGGGTTGGTGGTGACGCCCACCACGTGCTTGGTGGCGACGAGTTCGGCGAGGTTCCCGGACTCGATCCGCTTGCGCGACAGGTCGTCCAGCCAGATGGAGACGCCTTCGTCGTACAGGCGCTTGAGGGCTCCCGCGGTGGCGGTCGCTTCGGTCACAGTGATCATCTTCTTTCTGGCGGTCGGATCAACCACGCGCGGCGGTAAGGGATTCCCTCGCCGCTGCGGCGACGTTCTCGGCGGTGAAGCCGTACTCGGCGAACAGGACCTTCGCATCGGCGGAGGCGCCGAAGTGTTCGAGGGACACGATGCGTCCCGCGTCCCCTGTGAACCGGTACCACGTCAGGCCGATACCGGCCTCGACGGCGACACGGGCTCGCACGGACGGCGGAAGGACGCTCTCCCGGTACTCCCGCGGCTGCTCCTCGAACCACTCCACGGACGGCATCGACACCACCCGGGTGCCGACCCCCTCGGACTCCAGCTGCTCGCGGGCGGCGACGGCCAGCTGGACCTCGGAGCCGGTGGCGATCAGGACGACGTCCGGGGTCCCGGTCGAGGCGTCCTTCAGGACGTAACCGCCCTTGGCGGCATCCGGGTTCGGGGCGTAGGTCGGCACACCCTGGCGGGTCAGCGCGAGGCCGTGCGGGGCCGGGTTCGTGGCGTGCCGCCTGAGGATCTCGGCCCAGGCGAGGGCCGTCTCGTTGGCGTCGGCCGGGCGGACGACGTTCAGTCCCGGGATGGCGCGCAGCGACGCGAGGTGCTCGACCGGCTGGTGGGTGGGGCCGTCCTCGCCGAGACCGATGGAGTCGTGCGTCCAGACGTAGGTGACGGGCAGCTGCATCAGCGCGGACAGACGCACGGCGTTGCGCATGTAGTCGGAGAACACCAGGAAGGTGCCGCCGTAGACGCGCGTGTTGCCGTGCAGCGCGATGCCGTTCATCTCCGCGGCCATGGAGTGCTCGCGGATCCCGAAGTGGACGGTACGGCCGTACGGGTCGGCCTCCGGCAGCGGGTTGCCCTTCGGCAGGAAGGACGACGTCTTGTCGATCGTCGTGTTGTTGGACCCGGCGAGGTCGGCGGAGCCGCCCCACAGCTCGGGGAGCACCGGGCCCAGCGCCTGGAGCACCTTGCCGGACGCGGCACGGGTGGCGACGGACCCGCCCTCCTCGAACACCGGGATCGAGGACTCCCAGCCCTCGGGCAGCTGGCCCGCGACGACCCGGTCGAAGAGCCGGGCGCGCTCGGGCTGCTCCCCGCGCCAGCCGGAGATCTGCTTGTCCCAGGCCGCGTGCGCCTCGGCACCGCGGTCCAGGGCCCCGCGGGTGTGGGCCAGCACCTCGTCGGCGACCTCGAAGGTGCGCTCGGGGTCGAAGCCGAGGACCCGCTTGGTCGCGGCCACCTCGTCGGCGCCGAGCGCGGAGCCGTGCGCGGCCTCGGTGTTCTGCGCGTTCGGGGCGGGCCAGGCGATGATCGTGCGCATCGCGATGATCGAGGGGCGCCCGGTCTCGGCCTGCGCGGACGTCAGGGCCGCGTGCAGGGCGTGTACGTCGATGTCGCCGTCGGCGCCGGGCTCGATGCGCTGGGTGTGCCAGCCGTAGGCCTCGTAACGCTTCAGCACGTCCTCGGAGAACGCGGTCGCGGTGTCGCCCTCGATGGAGATGTGGTTGTCGTCGTAGACGAAGACCAGGTTGCCGAGCCGCTGGTGGCCCGCGAGGGAGGAGGCCTCGGCGGAGATGCCCTCCTGCAGGTCGCCGTCGGAGACGATCGCCCAGATGGTGTGGTCGAAGGGGGACTCGCCCTCGGGGGCGTCGGGGTCGAAGAGGCCGCGCTCGTAGCGGGCCGCCATCGCCATGCCGACCGCGTTGGCGACGCCCTGCCCGAGCGGCCCGGTGGTGGTCTCGACACCCGCCGTGTGCCCGTACTCGGGGTGACCGGGCGTCTTGGAGCCGTGGGTCCGGAAGGCCTTCAGGTCGTCGAGCTCCAGCTCGTAGCCGGAGAGGAAGAGCTGGGTGTAGAGCGTCAGCGAGGTGTGGCCGGGGGAGAGGACGAAGCGGTCACGCCCGGTCCACTCGGGATCCGCCGGGTCATGACGCATCACCTTCTGAAAGATCGTGTACGCCGCGGGTGCCAGGGCCATCGCGGTGCCCGGGTGGCCGTTCCCGACCTGCTGCACGGCATCGGCCGCCAGCAGGCGGGCGGTGTCGACGGCACGCCGGTCGAGTTCGGTCCATTCGAAGCGGTCCGGTGTCTGCGTGCTCATCTTCAAGAAGTCCTCGATCGGAGCGAAGTAGCTGGTCTGACGCGTTCAAACTTAAAAGTCTGACTTTTACGGGGGAAGGTCGCGGTGTGCCAGCCTGTGGTGAAAGTGAGACACGGAACGCTCCAGGCAGGCGGCACGAGAAGGACATGGTGGACAGAACCATCCAAGACTCCATCCAAGATGGAGACGGTGACGGCGGAGTGGACGCGATCAGAACGTTCCCCTTCCCCGTCGAGCTGAGCGTGGGCGGCGTCGGCATGCAGGTCGGCCCGATGGGCACCGAGCGCACCTGGCATGCGAATGCCCCGCTGGAGCGCGTGCACCGCATCGACTTCCATGTCGTGATGCTCGTCGACGGCGGCCCGGTCCGCCACATGATCGACTTCGCCGAGTACGAGGCGACGGCCGGCGACCTGTTGTGGATCCGCCCGGGCCAGGTCCACCGCTTCTCGCCGACGAGCGAGTACCGCGGAACGGCCCTGACCATGCAGCCCGGGTTCCTGCCGCGCGCCACGGTCGAGGCGACCGGCCTGTACCGCTACGACCTCCCGCCCCTGCTGCGCCCCTCCGAGGCCCAGTTGGCGGGCCTCACGGCGGCGCTGTCCCAGCTCCAGCGGGAGTACGAGGACACGGCGACCCTTCCGCTGGGCCTGCACACCTCGGTACTGCGCCACTCCCTGACGGCGTTCCTGCTCCGACTGGCCCATCTGGCGGCGAGCTCGGCGGAGGCCGGGCGGCGGACCGAGTCGACGTTCACCCTGTTCCGGGACGCCGTGGAGAAGGGCTTCGCCGCCAACCACAGCGTCAGCGCGTACGCGGACGCGCTCGGCTACTCCCGCCGGACCCTGGTCCGCGCGGTGCGCGCGGCCACGGGGGAGACGCCGAAGGGGTTCATCGACAAGCGGGTGGTGCTGGAGGCGAAGAGACTGCTCGCCCACACCGACCTGCCGATCGGGCGGGTGGGGGCGGCGGTCGGCTTCCCCGACGCGGCGAACTTCTCCAAGTTCTTCCAGCAGCACACGGAGTTGACGCCGGCGGCGTTCCGGGCGGAGCTGCTCTGAGGCCGCGGTGGTCGCCCGTGTCCGCCGTGACCGGTGACCGGTGACCGGTGACCGGTGATCGGGGCGAGCAGCCGGCCGGCCGCCACGTGTTTGTCATGTCCATTTGGTGTTTTCTTTGTTGTGCGTGACCTGTGCGTGGGGGGATCTTTGCCGGGCGGGGCCAACGGTTCGCCCGGCCTTAACCCGCAGCCGGCCCAGCGTCCCTAGTGTTGCGGCGCCGCTCCCCCCACGCACGTCCGTCACTACTGTCCGGAGGACAGTCATGGCCGCCGTCAAGGCACCTCAGCGCACCCGACGTTCCCTCTCCGCGCTCGCCGGAGCCCTCGCCCTCACCGCCGCCTCGGTCGGAGTGTGGGCCGCGACCGCCTCCACCGCAGAGGCCGCCGCTCTCCCCACCCCTGACCACGTGGTCGTCGTGGTGATGGAGAACCACGCCTACTCGCAGGTGATCGGCAGCTCCAGTGCCCCCTACCTCAACAACACCCTCAAGGCGGGTGGCGCCGACCTCACCCAGTCCTACGGCCTCACCCACCCGAGCGAGCCGAACTACTACATGCTGTTCTCGGGCTCCAACCAGGGCCGCACCGACGACAGTTGCGTCGGCGTCGGCTCCCTGTCCGCCGCCAACCTCGCCTCCGAGCTGATCGCCGCCGGACAGACCTGGGCGAGCTACAACGAGTCGCTGCCCAGCCAGGGTTCGACGACCTGCAGCAGCGGCACCTACGCCCAGAAGCACAACCCGTGGTTCGGTTTCTCCAACGTGCCGACCAGCACCGCGAAGACCTTCGCCCAGTTCCCGACCGACTACACGGCCCTGCCCAAGGTCTCCTTCGTCGTCCCGAACCTGTGCAGCGACATGCACGACTGCTCGGTCTCCACGGGCGACACCTGGATCAAGAACAACCTGGGCGCCTACGCCACCTGGGCCACGACCCACAACAGCATCCTCGCCGTCACCTTCGACGAGGACAACAAGCTGTCCGGCAACCGCATCCCCACCCTCTTCTACGGACAGCACGTCACGGCCGGCAGCACCAGCTCCACCACCTACAACCACTACAACGTGCTGCGCACGGTGGAGGACCTGGCCGGCCTGAGCACCCACGCGGGCAACGCCGCCTCGGCCTCCGACATCACCGGCATCTGGAACTGACGCCTGTGTACCTCGCGGATTCCCGCGGCACGGACTCCCGCACCACCGAGGCCGCCGTCGTCCCGGACTCCCGTCCGGGGCGGCGGCCGGCCGCCGTGCCCGCCACCGTGCTGGCCCTGGGCGCGGTCAGCCTGATCACGGACGTCTCCTCGGAGATGGTCACAGCGGTCCTGCCGTTGTACGTGGTCGTGGGCCTCGGCCTCTCGCCCCTCGGCTTCGGGCTCCTCGACGGCATCAACAACGGTGTGGGCGCCCTGGTCCGGCTGGCCGGCGGCCACCTCGCCGACCGGGGAGGCCGCGGGCACAAGGCCGTGGCAGGCCTCGGCTACGGACTGTCGGCGCTGTGCAAGCCACTGCTGCTGCTCGCCCACACCCTCCCCGCGCTCGGCGCCGTGCTCGCGGTCGACCGCACCGGCAAAGGACTGCGCACCGCTCCACGGGACGCGATGATCTCGCTCGCCACCGAACCCGCCCACCGGGGACGGGCGTTCGGGGTGCACCGCGCCATGGACACCACCGGCGCGCTACTCGGCCCGCTCGCCGCCTTCGCCGTGCTGCGGGCCACCGTCGACGGGTACGACGCGGTCTTCGCGGTCAGCGGATGCGTGGCCGTACTCGGCGTCCTGGTGCTGGTGCTCTTCGTGCCCGGCCGCGACGCCCACGCAACCGCCGTACAACCGCCGCAGCGGGAACGGCCGTTGCTCCGGGACTCACTCGGGCTGCTGCGCCGTCCCAAACTGCGGCGGCTCACCGTGTGCGCGAGCCTGCTGGGCCTGACCACGGTCAGCGACTCGTTCCTGTATCTGCTGCTCCAGCGCCAAGGCGACCTGCCCGCCCACCTGTTCCCGCTGCTGCCGCTCGGCACCGCCGCCTCCTTCCTGCTGCTCGCGGTCCCGCTCGGCGCGCTCGCCGACCGCGTCAGCCGCCGCAGGCTCTTCCTCGCCGGCCACGCTGTACTGCTGCTCGGCTACGGCCTCGTGCTCTCCCCATGGCACGGCGTCCCGGCCGTGATCTCCGTCCTCGTGCTGCACGGCACCTTCTACGCGGCGACCGACGGCGTGCTCGCCGCCGCCACCGCGGGAGTCGTCCCGGCACAGCACCAGGGCGCGGGCCAGGCCCTGGTCGGCACCGGCCAGGCACTGGCCCGGTTCGTCTGCTCCCTCGCCTTCGGCGCGGCCTGGAGCCTGTGGGGCGGGCGGACCGCACTCGCCGCCACCACGGCCGCACTCGCCGTCAGTGCCGTCGTATCCGCGTTCGTCCTGCGCGGCACGGACGTGGTACCCGCAACCACCGATGAGGTGTCCGCATGACCCGAACGACCCGTCTGGTGACCCTTCTTGTCGCCGTCGTGGTGCTCGCCTCGGTCGGCACCGGGGCGGTGCTGCACGCCGCCCATCGCTCGGGCATGCGGGACCGGCAGCAGGCGGACGGACCGGCTGTCCGGGCCGGTACGGTCTCGCTGCGCCCGACGGCCGAACGCAGGCTGCTGGTGCGGAACCTGGCCTGGGGCCCGCACCGCGACGAGATCGCCACCGTCCCCGCCGACGATCCGCAGGGCCCGCGCACCGCGTCGGGCGTGAAGTGCCTGCGCTTCCACGCGGCGGCCGGCACCGGCATCTGCCTCCAGGCCGTGCACGGCGCGCTGCAGGACACCTACCGCGCGGTGGTGCTCGACGCGCAGCTGCGCGAACGGCACCGCTTCCCGGCCGCGGGCATCCCCACCCGGGCCCGGGTCTCGCCCTCAGGGCACATGGTCGCCTGGACGGTGTTCGTCAGCGGGGACTCGTACGCCGGAACGAACTTCTCCACCCGAACCGCCATCGTCGACACCCGCACCTGGGCCGCCGACGACAACCTGGAGACCTTCCACGTCATCAAGGACGGCCGGACCTACCACGCGCCGGACACCAACATCTGGGGCGTCACCTTCGCCGACGACAACCGCTTCTACGCCACGCTGGCGACCGGCGGCCGGACCTACCTCGTGCGGGGCGACGTCACCGCGCGCACCCTCACCACCCTGCACCGCAACGTCGAATGCCCCTCCCTCTCACCGGACGGCACCCGCGTCGCGTACAAGAAGCGCGTCAAGGGGGCCTCGCCCGACGCCCCCTGGCGGCTGTACGTCCTGAACCTGCGCACCATGAAGGAGACCGCGACCGCCGAGTCCCGCGACATCGACGACCAGGCCCTGTGGGCCGACGGCGACACCCTCGTCTACGCCCTCCCAGGCGACTACGGCTCGGACCTGTGGACCGTCCCCGCCGACGGCACCGGAACAGCCCGCCGCCTGATGACCTCCGCGGTCGCCCCCGCCTACCTGGGGTGACACGACGCCGCCCCGCGGGACCGCTCGGGCCTCGCGGGGCAGCATCGACTGGGCATCAACGTCCGTGTCAGTGACCGAAGTTGAACCAGTTCACGTTCACGAAGTCGGCCGGTTGGCCGCTGGTGAAGGTCAGATAGACGTTGTGGGTTCCGGTGACCGAGCTCATGTTCGCCGGGACCGTTCTCCAGGACTGCCAGCCGCCCGTGTTGGCGACGGAGAAGCTGCCGACGGGCGTGGCGGTACGGCTGTCCAGGCGTACCTCGACCAGACCGCTGACACCGCTTCCGGCGCCGCTCGCGACCCGGGCGACGAACTGGGTCGCCGCCGTGGAGCCGAAGTTGACGTTCTGGTAGAGCGCCCAGTCCCCGTTGGCGAGGGAATCGATGTCCTGGCCGCCGCCGGTGTCCGTCGTGGTCTCGGTGCTCACACCGCTCTGGCTGGTGTAGGACTCGGCCTGGATCGTGCCGTAGGCGTCGGTCCCGCCCGTCGGAGGAGGCGTGGTACCGCTCCCGGCGGCCGACAGGACCTGGACGTAGTCGACGGTCATGGGCACGCCGGACTGGGTGCCGGAGTCCAGACCGCCGCCGAACGCGTCCGGGAAGGCGCCGCCCATCGCCACGTT
The DNA here is from genome assembly GCF_042872225.1 of Streptomyces sp. NPDC005374. Classification (NCBI taxonomy): domain Bacteria; kingdom Bacillati; phylum Actinomycetota; class Actinomycetes; order Kitasatosporales; family Streptomycetaceae; genus Streptomyces; species Streptomyces sp. NPDC005374. The sequence goes on along the minus strand of NZ_JBIAKA010000030.1, from coordinate 4,473 downwards.
GAGGATGACGAAGTAGCCGTGGTTCGTGGCGTTGGCCCAGGTCGTCGCGTCCATCTGGCTCGCGTTGACGGAGTGGTACTGGGTGCCGTCGACGAAGAAGCGGATGGTCTCGGGGCTCACCGAGCGGTCCCACTCCATCGTGTAGGTGTGGAACGCCGACTGGCAGGTCGAGCCGGGACAGGCGACGTTGTTGCCCAGGCCCGTCGTCTCGTTGCACACGCCGCCCGGGTTGGTGCCGCAGTGCATGGTGGCCCAGACGCGGTTCATGCCCTGGACGTTCTCCATGATGTCCAGCTCGCCGACGCTCGGCCAGTTCTGGTAGTTGCCGCGATAGGGCGCGCCCAGCGCCCAGAAGGCGGGCCAGTAGCCCTCGGCGGCGGTGCCGGTGACGTTCGGCATCTGGATGCGCGCCTCGACGCGCAGCTTGCCGCCGGCCGGGGGCTGGAAGTCGGTGCGCTTGGTCTCGATGCGGCCCGAGGTCCAGTTGCCGGCCGCGTCGCGGAGCGGGGTGATGCGCAGGTTGCCGTTGCCGTCGAGGGAGACGTTGCTGGTGCTGTTGGTCATCGTCTCGACCTCGCCGGTGCCCCAGTTCGCGGGGCCGCCGGGGTAGGAAGTCCCGGTCGAGTACTGCCAGTTGGAGGCGTTGACGCCGGTGCCCGCGGAGCCGTTGAAGTCGTCGACGAAGACCTGGGACCAGCCCGTGGGAGGTGTGGGGGCGGAGGCGTCGGCGGGGAGGGTGGCGGCCGTCGCCAGGGCGGCGGCGAGGCCGAGGGTGCTCAGCACGGCGACGAGGGCTCGCCGCCGTCTGGGTATGCCGGAGGTTTCGGTCATGGGGGTGCCTCTCGGGTACGGGTGGTGGGGTGCGGGTGCTCTTCGAGCGCACTCTGAGAGCGCTCTCAAAGTGCGCCCAATGTGCTCTCGGCCACTCCGGTCGTCAAGAGGTGAAACAGTGAAAGTCGCTGAGCCGCAGGTGAGTTCACGCCGTGAATGGTGAGAATCAGGCCTTGGCCGCGAGGGACCGCCAGGCGTCCCACGTCTCGAGTCGCTGCCGGTAGGCGGCTTCCACGACGGGATAGGGGTACGTGCCGAGGAACAGCCGCAGGGGTGGTTCGTCGGTGTCCACCAGTTCGAGGACGACCTCGGCGGTGGCTGCGGGGTCCTGGGGCGCACGGGCGCCGGCCCCGGCCCGGCGTGCCTCGCGGACGTGGTCGTAGGCCTCTATGGGCTCGGTGTGCACCGCGGACGCGCCGGACCAGTCGGTGCCGTAGGGGCCGGGTTCGACGAGCGTGACGTGGATGCCGAGCGGGCCGACCTCCTGCGCGAGGGCCTCGCTCATGCCCTCCAGCGCCCACTTGGAGGCGTTGTAGAGACCCAGGGAGGGGAAGGCGGCCAGGCCACCGATGCTGGACACCTGGAGGATGTGCCCGGCGCGCTGGGCGCGCAGGACCGGCAGGGCGGCCTGGGTCACCCACAGGGGGCCGAGCACGTTCGTGTCGAGCTGGGCACGGGCCTGTTCCTCGCCGGCCTCCTCGACCATGCCGAAGAGGCCGTAGCCCGCATTGTTGACGACCACGTCGAGGCGGCCGAAGGTGTCGGCGGCCTGCTGGACGGCGGCGAAGGCGGCCGCCCGGTCGGTGACGTCGAGGGCGAGGGGCAGGACGCTGTCGCCGTAGGCCTCGACGAGGGGATTCAGGGACTCGGGACGGCGGGCGGAGGCGGCCACGCGGTCACCTCGGGAGAGCGCGGCTTCGGCCCAGATCCGGCCGAAGCCGCGGGACGCGCCGGTGATGAACCAGTTCTTCTGCATGCCTCGACCCTGCGCCGTTCGCCGGACCGTAGCCAGCACCCCGGGAGGGTCACCCTGTCCTGCCGTCGCCGACAGCGGGTCAGTGGGCATGAGCGTCTTACCGCCGGCAGGGACGGCCGGGGGCGGGGGCGTCACGTCCGCTGAGGAGGAAGCCGCCCGCATCCGCGGCAAGCCTGCCGTCGAGCCGACCCGCGCGGGGCTCTTCGGCCGGGCCGGTGCCGTGAGTCCTGGAGGAGCGCCTTCCGGCTGGGCCGCCGCCATGTCCCGCGGGGTCCCTTCTGGCCGGGTCGGTGCCGTGGGTCCTGGAGGAGCGCCCTCTGGCCGGCCTGCCACCATGTCCCGCAGGACACCTCTGCACGAACCGACGCCAAGCCCCGCAGGGTTACCCTTCGGCCATGGCGGCCGACAACGTGCTCGGAGAGTTCCTGAAGGCCCGGCGGGGACGGGTGCCGCCCTCGCGTGCGGAGCTGCCCGCGCACGGGCGGCGGCGGGTCGCGGGGCTGCGCCGCGAGGAGCTGGCCCGGCTGGCCGGTATCAGCGAGCCGTATCTGACCCGGCTGGAACAGGGCGTCGACCGGCATCCGTCGCCGCAGGTGCTGGGCGCGCTCGCACGGGCGCTGGAGCTGGACGCCGACACCACGGCGCACCTGTTCGCACTCGCCGCCCCGGATCCCGTACCGCCTGCGGAGACCGAAGTCGCCCCGGACCTGCACCAGTTGCTCGACGCGTGGGCGGGCGCTCCGGCGTATGTCCGCAACCGGCGGTTCGACGTGCTGGCCGCCAACAAGTGGGCCCGCGCGCTCGCCCCGATGTACGAGCCCGGGCACAACCTGGCCCGGGACGTGTTCCTCGACCCCGGGACCCGCCAACTGTTCCCGGACTGGCCGGAGATCGCCGCGCAGACCGCGGCGGCCCTGCGCGCCGAGGCCGACCCGCGCGATCAACGGACCGCGCGGCTCGTCGCCGAGCTGCGGGCGGACGAGGACTTCCGCGGCCTGTGGGAGCAGTACGACGCGCGGCCCTCCCGCGACGAGCTCAAACGGTTCACGCACCCGGTCGTCGGGGAGCTCGCCCTGCGGCGCCAGGCCCTCACCGTCGGGGGCGCCGAACAACAGGTGATCATCGTCTACCAGGCGGTGCCCGGCAGCCCCTCCGAGGCCGCCCTCGCCAGGCTCCTGTGACGCCTCAGACCGCGCTGCCCGCCTTCCAGTCGGCCCACGACAGGTTCCAGCCGTTGAGCCCGTTCGACGCCTCCACGGTCTGGTCGCCCGAGTTCTTCACGATCACGACATCGCCGAGCATGGAGCTGTCGTAGAACTTGTAGCCGGCCACCGCCGAGTCGTTCGCGCCCTTCGCGTCGTGCAGGCCGACGCAGCCATGGCTGGTGTTCTGGCTGCCGAACACCGCGGTGGAGGCCCAGTAGTTGCCGTGCACGAAGGTGCCGGAGGTGGTCAGGCGCTGGGCGTGCGGGACGTCGGGGATGTCGTACTCGTCGCCGAGCCCGACCGTCGAGGACTCCATGCGGGTCTGCTTGAACCGCTCGCTGATCACCATGATCCCGGACCACGTGGTGTGGTCGGAGTCGCCACCGCTGACCGGATAGGTGGCGAGCGTGGCGCCGTCCCGCTTGACGACCATCTCCTTGCTGCCGAGGTCGACGGTGCTGATCTGCGCGCGGCCGATGTGGAAGGTGACGTCCTTGGACTGCATGCCGTAGACCCCGTCCGCGCCCTGGACGTCCTTGAGCCGCAGGCCGAGCGTGATCCTCGTGCCGGCCGCCCAGTAGGTCTCGGGCCGGAAGTCGAGGCGGGTGTCGCTGAACCAGTGGCCCACGATCTCCACCGCGGGCTCGGCGGTGACGGTGATCGCCTTCTGGACGGCGGCCTTGTCGGACACGGCGTGCGAGAAGTTCAGCGACACGGGCATGCCGACGCCGGAGGTGGAGTTCGCCTCGGGGGTGAAGTAACCCACGAACGTCTCGCCGGGGGACTTCGTGGTGAAGGTGGCCGTCTGCGCGGTGCCGCCCTCGGCCTGGGCCGCCACCGTGTACTTCGTGCCCGAGTACGGGTTCGCCGACGAGGTCCACTTCGTCCTGCCGTCGTCGTAGGACCCGGCGAGCGTGGAGCCGTCGTTGCCGGTGACCTTCACCGAGGCGAGGGTGCCGTCGGTCACCGTGATCTCCACGGGGCTGCCGAAGTCGGCCTTGGTGGTGCCGTCGGCCGGGGTGACCGAGATCGTCGCCGTCTTCGTCGCGGCCTTGGCGGCGGCGGTCGAACCCGGACCTGACTCCTGTGAGGCGTCCGCCGAACCGCTGCTGCACCCCGCCAGCAGGGCCGCGGCCGGTACGGCGCCGAGCGCGGCGAGGATCCCGCGCCGGGACCACCTCTCCGACTGCTCGGACCGGTTCGATATGTGCGAGTCGCCCACAGTAGGCCTTCCTGGGATATCCACCTGTTGCGGATGCATCCTGCGCCTCTTGCCTGGGGTGATTCTTTGAATCGCCGGGCCGCCGGCTGAGATTCCGATGAGGAGACACCGAGGCGGGGCCCCCGCGCCCCCCCCCCCCCCCCGGGGGCCCCCCCCCCCCCCCCGGGGAGGCCGTGGTCGACACCCACCCCGCGGGGGCCCCCCCCCCCCCCCCCCCCAACCCCGCGTGGCCAGTTGGC
>NZ_JBIAKA010000029.1:0-83468 GCF_042872225.1 Streptomyces sp. NPDC005374 | reverse complement strand
TCCGCGGAACCCAACTCCGCACCATCACGCACACGCACCACCACAGCCCGCCCCGACAACGTCCCGTAATCCACCCCGATCACACACGCATCGGAAAGGGGTTGTCCTACGTTCGCGTCATTCACCATCGCGCAGCCCTCAAGCCCTCTGTTCGGCATTTCGTATGTCGTTCGACTTCATGAAGAGAAGCTCGGTGTTCCCCTGAACCGGCAGGAACCAGTCGGAGGTCCGGATGGATCACCGGACCTCCGACCACTGTTCCTGTTAAAGGATCTGAAGAACAGAGGTTCTAGCGGACGAGCTTCCAATCCTGTGAGCCGTCGGTGGCCGTGTTCTGGAGGGTCAGGGGTGCTCCGGCGGACGCGCCGGTCAGATAGAGGGCGGTGTTCTTGACCGCCTGGAGCCGGTAGTAGCCGTCCGAGGTCTTGACGAGGTTCCAGCTGCCCGACGCACTGTTGTCGACCCATTGGCCGATCCGCTGGCCGGCCGTGGCGTTGCCCGTCCAGATGGCCGCCGCGCGCCCGCCCGACTTGTTCAGCAACGTGGTGCCGCCGTTCGGTTCGGTCGTGACGTGCCAGTACTGGGTGTCCTGGTCCGCCGCCGCTCCGGCGTCCTCCAGGACCACATCGGGCGCGTCCGCGTTGCCGAGGTTGGCGTCGTTGGTCTTGTTGCCGGTGCCGATCACCTGGCCGGTCTTGCGGTTCACGAGCCGGTAGTAGGTGCCGTCCGAGTCGCCGAGGTCGACTTCGGCGTAGGCGATCGTTGATGTGCCCTGGTTGTTGAGGATCGCGATGCGGCCGGTGCCGTCGACGTACTGGAGGTTGCGGCTGTACCCGGCCGGCGAGGTCGTCTGGTACTCCGTCCACACGCCGTCGCTGCGGCCGCTCTCGTTGACCCAGACGTCGCCGCTGTTCGACGCGTTGTACACCAGGCGGCCGTCCGGCAGCCTGATCAGGACCGGGCTGCCGCCGCCCGCGAGGGGACGGGAACCGGCGACGACGGGCAGCGAGCCGACGGACATGCCGGTCTGCGTGCCGCGGAAGAACTTCAGCGGGTTGTCGGCGATCGCGTACCGCGTGTTGGCGCCGCCGCCCCAGTACTCGAAGGTGAACAGCCACTTGCCGTCCGTGGTGGGAACGACGTTGGTCATGCCGGGCCTGCCGCCGCCGATCTCGGTCTTGCCGCCGCCCATGTCCTGGACGGATCCGGAGATGTCGACCACGGGATCGCTCCAGTCGGCCTTCCTGCCGTCCCAGGTGCGGTGCACGAGGATCTGACCGTGCGAGTCGGTCGCCGTGTCGTTGGCGGGGTCCTTCGTCGGGACGCCGGTGACCGGGTCGAAGCCGGTGTAGTCGTTCTCGTCGGAGTAGTAGCAGACAAGTTTGCCCTGATAGACCATCAGGTACGGCTCCCAGAGCGGGTCCACCTGCTGGTTCTTGTTGGCGGCCGCGGTGTTCTGGCCGACCGCGCCCGCGCTGCCGCCCTGCCAGCCGCCGGTCGCGACGACGTTGACTACCTTCCAGCTGCTGCCCTGGTCGGTGCTGGAGTACAGGGCGATGGCCAGGTCGCTGCGGTCGCCGTCGTTGTTCGGCGTCCAGTTCGGATCGGCCGCCTTGTGCTCCTTGTAGTAGTAGTCGTCGCCGGAGACGACACTCGCGAGGAGCAGCGTGCCGGCCTTGAGCGCACCTACGCTCTGCGGGAGCACGTAGAGGTACGGGTTGGTCCAATTGCTCGTGTACTTGGCGTACTTGGGGTCCTTGGAGAGGTACGCCGGTGCCTTGACCTCGGACAGCGGCTGCCAGCTGGTGCCGTGGTCGTCGCTCTTGTAGACGGGCAGGGTCTGACCGTCGGCGCTGCCCGACTTCGGTACGACGGTGGACTTCTCGAACGACGCGACCAGCCGTCCGCCCGGCAGTTCGGCAGACTTCGGGTAGACGGCGCAGTTGCCTCGCCCCTTCAGGCACGCATCACTGCCGAGCTGGTAGAGGATTCCACCCGTCGGGTTGTACGCCTGCGCGGCGGACGCGGGGACGGTCAGCAGCGCGGCCGCCGCGCCGAAGGTACCCAGTGCCCTTCCCAGGGTTCTTCTCTGCATAACTCCTCCTTCAGGAATGATCACGGTGATGCGGGGCTTCGGTCACCGGCGCGGCGCACTGCTCTGTGGGGCCGCCCGGTGACCCGGTCAGGAAGGGACGCCCGCTCAGGCGTCCTGGGTCGTGCCGGGGGCCTCGGCGACGAGGACGCGTACGTCCCAGGGGCCCAGGTCCAGCGCGGTTCCGGCCGGTACGAGGTCGCCGTTCAGGACGTCGGTCAGGTCGACCGGGGGCTGCGCCCGGGTGGGCTCCCAGCTCCAGTTGTGCACGATGTGCACGCGCCGCCCGTCGGGGGACGTGCCGGTCGTCGCGGTCACGGACTCGGGCAGGTCCCGCCAGCCGCCGCACGTGTCCGGAGCCATCCAGGCGGCCAGCGTCCGGGCCAGGTCGCGGTCCGGAACGGTGCCCACGCAGGTGACGCGGCCGGTGCCGTGGCGGCGGGTGGTGACGGCCGGCCAGCGCCCGAAGTGAGGGTGCTCGTAGGAGGCCAGTACGTCGGCGTCGATGACCGTGAGGCCCTCGACCCAGTGCGTCGCCGTCGCGTCCGGTGGCAGTTGGAGGGTGCCGCCGGGTACGGGGCGGACGGGGATCGGGACCGGCAGGTTGCTGAACTCGTCGTATTCGATGCCCGCGGCCCCGGCGAGGCGACCGGGGGCCGGTTCCATACGGGCCCGGGCCTCGTGGTCGGCGTACGCGGTGCGCGGGCCGAGGACCAGGTGGCCGCCCGCGTGGGCGTAGGCCGCGAGCCAGTCGACCGTGGCGTCGTCGATGAGGTACAGGGCCGGGGCGACGAGCACCGGGTGGCGCCGTACGGCGTCCTCGGGGCTCATCCCCTGCCGCTGCCCGCTGGGGTCGTGCAGTTGGCGGGCGTGGACGATCCGCACCTGACGGCCGGCGTCGAAGGCTCCGCGGTAGAAGGGGTCGAAGATGCGGTGGTAGGAAGCCGGGTCCGGCGAGCCGTCCGGCTTGGACAGTGGCGGGTACTTCTGCATCAGCCACTTGCTCGGCGTCGAGTAGACCATCGTGATGTCGGCGTCCGGTTCGAGTCCGGCGACGAGCGGCCCTGCCTTGTCGAACTCGGCGCCCAGGCGGGCGACTTCGGCGTAGGTGCGGCCGGGCCGGCCGCTGTGCGGCAGAACTCCGCCCCAGTAGGTCTCCGCGCCGAAGCGCAGGGTCTGCCACTGCCAGTACTCGATCATCCGGGCGCCGCGGGCCACGTGCGCCCAGGCGGTCTGGCGCCACTGCCCGTCGTAGCCGGGGCGGTTGTCCCAGGGGTAGCCGATGGAGTTCGCGTTGGTCTCGGTGACCAGGAAGGGTGCCTGGCGGGAGGAGAACATCCAGTCCGCGGTCTGGTACATCGACCACACGCCGGTGGTCTTCCAGATCTGCTCGTGCTCGTCCGGGGTGGGGTCGGGCAGCGCCAGGCCGTCCTGCATGTCGTAGTACGGGTTGCCGGAGGCGATGTCGAGGCGGTCGGTCATCTCGTCGTCCTCCACCCCCTGGCGGGTGTAGGAGATGCACGTGGTGACGAAGTGCCCGGGCTTGGCGTACTCACGGACCAGGTCGGCCTGCCAGCCGATGAACTCGGTGACCTGGCGAGCCTGGAACTCCCGCCATGCCACGTCGTACTGGGGCTGTTCGTTGCCGTCCGGCGTCCACAGGTCGGCCCAGGTGGACAGGCGGTGCGACCAGTAGACCAGGCCCCATTCGCGGTTGAGGGTCTCGACGTCTCCGTACTTCTCGCGCAGGTGGTCCACGAAGCGCTGGAAGACACCGCGGTTGTGGAAGAGGTGCAGACCGGGCTCGTTGTCGACCTGCCAGCCGATGATCGCCGGGTGGTCGGCGTAGCGTGCGGCGATCCTGCGGATGATCCGTTCGGCGTGGAAGCGGAAGGCGGGGTGGGTGAAGTCGACCTCCTGCCGGGCGCCCCAGCCGATCTGCTCGCCGGTGCGCCGCTCCCCCGTGATCTCCGGGTACTGCCGGGCCAGCCACAGGGGTGCGGCGTAGGTCGGCGTGCCGAGGACGACGGAGATGCCGCGCTCGTGGGCGCCGTCGAGGACCGGCTGCAGCCAGTCGAGGTCGAACGTCCCGTTCTCCGGCTCCCACGTCGACCAGACCGACTCACCGACCCGGATCACGGTGAAGTTCGCCTCGGCCATCAGGTCGAGGTCGGCCTTCAGCCGTTCGTCGGGCTGCAGTTGGGGGTCGTAGGCGGGCGTGTACTCGTGGTAGTACGCGGCACCGAAGAGGACACGGGCGGGCAGAACCGCCATGGGGGAACCTCCGAAGAGTCGATGGGGGGAAGTGGCCGAGGCGTCGGCGCTGTCGTCGGCCGGGGTTACTGCTTGACGCCGCCGGTGGCAAGGCCGCTCTGCCAGTACCGCTGCAGGAACAGGAAGGCGACGACGAGCGGGAGGATCGAGATGAGGGAGCCGGTCACCACGAGCGCGAGCATGTTGCTGTTCGCGCCGCTTCCGCCGCCGAAGGCCTGGGACGCCCAAGAGGAGAGGCCGACGGTGACGGGGTACAGCTTCGGGTCGTTCAGCATGATCAGCGGCAGGAAGTAGTTGTTCCAGGTCGCCACGAGCGTGAAGAGCACCACGGTCACCAGGCCCGGAGCCAGCAGCCGCAACGCGATGGTGACGAAGATGCGCAGCTCGCCGGCCCCGTCGATGCGGGCGGCCTCCAGGATGCTGTCCGGTACGGCGTCCGCGGCGTAGACGCGCATGAGGTAGAGGCCGAACGGGCTGACCAGGGAGGGCAGGACGATCGCCCAGGGGGTGTTGACCAGATCCACCTTCGCGAAGAGCAGATAGGTGGGGATGGCCAGGGCGGTGGTCGGAATCATGACCGCGCCGAGCACCAGGGCGAAGGCCGCGTTGTTGCCCCGGAACCGGTACTTGGCGAATCCGTAGCCTGCGGCGGCGGCCAGGAGCGCGGCACCGAGCGCACTGCCGACGGAGTACAGGACCGTGTTGAGGAGCCAGTGCAGGAAGACGCCGTCGTCGTGCGTGAACGTCTCCCGGATGTTCGTCAGGAGTTGCGGCGCGTGCGAGAACCACAGGCCGAAGGTGGTGAACAGGTCCTGGGTGCTCTTGGTCGCGGAGATGGCGAGCCAGACGAGCGGCAGAAGGAAGTAGGCCAGGACGGCCAGCATCACGACGGTGAGCGGTGTGCTGCGGCGACCGGTCGCCCGTCGGCGGGGTCGCCGAGATGTGCGCGGTGTGCCGGCCGTGGTGGCGTTCGTGGCCGAGCGGGGCGTGGACGTGGGGGTCGTGGTCGTCACGAGGTCCTCCTGCGGTTCGCGAAGAACAGGACGGCGTAGGAGAAGATCACGATGACCAGGCCCAGGAAGAAGGACACCGCGGCCGAGTAGTTGACCTGCTGGCCGGTGAAGGCGAGGGAGTAGGCGTACAGGTTCGCGGTGTACGAGTTGTCGATGACGTCGGGCGCGATGGGCTGCAGCAGTTTCGGTTCGTTGAAGAGCTGGAAGCTGCCGATCACGGAGAACAGAAGGGTGAGCAGGAGCGCGGGGCGCAGGGCGGGGAGCTTGATGGACCAGGCGGTCCGCCAGGCGCCGGCGCCGTCCATGGCGGCCGCCTCGTAGAGCTCCTGGGGGACGGTTCGCAGAGCGGCGTACAGGATGATCATGTTGTAGCCGACGAACTCCCAGGTCACGACGTTCGCGAGGCTGCCCAGCATCCATCCGTCGCTGAGGAAGTGCGGTACCGGCAGGCCGAGTTTCTCGCTGAGCTGGGCGAACGGCCCGTAGTCCGGCCCGTACAGATAGCCCCACATGAGGGTGGCGACCACGCTGGGGACGGCGTAGGGGACGAAGATGCCCAGGCGGATCACCCGGGCGAGGCGCAGCAGACCGCTGTCGAGGGCGAGTGCGAAGCCCAGGGCGAGTACGAGCATCAGTGGGACCTGGATGACGAAGAACGTCGCGACCCGCACGACCCCTTCCCTCAGGAGCGGGTCTTTCAGGGCCGTCAGGTAGTTGTCCAGCCCGACGAAGGAGTTCCCGCCGATGAGTTTTTCCTGGAACAGGCTGAGATAGGCGGCGTAGCCGAGCGGTGCGAGGAACATCAGCAGGAACAGCACCATGAACGGTGCGACGAACAGCGGACCTGCCGCACCTTGACGCAGGCCACCGAGTCGGCGACTCTTCGGCCCCGCTCGGCGCGGCTCCTCGGTGGAGGCCACGGTTGTGGCAGTCATCATCGGGCCTTTCTTGGGGGAAGGGCTGGCCGGGGGCGGGTCCCGTGTCCTGGCCGGAGGGCATCGGCACGGGACCCGCCGGACGTCACGGGGTCTTGACGGTGAAGCCCTGGGCCTTGGCATAGGTGGTGAGGCGCGACTGCCACGCGTCGAGTGCGGCGACGGCGTCCTTCTTCCTGGTGAGAGCCGTGCCGACGGTCTCGGTCCAGTCGGTGACGGCCTGGTCGAGGAAGGGCGGCCACTGGAAGTCGGGGCTGACCGTCTCGCCGATGGCGGCGAACTCCTGGTTGACCTTCTGTCCGCCGTAGAAGGAGGCGGCGGCCCCGGTGAAGGACGGGTCCGCGAGGAGGGGCTTCGTGGCCGGGAAGAACGACTGCTTGGTGTTGAACAGCTTCGCGCTGGCCGGGTCGCTGTTGAGGAACTGCGCGAACACGGCGGCCGCGATCGGGTTCTTGCTCTCCTTGATGACCGCGCTGGTCGAGCCGCCCCAGTTGCCCGAGCTGGGCTTCGACGCGTCCCACTGCGGAAGAGGCGCGGCGCGCCACTTGCCCGCGGTGGACTTGGCCGAGCCGGCGAGGAAGACCGGGCCCCAGGCGGCAGTGATCCAGGTGGCGTACTTGCCCTTGTTGAGCGCGGAGAACCAGGCGTCGGTGAAGTCCGGTTCGACGCCGATGACACCCTCCTGGGCCAGGCCGCCCCAGTAGCCGGCGAGCTTCTTGGAGATCGCGTCGTCGACGTCGAGGGTGACGTTGCCGTTGCCGGAGGTGGCGTAGGGCTTGGCACCCGCCTGCCAGAGCAGGCCGTGCCAGGCGGCGGCTTCGTTGCCGGCCAGGTTGGTCAGGTAGATCTCCGGGTCGGCCTTGTGCAGCTTGCGGGCCGCGGCGGCGAAGTCGTCCCAGGTCTTCGGCGGCTCGATGCCGTGCTTCTCGAAGATGTCCGCCCGGTACAGCATGCCCATCGGGCCGGTGTCCTGCGGAATCGCCCAGATCTCGCCCTTGGGGCCGCTGACCTGTCCCCAGGTCCAGTCGACGAACGTGTCCTTCAGCTTGGAGGCGCCGTACGGGCTGAGGTCCAGGAGGCTGTCCGTGATCGTGAACGTGGGGATGGCCTGGTACTCCATCTGGGCCACGTCCGGGGCGCCGTTGCCGGCCTTGATCGCCGTACGCAGCTTCGTGTAGTGCTGCACGCCCTGGCCCGCGTTGACGACCTTGACCTTGATCGCCGGGTACTTCTTCTCGAAGAGCGCGACCTCCTGGTCGATGTCCGGGACCCACGTCCAGAACGTCAACTCGGTCGGCTTCTTCATCGCCTTGTCGATGTCGGCCTGACCGACCGGCTTCGAGGACGAGGAGGCGGAGCCGCCGCCGTCACCGCCGCCGCAGGCGGTCAGCGCGGCTCCCAACGAGACCGCTCCCGCGGCGGTGAGCAGGAGCCGACGGCTCATCTGGGACTGGCTGGGGGTGGAGTTGGATCTGTTCATGACGAACTCCCGCCGATGGCTGAGGACATGGCACGCCGAGCAGGGGCGTGCGATGAGGGTGATGAGGAAGAGAGGTAGCTCGGACGCGACAGCCGGGACCCGGAGGTCGGCATGGCACGGGTGCACGGGTGCACGTCTTCGCGGACGCCGCCCGGCGGGAGTTCCACCTGCTGCACAGGAGGAGACCCGTGGACGGGGAGGGTGCGGATGGAGCGGAGGGCTGTGGCGGCCAGGTAGGTCCGGCTGCCGTCCGGAGGGGAGGAAGGGCGCGACGTCGATGTGACGGGCTGCCCGCAGGGAGCGAGGGCACGACCGGGGAACAAGGCCGGATACGGCACCGGTCGGGCGGCTCGCCTCACGGTTGCCTGTCCGGCGAGGAAACTGTTCCTCGGGCGGATCGGTGGCGATCAGTTGAAGGTGGATGCACCTCCGTCCGTGGGTGGGCCGGATCGGCCCCCGCTCGGGAAAGAGGCCAGGGCCCGATGTCGCCCCAGGGTCATCCGGGGTGGCGGCGGGGGTCCGGTCGAGGCGCGGACCACGAGGTCGACCGGTGGTTCACCGGCCGACAGGGGTGGCGCGTCCGGGTTCTCGATGGAGTGCACGAGGCGTTTGAGGCCCTCCTGCGCCACGGTGTCGAAGGGCTGGCGCATCGTGGTGAGCGGAGGAGTCACATAGGCGGCGACGGGGATGTCGTCGAAGCCCACGACGCTGACGTCCTGCGGTACCCGGCGGCCGGCTTCCGCCAACGCGCGGATCAGTCCGATCGCCATGTCGTCGTTGGCGGCGAAGACCGCGGTCATGTCGCTGTCGTTGGCCAGTTCACGACCTGCCGTGTAGCCGGTCGAGGCCGACCAGTCGCCCTCGACGACGCGGGGTACGGCCCTGCCGTGGGCGGCGAGCGTCGACCGCCACCCCTCCAGCCGGTCCCGGGCGGCGAACCAGCGCTGCGGGCCGGCGAGGTGGTGGACGGTGTCGTGCCCCAGTTCCAGCAGATGCTCGGTCGCCGTGCGGGCCATCAGATCGGCGCCGACCCCCGCGGCCAGGGTCCTGGGCGTGGACAGGGGCGGCGAACCGAGGACGAGTACCGGTACGTCGACACGGGCGGCGAGGTCTTCACCGTGCCCGTCGTCGATCGGCTCGGAGATGACGATGCCGTCGACGCCCTGTTCGAGAAGTGAGTCGACGGCACCGGCGACACCCGTCGGGTCGCCTTCCAGCGTGTTGACCACACGGAGGGCGTACCCCGTGTCCCGTACGGCGCGTTCGACCCCCATGATCAGCGAGGCGGGTCCGTACAGGGCGGTTCCCAGCGTCACCACTCCGATGGAGCGCGTACGTCCGGTGGCCAGCGCCCGTGCCGCGTTGTTCAGTCGGTAGCCGAGTTCCTCGCCGGCTTCCAGGACGCGTCGGCGCACGTCGGCGGAGACGTAGGGCTCGTCGTTGTAGACCCGGGACACGGTCTTCTGCGAGACGCCCGCCAACTGGGCCACATCCACACTGCGTGGTGCGCCGGAACTCCCGCTCCGCCGTGCGCCTCGCCTCATGGTGTCTCCAGATGATCGTGACCGGCGTCGGCCGGGTTCCGTCTGACTGCGCTGCCATGTCTACGCAGTCATATGATGCCCGTCAAGCGCTCGAAACAGATTCGTAATCTTGCGCGGGCGTCGGGCGAGGGCGGGTCGAGGCCCTCGCCGATCCTCCGACCGATCGCCCAGCGACCCCCTGGTTGACCCCCTGCCCGACCCCCTGACCGGCCCCTCGCCGGATCGGAATCCCCGAGTGCGCTCCACCCCTTGACGAGTCGGATCTGACTGCGTAGACAGAGTGCGAAGCACGGCACGTCGGCTTACGGCGGGACGGAAGCACGGCCGGTATCGGCCACCGACGGAGGAGGGACCCACCAAGAGGTTCAGCCACTGAGAGGTTCGGCCACTGAGAGGTTCAGCCACCGAGAGGTTCAGCCGGGGTGCAGGTGCCGTTCCATCCAGTCGGCGGCGGCCCGCCGGAACAGGCGCCGGTTGTCCGCGCGCAGGAAGTCGTGCCCCTCGTCCCGCAGGACCAGGAGCTCGGCGGGAACACCGCGGTCCCGCGCGGCCCGTACGAACTGCTCCGACTCCCCCGGCGGCACATTGGTGTCGTGCTCCCCGTGAACGGCGAGCACCGGGGCCCGCAGCGCGTCGATGCGGCTCATCGGTGACAGGTCGTGCAGCAGCTCACGGTCGCGCTCGGGGTGGCCGTACTTGTGCGCCGCCGACTCCGCGATCCAGGGCTCGGTGCCGGCGAAGAAGGTCAGAAGGTCGGACATGCCGCAGACCGCGACCCCGGTACGGAACAGGTCCGGATGCCACACCAGCGAGGCGAACGTCAGATAGCCGCCGTACGAGCGGCCCATCACCGCCAGCCGGGTCGGATCCGCGGGACCGGCCTCGACCGCGTGGGCGGCACAGTCCGCGACGTCGTCGAGCGCGGCGAAACGGCCGGCGCCCAGGTCGGCGTCGACGAAGGACCGGCCGTGCCCACCGGAGCCGCGGACGTCGGGGGCGAACACGTCCAGCCCCCGCCCGAGCAGCTCGTGGTAGAGCGGGTCGAACACCGGTCGTTCCTGTTCCTCGGGGCCGCCGTGCAGGTGGATCACGCAGGGCGCCGCCTCGGTCGTGGCACGTCCAGGGGCCCGGTAGTACCAGCCGCTGAGAGGCAGCCCGTCCCGGGCAGCGAAACGCGAGAAGGCGGGGCGTACAGGCGGGCGGCCCGGCGGGACGGCGTCCTCGTCCCGGGAGGACCACGGGGTACGCAGCAGGGACACGCCTTCGTGGGTCCACCACACGCCGGGACGGCGCTGCGAACCCGACAGCGCCAACAGCAACCGTCCCGCCCCGGCCGGCACGACGCGCGTGACGACCTCGTGGGGCAGCGGCACCCGCTGTGCAGGTCCGTGGACGCCTTGAGCCGGAGAGATCTCGACGACGTCGAGTTCGCAGGCACCCCGCACATTCCACGCCAGCACGGCTGTACGGCCGTGCTGGGCCACCTCCAGCAGTTCGAGGTCACCGTCCTCGCGTTCCGCCACGACCGTCCTGCCGCGCGGTGTGCCGTCGGCGCCGAGAGCGACGGCGACCAGGGCCGCGTACTCCCGGTCGGCGTCGCTGCGCAGCCACAGGGTCCGCCCGTCGGACGAGAACCGGCCGATCCACGGGTCGCCGTCGGCGACCGGCAGGGTGCACGTCGTCGCCGCGTCGGCCGTGCGCCGGACCACCGCCTCCCGTCGTCCGCGCGGCCCCCGGCGCAGCAGTGCGAGCCCGCCGTCACGGCTGAGGTCGCACACACGGAGCGTGGGGGCGTCGGTTTCCGTGGCGAGCAGCACGGGGGACGCCAGACCGTCCGGATCGACCAGGTAGGCGGACAGTCCCCCGCCCGCCCGGGCCGCCGGTGCCTCGGTGACGAGGCCGGTGCCGAGGTCGGCGAACGGCATGCCACCCGGCCCCACGTCGTACGCGGCCCCGCCGAGGAGGGTCGCTCGGCCGTCCCGGGTCGTCCAGGGGGCCGGGTCGGTGTCCGTCGGGTGCCAGGCGAGGTCGCCCCGGGCGTCGGCGGTGACGGGTGCGGAGAGGGTGACGGCGACGGCCGAACCGTCGTACGCCCAGCAGCCGAGATAGGCGGAGCTGTCAGGGTCGGCACCGGCCAGGAGACGGCGTCCGGTGCCGTCCGGCCGTACGCACAGCACCCGTGAGTGCTCGCCGCCGCCCGGCGCGGTGGTGTACGCGATCCAGCGGCCGTCGGGTGACCAGGACACCTCCTTGACGGGATCCGGGGAGGAGTCGAGCAGCCGGATCCCGTCGCCGTCCACGGGCCCGGCCCACAGTTGGGGGACACCGCCCCGGTCGCAGATGAAGGCCGCCCGGGTGCCGTCGGGATCGGCGCAGGGATACCAGCAGCCGTGCGCGTGCAACCGGGTCACGGCATCGCGCGGGCCCGCCGTTTCGGGCAACGGCAGCGGAACGGGGGCCGCGGCACAGGCAGGCCCGTGCACCGGTGAAGGCCGGACGCCGGACGGCCGCGGAGCCGCCGGATGCGAAGGCCGGGTGCCGTGCTCGCCGGTCACGCTGTTCCGTGCGTCTGCAGCCACATCTCCAGCAGTGCCACCTGCCACAGGGCGTTGGCCCCGCGCTTGGTCCGGTGCTCGTCGGGCGCCGCGAGGAGCTCGGCCACGTACGGCTCCCGGAAGATGCCCCGCTCCTTCGCCTCGGGTGCCTCCAGTGCCTCGCGCACCCGGTCCAGGACGGGGCCCGCCATGTGCCGGATGGCCGGGACCGGAAAATAGCCCTTGGGACGGTCGACGACCTCCTGCGGCAGAAGCTTGCGGCCGGCTTCCTTCAGCACTCCCTTGCCGCCGTCGGCGAGTTTGAGCTCCGGCGGGCAGGCCGCGGCCAGCTCCACCAGTTCGTGGTCGAGGAAGGGCACGCGGGCCTCCAGGCCCCAGGCCATGGTCATGTTGTCGACCCGCTTCACCGGGTCGTCGACGAGCATGACGTGCGTGTCCAGCCGCAGCGCCGCGTCCAGGGCGGTCTGCGCGCCCGGGTGAGCCATGTGCTCCCTGACGAAACGGCCCGAGACGTCGTCCCTAAGCAGCATGTGCGGCTGGAGGACCCTCGCGAGGTCGGCGTGCGGACGGTCGAAGTACGTCTCGGCGTACTTCTCCGGCGCCTCGTCGCGCGAGACCGCGGCCAGGTCCGGGTACCAGTGGTATCCGGCGAACACCTCGTCCGCGCCCTGTCCGCTCTGGACGACCTTCACCTCCCTGGAGACCTGCTCGGACAGCAGGTGGAAGGCGACCACGTCGTGGCTGATCATGGGCTCGCTCATCGCGGCGACGGCATCGTCCAGAGCGGCCGAGACCCGGCTGGAGGGAACCATCATCCGGCGGTGGTCCGTGCCGAACTCCCGGGCGACCAGATCCGAGTAGCGGAACTCGTCGCCCTCCTCGCCTCCCTCGGCCTCGAACCCCACGCTGAACGTCTTCAGGTCGCGCTGCCCCTCCTCCGCGAGCAACGCGACGATCAGGCTGGAGTCCAGGCCGCCGGAGAGCAGGACGCCGACCGGTACGTCGGAGACCATCCGGCGGCGTACGGCGGTCCGCAGCGCCTCCAGCACCGTGTCACGCCATTCGTCGGGCCCCATGTCCGCGTACTCGGCCCGACGCGTGTAGGACGGCTGCCAGTACCGGTGGTCGCGGTGGCTGCCGTCCGTTTCCACGACCCTGACGGTGGCCGGCGGCAGTTTGCGCACGCCGTTGAGGATGGTGTGCGGCGCGGTGACCGTGGCGTGCCAGCTCAGGTACTGGTGCACGGCCACCGGATCGACGGAGGTGTCCACGTCACCGGCGGCGAGGAGGGCGGGCAGGGAGGAGGCGAACCGCAAGCGGCCCGGCGCGGGCGCCAGATACAGCGGCTTGATCCCGAGCCGGTCGCGGCCCAGCACGACACGGCCGGTGCGGTGCTCGACGAGTGCGAAGGCGAACATGCCGTAGAAGCGCTCCACACAGGCGGTCCCCCACTGCCGGTAGGCGTGGAGCACCACCTCCGTGTCGGACGTCGACTCGAAGCGATGGCCCAGGCGCCCGAGCTCGTCGCGCAGCTCCCGGTAGTTGTAGACACAGCCGTTGAAGACGCCCGTGATCTCGCCGTCGGCGTCGGTCATCGGCTGGGCACCGAGGTCGGACAGGTCGATGATCTTCAGCCGCCGGTGCCCCAGCGCCACCGCGCCCTGTGTCCAGATGCCCCGGCCGTCGGGCCCGCGGGCAGCCAGCCGGTCAGTCATGCGCTCGACAGCCGCAACGTCGGGCCGTCGGCCGTCGAAACGGATCTCCCCGCTCAGACCGCACATGAGTCGCCACCTCCCCTCCGCGCACCGTCGTTCGCGAGCTGGGTCGGAGGCGCCGGGTCGCGCCTGCCGGTCGCGACGAGGACGGAATTGCTGCAGGACATGCCGATACCTCTCCTGGGGCCTTGTCCAGTGAAGGACGCTCAGCGGGTCTACGCCACGCGAGCCGGGTCAGCTGCCGAGGACCTCCGGTGCCCCGGAGCCTGCCGCGCCCGCGATCGTGGGCGGGATTTTCCTGCGGGCGACAGGGGCCGGCCTGCGATGTCGCCGCTCACCGCGCGTTTCCGCGATCAGCATGTCGGTGCAGGCCAGCAGATCTTCTTCCCTCGCCCTGCGACGCACACGCTCGGCGGCGCTGCCGTCGGCCAGGGCCGCCGCGGTCAGGTCCCGCACGGACTGCCAGTCGCCGTGGGCCTCGAGCGCGGGACGCAACCGGGCGAGCAGCTGGAGCACGACGTCGGCGGCAGGCGCCTCCCGGTGGGTTCGGGGATCCACCAGAGTGCCCTCCAGGCCCGACCGTGCAGCCCGCCAGGAGGCCCCGCGCATCCATTCGTGACGGCCGTCGCACCCCGCCGCACCAGCCGCGCGCAGTTCGCGGGCCTCGGTCACCAGGGCACGGAACAGACCGGCGACGAGCACGACGGTCTCCGCCCGCGGACAGGCGTCGCAGATACGCAGCTCCAGCGTCGGCAGATGCGCGGAGGGACGAACGTCGTAGTAGATCATCCCCGGATCGCTGATGACCCCGGTCCGGACGAGGTCCCGCACCGCGGCGTCGTAGTCGGCCCCGCTGGGGAAGCAGCCGACGGGCCCCGCGGTCGGCCAGCGCTGCCACAGCAGCGTGCGCCAGCTGGCGTAGCCGGTGTCGGATCCCTGCCAGAACGGAGAACTCGCGGACAGCGCCAGCAGCACGGGCAGCCAGGGGGAGACAGCGCACATCACTCCCACCGCCGTGTCCCGGTCGGGGACGTCCACGTGGATCTGGGCACCGCAGATGAGCTGCTCGTCGGCAACCCGGCGATACTCCTCGACCATGTGCCGATAGCGCGCGTCGGCCGTGGGGGGCCCGGAGGCGCAGGGTGCCAAGGGGGCCGTGCCCGCCGCCACCGCCGCGAGCCCCAGCGAGGAGGCGGCCGCGTCGAGCCGCCGTCTGGTTCTGGACAGATCCGCGTACAGGTCGTCCAGGGACGCGTGCACGGCGCTGTTCGACTCCACTGTGGACTGGTGCAGTTCCGTGGTGAACGTGTGCTGGGGAAGCCGTCGCAGGACCGCTCCGGCACGAGGCACGAGCAGTCCGCTCTCGACCTCCAGGATGTGGAACTCCTCCTCGACTCCGATGCGTGTGGTCACAGTCGCTCCTTGAGGTGTCGCCGAAGATCCACCCGTCTCAGGGGTGGTCCCCAAGTGCCCAGGTCGTCGACGGATTAAGCGCGGCCCGCTCCCTGACGCGGGGCCGCGGAGACGAGCAGGTCGCCTTCCCAGGGATGCGGCTCGTTCGATGCGGACGGGGCAGGCCAGGGAGCCGTGTGGCGGGGCTCGAGGTGCCGAATGGCGGATTACGAAACGGCACGTCTCGGCTCGCGGTGTAGGCGCCGCACCGGACCTGCCGCCCGCGGAGCTGCCGTGACGACCGTGCGCCGTGGTCGGCCGTGGTGGCCGTGGTCGGCCCGCTCGGCGCTCGGCGCGGACCGAGCCAGGCTGCCGCTGCCGCCCGACGACTGCTCGTCGCTGTCCTCGATGGCCGGTGTGTCGGTACCGCGGCAGGCGGCGAGCCGGCGGTCGTCAACCCTCTGCGCACCACGGCCCGCTCCTGGCCTCTTCGCGGTGGGCACGGCAAGGGTTCGCCGGTGACAGCCGTGCACGCGTTCGCGCTGTACGTCGGGCGCTGCGTCCTGGGAACGGTGGACCTGCTCACGTTGCGGCCCGGCGTCCTCGCGCGCAGACGGCCCAGAGGGGGCGGCCACGGCGCCGTTCCACCCGGGCCGCCCTCCCCGCCGTCCGCGGGCCCCTGGGCGCCCTGGCTCTCCCGCGCCCCGAGGCCCGAGTCCCCCGGCCGGAACACCGTCCCCGGGGTGGTCAGCCGCCGGTGGTCCTGTCCACCAGCGCGGCATACGTCAGCTGGAGCGCGTCCGCCCCGGCCAACGCGGTGAGCGCCCCCATCGCGGTGCGCGTCGCGCGAGGCGCCAGCAACTGACCGGCGACCAAGGTCGATGCCACCCAGACGCTCATGCAGAACGGGCAGGTCACGAGCTCGCCCACGGTTTCCTTGCCGGTCTCGGTCCGCGCCTCCTCGTGCAGTTCGGCCGGACCCTGCGGACCGACGTACGTCGTGAAGGGGGCCCGTAGGGGGCTGGTCACGGACGCCTTGCTGAGAAGCCGGCTGAGCCGGAAGGTGGCCACCGAGGTCAGCAGCACGTCCCAGGGTTCCGGCCGGTCGGGAAGGGGCCGCCCGCGAAGCCGTACCACTGTCGCCCAGCTCGCCGTGTACACACCGAAGCCCGCCATCGCCGCGAGATAGCCGCGTAGGGGGCGGTTCCGGGTGCCCGCGTACTCGTGGCCTGTACGCCGGAGAAGCGTCCGCACCCGGTGTCCGAGACGGTTGTCAGTGGGTGCGACCATGGGCGGACCCCGCTCCTGCCTCGTTCCGGTACCGGTCCGGCTGCCGTCCGTCCCCCTTCCGTCCCGCTCCCCCGTCGTGCCGGCTCAGACGCACCTCGACCTGGGCGTCGGTGACCCGTGCGTCGAAGGCCGGCTGGGGGGCGGTGGCCGGGCCGCCGGTGTTCAGTCCGTCCGAGAGACGGAACACGCTGCCGTGCCAAGGACACCGGATGCATCCGTCGGACATCGTTCCGTCGGACAGCGGCCCCCCGAGATGGCTGCAGCGATCGGCCAGTACGCGGATCGTCCCCTCGGGCTCTCGCACCACGACGACCGGTACGTCGTCCACGCTGCGCCTCACGGGCCGGCCGGGCGGGAACTCGTCCAGCGCGCCGATGCGGTGCCAGCCCTCGGTGACGATGTGGGGCACGGTTTCGGCGTGGTTGGCGCCGGATGCCTGCCGGTAGGCCATGTGGCCGCCCAGCATGCCGCCGGCTCCCACCGCGGTCAGCCCCAGGAAGCCCAAGACCCGTCCGGCGTTCGTACGGCCGCCGGCGCGGCAGACGAGAGAGGCCGTGTACAGGCCGACGGCCGCTGTGTTGGACAGCGCGTGCACCAATCCCACGCGCATCTGCGGGCGGTGCAGTTCCGCCCAGTCGGCAGCTCCGGTCAGTGCCGCGGGGACGGCTGCGGCGAGGCCCACGCCCACCAGCAGTCCCGCCTCACGTGGGTGCCCCTTGCGCAGGTCCAGTACCCCGGCGGACAGCCAGCTGCCGATCGGGACCTGCACCATCAGAGGGTGGACCGGATGTCCCAGCCACCTGCCGTGCAGCACACCCCGCGCACGCCCCAGCGGCAGGGAACGTATCCGCGCCTGCAGAGCGTCGATCACCGGGTCCGGCCGCGGTTCCCTCTCCAGGCGGTCCAACAGTCGCAGGACCCTGTTCTGTCGCGTACGTGGTTGAGGTCGCCTCGTGCTCATGGACAGCGGGTCTCCCTGTGCCCGTTCGGTAAACGAAGACGTGGGCGTCGACCGTGGGGCCCTCAGCCGCCCCGCCGCATGATCACGCGACGTGGCCGTCCGCCTGCGGCCGTCCGGTTTCCCCGTCGGAATCCGTTCAGTACCGGTGCTGCCTGAACTGACCTGCCACCGGAACGAGTTGACGCGCGCTCCAGGGTTGCTCGTGATGACAGACCCGGCTGAGGAGCCCGGCTCACACGGGCCCGGTTCTGCGGACGGCGAAAGGTGGCGAAAGGTTGGCTCCTCAAGCAGGCCGCGGGTCAGTGAGGTTATCGAGCGCCGACGGTGAGACGCGTTCGCCTGCGGTCCGCCCTGACGAACGCGCTGTCACTCACTCCCGCCCCGTCGCTACGGCGGAGCGGCCGACCCTGCGGCTGCTTGAGGATCGCGCACGGCGGAACCCTGGCGGGCACTGCCGGTACGCCGGACGGGAGGAGCACTCGATGCCGGGCGGCCTCCTCTCCTCCACCACCGGACTTCGGACCTGCTCGTCTCAAGGTGCGTTCAGGACTCGGTCGCCGCGTGACGCCCGGACGCTCCGCGAGGCGCCACATGGTGAGCGGGCCGGGGCGCATCCGTGACCTCAAGGTTTCGCAGCCACCGGCCGGCCATGAAGAACAGACCGCTGAAGACGCCCAGGAGGAGCACCGATATCCACATCGGCCGACTGCCGGGAGAGTCCCACGCCGTCCACAGGGCCGACGCCGCCCACAGGCCGACGCCTGCCGCGTAGAACGCACGTATGCGGCGCAGTTGCCTCGCAGCCCGCACTGCTGTGGGGCCATGGTCGTAAGTGTGCAGAGCCATGCCGCCCCGTGTACCCCGATCCATGCCGTCCACCGGTCGAAAGTCACGAAGGCCGGGCCATTGAGAGGTCGTTGCGGGCAAGGCCGGGTCGGGAGTTGTCGTCGGGGCACTCCACCGCGCCGGTCCGGGCGAGCTCTTCCGGCCGGAACCACGGTTGATGGCGACCGGCCTGCCAGGTCCGGTGAGCTCCATGATTGGCTGGCTCCGCTCACCACCACCGCCACTTCAGAAGGACGTTGCAGCCATGAGCCAGGGTTACAGCTACGAGTACAAGGTCGTCACCTTCAGGGAGTCGCTCATCGGCGACGCGCTGGACAGCGACAAGCTGGAGAAGGTGCTCAACAAGCACGCGGAGGACGGGTGGCAGCTCAAGGCCATCACGTCCGCCGACGTCAAGGGCCGTATCGGGCCCGGCGCGGTCGAGGGCCTGCTCCTCACCCTTGAGCGGCCCCGCGCATAACCGAGGTCCGCCCTCATCCGGCCTTCGGATCCCCAGGGTCCGGCGCGGGCAACGGCGTTTCGTCGCCGTGCCCGCGCCCGGACCGACCTGGCTCAACTCGGCGTGTCCATCAGGACCGTGACGTAGGCGTCCAGCCGCATCTCCACAGCCCTCGTCGTCAGCTCCGCCCTACCCGCCTCCCGCCAGGGCTGGGACGCCAGTCCCACTTCCTCCGAGAAGGCCAGCGCGTCCCGCACCTGCCAGTACAGCCGCTCACTCGCGACCGCTGCCAGCACACCGCCGGCCTGCTCATATGCCTCAGCGAAGCGCAGACCCCACGCCGGGCCGTGCAACAACGCGAGATTGGTGGAACAGTGCGCCACATCCAGATCCGCCGGGCCCCAGGAAGCCCCGGCCCAGTCGACCACGCCGGTGATCCGAGCACCGGCCGGCCCTGAGGGCGCCACGTCGAACAGCACATTGCCGGGGTGGAAGTCCCGGTGCAGGAACCGCCCCGCATAGGGCGGCGCGGGCTTGCGGATCACGTCGATCGCCGCTGCCCATACCGCCGTGTCGGCGCCCCTCGGGGTCACCACGGTGTCGGCAGTCGTCAACGCCACGTAGTCCCGGGGCCGCTCGGCCACTCGCACCGCGTGGATCGCCACCAGTTGACGGGCCAACAGCGGAACGCGTTCCTCCAACCCCTCATCGTCGAGCACCGTTCGGCCCGCCAGATGTGTCATCAGAAGCGACGGATACTCGCACCGCGCCGCGACCGGATCCACCGCGACCAGCCCGGGAGCGGCCACGGCGGTCCCCGCGAGCAGGGTCAGGGCTCCGGCCTCCCGGTCCAGCAAATCCTCGGCGTACCCCAGGAAGAACGGGTCGACGAAGCTCCGGAGCACCAGTTCACGGGTGCCGCCGTCGCGCGTGCCGATGGTCAGCCGCCGCATCTCGGCCGTGACGCCACCGTGCAGCACCTCGGATCGGACAACCCGCTCGTCGGCCTCCAGATACCGGCCCACCCATGCCAGCGTCAACGGCCGAACGGCCCCCACCCCGTTGTGATCTGTCACTGTGCCACCCCATCATCCGGACGGCGGCCGCGCACAAACTCTCATCAGATCTGACGCGCCGGACTTCAGCCAGCGCCTCTCACTCGCGCGGGGCCCCAGTGCTCCACCGCCCGATCTCGTCGACTACGCGGTCCACATGCGGACCCGGTCGGCAGCGTCCTTCGACTCGATCCGGCCCGTGGCGAGCGTGGTCCAGATACGGCCGAGGGTCAGCAGGACGTTGCGGGTGTCGCTGCCTAGGTCGTCTCGAGCAGGCCGGGGACACCCGCCACATTCGCCCGGACCAGGTCGGCCTGCGGGAGCGGGTCGAGGACCCGCGCCGGGCGTGGACCGGTGAGCCGGAGGGGCTGAGCGCTTCATCCGGCGAGCAGAGCGATTACAGCCGGGGCACGAGATCCGACATCACGGCGAGCGGCAGCGACGGGTTGGCGGCTGCGGCTTCCGCCACCTGCCAGTCGGTGTCGGTGAGCAACTCCGCGATGACTTGCGGCGGAAGTGCGGGATGGCCGGTGGCCAGGGGCCGCGCCTGCCTGACCGCCAAGCAGTTCCGCAGCGCCGGGCCAGTCGCGTTGCGGTGCCGGGCGATCTCGCGGAACGCCTTCTGTACCGGGGGTTCGTGCCGGGTCAGATCCTCCAGCAGTGCCGAGGTCGCGTCCGGATTGGCCGCCACCTGGGCGATGACGCGGACTCCGTGCCGGTCGACCATGGCGCGCAACTGCCGTTCGGAAAGGCCTGGGTGCGAGGCGACGGACTTGAGCACTTTCGCGTCGGGGTCGGTGGCCAGCGCGTCTCGGATGCCGGCCGGCAGATCCCGTCGTTGAGCCACGAGCATCCGTGCGGCCGGCTCCGGCGACTGGGCCAGCTTCTCGACCTCGGCGGGAGAAGCGGCGGCGATCCGCGGCAGCAGGGTCGTGCCGATCTTGGCGGTGCCGGCCAGGCGGATGAGCACGTCGAGCGGCACGCTCGGATTGTGCGCGAGCCTGCGCCGCACATCGTGGCCACCGTCGCCGGCCAGTGTTCGGATGAGAGCGTCGTCGATCGCCGGATTGCCGGCGAGGTCGGCCCGGACACCGTCGTGGGGGTCCATGGCGAGTTGGCCGTAAGCCTCCGACGGCAGGTCGGAGCGAGCGGCGAGTGCCCAACGAAGCCGCAGCGAAGGGTGGTTGACGAAGCGGAGGACGGCATCGGTGGGTGTGGCCGGGTTCTCCAGCGCCCTCCGCTGTATCTCGTGCACGGCGGACTCGTGGGTGCCCTCGCAGAAGTTGCCCGGCAGCGGACCCCATTCGTCTCGCGGGCATTGCGGATCGTGCACGAACGCAGTCTCTTCATGGTCGCAGACCAGGCATCGCAGCACCGGGGGCAGGCCCTCGCCGGTGAGCAGTGCCGCCAGCAGGGGTGGGGGCGTCGCCTGGTTGACCGCTGCTGCGCGGCGCACCTCTGCGTGCGGATGCCCCGCGAGCCGTGCGGCGACTTCAGGCGTGGTCCCCAACGCGAGTTCCGCGACGACCCGTACGTCCGTGTCAGCGGCGAGCGTCTCCACCACATCGGACGGGAGACCGGAACAGGCAGCCAGCTTCTCCCGGCGCTCGAACACCGGGTCCGCCGCGAAGAGGCGCGCCCATTCCGGGCTGTCGACACCCTCGCAGAGCAAGGCGAGGGCGGCGTCCGGCTGTGCCACGGGATCGATGTCGGCGACGGTCAGCCGACCCTCGTACGCAAGCCAGGCAGCGCTCTCCTCGACGCGCGAGGCCAGGGCGAGCGCCTGTGCATGGCTGAGATCCGCTCGACGAGCGAGGTCCGCGGCGATGTCGGCGTCCGCGATCTCGATCAGCCGGTCGACCAGCTCGGACGGCAGGGCGGCATTGGCAGCCAGTCCGCACAGGACATGATTCACAGAGGGCATCCTGCCTGGGCGGTGACCGAAAGGCTCGCGGTTTTCGGCGTCACCGGGTGGTCGGCTACGTCTGGGTGCGTACTGGGCGCCGTACTTGGCGAAGTGCCCGCCTGAAGCGCTCAGTTACAGCCGGTAGGCCCTCCGAAACCCCGCCGGGTCGTCCCCCGGCTCCGCCTGCCGTCACAGGCTCAGCAGGAGGTCCCCCACCGCGGCGGGCCGGGACAGGAACGGATGGTGGCCGGCGTCGAGTTCGACGACGCTGCCGGCCCGGCGGGCGAACTCGCGCTGCAGGCGGGCCGGGGTGCCCCGGTCCTGAGCGCAGACGAGGTACGTCGAGGGCACCTGCTGCCATGCGGCCGCCCCGACCGCCTGCCCGATCACCTGCACGCTCTGCCCGGCGAGACGGTCCACCGCCTGCGCCTGGACCTCGGGATCACAGTCGTGCAGGAAGGTGTCCACGAGCAGTTCGGGGCGGACCCCGAACGTGCCGGCGCCGGGGTCGACGTCGAGGAACGGGGCAGGGCCGCCGTCCCCGAACTCCGACAGGCTCTGCCCGACCTCGGGCAGGTAACTGGAGATCAGCAGCAGGTGCTGCACCGCGTCGATTCCCGCGGCGGCTTCCGCTGTGACGATGCCGCCGTAGCTGTGGGCGACCACGATGGTGGGCTCGTCGCCGTCCTGCAGTACCTGCCGTACCGCGGCCACGTCCTCGGGCAGACCAGGCCCACCGGCGCCACCGGGCCGGCCTGTCTCGCCGCAGCTCGGGAGTGCCGGGGCAACGCTCGCCACCCCTCGTTCCTGCAGGAGTTCGGCGGTGCGGTGCCACCACCATGACCCGTCCCGCACGCACGCCCCATGCACGAAAACGATCCTCATCGCTGCCTCCACGTCCGACCTGGTTCTCCGTCTCGACGATAGACGTAGCGTCAGTTACGTGAAAAAGTGGGGCAATGGGCAGACGACCTCAACCGCACATCAAGGAGAGGCTGCTCGATGCCTGCGCCGATCACGCGCTCGCGCACGGCCTCCCCGACCGGCTGGAACCGCTGGCCACCGCCACCGGAACCTCGGCCCGCATGCTGATCTACCACTTCGGTACCCGCGACGCCCTGCTGCGGGCCGTCCTCGGTCGTGCGCGGCAACGTCAACTCGACATGTTCGGCGACCTCCTGCGGGCGCGACCCGACGAGCCGTACACGACCACCCTGAACCGGGCCTGGACGTGCATCACCGGCTCGGACGGGCGGCCGTACCTGCGGATGTTCGGGCGGTTGCGCGAGAGTGCGGAGCAGCAGTTGTGGCCCGACTTCCGGCGCAGCGCGACGACCGACTGGCTCGGGCCGCTCGAGGACGGCCTGCGCAGCATCGGCAGGCCTGATCTCGCGACGCTCGTCCTCGCCGTCATTCGTGGGCTCATCATGGACCTCGACGCCACCGGCGACGTCACGCGCACCGACCGGGCCTTCCGCGAGTTCGTCGCCGTGGTCGAGCACCTGCCCAGCGGATCCCACTCGAGCGCCGACCGCCCGCAGGAGCGCGGCGACGGCAGCACGGTTGACGCGGCCGACACGGACATGGCGTCGGCCACATAGTGCTGCCGGGAGGCCCCCTCGCCGCCTGCTTGCCGAAGCCGAATCCAGGTGGCAGGGCAAGGGGGCGGCTGTGCACGACCTTGGTGCGGCGGCGTGGATCCGGCATCAGGCGTCGCGCCACTCCACGAGCTGCCCAGGCAGGCGAGCAGCGTCGGCCCGGGCCCACCCCTGGTGGAGCAGGCCCTCAGCCGTCGTCCAGTCGCTGTTCAGCTCTCGAAACCGAGCAGCGGATCGTCGAACAGCGCGAGCCGGACGGTGATGCGCTTGCCGACGGGCTCCCGCTCCACCTCGAAACTCTGCACGACTGCCATCACGATCTCCAGACCGTGCTGCCCCACCCGTCCGACGTCGGCCGCGCGGGCCAGCGGCAGTGCGGGATCGGTGTCCCATACGACGATCTCGAGCCTGCTGTCGACGATGCGCAGTTGCAACAGCACCGGGCCGGGCGCGTATTTCAGTGCGTTGGTGACCAGTTCGCTGACAACCAGCTGCGCCAGGTCCATGGTGCGGGCCGATACCGGCAGCCCGTGCTCGGACTGGGCCCGCGTCAGGAACGCCGAGGCCTGGCTCCGTGCGTCGGCGATGCAGCCGTACGCCCCGTCCAGTGCCACGGTTACCTCGGCAGGCGTGGCATCCGGCATCCGGGAACACTCCTCGGGCGGGACGGGCTCCCTGCTGACGATCTGCAATACCCCGTTCATGGCGGCGCATCTACCCGGCTTTTCGCGCACTACGCCTGAGCCGCGAGTAATGAATGCGCTCCTTGGGGGCATCACACGGGGATCGCGGGGCAGCGATGGCGACATGAACGTGGCACAGCCCCCACCGAGCGCGTGGAGGACGCAAGTGACAGAGAACCAGGAAGCAGTGGGTCGCGGCAGACTTTCCGTGGTCCGTACCGACACCGACGGGATCACCGTCCTCAGCGTCCACGGAGAGATCGACTACCAGACCGTGGGCGCCCTGACCCGGGCCATGTCCTCGGGGGACGCGGGCTCCGTGCACCGGGTCGTCGTCGACCTGAGCCAGGTCACGTTCATGGATTCCAGCGGCGTCAACGCCCTGATCCTCTCCTACCAGGCCGCGACGGCCGGGAGGGGGTGGCTGCGGCTCGCCGGGGTCCGCGGCGCCGTGCTGCGCACCCTGCAGCTGGTGGGCATAGACAGCGTCATCCCCTGTCGCCCGACCGTCCGGGATGCTCTCGTGGAGTGACCGACAGCGCCGGCGTTCGCCCGATGCGGCACCGATGCCCACCGATGCGTCCCGCAGCGCATCGGCGCACGTTCCGGCCATGGGCCGGGCGGGTTCAGGCCTTTCTCAGGGTGGTGGGCACGCAAGCCGCCGTCGAAACGAGGAGGCGTCCGCGTGCGGTGACGAACGCCGATCGAGGACCACCTGTAACTCGTGATCGTCACCGGCTCGCACAGGGCCGTCGGCGCCGAGGCGGGCCCCGGGCGACCACTGTGAGCCGAGCGTCGAGGAGCGGCTGGCGGCCCCCTACAGGCACGTACCTCGAAACAGGCCGGCTTCGGGCCCACGCGGCGGCCACTCGGCCCGGCGTGCCGTCTGCAGCCACCAGCCTCTCGGTGACCCGCGGTTTTACCGACTTCCCCTGCCCTCGGGTGTTGGTCGGGCCGCCGCTCTGGAGGAGGGTGCCATTGCGAGGAAGGTGACATTGCACGGCGGCCGGCCCGACAGCGGCGAGTGGCAGGCGACGCCGGACGAGGCCGCTCGCCGGCATGGCGCGTCGCGCCTGCGCACCACGGTGAGTACCCGAACGCCTCTCCTCGCAGCAGCCGGAACGGCCCCGGTCACTGCTCCTCCGGGGATCTGTCCGCACCGCAGGCGGCACGCTCCCCCGTCCTGGCAGAGCGTGCGCCACCGGCAGGACGCGGCCGAAGGAAATCTCACCGAGTACCCCCGTTCACCTGCACCATGCCGCTTTCCTTCTCGCTTTTTTCGCCCGGTTCGGCCTCCCGCGGCGAGCGTTGGTGACGGCTCTGCAACTGCGTTAATCTTCGACGGATTTCTCAGCGGGCATATTCGCAAACCGCGGGATCATCGCTGGTGAGCGGGCTCTTCATGGGCCCGGCGTGGTTCCGAGTCCTCGGGGTGGGGACTCTTGGGGACGGAACGAGGATGCGCATGAGCGGCAAGGCGACGGACGTCCAGGAGAGGGCGTCGGGCGAGCAGGAACTGCGGCAGTTGCTGGCGGGTCTGACCGCCGTGCGGGACGGCGACTTCGGTACCCGGCTGCCGTCCGACGGACAGGGGCTCCTCGGCGACATCGCCACGGTCTTCAACGGCATGGTCGACCAGTTGTCCGTGTTCACGTCGGAGGTCACCCGGGTGGCCCGCGAGGTGGGCACCGAGGGCACGCTGGGCGGTCAGGCGGAGGTGCCGGGGGTCTCCGGCACCTGGGCGGACCTCACCGACTCGGTCAACGCCATGGCGGGCAACCTGACCACGCAGGTCCGGGACATCGCCCAGGTGGCGACGGCGGTGGCCAAGGGCGACCTGTCCCAGAAGATCGACGTACCCGCGCGCGGGGAGATCCTCCAGCTCAAGGAGACCGTCAACACGATGGTCGACCAGCTGTCGTCGTTCGCGGCGGAGGTCACCCGCGTCGCCCGCGAGGTCGGCAGCGAGGGCCGTCTGGGCGGGCAGGCCCAGGTGCCCGGGGTCGGCGGTGTCTGGCGGGATCTGACCGACTCCGTCAACTTCATGGCGGGCAACCTCACCTCGCAGGTCCGCAACATCGCCCAGGTGACGACCGCTGTGGCGCAGGGCGACCTCTCCCAGAAGATCACCGTCGACGCCCGCGGCGAGATCCTCGAACTCAAGAACACCATCAACACCATGGTCGACCAGCTCTCCGCCTTCGCCGACGAGGTCACCCGCGTCGCCCGCGAAGTCGGCACCGAGGGCCGACTGGGCGGACAGGCGGACGTCAAGGGGGTGCGGGGCACCTGGCGCGACCTCACGGACTCCGTGAACTTCATGGGCGGCAACCTGACCGGACAGGTCCGTTCGATCGCCCAGGTCGCCACCGCGGTCGCGCAGGGCGACCTCTCCCAGAAGATCACCGTCGACGCCCGCGGCGAGATCCTCGAACTCAAGAACACCATCAACACCATGGTCGACCAGCTCTCCGCCTTCGCCGACGAGGTCACCCGCGTCGCCCGCGAGGTCGGCACCGAGGGCAATCTGGGCGGACAGGCGATCGTCCGGGGCGTGTCGGGGACCTGGAAGGACCTCACCGACAACGTCAACGTGATGGCGTCGAACCTGACCGGACAGGTCCGTTCGATCGCCCAGGTCGCCACCGCTGTGGCCCGTGGTGACCTCTCGCAGAAGATCACCGTCGAGGCCAAGGGCGAGGTCGCCGCCCTGGCGGACGTCATCAACACCATGGTCGACACGCTGTCCGCGTTCGCCGACGAGGTCACCCGCGTCGCCCGCGAGGTCGGCACCGAAGGACGGCTGGGCGGACAGGCGCACGTGCCGAACGTGGCCGGCACGTGGAAGGACCTCACGGACAACGTCAACTCGATGGCCAACAACCTCACCGGGCAGGTGCGCAACATCGCCCTGGTGACGACCGCGGTGGCCAACGGCGATCTGTCGAAGAAGATCGACGTCGACGCCCGCGGTGAGATCCTGGAGCTCAAGACCACCATCAACACGATGGTCGACCAGCTGTCGTCGTTCGCCGCCGAGGTCACCCGCGTCGCCCGCGAGGTCGGCAGCGAGGGGCGGCTCGGCGGACAGGCCGAGGTCGAGGGTGTCGAGGGCACGTGGAAGCGGCTGACGGAGAACGTCAACGAACTGGCCGGGAACCTCACACGGCAGGTCCGCGCGATCGCCGAGGTCACCAGTGCCGTCGCCGAGGGCGACCTGACCCGCTCGATCACCGTGGAGGCCTCGGGCGAGGTCGCCGACCTCAAGGACAACATCAACTCCATGGTGGAGTCCCTGCGGGAGACCACGCGGGCCAACCAGGAGCAGGACTGGCTCAAGACCAACCTCGCCCGTATCTCCAGCCTGCTGCAGGGCCACCGTGACCTGCCCGTGGTCGCCGAGCTGATCATGGACGAACTCACGCCGCTCGTCGCGGCCCAGTACGGCGCCTTCTACCTGGCCGAGGACTCCGAGCGCGGTCCGGAACTGCGGCTGGTGGGCTCGTACGGCTATCCCGACGACGAGGAGCGTCCCACCCGCATCCCCGTGGGACGGTCGCTGGTCGGCCAGGCGGCACGCAACCGCCGTCCGATCACCGTGGAGGAGCTGCCGGAGGGGTACGTCACCATCTCCTCGGGTCTCGGGCAGGCGGTCCCCAGTGCCCTGGTGGTGCTGCCCATCGTGGCCGAGGAACAGGTCCTGGGCGTCATCGAGCTGGCCTCCGTCAGCCGCTTCACCCAGATCCACCAGGACTTCCTGGCGCAGTTGATGCCGACCATCGGCGTCAACCTCAACACCATCGTGGCCAACGTCCGTACCGACGAGCTGCTGGACGAGTCCCAGCGTCTGACCGCGGAACTCCAGGCCAGGTCGGAGGAGTTGCAGGTCCAGCAGGACGAACTGCAGCGCTCCAACGCCGAACTCGAGGAGAAGGCCTCCCTGCTGGTCTCGCAGAACCGCGACATCGAGGCCAAGAACCTCCAGATCGAGCAGGCGCGGCAGGAACTGGAGACCCGGGCCCAGCAGTTGTCGCTGGCGTCCAAGTACAAGTCGGAGTTCCTGGCCAACATGAGCCATGAACTGCGCACCCCGCTCAACAGCCTGCTGATCCTGGCCCAGTTGCTGGCGCAGAACCCCTCGCGCAACCTCACCCCCAAGCAGGTCGAGTACGCGGGCATCATCCACTCGGCGGGCTCGGACCTGCTCCAGCTGATCAACGACATCCTCGACCTGTCGAAGGTCGAGGCCGGCAAGATGGACGTCACTCCCGAGCGGGTGCCGCTGCGCAAGCTTCTGGACTACGTCGAGGCGACGTTCAAGCCGATGACGACGCAGAAGAGCCTCGACTTCACGGTGGCCACCGCGCCCGGCACCCCGGCCGACCTGCTCACCGACGACTCCCGGCTGCGTCAGATCCTGCGCAACCTGCTGTCGAACGCGGTGAAGTTCACCGAGCAGGGCGGCGTGGAGCTGCGGATCGAACCCGCCGCCGACCGTGAGGTGCCCGCGGACGTGCACCGGGGCGGAGCGGTCGTGGCGTTCCGGGTCAAGGACACCGGCATCGGCATCCCCCAGCAGCAACTGGAGACGATCTTCGGGGCGTTCCAGCAGGCCGACGGGACGACCAGCCGCAAGTACGGCGGCACCGGCCTCGGCCTGTCGATCACCCGGGAGATCGCCCAGCTGCTCGGCGGCGCCGTCACCGTCGACAGCACACCCGGTCAGGGCAGCACGTTCACGCTGTATCTGCCGGTGGCGCGCGCCGACTTCGAGGAGCTGCTGGACGGGGGCCGGCCGGTGGAGCAGATCGACTCCCCCATCGCCTTCGAGAGCACGCCCGCGCCCCGCGCCCTCTCCGGTTCCGGACCGGCGTCCGAGCAGCGCAGGCGCCGTCTGCTGGTCATCGAGGAGCGCCCGCGCGGTCTGCTCACGCTGGTCGCGGAGCGGGCCGTCGCGGACATCACGCAGGACCCCGGTGATCCGCACGGGGCGATCGACATCATCACCGCCGTCGGCGCCCAGGAGGCGGCCGCCACCCTGGCGGCCGAACCCTGCCACTGCGTCGTCCTCGAACTCGGCATGCCCGACGACGAGGGCGCGGACTTCCTCGCCGCCATGGGCGGCGACTCCGCGCTCGCCAGCGTGCCCGTACTCGTCCACACCGGCCATCGCGTCGACCTCGCCCAGGAGCAGGCCCTGCGCTCCCGCGCCGGCGACCGGCCGCTGGACTTCCTCGCCAGCCTGGACGAACTGCGTGAGCGCATCACCCTGCACCTGTCGGCCGAACAGCCGGGCGACGTGCTGTCTCTGGTGCGCGCCGAGGACGGCCAGCGCCCCGCCGCGCAGGTCGTGGACGACTCCTTCGCCGGCCGCACGGTCCTCGTGGTCGACGACGACGCACGCAACCTCTTCGCCCTGAGCGGGGTGCTGGAACTGCACGGCTTCCATGTCCTGCACGCGGACAACGGCCGTAAGGGCATCGAGATGCTGCTCGCCCACCCGGACATCTCGCTGGTCCTGATGGACGTGATGATGCCGGAGATGGACGGCTACGCCGCCACCGCGGAGATCCGCACGATGCCCCGGTACGTGGAGCTTCCCATCATCGCCGTCACCGCGAAGGCGATGCCCGGTGACCAGGAGAAGAGCCTCGCGTCGGGCGCGAACGACTACGTCACCAAGCCCGTCGACACCAACGACCTCATCGCCCGCGTCCGAAGCTGGCTGCCCGCGTGACCACGTCCCGCACCCGCAGCGCCCATCAGCCGACCGCGTGAGGAACAGCCACCGTGAGTGATCTCCAGCAGCCGCTCGAACCGCAGGGCGCCCAGGCCCCGTGCGGCGGGCACTCCGTGCCGGGGGGCGAAGGACCGGCGGCCGGCGAACCGGCCGGGCCCGTCGATGCCCACGGTGAGGCGGATCTCGGCCAGACCTCCCCGGTCGGCCGGCTCGCGGCGACCGTGGAGCGGCTGCGCCGCGAAGTGCGGGAGGCGCAGGCCGAGGCGGACGGGCGCGCTCTGATCGAACTGGCCAAGGGCATCCTGGTCGAGCGGCTGAGGTGCGGGCCCGCACAGGCCGCGCGACAGCTCGCCGAACTCACCGCACAGGCAGGGGTGTCACCTCTCGAGTTCGCGGTCGAGGTCATCAACCAGGCCTCGCGCGACCGGCTCTCGGAGGTGACCACCGCCTTCCTGGCGACCACCGGGACGCACACCGGGGCCGCCGACCCCTCGGACAGCCCTTCCTCCGCCGTACGGCTACGGGCCGCCGAAAGCGGTGCGCTGGCCGCCCAGGACACCCAGTCCGTCGCCGACTCCCTGCTGGAGCACGCCCTGACCCCGCTGGGCGCGGAGGCGGTGGCCATCTGGGCGCTGGGAGCCGACGGTTCCCTCGCCCTGGCCGGCAGCGCCGGATTCTCCGCCGCCGAGGCCGAACGCTGGCGACATGTGCCGCCCGGTGTGGCGACCGTGGCGCGACGCGGACTCGCCGAGCGGACAGGGCACTGGGTCCGCAGTCTGTCCGAGACCGGCCTGCCCTCCATCGGCCGCGACCACCACCCCGACGGCGGCCGGGTCGCCGTACCGGCCGGGACCGGCGGGCGCATCCACGGAGTCCTGGAGATCTCCTGGCCCGTTCCGGTGGATCCTCCGCGCCCGCAGATCGTCCGCCAGATCGAGGCACTGGCCGAGCTGTGTGCACACACCCTGGAGACCTACACGGTCCACCCCGGCGACGTGAGCCCGGGTCCCGGAGTCCTGCCGGACGTCACCGAACTCATGGACCTGGCCGACGGCCTGCACGATCCGACCCTGGTCCTGGTACCGCACCTGGACGCGGACGGTGATCTGGTCGACTTCCGCATCCACCACGCCAACAGCCGCTTCCTGGACCCCGCCGGCCGGCCGCGCGGCGTGATCAACGGTGCCCTCCTGCTCGAGGCGTATCCGATGGCCGCGGGCCAGAGCGAGCTGTTCGAGCGCATCGAACGCGTCTACGCCACCGGCGAGCCCTACCGCGCCCGCCGCATGCGGCTCACCGCCCTGGTCGACGACGTCCCCCTCGCGGCGGTCGCCGACATCAACATCAGCCGCCACGGCGGCAGCGTCCTGCTCATCTGGCGCATCGAGGACGAGACGGCCCGGCTGGCGAGCCTCCTCCAGCACGCCCAGCGCCTGGGCCGCATCGGCGGCTTCGAGGAGAACCTCCTCACCGGCGAGATCACCTGGAACGGACAGCTCTACGAGCTCTACGGCAGGCCCGCCTCCAGCTCCCCCGTGTCCCTGGAGAACCTGCCCGCCCACGCCCACCCCGACGACGCCGTCGCCATCGGCCGCTTCGTCCGCACCGTCCTTCACCACCACCGTCCCGCGTCGGCGGCGTTCCGTCTGCAACGACCCGACGGAGTCACCCGCCACATCCGCGTCGTGGCCGAGCCGGTCCTCGACTCCGACGGCCAGGTGAACGTCCTGCGCGGCGCCTACCAGGACATCTCCGCCCACCACTGGACCGAGGTCGCCCTCGCGGCCACCCGTGACCAACTCGCCCACAGCGAGCAGCAGTCCAGCGAACGCAACCGGCTCGCCCTCCAGTTGCAGCACGCCATCATGCCCCCGGCCCAGGCGCCGCTGGAGGTTCCCGGACTGCAGGTGGCCGTGCGCTACCGCCCGGCGGAGACCCAGCACCTGGTAGGCGGTGACTGGTACGACGCGGTCGTGCTGCCGTCCGGCCTGGTGCTGCTGTGCGTGGGGGACGTCGCCGGGCACGGCATCGAGGCGGCCACCGGCATGGTCGTCCTGCGCAACGCGCTGCGCGGACTCGCCGTGACGGGCGCCGGGCCCGGCCAGCTGCTGTCCTGGCTCAACATGGTGACCCACCATCTGACGGGTTCCGTCACCGCCACAGCCGTCTGCGGCCTGTACGACCCCGACCTGCACACTCTTCGCTGGGCCCGGGCGGGCCATCTGCCGCCCGTCCTGGTGCGCGCTGCCGATGCGGCCCCGCTGCCGCTGGTCAAGGGTCTGCTGCTCGGCGCCATGCCGGAGGCCACGTATGAGGAGCACGAGGTACAGCTCGCCGTGGGCGACACCTTGCTGATGTACACGGACGGTCTGATCGAACGCCGTGACCGCTCCGTGGAGGAGTCGCTGGCCCAGCTCCTGACGGCCGCGCGCACCGGGCTGCCCGCACTCGACCACCAGCTGGACCGTCTGCTCACCCACAGCAAGTCGGACACCGACGACGACACCTGCATCGTGGGTATCCGCCTGGCCTGACCCGGTCGGCGCCGCCCCGGGCCGGGGCTCGTTTCCTCGCCGGGCCGGCGGGCACCCAGCCAGACATGAATCGCAGTCGCCGTCTTCCGCTCGCCGACAGTTCCCTCGCCGTCCTCGCCAAGGGGTACACCTGGCTGCCCGACCGCCGACGCCGTACCGACGGCCCCCTGGTACGCACCCGGGTCATGGGGCAGCACACCGTCTCCCTGCACGGTCCGCAGGCAGTGCGGTTCTTCTACGACGAACGGCACGTGGAGCGCGGTACGGCGCTTCCCGGACCGGTGCTGAGCACGCTGTTCGGCCACGGAGCCGTACACACCCTGGACGGACCGGCCCACCGCGTACGCAAGCAGATGTTCCTCTCCCTGCTCACGGCGCCGCAGGCGGTCGCGAGCCTGGTGGAACTCGTCGCCGCCGAGTGGGACGAGGCCGAGGCCGCGTGGTCCCGGCGGCCCTCGGTCGTGCTGTTCGACGAAGCGAGCAGGATTCTGACGCGAGGCGTCTGCCGGTGGGCCGGGATCCCTCTCGACGACTCCGAGCGAGCGGCTCAGGACCTGGTCGCCATGGTCGACGGCTTCGCCACCGTGGGGCCCCGCCACTGGCGGGCCCGCCGTGCCCGGGCCCGCTGCGAGGCATGGCTGGGACGCCTGGTCGAGGAGGTGCGGGACGGCAGCGTCAGTGCGGCGCCCGGCTCCCCGCTGGACGTGGTGGCCGGACACCGCGACCTCGACGGCCGGCTCCTGGACCCGCACACCGCCGCCGTCGAACTGCTCAACATCGTTCGCCCCACCGTCGCGGTCTGCTGGTTCGTCTCCTACGCCGGTCACGCCCTGCATCTGCACGCCGGGCCCGGCGTCCGGGAACGCCTGCGGGAGGACGACGCCTACGCCGTGGCGTTCGCCCACGAGTTGCGCCGTTTCTACCCCTTCGCCCCCTTCCTCGGCGGTCGGGCGGTCGCGGATCTGACCTGGCGGGGAGAGCCGATTCCGTCCGGTGCGCTGGTCCTGCTCGACCTGTACGGGCAGAACCACGATCCCTCCCTCTGGGACGAGCCGTACTCCTTCGAGCCGCAACGCTTCCTGGACCGGACGCCCCATCGAGACGACCTCGTCCCCCAGGGCGGGGGTGACCCCGCCACCGGTCACCGCTGCCCCGGCGAGGACATCACGGTCGCACTGCTGCGGGCCTTGGGGCCGCGCCTGGCCCGGCTGGAGTACGGCGTGCCCCGGCAGGATCTGCGGATCCCGCTGAATCGCATACCGGCACGGGTCCGCAGTGGCTTTGTGATCGCGGCCGTCCGTGTGCCCACAGGGGTTCGCGGATCGCGAGAGTCGGTGGGCTGAGGACCGAGCGCCTGCACCGGCGGGGCCACAGCGGATGGAGACCGGACGACCTATTGGATGCTCCAGCGGTGCGGATGCCGGGGATCGTCGGGGCAGGCGAATATGTTGAGCTCGCCCCAGCGACCCACAGTGACCATTGTGGGGGTGGCAGAACGGTGAGCGGGCCGGCTCCGGTCCTCCAGCGGTTTCCAGCTGCGGCTGCCGCCGTCCCACTCCGAACTGTCGACGGTCAACAGCAGGTGCATCGGTGTCGCGCAGGTCAGGCAGTCCATGGCGTACGGGTCGGTCGCATGCCAGGAGGCGAAGCCGCCCACCCGCCAGCCGGGCGGGATGGACAGGTCGTACTGATAGCCGAGCGGCTCTGTCGTGCTTGCACCCGCCGTCTGCTCGGCTTCCTCCTCAAGGGCTACGTCCCACGCGTCGAGCCGGTCGCACAGTTCCTCGGGCAGAAGGCCGGCGAACGGGTAGGTGACCATCTGCTCCGGGTGCAGCACACAGGGCTCGGGCACGAAGCCCTCGTACCCGACGACCAGCGGCTGCGGTGGCTCGTTCAGCACCGCACCGACCTCCCACGACCGCCGCCAGCGCAGGTGCAGCGCCAGGTCGTACCGGCCCGGGCCGTGCGCGTCGAAGGGACACCAGAACACTTGAAGCAGATCGCAGTCATCCGGCCCCGCCGGCAGGTCGGGCACATCCCGCCGGTACAGCTGCGCGAGGCCGATCATCGGCAGCGGATCGGTGTCGGACACCCCGGGGATCCGATGCTTCCGGTACAGCTCGCCCAGAAGCTCCCGCTCATCGTCCGTGGGGCCGGGATCCTGCTCGCGGGCCCACGCGAGAGCCAGAACCTGCCGATAGCGACGGATGTCGGCCGGGCGTCGGCCATGCCCACGGCCGTGAACCTCGCCGCACAGCGGCCACGGCTCGTCCGCCGGCCACAGCATAGGACCGCCCACGGAACTGGCCGACGGGTCCGTTCTGCCCGGCCGCGGATGGAGTCGGGTCACCGTCCCCCGAAAGGCCGCCAGTTCCGGGAAGAACGCCTCGACATCGAGAGGGCGCGGGGGCGTGGTCCTCGTCATGGACGCGACCTTAGACGCCTCCTGACAGCACCGGTCGGCGCGCCCCCGGCAACCACCCCGATCGCACGCTGCTCACAGGCGGATAGTGAACCGGCCGTCGGGCATTTCCGTAGCCGACCGCGGTCAGTCGGTCCGGCCGGCCTCCCGCCCGTACGCTGACGTCAACTCCGAGCATCTCGCCGCCCTGCCGCGTCATGACCCGTCCGGCGGTCTGTCGCACGGCCGGCGGCGAGGACGTACTGGTGGTCCGGCGGGAGCACGATCTCCTCCACCCCGGCTCGCGGTACGGCACCAGCATCCCCGCCCGCCCCCGCCCACCTTCCCTGGTATCGGCTGTCGGCGCGGCCGAGGCACGGACGAGATCGTCTGGCGCCGCCCACGGACACCAAAGCCGGCGGCGCTGCATCGCCAGTCGTCCAGGGCACCGGTCTACTGCTTCATCTCACCGATTGATCCCGGTTTTCCGGCATCGGCCCACGCCGATTCGCCGCAGAACACAGGGGCAATGGATCACCGCGTCCCACTCTCCGGGTACCGTCAAGGTATGAGTCATCCGCACCCCGAACTGAAAGCCGCCCCGCCTCTTCCCGAGGGAGGGCTGCGGGTCGTTGCCCTGGGCGGCCTGGGTGAGATCGGCCGCAACATGACGGTCTTCGAGCACGCCGGCAAGTTGCTGATCGTCGACTGCGGCGTGCTGTTCCCCGAGGAGACCCAGCCCGGCGTGGACGTGATCCTGCCGGACTTCACCTCGATCCGGGACCGGCTGGACGACGTCGTGGCCATCGTCCTCACCCACGGCCACGAGGACCACATCGGCGGCGTGCCGTACCTGCTGCGCGAGCGGCGCGACATCCCCGTCGTCGGTTCCAAGCTGACGCTGGCGTTCCTGGAGGCCAAGCTCAAGGAGCACGGCATCCGTCCGCGCGCGGTGCGGGTGCGGGAGGGCGACCGGCGCGGGTTCGGGCCCTTCGACTGCGAGTTCGTGGCGGTCAACCACTCCATCCCGGACAGCCTCGCGGTCGCGATCCGCACCGGTGCCGGGATGGTGCTGCACACCGGCGACTTCAAGATGGACCAGTTCCCGCTCGACGAACGCATCACCGACCTGCGCGCTTTCGCCCGCCTCGGCGAGGAGGGCGTGGATCTCTTCCTCACCGACTCCACCAACGCCGAGGTACCCGGCTTCACCACCTCCGAGCGTGAGCTGAACCCCGCGATCGAGCAGGTGATGCGCACCGCGCCGCGCCGCGTCATCGTCTCCAGCTTCGCCAGCCATGTGCACCGCATCCAGCAGGTCCTGGACGCCGCCCACCAGCACGGCCGTAAGGTCGCCTTCGTCGGCCGGTCGATGGTCCGCAACATGGGAATCGCCCGTGACCTGGGATATCTGAAGGTTCCGTCGGGTCTGGTCGTGAGCACGAAGGAGCTGGAGAAGCTCCCGGACCACAAGATCACTCTGGTGTGCACCGGTTCCCAGGGCGAGCCGATGGCCGCGCTGTCCCGGATGGCCAACCGCGACCACGTGATCCGCATCGGCAAGGGCGACACCGTCCTGCTCGCCAGTTCCCTCATCCCCGGCAACGAGAACGCCATCTACCGGGTGATCAACGGCCTGACCCGGTGGGGCGCCCACGTGGTCCACAAGGGCAACGCCAAGGTGCACGTCTCGGGACACGCCAGTGCCGGCGAACTCGTCTACTGCTACAACATCGTCAAGCCCCGCAACGTCATGCCCGTGCACGGCGAATGGCGCCACCTGCGGGCCAACGGCGATCTCGCCATCCGGACCGGCGTCGATCCCGACCGGGTCGTCATCGCGGAGGACGGCGTCGTGGTCGACCTCGTCGACGGGCGCGCGTCCATCACCGGCAAGGTTCCCGCCGGCAACGTCTACGTGGACGGTATGGAGGTCGGCGGCGCCACCGAAGCGTCCCTCAAGGACCGCCTCACTCTCGCTTCCGAGGGCGTGGTCACGGTGGTGGCGATCGTCGACGCGGACACGGGCGCCCTCGCCGAGGCGCCCGACTTCCTGGCCCGCGGGTTCGTCCACGACGACGCCACTTTCGAGCCGGTCATCCCGGTGATCGAGAAGACGCTGGCCACCGCGGCCGAGGAAGGGGTCGGGGACGCGCGCCAACTCGAACAGCTTCTCGCCCGTGCCGTGGCCAACTGGGCGTTCCGCACCCACCGCCGCAGGCCTCTCATCATCCCGGTCATCATCGACGCCTGAGCCACAGCCCGGCAGCACGGTCTCCGGTCCCGTGCCCGACCCGCGATTTCCGGAGTCGGGCACGGGAGGCCGGAGCCTTTCGAGACGATCCCCGCCCGCCTGCGCACCGCTCGCATCCGCCGCAGGGGAGCCCGGAGCCGGGTCGACAGGAATACCGTTGAGCGGCGCTGCGGTGCAATAACATCTCCCCCGCACCGGGCTTGACGCGGGCCCCTCGCGCATCCGGTACGGAACCCTGAGCACCACGAGCGGCGAGGAGCCACCGTGACCGTATGCGGGCCTGACGGAGAGGGTGGGCCGACCCCTCGTGATCCGCAGAGCGGCAATGGCCAGGGCAGGGGGATGACGCTGGCGGGGATGCTGGCGGCGGCAGAGAGCGCCGCACCCGTGGAGTCGCTCGACGTGGTCGCGCGCATACTCAAGGAGCATCTGGGGGCCGCGTCGGTGTCGTTCCTCATCACCGACTTCACCGGCGGCTCGGTCGTACGGCTGGGGGCGGCGGGCAGCGTCGAGACCGACAAACCCGCCCAGCGCATCCCGCTACGAGGAACCCTGTACGACGATGTGATCCGCACCCAGCGGCCGAGCGTGGAGAACGTGGGCGAGGGTTCACTGGTTCGGATCGTCGCCCCGGTGACCAACCGCGGGGACGCCATCGGGCTCCTCGAACTGTTCCTGCCGACGGTGCCGGGCGCGGAGGTGATGAGGGAGATCGGCGAGGCCGCGCACGCCCTGGCGTACATCGTCATCGCGAACCGGTCCTTCACCGACGTGTACCAGTGGGGTCGCCGTACGGTTCCGCTGAGCCTGGCCGCGGAGATCCAGCACCGGCTGCTCCCGGCGTCGCTGACTTCCGAGGCCGCCCAGTTCGCGGTGGCCGGGGCGCTGGAGCCGGCGGACCATGTCGGGGGCGACACCTTCGACTACGTGATCGACCGGGACACGGTCCAGCTCTCTGTCACGGACGCCATGGGACACGATGTCGACGCCGCGCTGCTGGCCACTCTCCTGGTGGGTGCCCTGCGCCGGGCGCGGCGAGCCGGTGCTGACCTCGCCGAACAGGCCCACGAGGCCGACCGGGCGATGCGCGAGCACGGCCGTGACAGTTACGTCACCGGTCAGCTCCTGCGTATCAGCCTGATCGACGGCACGACCGAGTTCATCAACGCCGGACATCCATGGCCGCTGCGGATGCGGGACGGACAGGTGCGGGAGATCACTCCGAAGGTCGATATGCCGTTCGGCTTCCATGCCCCTCACGGCTACCGGGTCCAGTCGCTGGACCTGCGTCCGGGCGACCGGCTGGTGATGCTGACCGACGGCATGCTGGAGCGCAACGCCAAACGGGTCGATCTGTCGGACCTGATCGTCCGCACCCGTGGGCTGCATCCGCGTGAGGCCGCTCGCATCCTCATCTCGGCGGTCGTCGACGCCCACCAAGGCCACCTGCTGGACGACGCGACCGTCATGTGCCTGGACTGGCACGGCGTCGGCCACTCGCAGCGGGACGCGGACACCGGCGCCAACCTCGGCAAAGCCTCCGCCGCGTCGCGGGCGGGGCGGCGCAGTCCCGCGGGATGACTCGCGGCGGTCGTCGAACGCCCGCCGCGTCCGGCTTCGGGCCGGCCCGCCCGTCAACAGATCGGGGCCGCGCAGCGAT
Organism: Streptomyces sp. NPDC005374; assembly: GCF_042872225.1. Classification (NCBI taxonomy): domain Bacteria; kingdom Bacillati; phylum Actinomycetota; class Actinomycetes; order Kitasatosporales; family Streptomycetaceae; genus Streptomyces; species Streptomyces sp. NPDC005374. The sequence continues at coordinate 45,101 of NZ_JBIAKA010000029.1, read as the reverse complement.
GGCTGCGCGGCCCCGATCCTGTGCACGCCGATTGCACGCGTCGCGCGCGACCGCCCGGGCAGGGTTGGGAGGTCAGGCCGGGGTGATGTTCTCGGCCTGCGGGCCCTTCTGACCCTGGGTGACGTCGAACGTCACGACCTGGCCCTCCTGGAGCTCGCGGAAGCCCGAGGAGTTGATCGCGGAGTAGTGCGCGAAGACGTCCGGACCGCCGCCGTCCTGGGCGATGAAGCCGAAGCCCTTCTCAGCGTTGAACCACTTCACAGTTCCCGTTGCCATGTCATATGCCTTCCAGTCGGTGAACGCCTTCCCACTCCATGTGGCAGGCGGAGGTGATCGCCCTGGTCCCTGCGGCACAGCACAGCAAAACGCCCACACCAAAGGCGCGGGCTAGAGGGAACTCCGAACCACGACAGCTGACGCAGACGCTACACGGCCGCACACCGCGTCACCATAGGAAACGATCACTCCGCATACCGAGTCCGTGCGGCTGTGCCCGCCGAATCGGACGTACACCCTCATCTCATGCTGGCGCCGCGCGTACATGTGTCGGCAGCCGCCTCGGCCGACCCGGGCCGACCGCCTTGCCGGTTGCGGAACTGGTCAGCGACCGGACGGCCGGTAAATATAATCTCGGTCATGCCGAAGCCTGACGAACTGCTCGTTGACATCGCCACCCTGGTGGAGTCCGAACACAGCAATCAGATGTCCCTGACCGTAGTCACCGGTGGCGCCGTCATCACCGGTCGGCTGGCTCCCGAAGCAGTGTGGCGGCAAAGGGTGTCGGACGTGCTGATGGATTCCGCCCGCTTGGGCGAGTTCTCCGCGGTCTTCGGTACCCCGGCGAAGAAGGACGGACCGCCCACTCATCTGCACTTCCATGTCGCCCGGATCCTGCAGGGCACGGTAGGCATCCCGGAGACGGGCGGGATGTACCGCGTGGCGATCGAGGACGTCAGCGCCTGGACCATGGGCGACTTCAGCTACTCCGACCGCTGAGCGGTCCTCGGTCACCCCGTGCCGGGGTGCCGATCATCGTGGAGGCCTGCTGAAGCGGGCCGCGCATACGTAGGGGTACGGCGGACGACGCCGAGCAGCGTCACCGCTGGAGAACTTCGGCGGCGCTGACGTCACGGCGATTACTGCCGCGTCGGAACCGTACCCCTGACGTGTGGGCCCGGCGACGCGCCTAACGGGCCAGACCGCGCAGCAGGAGTTCGGAGAGCTGGGCATAGGCCTCGGCGTCGCCGAGGCCTGTGGCCACGGTGACCCGACGCTGCTGGATCCGGACCATCACCGAGGTGATGACGTCGGCGGCGAAGGCCACGTGCACATCGCGGAACACGCCCGCCGCGACGCCTTCGTCGATCAGCTCCTCCACCCGGCGTGCGGCCGCCCGCGTGTTCCGCTCGTAGACCTCCGCCGCGGGCTCGAACGCGGCCACATCGTCGAAGAACCGCGGAGACAGAGGACTGAGCTCCGCAGCCACGGCGTGCAGATAGGCCGCCAGCCGGGCCGCCGGATCGCCCTCGGCGGCCAAGGCCGCCTCGACTCGTTCCGTGGCCCCCCGGAAGAAGTGCACCACCGCGGTCCGGACCAGTTGTTCCTTGCTGCCGGCCAGCCCGTACAGGGTGCGCTTCGAACAGCGCAGACGTGCCGCGAGGTCGTCCAGGGTGAAGTGGACGAAGCCTTCCTCGGTCAGCAGCGCCACGAGCGCCTCGAACAGCTCGGAACGCCGGGCGGCACCCCGGCCCGCGGACCTGGGGCCGGTGGAGACGGAGGCCTTGATCATCCGGCCAGTATCCCAGGCGTGACAACCAGCCCCTGACGGCTATCCTAAGCGGTACTGGCGTACCTCTCCGAGTACCGTTTGGAGCCTCGATGACCGTCGACCGCATGCTTCCCACTCAGGAGGCCGAGGACTTGATCGCCCTGACTCGCGAACTCGCCGAGAAAGAACTGGGCAAGCGCGTCGAGGAGCACGAGGCCGACGAGGCGTACCCCGAGGGCCTGTTCGCCGTTCTCGGCCGGGCCGGTCTGCTGGGCCTGCCCTACCAGGAGGAACACGGCGGCGGAGGCCAGCCGTACGAGGTGTACCTGCAGGTCCTGGAGGAACTGGCGAGCCAGTGGGCCGCGGTCGCCGTGGCCACCAGCGTCCACACGCTCGCCTGCCACCCCCTGCACTCCTTCGGCACCCGGGCACAGAAGGAAAGCCTGCTGCCCCGGATGCTCGCCGGCGAACTCCTCGGCGGCTACAGCCTCTCCGAGCCGCAGGCCGGCTCGGACGCGGCGGCCCTGGCCTGCAAGGCCGAACGCATTGCCGGGGGCTACCGCATCACCGGGACCAAGGCGTGGATCACACACGGCGGCAAGGCCGACTTCTACGCCCTCTTCGCCCGCACCGCGCCGGGCAGCCAGGGGATCTCCTGCTTCCTGGCCCCGGGTGCCACCGAGGGCCTCTCGTTCGGGCGACCCGAACGCAAGATGGGACTGCACGCCATCCCGACCACCTCGGCCATGTGGGACGGCGCTCTCATCGACGCCGACCGGTTGATCGGCGCCGAGGGCCAGGGCCTGGAGATCGCGTTCAGTGCCCTTGACAGTGGTCGGCTCGGCATCGCGGCGTGCGCCACCGGGCTCGCCCAGGCGGCCCTGGACACAGCCGTCGCCTACGCCAACGAACGCACCACCTTCGGCCGCAGGATCGTCGACCACCAAGGGCTGGGCTTCCTCCTCGCGGACATGGCGGCGGCGGTGGACTCCGCTCGCGCCACCTACCTGGACGCCGCCCGGCGCCGCGACCTCGGTCGCCCTTTCAGCCGCCAGGCCAGCGTCGCCAAACTGGTGGCCACAGACGCCGCGATGAAGGTCACCACTGACGCGGTCCAGGTACTGGGTGGATACGGCTACACCCGCGACTTCCCCGTCGAGCGCTATATGCGCGAGGCGAAGATCATGCAGATTTTCGAGGGAACGAACCAGATCCAGCGGCTGGTCATCAGCCGCCATCTCGCCGACTGACACCCAGAAGGTGCTTCTCCGAGGGCAGCAAACGACAAAGGCAAGGAGAGGGATCTCCTTGCCTCTCCCAAGTTATAGCGCACTGGGGGGCTTGCGGCAAGGCCCGGGTGACGGCGCAGAATCGTCGGCCGAGGCCACAAGCTGCGGAAATGAGGGCACTACGTGCGCGTGCTGTTGTCGGCGTATGGAAATGGGAAATGCGGTGACGTCGGACCAGTGGTCGAACCGGTAGTGAGGTTGCAGATGCTCGGCGGGGGCGTTCAGGGATGCGTGCCGGCGCCCGGCTCGAAGGATGGAGCGCAACCAGGGGTGAGGACGTGCCGGACATCGGGTTCGACGGAGTGGGAGGCGCCGGTGATGCGATCGGCCACCGCAGTGCGATGGAGCACGGCTGCCCAGGAGGTGTCCCGGTGAGCGAGCAGTTCGTGCTGGATCTTCAGGATGTCGACGAGACGCAAATCGCGGTCGTCGGCGGCAAGGGCGCCCACCTGGGCGGGCTGTCGCGGATCGAAGGCGTCCGCGTGCCGGACGGCTTCTGTGTGACGACGGACGCGTTCCGACGGCTCATGGTGGAAGCACCCTCGATCGACGATCAGCTCGAGCAGCTGTCGCGAACGAACCCGGACGACCGGGAGGCGATCCACACACTGAGCGCGCGGATTCGCCGGACCATCGAAGGGGTCGCCATGCCGGACGATCTCGCGACGGCGATCACTCGCGCGCTGGCCCGGTTCGGCGAACAGGCCGCCTACGCCGTGCGATCCAGCGCGACGGCGGAGGACCTGCCGACGGCCTCCTTCGCCGGCCAGCAGGACACGTACCTGAACGTCATGGGACCGACGGCGATCCTCCAGCACGTCAGCCGGTGCTGGGCCTCGCTGTTCACCGAGCGCGCCGTGACCTACCGTCAGCGCAACGGAATCGACCACCGTGCGGTCCATATGTCCGTGGTCGTGCAGCGGATGGTCTTCCCGCACGCGGCCGGCATCCTGTTCACGGCCGACCCCGTCACGGGCAACCGCAAGGTCGCCACCGTGGACGCGGGCTTCGGCCTCGGTGAGGCGCTGGTCTCCGGCCTGGTGAACCCGGACATCTTCAAGGTGCGGGAAGGCGAGGTCGTAGCCAGGACGATCGCCGCCAAACAGCGTGCTGTTCACGCCCTGCCGGGCGGCGGTACGCGGGAAGTCGCGGTCGACTCGGAGCGGCAGGAGCAGCCTTCACTGACGGATGCGCAGGTCGTACGGCTCGTTCAGCTGGGACGGCGGATCGAAGCGCACTTCGGCCGCCCTCAGGACGTCGAGTGGTGCCTGGTCGATGACGGCTTCCAGATCGTGCAGAGCCGGCCGATCACGACGCTGTTCCCCATCCCCGAGGCCGAGGACCAGGAGAATCACGTCTACGTCTCCGTCGGCCATCAGCAGATGATGACCGACGCCATGAAGCCCCTGGGGCTCTCCATGTGGCAGTTGACGGCCATGGCGCCGATGCACAAGGCGGGCGGGCGGCTCTTCGTCGATGTCACCCGGCGTCTGGCCTCACCCTCGAGCCGTGCCGGTCTCCTGGACCTCATGGGGAAGGGCGATCCCCTGGTCAGGAATGCTCTGGAGACCGTCCTCGCCGAGGATTTCGTCCCGTTGCTCCCGGACACGGGTACCGGCGGGCCACCAGCAGGCGGTGCGCCCACTCCGGCCGAGGCCGATCCCGCCATCGTGAGCGAGCTGATCGAGCGCAGTCAGGTGTCCAACGCCGCCTTGGAGCGCGACATCCGGACGAAGACCGGGCCCGCGTTGTTCGACTTCCTCTCGGAGGCCTTCGGGGAACACAAGCGCGTGCTCAGTGATCCGCCGAACCTCGAGGCGATCATGGCGGGGATGGAGGCCACGTGGTGGCTCAACGACAAGCTGCAGAAGTGGCTGGGCGAGAAGAACGCGGCTGACACGCTCACGCTGTCCGCTCCCGACAACGTCACCTCGGAAATGGGACTGGCACTGCTCGACGTCGCCGACGTGATCCGCCCGTGGCCGGAGGTGGTGGCGTTCCTGCAGGGCGTCGAGGACGAGGACTTCCTGGACGAGCTGGCGAAACTCCCGGGCGGGGCCGAAGCACGCGACGCCGTCGAGGGCTACCTCGACCGGTACGGCATGCGCTGCGTCGGCGAGATCGACATCACCAGGCCACGTTGGCGCGAGCGCCCCGCCACGCTCGTGCCCTTGATCCTCGACAACGTCAGGAACTTCGAGCCGGGCGCCGCCGGGCGGCGCTTCGAAGAGGGGCGGCTGAAGGCTCAGAAGAAGGAACAGGACGTCCTGTCACGCCTGCGGGCCCTGCCGGACGGGGCCCGGAAAGCCGACGACACCAAGCGGATGATCGACCAGGTCCGCGCCTTCGTCGGATACCGGGAGTACCCGAAGTACGGCATCGTCAGCCGCTACTTCATCTACAAGAAGGCCCTGCTGGCGGAGGCCGACCGCCTTGTACAGGCAGGTGTGCTCGCTGAGCGGGAGGACGCCTTCTACCTCATCTTCCAGGAGTTCCATGACGCCGTGCGCTCGAACCAGGTGGATGACAGGCTCATCCAGCAGCGCAAGGACGCCTTCCGGTCGTACCAGGCGCTCACACCGCCGCGGGTGCTCACCTCGGACGGCGAAGCACTGACGGGGGCGTACCGGCGTGACGACGTGCCGGCCGGTGCCCTGGTCGGCCTACCGGTTTCCGCGGGGACCGTCGAGGGACGGGCCCGCGTCATCCTGGACATCGCGGAGGCCGAACTCGAAACGGGCGACATCCTGGTCACGACCTTCACGGACCCAAGCTGGTCGCCGCTGTTCGTCGGGATCGCGGGGCTGGTGACGGAGGTGGGCGGCCTGATGACCCATGGCGCGGTGATCGCCCGGGAGTACGGCCTGCCTGCCGTCGTGGGTGTGGAGCAGGCCACCCGACTGATCCGGGACGGCCAGCGGATCCGCGTGCACGGAACCGAGGGGTACATCGAACTGCTGCCTTGACCTGCCATGAGAACGCCGTACGGCACAACCGCGCAGGTGGACAGCTGTGCATCCGTACGGGATCCGACGCGGACGGCTGTCCCTTCATCGAGACCGGGAACGACGGCGTCACCGCCGTCGCCACGGCCCACGACGGCCGCATCACCTCACGCGCCAGGGCCGACGGCGGTCTGATCGTGCGGGTCACCTTCCCCGGGAGGGAACATCAGGTTCCTGCGGTCCACGCAGAACCAACGGACCGAGCACGGGAGTTGGGCCCCCTGAGTGACGTATCACCCCGTCGACGTGGCCCATGCGACCGGCGGGGCGAGTTCGGCCGCGACCTCGACGGCGATGTCGACGGCCCGGGCGGCGAGCGGTGAGTGGATGCGTCCTGCGCGCCAGTGCAGGTAGATCTCCCGTGGCGGCAGGGTCGGCCGCAGTTCGTGGACGCTGAGTCTGGCGTCGGACGGGACGTCGGCACCGCGGACGGCGAGCCAGGGCAGCACGGCCGATCCCAGGCCGGCTCGCACCATCGACAGCAGGGTGTCGTTGACCGCGGTGCGGAACACGATCTGCGGACGTGCGCCGCTGCGGGCGACGGCCTGCTCCATCAAGGGCTGGTCGCAGGTCAGTGGCCAGGCCACCATGGGTACGCCGTCGAGCCGCTCCAGCGGGACCGGGCCTTCCGGGAAGGTGCCGGCCCTGGCCACCAGCAGATACGGGTCGTCGAGCAGTTTGCGCTGCTCGACATCGCCGTCGATGCGTCCGTCGTAGAACAGCAGATCGAGGTCACCGATCTGCGGCTGCTCCGGCTCTTCCTCGAACAGCCTGATGTCGCAGCCGGGTTGCTCGTCCCTCAGCCGGCGTACGACCGCCGGAAGGATCACGTTGGACACGCTCTGGAAGGTGCCGATGTCGATCCGGCCGTCCCCCGCCTTGAAGCGGTCCACGGCGTGGGCCAGTGCCTCTGCCCGTTCCAGCAGTGCGCGACCGTGTTCCAGGACCACGGAGCCGAGCGGTGTGAGCCGCACGGCCCTGGGACCGCCCGGCCGGTCGAACACCGGGCCGCCGACGGTCCGCTCCAATGCGGCGATCTGCTGACTCACCGTCGACTGGGTGTACCCGAGACGGGCGGCGGCCCGACCGAACGAGCCCTCCTCGACGGCGGCGGCCATGGCCGCCAGATGGCGCAGCTCGATGGTGCTCACACATGGAAGGGTAGCGGCACTCATCGCTCCAGGCGATCGAATCGATCGGAAATCATCGCTTTTCACGATGGACTCGTCGGTTCTAGCGTGCTGGACATGACCTCACATCACTCTCACGGCGAGCAAGTCCTGGTGATCAACGGCGTCGAGCTGTGCGTCGAGACCTTCGGAGACCCCGCGGAACCGGCGGTCGTGCTGGTCGCCGGTGCCGCCGCCTCGATGCTCTGGTGGGATGCCGACCTGTGCGAACAGATCGCCGCCCATGGGCGGTTCGTGGTCCGCTACGACCATCGCGACACCGGCCGCTCGACCTGTTGCCCGGCGGGGCAGCCGGCGTACTCGTTCACCGACCTGGTCCGCGATGTGCTCGGCGTTCAGGACGCCCTGGGCATCGAACGCGCCCACATGGTCTGTCAGTCGATGTTCGGCGGGATCGGACTCATCCTCGGTGTGGACCATCCTGAGCGGGTCGCGTCGCTGACGTTCGTGTCGACCTCGACCGGTGCCGACGACCTGCCACCGCCGTCGAACGATCTGGCCGTCGGAGCCGAGCCGGACGTCGCCGACGCGGCCGCGGTCGTCGAGTACGTCGTCGCCGGCGCCAGGGCGTACGCGGGTGGCTCGCCGTACTTCGACGAGGCCGTGATCCGGGCGTTGGCCGAACGTGACGTGGCACGCGCCAGGAACTACGCGGCAACCCTCGTCAACCACTTCGCCGTCCAGCCCGAGGGTCCGGTGCGAGGCGGCTTCGGCGACATCGTGGCGCCGACGCTCGTGGTCCACGGTGACCACGATCCGCTGCTGCCGCCGCCTCACGGCGAGGCGCTGCGCGACGCGGTCCCCGGTGCGGAGCTGCTGGTCCTCAAGGGGGCGGGACATGACCTGCCGAGGCCGGTGTGGGAAGAGTTCGTGTCGACTCTGGTGCGCCACACGCGAGGGGGCCGGCCGTGAACGGGCTGCGCTCGGCGCTCTGGCTGCCACTCTTCGACGACCTCGCCGACCCGCGGGTGGTCGCGCGCGTCGCGGCCGACGCGGAGGAGGCCGGATGGGACGGCTGTTTCGTGTGGGACCAGCTGTGCTGGCGGGCTCCGGTCCGGCAGGTAGCCGACCCGTGGATCGCGCTGGCGGCGATCGCGACCTCGACCGAGCGGCTCCGGCTCGGCCCGATGGTGTCGGTGCTCGCCCGTCGACGGCCGGCCAAGGTCGCGCGGGAGACCGCGACACTGGATCGGCTCAGCGACGGCCGCCTCACCCTCGGTGTCGGCCTCGGCAGCGACCGGTTCGCCGGTGAGCTGTCCAGGACCGGCGAGGAGCTCGACGACCGGAGGCGAGGGCGGATGCTCGACGAGTCCTTGGCGATCCTTGCCGACGCCTGGTCGGGAGAACCGGTGCGCCGTCGCGGCGAGCACTACACCGTCGACGACATCACGTTCCTGCCGCGGCCGGTCCAGCGTCCGGGCGTGCCGGTGTGGGCCGCCGGGTTCCCGGGCAACGTCCAGCCGATCCGCCGGGCCGCGCGGCTCGACGGCTTCTTCCCCGCCAACCTCGAGCACCCGGACCAGCTCGCGGAGGCCGTAGGCATCCTCACCGATCTGCGCCAGGGCGAGATGACCTCGTTCGACATCGCCGTGAGTCTGCCGCTGGGCGTCGATCCCGAACCGTACGCGAGAGCGGGCGCCACATGGTGGCTGCCGGAGTTGGAACCGGGTGCACGGCTCGACGCCGTGCAGGGTGTACTCCGTGACGGTCCCGCGGTGTGAGAAGGAGATCCCAATGTTCGACTACGACTCGGAGCTCGCCCGGTATCAGGAGCGGCTGTCGCAGGCCCTCGGCATCCGGCGCGGGGATCGTGTCCTCGACATCGGTTGCGGCACCGGCCTGACCACCCGGGACGCCGCCCGAGCCGCGGCACCGGGCAGTGCGCTCGGCGTCGACGTCTCGGGGCCGATGGTGGCGCGGGCCCGCGAGCTGGCCCGGACGGAGAGGGTCCGCAATGTCGAGTTCGTGGAGGCCGACGCCCAGGGCCATGATTTCCGGCCGGGGTACTTCAGTCTCGGCATCAGTCGGTTCGGGACGATGTTCTTCTCCGATCCGGTCGTCGCGTTCGCCACCATCGGGCGAGCCCTGCGTCCGGGTGCGCGCTTCGTGCAGCTTGTCTGGCAGGCCGCCGACCGCCAGGAGTGGCATGTGGCCATCAAGGCTGCTCTCTCCGACGGCCACCCGTCAGCGATGCCGACCTCGGCCGCGGGCGATCCGTTCACCATGGCCGATCCACAGGTCATCAGCGATGTCCTGTCCGCGGCCGGTTTCACGGCCGTGGACGTCGTCGAGGTGTGCGAACCCGTCTATTACGGACCGGACGCCGAACGCGCACATGCTGCCGTACTCCAGCTGGGCATGGCGAAGGAACTGATCGCCGATCTGGACGCCGTCCCCGTCGAGCGCGCACTCGACCGGCTTCGCGTGACGCTCGACGCGCACGACACGGGCGACGGCGTGTGGTTCGACTCCCGCGCCTGGCTGGTCATCGCGCACCGCCCCTGACCGCACCCCGGGCCGCGCGCCACCCGGCACAACGGCCCTAGCCGAACAGTCGCCGCTGGATCTCCCGCCGGTAGTCCTCCAGCGTCCTGTCCAGGTGCACCGCCGTGGCCTCGCCCGCCTCGTCGGGGCGGCCGTCTCGGATGGCCCGGTAGATCGCCTCGTGCTCCTCGACCGCCGACGCGGTGTGGTCGCTGAACGTGTCGTGGATGCCGATCGCGCTCGACTGTCGCTGCAGGCGTCGTGCGTCGCGCACCGCGCTGACGAGGAAGGCGTTGTGCGAGGCCGCTGCCACAGCCATGTGGAAGTCCTCGTCCCCCTGGTTGAACACGTCGACCTCACCGTGGGTGAACCCGTGCCGGCACTGCTGCATGGCGACCTCGACGGTGCGCAGCTCGGCGGGCGTGGCCCGCGTGGCCGCCAGGCTGCTCGCGGCGACCTCCTGAACCCGGCGGAACTCGAACAGCATGAGGACGTGATCGAGGTCCACGGGCCGGAAGAAGCCGCCCCACCGGCTGGTGATCAGCATGCCCTCGTCGTCCGCGACGAACAGTCCGCGCCCCTTGTGTGCCCGGACACGGCCGAGTGCAGAGAGGATCTTCACGGCCTCCCGCACCACTGCTCTGCTGGTGTCCAGCCGCTGGGCCAGATCGTTCTCCGTGGGCATCCGGTCGCCCGGCTCCAGCCGCGACTCGGCGATGAACTCGAGGATTCGTTCCGCCACGATCTCGTATCCGGGCCGGTAGTCACTCCGCTCTTCTTTGGCGTCGGTCTGCGCAGCCGCGGCGGGAGGGGCCTGCGCTGACAGGGGCGCTTCAGTCGCGGGCGTGTTCTCCATCTGTCCTGCCTCCGGGTGACTGCGTCGAGAGCGGCGGACCGCTGTGAAGCCGCAGTCATCGTACCTCAGCCCAGAATGAGTCGTACTCATAATCATCAATCTTGCCCGGCAGCGCCAGCTCAGTGATAGGACAGAGCGCTATACATCGGAATTATGCGGGTGAATGACACTCCATGATCGGCTACAAGTTGCCCAAAAGAAGCGACACATACCCTTGACTTGCTTCGCGATAGGGCGGCTAATTTCTTCACAACGGCAGCGCTTCAGCTGTCCGTGGCACCGACGCCCGGCCGGGACGGCATGGGCGCCTGCAAACCCAGTGGAGTCGCTCATGTCCGTCAACACCTCGACCGGCAGGACACTGCCCAGCACGAGACGTCCGGCGCTGCTGGCCGCCTGTGCCGCCACCGTGCTGCTGACCGTGTCCGCCTGTGGCAGCGGCACCAGCACCACGACCAGCAAGGACGGCTTCGCCCAAGCAGCGCAGAAGGACGGCGCGTTGACCGTCTGGGTCGACTCCACCCGCCTGGCGGCGGCGAAGCAGTACCAGTCGCTGCACCCGGACGTGAAGCTGGACATCGTCAGCTACGACGGTGACGCCAACGGCTCGAACTACCTGCAGACGAAGGTCCAGCTGTTCAACCGCACGCACAAGGGCTGGCCGGACGTCGTGTTCAGCTCCCAGAACAACGAGGCCAGTTGGGCGGTCGACGCGGGCTTCGCCGCACCCCTCAACAAGGGTTTGATCCCCTCGGCGACCCTGGGGCAGTTCGCCAAGGGCGCCAACGACGTCTGCACGGTCGACGGCACCGTCTACTGCCTGCGCAACGACCTCTCCCAGGCGGTGCTCTGGTACAACGCGCCGCTGCTGAAGAAGTTCGGCTACGCGGTGCCGACGACGTGGGAGGAGTACCAGGCCCTCGGCGAGAAGGTGGCCAAGGAGCACCCCGGCTACCTCGTGGGTGACGCCGGTGACTCCTTCACCCCCGAGATCTACCTGTGGGCGAGCAAGTGCGGCGCCAACCACATCACCGGCCCCAAGGCCGTGTCGGTGAACACCACCAGCGAGGCCTGCACCAAGATGGCCCAGCTCATGGACGTACTCATCAAGAAGAAGTCCATGTCCATCAGCGGCGTCTTCAGCACCGACTTCGCCAAGAACGAGGCCGACAAGGTCCTGCTGATGCCGGGCCCGGCCTGGTTCGGCGGCGCGGTGTTCAGGGACACCCTCAAGGTCCCGGCCCAGCAGATCGCGGCCGCGCCCATACCGCAGTGGCAGTCAGACACCTCGCCCTCCACCGGCAACGTCGGCGGGGGCACCTGGCTGCTGTCCCAGCACTCCACCCACATCAAGGCCGCCACCGACTTCCTGACGTGGGTCACCACCGACAACGCCTACCAGGGCGAGAAGGCGCCCGGCTACCCGGCCTACGCGCCCGCCGCCGAGAACTGGCTGAAGGCGCAGGACGCCGCCGGTTACTTCACCGGCGACCTCGGCGCGCTCAAGGCCGCCGCCTCCCAGGTCTGGCCGGAGTGGGGATCGGGCCAGTTCAGCCAGGAGGCCATCTGGGCCGCCACCGTCAAGCCGGGCATGACCCAAGGCAAGTCCATCGCCTCCCTGCTGCCCGCCTGGCAGGACTCCATCGTCAAGTACGCCAAGTCCAACGGCTACAAGGTCTCCCAGTGACGCTCAGCCACTCCTCGGCCGGCTCTGCCCGCCGGCGCCCTCGCGGCGCCGCTCGGCAGAGCCGGGCCGGCGTCGCCTTCGTCGGCGCCTACGTACTCCTGCTGATCGCCTTCGGCGTCCTGCCGACCGGATACGCGATCTACTTCGCCTTCACCGACGCCGGGGGCACGTTCACCGGTTTCGCCAACTTCGTCAGCACGGCACAGGACTTCCGCTTCACGGACGCCGTGAGCCATGTCGCGCTGTACCTGGTCCTCTGGCTCGTCTCGCTGGTCGTGTTCGTCGTGGGTCTGGCGCTGCTGCTGCACCGCCTGGCCTCCGGCCCGCTCAGCCAGGTGCTGCGCTTCCTCTACTACATCCCCGGAGCGCTGGCCGGCGCCGCGAGCGTGCTGGTGTGGCTGTTCATGCTCGACCCGACGGTGAGCCCGGTCAGTTCACTCCTCGGCACGCTGGGATTCCACACCTTCGGCGAGGTCATCGCTCCCGGCAACCTGGCCCTGCTGTTCACGATCGTCGCGTTCTGGACCGGCGCGGGCGGCTGGATCGTCGTCACGTACGGGGCGCTCAACAACATCCCCCAAGACGTCATGGAGGCCGCCCGCATCGACGGCGCCAATGCCTGGCAGACCGCCTGGCGGGTGCAGATCCCCATGCTCCGCAAGTGGATCGTGTACATGGTGATCATCGCGTTCGCAGGGGGCGCCCAGCTCTTCGTCGAACCGCAGCTGCTCTCCCTCGCCAGTGTGGGAGTGGCCGGACGCGACTACTCGCTCAACCAGCTGACGTACGACTTCGCCTTCCAGATGAACAACATCAACGGCGCCGCCGCGGTGTCGGTGGAACTCCTGGTCGTCAGCGTGTCCGCGGCCGCCCTCTTCGTCACACGGTCGGGATTCTTCGATGCCGACTGAGACCTCTTCCACGCCGGCCGCAGCCGGTGCGCGTACGGAACGGGAACCGAGCCCCATGAGCAGAACCCTCCACCGGGCACCAGATCGGCCCCGCCGCTCCGTCGTACGGCACCTGCCGTCCCGGCTGCTCGCGGGCTCCGTCCTGGTCGTCTTCGTGGTGTTCTTCGTGCTGCCGGTGCTGTGGCTCGTCCTCGCCGCGACCAAGACCGACCAGCAACTCGTCCACGACAACCCGCTCTCCTTCGGCTCCTGGCACGCGCTCGAGGCCAACTGGCACGCGCTCACGGCGTTCCAGGACGACGCCGTCCTGCTGTGGCTGCGCAACTCCGCCCTGTACTCGGTGATCTCGCTGGCCATCACGCTCTGCGTGGCCGTACCGGCGGGGTACGCGCTGGCGATGACCGAGTTCCGCGGCCGACGGGCCCTGCTCATCGCGACGCTGGTCGTGATGCTGATGCCGAACGCCACACTGGTGGTGCCGCTGTTCCTGGAGCTCAACGCCGTACGCCTGATCGGCACGATGTGGTCGATCATCCTGCCGTACGCGTTCTACCCGTTCGGCGTGTATCTGACGTACATCTACTTCACCACCGCCGTGCCCAAGGACCTGCTGGCGGCGGCACGGATGGACGGCTGTTCGGAGTTCGGGGTCTTCCGTCACATCGCGCTGCCGCTGGCCACCCCGGTCATCGCACTTGTGGGCTTCTTCAGCTTCGTCACCAACTGGACCAACTACTTCCTGCCCTACGTGATGCTCCCCGAGAGCGACCAGATGCCGATCCAGGTGGGCGTCGGCAGCCTGCTCAGCAGTGTGCCGCAGTTCAATCCGACGGTCGGCGACCTGGCGATCGAGCGGCCGCAGCTGGCTCTGGCGACGCTGGTGGCCATCACGCCGGTGCTGGTCGTCTTCCTGTTCGCCCAGCGCTTCCTGGTCAGCGGGATGCTCGCCGGAGCCACCAAGGAATGACGCTCATGCCGCCACCCCGAACGGAGAACTCTTCCATGTCCCACAGATCTGCCGACCACACCTCGAAGGAGGACGCAGGGGCCTCCTCCCCCGAGGTCCGGGCCACGGTTCCGCTGCTCGAACCACCCGGCTGGGCCGTGTCCCAGCGGGCCCTGTTCGACCTGCTCGACCATGCCTGGCGCCGCTTCGAGCAGGACTTCACCGGCCCGGACGGACGGCTGAACTACAACGGCCCGCTCACCACCCGTGACGGTGTGGACGACTTCTACGAGGTGTTCTTCAACTGGCCCCAGCTGTACCTCCTCGGCGGCGCCGACGATCTGCTGCCCGCCAGCGAGAAGCACTGGGAGGGCGTGACCCGCCAACTGACCGAACTGGGCATGCTGCACGACGAGTTCGAGCGCGGCTACGACTGGTTCCACCAGGGCGAGAGCCTGCTGCTGCTGTACTTCCTGTGCATGGCCGCCCCCGAGCGCTGGTCCGAACGCGCCCTGCGCTTCGCCGAGTTGTACGTCGACCCGGCCAAGGGCAACTACGACCCCGAACACCGCGTCATCACCCGCCCGCACAACGGCAGCGACCCGGACCGCCAGGGCCTGTTCGACGGTGACGTCTATCCCTGGATGCTCAAGGAAGCCCGGACGTACGGCTATCCGCTCGACTGGATCCCCGAGGCGGCCGGCGGCCCGTTCCCGCTCGACGCGGACCCGCGTCTCGGCGCGCAGATGCGGGAGCGGATGGGCGTCGGCGACACCGCGGTCGACCTCGCCGCGGCCGGACTGGTCCTCAACGCCTGGATCCTGTCCGGCGAGCAGCGCTACCGCGACTGGATCGTCCAGTACGTGGGCGCGTGGCGCGAGCGGACCGAGGCCAACGGCGGCCTCGTCCCCGACAACGCCGGGCCCGACGGGGTCGTCGGCAGCCTGCTGGAGGGCCGCTGGTACGGCGGCCACTACGGCTGGTCCTGGCCGCACGGCTGGCACAGTGTCGGCCACGCGGCCTGTGTGGCGGCCCTCGCGGCGGCGACGGTCACCGGGGACGACGACTACCTGTCCATGGTGGCGACCTCACTCGACGCGCTGATCGCCCACGCCAAGGTGATGCCCCACACCGAGGCGGACTCCAGTCTCCCCTCCAAGTGGGTGGCCGAGCTCGGCCCGGACATCCACACACCCACCCCGCACCTCCCGTTCCGCCACAACGACGAGGGCTGGTTCGACTACAACCCGGCCACCCCGCCCGTGCCGGTGGCGCTGTGGCACCACACCGCCGCCGACGCCGACCGGGCCCGGCTGGAGCAGCTGCGCGAGGCCGACGGCATCGACTGGCGGACCGTACGGCCGTTCCGGGCCAAGGAGGAGTCCGGACACGAGAAGGCGTGGTTCGCCTTCCTCGCCGGTGACGACCCCGGCTACCCCGAGCGGATCCTCGCCGCCGCCCAGGCGCAGATGCGCCACCGGCTTCGGCGCATCGACCGCTATCGCGATCTGGACGTGGACGAGGCCGACATCCACGTGTGGCAGCAGTGCAACCCCGTCGCCACCGAGGCCCTCGTCCAGCTGACCTGGGGCGGCCCCCAGGTGATGTACAACGGCGGCCTGCAGCAGGCCCGGGTGCGCTATCACGACGCGGAGACCCGCCGGGCCGGCCTGCCGCCGGGCGTCGCCGCCCTGGTCAGCTCCATCGACCCCGAGGCGACGACCGTCGAACTGGTGAACCTCTCCCCCGACGTGGACCGCACGGTGATCGTCCAGGCGGGCGCCTTCGCCGAGCACACCATCACCGCGGTCCGCCACACGGCTTGCGCGGACGACGGCTGGATCGGGGATCTGTACGACTACGGTCATACGGAACCGGAGGTCACCGAGACGGAGGTGCCCTGTGACAGCTCCTACCTGACAGTCGGACTGCCCGCCTCCACCCGCATACGGCTCACTCTGCGGCTCCGGTTGCGCGCGGTGGCCCCCAGCTACCGCACACCGTTCGACACGTCCTCCTCGAAGACCGATCCCGAAGACTGATCCCCAAGACCGGTTTCGAACACTGATTCCGAAGACTGATTCCGAAGACGAACAGGGAAGCCCCGTGAAGCGCATCGCCCAGACCATCAAGCTCAGGCCCGAGCACCGCGAGGAGTACCTCGAACTCCACTCGGCCGTCTGGCCCGGAGTCGAAGCCGCCCTGCGCCGGGCGAACATCCGCAACTACAGCATCTTCCTCCACGGCGACATCCTGTTCGCCTACTTCGAGTACCACGGCGAGGACTTCGAGGCCGACATGGCCACCGTCGAGGCGGACCCCGAGACGCAGAAGTGGTGGAAACTCACCGATCCCTGCCAGGAGTCCTGGCCCGACCGGGGAGAGGCCCGCCAGTGGTCGGACATCCCCGAGATCTGGCATCTGAGCACGCCCGACGACGACACCACCGCCTGACACATCCCCTGCCGGACCGACCGACTTGGATCCCTCAGTGACCTCGACTCCCGTACTCGTCGACGCCCACCACCACCTGTGGGATCTCGACCGGCGCCCGCAGCCCTGGCTCGACGACCCCGCCGTGGCATCGATCCGCCGCACGTTCACCCTCGACGACCTGCGCTCCTCCGCCACCCACCGCATCGCGGGCCGTCGGCTGCACACCACGGTGGTCGTGCAGTGCGTGGCGGAGGTGGCCGAGACCGAGGATCTGCTCGCGCTCGCGGAGACAGAGCCGCTGATCGGGGCCGTGGTCGGCTGGGCCGATCTGGCCTCCCCGGCCATCGGCGACGTGCTGGACGCACTGCACGCCGGGCCGGGCGGCCGGTATCTGCGGTCCCTGCGCCACCTCGTCCAGGGCGAGACGGATCCGGGATGGCTGCAACGCCCCGACGTGGAACGCGGGATGCGCGCGGTCCAGGAGCGCGGACTCGGCTACGACGTCCTCGTGCGCAGCCACCAGCTCGACCAGGCGATCCGGCTGGCCGAGCGTTTCCCCGACCTGCCGCAGGTGCTCGACCACGCGGGGAAGCCGCCCATCGCCGGCGGCGAACTCACGGACTGGGAAGGCGAATTGCGGCGGCTGGCCGGTCATCCCCAGGTGACGTGCAAGGTATCGGGACTGATCACCGAGGCCGATCACTCCACCTGGACCACCGCGGACATCCGCCCCGTGTGGGACGCCCTGCTCACCTCCTTCGGGCCCGACCGGCTGATGTTCGGCTCGGACTGGCCGGTCGCCAACCTCGCGGGCGGCTGGAACCGCTGGGCCGCCACCGTCGACGAGCTGCTGGGCGCCTGCAGCGAGAGTGAGACCGAGGCGGTCCTCGCCGGCACGGCGACCGCCTTCTACCGTCTGCCCCCCGTCGCCAGGACGGCCGACGCCCCCACCCCGGCACACGGCACCTGACCGCACCGCCGCGGAACCGCACGACCCACGACCCACACCGGACACAGCGCCGCTGCCGAGCCATCGGGCAGCCGGCCTGCTGTGCCGTGCCCGCATTGAAGGGACCCCGAACGCACCATGCCCCTCGCCGCCCGCTACACCTCCGCCCGCACCCTGGACACGGCCCCCGTCCCGACTCCCCCGCCCGGCCCCGGCGAGGTGGAGCTGGCCCCCGCATACGTCGGCATCTGCGGTACCGACCTGCACATCTTCCACGGGGACATGGACGCCCGGGTCAGCGCGCCCGCCGTGCTCGGACACGAGATGTCCGGCCGTGTCGTACGCGTCGGACCGGACGTCGAGGGCTGTCGTCCCGGCGACGCCGTCACCGTGATGCCGTTGCGCTGGGACGACAGCTGCCCGGCCTGCCGCTCCGGCCACCGCCATATATGCCAGCACCTGGACTTCATCGGCATCGACTCCCCCGGTGCGATGCAGCAGCGCTGGATCGTGCCCGCCTCGACGCTCGTCCACGTCCCCGCCTACGTGCCGCTGGAGCGGGCCGCGCTGGTCGAACCCACCGCGGTCGCCGTGCACGACGTCGGCCGGGCCGGGGTGTGCCAGGGCGAGCGGGTCGTCGTGGTCGGCGGCGGCCCGGTCGGCGTCCTGATCGCGCTGGTCGCCCGGGACGCCGGTGCCGATGTACGGGTGGTGGAGCTGAGCGCCCACCGGCGTGCACTGGCCGCCGAGTTGGGGCTGATCACCTGGGATCCGACCGTGGATGACGTTCCCGACCTGGTGCGCGAGTGGACCGGGGACGCGGGTGCGGATGTCGCTTTCGAGGTGTCCGGCGCCGCGGCCGGTGTCGAGACGGCCGTCGAAGTGCTGGGCGTGCGGGGCCGGTTGTGCCTGGTGGCCATCCATTCCCGACCCCGCGAGGTGAACCTGCACCGCTTCTTCTGGCGCGAACTCACCCTCGTCGGCGCCCGGTTGTACGACCGCTCCGACTTCGAGCGCGCCGTGGTGCTGGTCGCGGACGGCACGATCCCGGCCGACCGGCTGATCAGCAAGGTCGTCCCGCTCACCGAAGCACCCGCCGCGTTCCAGGCCCTGGAGGCCGGCGGGGACGTGATGAAGATCCTCGTGGACTGCACCGACGACGCCCAGGGGGCCGCCGTATGAACGCCTTCGACCTCACCGGAAAGCTGGCCGTCGTCACCGGCGCCCGGCGCGGGATCGGCCGGGCCATGGCACGCGCGCTCGCCGAGGCGGGCGCGGATGTGATCGGGGTGAGCGCGTCCCTGGAGGCGGGCAGCGAGGTGGAGAAGGACGTCACCGCGGCCGGCCGGACCTTCGAGGCGATCCGCACCGACTTCGCCGACCCGGCCGCCGTCCGCGCGCTCGGAGCGGACCTGGCCGAGCGCACCCGGCCGGTGGACATCCTGGTCAACAACGCGGGCACGATCCGCCGCGCCCCTGCGGCAGAACACCCCGAGGCAGACTGGGAGTTGGTGCTCCAGGTCAATCTCAACGCGCAGTTCGCGCTGAGCCGGGCGGTCGGCGCGGCCATGGTGGCCCGAGGCCAGGGGAAGATCATCTTCACGGCCTCGCTGCTGAGCTTTCAGGGCGGCATCAACGTCCCCGGCTACACCGCCGCCAAGCACGGCATCGCGGGCCTGACCAAGGCACTGGCCAACGAATGGGCCCCGCACGGCGTCAACGTCAACGCCATCGCCCCCGGCTACATCGCCACCGACAACACCCAGGCCCTGCAGGACGACCCGGTCCGCAGCGAGGCGATCCTCGGCCGTATCCCCGCCGCCCGCTGGGGCACGGCCGACGACCTCGCCGGGGCCACGGTGTTCCTCGCCTCGGACGCCGCCGCCTACGTCCACGGCACCGTTCTGCCCGTCGACGGCGGATGGCTGGGCCGATGACCGCCGACCCGGCCTCCGTACTCGGCGGCGCACGGCTCCTGCTGGTGCCGACCGTCCGGTGTGCCGAGGTCATGTTCCGCACGCCGGACGCCGAGCAGGTCGTGAAGACGATGGCGGTCCATGGCGGCCTGGCCGTCGGCGCCGGGACGGTGCTCACCACCGAGCAGGCGGAGCGTGCCGTGGCGACCGGCGCCCGCTTCGTCGTCTCTCCCGGCCTCGACGAGGAAGTCATCGCCACCTGCCGGAATTTGGGGGTCCCCGTGGTGCCCGGCGTCGCCACCACCGGCGAGCTGATGCGCGCCCTGCGGGCCGGTCTGGACAGGTCCCGGACGCCCTCGCCGCCGTCGCCCCGGCCTGCTCGTGCTCGCGACGACCCTGCGCGAGGTGCCCTCGGCGGGCGTCAACGACTGGTCCGCGGCCGCCTGGTCGGCCGGGACCGGCTGTGTCACCGGACCGCGCATGCCCGGCCTGCACGTCCTGGACCGCATCGGCTCCGGTGACGGCTTCGCCGCCGGCCTGATCCACGGGCTGCTCACCGGCGCCTCCCTGGAACGCGCCCTCGCCTACGGCACGGCCCACGGCGCCCTGGTCATGACCACCCCCGGGACGTCTCCATGGCCACCCTGTCCGAGGTCGAGGCACTTGTCGCGGGCGGCTCGGCCCACGTCCGACGCTGACCGCTTCTCCCACACGTTCCAGGAGCACGTCTTGCACCACCGGAAGATCCAGAACACCTCGGTCACCGTCTCCGAACTCGGCTTCGGGGCCTCGGTGATCGGCAACCTCTACCGGGTGACCCCTGCCGAGGACGCGTCGGCCGCCGTCGACGCCGCCTGGGACGCGGGCATCCGCTACTTCGACACCGCACCGCACTACGGTCTCGGCCTCTCCGAGCACCGCCTGGGGGCCGCTCTGCGCGACCGCCCACGCGAGGCCTACGTCGTCTCCTCGAAGGTGGGCCGGCTCCTCGTCCCCAACGAACACCCGCGGGGCGTCGACGACCAGGGTTTCGTCGTGCGCGACGACCTGCGCCGACAGTGGGACTTCAGCCGCGACGGCGTCCTGCGCTCCCTCGACGACACCCTGCGCCGCACCGGCCTCGACCGGATCGACGTGGTCTACCTCCACGACCCCGACGACCACTGGCGACAGGCCGCCGACGAGGCCATGCCCGCCCTCGCGGAACTGCGCGACCAGGGTGCCATCGGCGCCATCGGGGCGGGAATGAACCAGTCCGGCATGCTCACCCGCTTCCTGCGCGAGACCGCCGCCGACGTGGTGATGCTCGCCGGGCGCTACACCCTGCTCGACCAGTCCGCCCTCGACGACGTCCTGCCCACCGCGCAGGCCCAGGGCAAGAGCGTCGTCGCGGTCGGCGTGTTCAACTCCGGCCTGCTCTCCGAGGACCGGCCCGCCGAAGGTATGAAGTACGACTACCAGGACGCCTCGCCGGACCTGGTGCACCGCGCACTGGCGATCGCCGAGGTCTGCGAACAGCACGGCACCACCCTGCCCGCCGCCGCGATCGCCTTCCCTTACACCCACCCCGGCGTCGTCAACGTCACCCTGGGCATGCGGACCCCGGAGCAGGTCGAGAGGAACGTGGAGCTGCACCGCCGGGAGGTTCCCGCGGGACTGTGGGACGCCCTCCGCTCAGAGAAACTGATTCGGGCGGACGTACCGCGATGACGGACACCCGTGCGCCGATGAGTTCTCGGCGGCTGTGCCGTCTACCCGTCGACGAAGGGAGCGCACCATGCGCAAGATCATTGTTTGCACGTTCCTCACGCTGGACGGCGTCATGCAGGCACCGGGCGGTCCGGACGAGGACACGCAGAGCGGCTTCGAACACGGCGGCTGGCAGAAGCCGACGTCCGACGACGAGGTCGGCGCGGCCATCTCCGGTTGGTACGAGTCCTCCGACGCGATGCTGCTCGGCCGCAAGACCTACGAGATCTTCGCGGCGTACTGGCCCACCGCCGATCCGGACAACCCGTTCACCGAGCGGATGAACAGCATGGACAAATACGTGGCGTCTCGGACCCTGACGTCCGTCGAGTGGCAGAACTCCGCGCTGCTGGAGGGCGACACCGTCGATGCCGTACGCACGCTGAAAGAGTCCGACGGCGGCAACATCAACGTTGTCGGCAGTGGCGACCTCGCCCAGGCCCTCATGCGGCACGGCCTCGTCGACGAGTACCGGCTGACCATCCATCCAGTGATCATCGGCACCGGCAAGCGGCTGTTCGCCGACGGGGCCATCCCCACCGCACTGGAGCCGGTCAGCGTCTCGACGACGAAGGGCGGCACCGTCGTCGCGGTCTACCGGCCGAACGGCGAGCCCGGCTACGACAGCTACTAGGCGCGGGCGCCGGGCAATCCGACTGCCCGGGGTGATGCCGCGTTGGTGTCGACGGCGAACGCGCTGGTCAGCCCCCGTGTCAGACCCGTGTGCGAGCGTGTAGCGCGAAAGCATGCGCCAGGTTGAAGGGGGATCGGTGGCAGCGGTGAACGACGGCTGGGCTGGTATGGGCTGGGACTGGACGGATGTCGACGACATTCGTCGGCGTCTCGGCGAAGGCGCCGATCCGGAGAAGTGGAGCGGGGGCCGGCCGCTGCATCGCGCGGCCACGTTCGGCTCCGCGGAGGTGGTCGCCGAGCTGGCTGGTCGAGTTGCGGATGTGGACGCGCTGGAGAACGGGGTGACGGCGCTCTGGGAGGCCGTCGTGTCCAAGAAGCCGGACAACGCACGAGCCCTCGCCGCTGCCGGGGCCGATCCCTGGCGACTGTCGATCGGCGGCTGGTCGCCGGGGCGGCTGAGCCTGGCCGGACCCACGCCCGGTCTGTTTCAGGTACCGGAAGGGGTACGCCTGACCGACACGGAGCGTGCGACAGCGGAAGAGGCCGATCGGCTCACCACGGCACTGGGCACGTTCGAGTACGACGGCATGGGGCTGGCTTGCGTGGCCGGCATCGACGCGGCCGAGGCGGTACGCCGTCTGGAGGCGACGCCGGTGGACGGTGACGTGATCGATGAGCTCCTTGAAGATCCGTACGAGTACGACATGGACGAGAGCTTGCAGATCCTCGGCGTGACCTCCGTCCCGGGCGGTTGCGTCGTCACGCAGCCCTGGGGGTACGCGCCGCAGATGCCCGGCGTGTTGACCCGGTTGTCCACCGGAACGGTCTGCTACGGCCTGTACGCCAATCCCAAGAGCGGCAACCAAGGCAGCATCGCCCGTCATGGAAGGGTCGAGGGCTGGGACCTGCACCCTGGCGGGGGACCGGACGAGAACGACACCTCCGAGGAAGTGTTGGCGTCGTATCTCCACCACTACGAGGCGGTGGCCTATTCCTGCGCCTTTGTGGGACTGCGTCCGGTCGACAGCCGTGCTGTGGTCGGACCTCCCGACGTGTGGGTCGAACTGCCCCGCCGCGATTACTGGAGCCACTGATTCCGACAGGCCGCAACCCCTACGCTGGCGGAATGCGGGAGTTGACGTTGCGTGTCCGAGTGGCCGCCTACGTCTTGCGCCGACGCGCGGGGCGGCCGGTGGAGTTGCTCGTGTTCGACCATGACGCCGACCTGCCGCCGGGACCACACGTCCCGGCGGGGGGTGCGGGCCCGGAGGAGCCGCTGGAAGAGGCGGTGCTGCGGGAAGTCACGGAGGAGTGCGGGCTGACATGTGTGCGAGTGCTGCGCCCCCTCGCGGAGGAGCACACCCCCCACCCGATCCGCCGCTTCCCCCGCCACACCACCTTCTTCGAACTGGAGGTGGACGGCGACGCAGATGTCCCGGATGCGTGGGACCACCGCGTGACGGGCGCGGGGCGCGACAACGGCATGACGTTCCGCTGCCGTTTCGAGCCGCTGCCTCTGGCATTCCCTTTGGCCGACGGACAGGATGCCTGGCTGCATCGTCTGGAAGCATAGGTGGGCTGTCGGTGGCTCAGACCGCCGAGCGCCTGGTTGACGGCGGCTGCCCACCCGTTCCTCCACAGGAACAGATCGCCGTCGAGCGCGCCATCACACGGGTGGGATCGGGCCGGTCCCTCGCACTCACGAGGTGCACGGCCGCGAATGGTCGACGCCGCTGTCCACCACGCCTTGAGCGGAACCCGATCGACGCGGGAAGACAGCTCGGCGAACCTGCGTCGGCAAGCGCTCGGGCTGTGTCCGGGAGGTCCGTCCCAGCCCGCCGGCCTCTACGCCGAGTACACCCTGGACCACCTGGAGGCCGTGATCGGCGGCAAGACCTTCAAGCCCGGCAGGACCCACCACGACAGCACGATCATCCAGGCCCGCCCCAGCCTGCTGGAGGACCAGCTTGTCCGCTGGCCTGATCACCTCCGACGGCAACGGCGCGGGCAAGTTGCCCCTGGTCTCCATCCTCACCGGCCTCCAGGTGCCCGACGAAGGCACCGTTTCACGGGTAATCCAGCGGCATCTTGACGACGGAGTCGGGCCGGGGTGCTCGTGCGGAGCTGCTCGGTGATGGCGACGGGCTGCCGGTCGAAGGCAGGCGCACCCGGCTGTGACCCCGTCGGGCACCTGCGCCGCGCTTGGTTGGGCCTTTCGCCGGGGGCAGTAGCGGGTCGGCGTGGTCTACCACCAGGCGGAGCACTTGGCCGGGGGGTCCGTGATCAGCGAGCCGCAGACCCGGAACTGGTAGTCGGGGTCGGTGCTGGTCCGCCGGAAGGGCGTGGTCAGGCTCTGTCCCGCGGACCGGACGGTGAAGGGGCCGCACTGGAGCCAGGGGTACACGGCGTCGGCGTTGTCCCAGCCGTCTGCCCGCCAGTCCATCCAGACCTTGTCGCCGGGTCGGGTCTGACCGCTGATCTTGCCGAAGCCGATCTGCGTGCTGCCGTAGACGCCCTTCTCGAGCGTGAAGTGGACGTTGCCGACCCAGAACTCCCGCGGTTTCTTGAAATCTCCCGAGGCGTTGTCCGGGTGGTCGCGGAAGCCGCGCTTGCCTCCCACGCAGTCGGAGGCCGCGGCCGCGGCGGGCTGCGGGGGCTGGGCGAGGACGACACCGGTGGCGACCATGCACAGTGCCGCGACCGTGGCGAGGGTGGAACCTAACAGGCGCATGAGAGTCGTCTCTTCCTGTCTGTGGACGGAGCCCCTTGATGAGGCCGGGGCCTGGCGGACAACTCGAACGGTAGGGAGGAGGGGGAGCCGGCAGTACCTGAGAATTAGCAGGGTGGCCGTACGCCGCTCAGCTCGAGACGAAGACCGTGAAGGTGAGTCTGCTGCCTGACGCCGGTCCCGGGGAGGCGTGACCTCGCCGACGGACCTGACGCTGGTGACCGAGTTCCGCCCGGCCCGCACCACAACACAGACTCGACCACAATGAGTCGTACTTATTTCGGCGAGCGGTTGGCGTCAACACGGCAATCCCCTCCTGGACACTCGCCATACCGTCTCCACCTGCGAATTCTCGCCCCCTCGGACGCCGGAACAGGACCAAACCCAGGCAGCAATCGCTCGCCGCTTGTTAAGTCCGTGAAAATTAATTCGATCCATCGTCTTGACGGCGCCTCAATCGAGAGCCGATAAATGCTACTCATAACGGGGGTACGAGGAGGGACACCCACATGAGACCCCAACGCGCCGGCGCGGGGCTGTACAAGTCGCTCGCGGCAGCCGCCGTCGTCTTCGCGGCCGTGCTGCCGGCTCAGCCGGCCTATGCGGCTACGACGAACTTCTACGTCGACCCCGTCAACGGCAGTGACAGCAACTCGGGGACCAGCACCGCCGCCGCGTTCAAGACCGTCCAGGCGGCCCAGGCGGCGGTCCGCGGTGTCAACGCGAACATGTCCGACGACATCGCCGTGAACCTGCGCGGGGGCACCTACTCCCTCACCAGCCCGATCACGTTCGGCGCGAGCGACTCCGGCACCAACGGCCACACCGTCGTCTACCAGGCGTACAACGGCGAGACCCCCGTGATCAGCAGCGGCAGGACCATCAGTGGCTGGAGCGCCGTCGGCAACGGTGAGTACAAGGCCTCCGTCGGCACCCTGAACTTCCGCCAGTTGTACGTCAACGGCGTCCGCGCCACCCGCGCACGCTTCCCCGATCTCGGCTCGGACTTCCAGCTGCAGGGCAGCGACAAGACCAACAAGCTGCTGAAGGTCCTCAGTTCACAGGTCTCCGACTGGGGCGGCCTCAACCAGGTCGAGATGGTGCTGGAGACGCAGTGGGCGGAGAACTACCTGCGGCTCAAGTCGTTCTCCTCCAGCAACGGCACAGCCGACGTGTCCATCCAGGACCACGAGGCGGGCATCCTCTTCCAGCGCCCCTACCCGGTGCTGGCCAACGGCTCCCCACTGCACTTCGAGAACGCCCACGAATTCCTCGACGAGCCGGGCGAGTTCTACGTGGACACAGCGGCGCAGGCGGTCTACTACAAACCGCGCTCCGGCGAGGACATGTCCACGGCAACCGTGCAGGCGCCCACCCTGCAGACGCTCGTCGACGTCAAGGGCGGCAGCCTGGACAACCCGGCGCATGACCTGCGCTTCTCCGGCATCACCTTCGCGCAGACCACATGGATGGAAGCGACCGAAAACGGCCTGCTCAACGGCCAGGGCGGCAACTACAACCTGTCCGCCGACGCCTCGAACCACCAGTACGTGGGCCGTCCGCCGGCCGGGGTCCAGGTCGCCGAAGCCGACCGCGTCTCATTCACCGGAAACACCTTCACGCAGATGGGGGCCACCGCCCTCGACCTGTCCCACGGTGTCCACGACAGCAGCGCGACCGGCAACATCGTCTACGACATCGCGGGCAACGGGATCATGGTGGGCAAGTTCTCCGATCCCACGGTGGAGTACCACACCGTCTACAACCCGCCGGCCTCCCCGACCGGTGAGGATCCGCGCGAGGTCGTCAAGAACGTCACGGTCAACGACAACCTGATCACCCGCATCGGCGAGGACTACCTGGGCACCGCGGGCATCAACGCGGGATTCGTCAACAGCACCACCATCAACCACAACGACATCACCGACGCCCCCTGGGCCGGCATCTCACTCGGCTGGGGCTGGCAGTCAGCCGCCAACGCCGAGGGCAGGAACAGCATCAGCTACAACCGGATCGGCAACGTGGTGAACCGCCTGTGCGACACCGCGGGCATCTACCACCTCTCCAACGATCCGGGCACCGTCATCAACGGCAACTACGTTCACGACGTGGTGCGCACGCCGTCCGCCTGCGGATCAGCCGTATCCGGTCTCTACATGGACGAGGGGTCGAACAACATGACTCTCTCGAACAACGTGCTGTCGCACACCGACGGTTTCATCAACCAGAACGCCAACGGTTCCGCCATGACGCTCACCGGCAACGCGACCACGGGCACCTCGGTGATGAAGGCGTCCGGTCTGGAGCCCGCCTACCAGGGCCTGTCGGCCAAGCTCAACCTCGCCCACAACAAGCCGACGTCCGCCTCCTCAGTCGTCAACTCCAGTTGGGCGGCGTCCCGCGCCGACGACAACGACAGTTCCACCGGCTGGTCTCCCACCGGGAGCGACACCTCGGCCTGGTGGCAGGTCGACCTGGGCCGGGCGTACCAGCTCGGGCAGTACTCCCTGACGATGCGCCAGGACATCGACCAGCCCGAGACGCGCAGCGGGTTCGAGATCCGGGCCTCCAACGACCCGTCCTTCGCCACCTACACCGTGCTGGGACGCCAAGGGGCCACCACACTGCCACTCGCCTCGACGCTCACGGGTGACATCGACGCCCGCCAGAAGTTCCGCTACGTACGGGTCTCCAAGACCGACGGCGCGTACTTCTTCATCGCCGACTTCAGCGTGCAGCAAGCGGGCGGCGCGCTGGAGGACTCGACCGCTGGACCGAACGTCGACTCCTCGACGTACTACACGCTCAAGAACGTCAACAGCGGGCAGCTGGCCGACGTCTACCAGGCCTCCACCACCGACGGCGCGAGCGTGGTGCAGTGGCCGGGCAACGGCGGCACCAACCAGCAGTGGAACATCGCGCGGGTGAGCGGTCAGCTCTACAAGATCGTGAACAGGAACAGCGGCAAGGCCCTGGACATCGATCAGTCGAGCCACTTCAAGGGGGCGAAGCTCGAGCAGAACACCTACAGCGGCAGCAACAGCCAGTTGTGGTACTTCGAGCCGACCAGCGGTGGGTACGTCATCCGCAACTTCGAGAGCAGGCAGGCCCTGGAGATCGGCGGTGCCTCGACGGCCAACGGGGCCGCCATCGATCAGTGGATGTCACTGAACCAGCCCAACCAGGCGTGGACGATCCAGTGACAGGCTGATCCAACGCCGAGAACCCGTACTGAAGGGGCCGGGAAGGCGCCTACATGCCGACCCCTTCAGTTGTCCTATGTCCTGGCGCGGTGTGCGACGATCAGGTCTCGGTACCAGTGGTAACTGTCCTTGGGCGTACGGGTGCGGGTGTCGTAGTCGACGTGGACCAGGCCGAACCGCTGGTCGTAGCCGCGCGCCCACTCGAAGTTGTCGAGCAGCGACCAGAGGTAGTAGCCGCGCACATCGACACCGGAGTCGATCGCGTCGGCGACCGCCCGGAGGTGGTCGGCGAGGTAGTGCGTCCTGTCGGGGTCGTGGACCTGACCGTCGGAGGTGAGGGTGTCGGCCTCGGCGGAGCCGTTCTCCGTGATCCAGATCGGGGGCAACCGCGGGTAGCGGGCGTGGAGTCGGCCGAGCAGTTCGGTGAGTGCGGAGGGGACGACCGGCCAGCCCATGGTGGTGTGCCGGGTGCCGTAGGGGTCCACTTCGGCGACGCCGATGTCGACCGCGGTGCGCTGCTCGGGATCGGGCTCCCGGTGGGGTGCCGCGGTCACGCAGATCGGCCGGTAGTAGTTCAGGCCGACGAAGTCCAGCGGGGCGCCGATCACGGTCAGGTCGTCCCGGCCGCGCCAGGGGCCGTCGGCGAGACAGGCCCAGGTCTCGGCCTCGTACGCGGGGTAACGGCCCGCGAACAACGGCTCGGCCCAGATGTCGTTGTGCAGGGTCTCGGCACGGCGGTGGGCCGCCCTGTCGTCGGGCCGGTCCGAGGCGGCGTGGACACGGTCCAGGTTGAGGGTGATGCCGACGTCCCGGGCACCCGCCGCCCGCAGCGCCCGTACCGCCAGACCGTGGCCGACGAGCAGGTGGTGGGCGGCGGCCAGGGCGCCCCGGCCCTCCTGAGCGCCGGGGGCGTGGCGGCCCTCGGCGTAGCCGACGAAGGCCGAGCAGTACGGCTCGTTGAGGGTGATCCATCGCTGGACCCGGTCGCCGTAGCGTTCGGCGGCGAGCGTCGCGTAGGCCGCGAACGCCTCCGCGGTGTCCCTGACGCGCCAGCCTCCCCGGTCTTCCAGGGGCTGCGGCAGGTCCCAGTGGTACAGGGTGACGGCGGGTGCGATGCCGGCGGCCAGCAGCTCGTCGATCAGACGGTCGTAGAAGTCCAGACCCTTTGCATTGACCGGGCCGGTGCCCTCGGGCAGCAGACGGGACCAGGCGATCGAGAACCGGTAGGTGTCGACGCCGAGGCCGCTCAGCAGCGCGACGTCCTCGCGGTAGCGGTGGTAGTGGTCGGTCGCGGTGTCGCCGGTGGCGCCGCCGAGGGTACGGCCCGGGGTGTGGCTGAAGGTGTCCCAGATGGAGGGGCCGCGGCCGTCCTCGTCGTGGGCGCCCTCGATCTGGTAGGCGGCGGTGGCGGCGCCGAAGCGGAATCCGGGAGGCAGTGCCGGGAATGCGGGGCGGCTCATACGGCTGGCTCCTGAGACGAGTTGAAGGAGAAGGAGGAGAGGCGGAAGTCGCCGTGGAGGGTCAGCCGCAGCTCGTGGACGCCGTCGCCGGGCGCCGCCACGTCGACGCTCACCGTCGTCCACGTATACCGGCTGCCCGTGACCGGTGGCACGAGCTCCGCCAGGAGCCGGTCGCCGGCCCGTACCTCGAGGCGTGCCTCGCCCGTCCCGGTCGCCCCGCGTGCGACTTCCGCATCGAAGCGGGTGATGCCGGACAGGTCGACGGACTCGAACACCAACAACGCGGGGGACGCGGGATCGGTCGGGGTGACCGCGTCTCCGGCGCTACGGGTCGCGTCGACGAGGGTGACGTCCCTGTAGTCGTCGAAGTCGGCGGCCAGGACGCGCCTGCCGACCACCGCGCGGGGTGCGGGGGCGGGCCCGGTCACGGTCAACGGCGCGGTCAGAACGGCGTGTTCAGCGGAGCGGGCGACGAGGATCTCGTAGCCGCCGGGGTCCACGGTGAACGCGCCCGTGGCGACGTCCCAGTGCGCGAACCGCTCGGCCGGCAGCCGGAAGGTCACCTCGCTGCTCTCCCCGGGCTCCAGCCGTACCTTGCGGAAGTCGGCGAGCTTGAGCCGGGGCGCCTCGTAACGGGCGTCCACGGCACGGACGTAGAGCTGGACCACCTCGGTGCCGGGCCGCGCCCCGGTGTTGAGGAGTGTGGCCGTGACGTCGAGCTCGCCGTCCTGCGGCACCGTCGTCGTGGACAGCCGCAGGTCGCTGTAGGTGAAGTCGGTGTAGGACAGGCCGTGGCCGAAGGCGTACAGAGGTGCCCGGCGGTGGTACTGGTAGGTCCAGCCGGCCTTGATGACGTCGTAGTCCAGCGGGTGCGGGAGTTCGTCGTCGCCGCGGTACCAGGTCTGCGGCAGCCGTCCCGACGGGTCGGCCTCGCCGTACAGCACGGCGGCCAGTGCCCCGCCTGTCTCCTGCCCGCCGTGGGAGGTCCACACCACGGCAGGCAGATGCTCGTCGGCCCAGTCGACGGCGTACGGGTAGCTGCTCATGACGACCAGCGCGGTCTCCGGGCGTACCGCGGCCACCTCGCGCAGCAGGGCCTCCTGGGTGGCGGGCAGGGCGGTGCCCGTGCGGTCCTCGGTCTCGCGGCCGTTGATGAGCGGATGGTTGCCGAGGACGACGACGGCGACATCCGCCGCCGCGGCGGCGCTGCGGGCTTCGGCCACCCCGTCCCGCAGCAGGTCGCGCTGCCAGCGTTCGGCTTCCTGCGGGGTGTCGGCGCTGACGGTGACCGTGCCGTCGGCGGGGTCGACCGCGGCGTAGCGTCCGGTGCGGACGTTGCGCAGGAGCACCGTGTCGGTGTCGCCGAGAGGATCCGGCTCCAGCAGGAAACTCTCGTCGATGAACCAGGTCTTGATCACCGTGCGGTCGGCGACGAGCGAGTCGTCGTCCTTGCGGGTGAGGTAGCGGCCGGTCTCCGCGTCGCGCAGGGTCAGCACCCCGTCGCCCCATTCGGTGACGTCGTACGCGGTCCCGCCCAGAGGCTCGCCCGTGGTGCGGGACCGCAGGGCGATCCGGTCGGAGCCCTCCACGGTGACGACGTCACCCGCCTTCGCGCGCAGCCCGGACGCGATGCCGACCTGATAGGGCAGGGTGGCGCTGTACCAGTCCTCGTACAGGCGGTCGGCGTGCGGGCCGATGACGGCGATCCGCGGTGTGCGGTCCGGCTGGAGGGGCAGCAGACCGTCGTTCTTGAGCAGCACCACCGACTCGGTCGCGGCGCGCAGGGCGAGGGCGCGGTGCTCCGGGCTGTCGATCACTTCGGGGCCGATGGCGGTGTACGGGTCGAGGTCCGGGTCGAACTCGCCCAGCCGGAAACGCAGTTGCAGCTGGCGCCGGGCCGCTCGGTCGATGTCCTCCTCGTCGACGAGACCGCGCTCCAGGGCTTCGCTCAGTCGGCCGACGGTGACGTGGCTGTCCTCGTTCAGGTCGGTGAAACTGTCGATGCCGGCCCTCAGCGCTGCGCCGTGGCCCTCGGCGTGGTCGGCGAAGTAGTGCTCCTGCTCAACCAGGTTGGAGGGCGCTTCGGCGTCGCTGACGACGAACAGTTCGTGGCCGGTCGGCACGGCCCAGTCGCGCAGTTCGTCCAGGAGCGGACTGACGTGGCAGGGGCGGCCGTTGACGAGGTTGTACGCGGCCATCGCACCGGTCGCCGCGCCCGAGGCGACGATCGGGCGGAAGGCCGCCATGTCGTACTCCCGCAGGACACGGGGGCGCAGGCCGGAGGATGTGATGCAGCGGTCGTCCTCGTTGTTGTAGGCGAGGAAGTGCTTGAGCACTCCGGCCGCGCGCAGGTAGGTCGGATGGTCTCCGGCCAGGCCCCGGCAGTAGGCCGTGCCGAGCCGTGCGGTGTGCACCGGGTCCTCGGAGTAGCCCTCCTCGTTGCGGCCCCAGCGCGGATCGCGCAGCAGGTTCACCACGGGCGCCCAGGCCTGGAGGCTGTTGACGCCGACGCCGTTCGCCGTCGGGCGGTGGTAGTGGAAGGCGCGCAGTTCGACCGAGACGGCGTCGGCCACCTCGCGGACCAGGTCCTCGTCCCAGGTCGCGCCCAGCCCCACGGCCTGCGGGAAGACCGTCGCCTCGCCGAGCCAGGACACCCCGTGCAGCGCCTCCGTGCCGGTGCGGAACACGGCGACGCCGAGGCGCTCGACAGCCGGTGCGTACTGGTGCAGGAGCGCGATCCGCTCGTCGAGAGTGAGCCGTCCGAGCAGATCGTCGACACGCTTGTCGACCGGCAGCGCGGGGTCGCGGAACGGAAGACGGTCGGCGGTGGACAGGGAGGCAGAACCCACGAGCGATCCCCTATGCAGGCTGGTTGCAAAGAATTGAAGCGCTTCGACGCTGCCATTGGCCCGTGAGGCTGTCAACGACTGGACAGTACGAAAGTTTCCCGTTGTTGTTTCCCTTGTTTCGCACGAAATCTGTGATTAACCTTCGCCGCCAGGTGAAGCGCTTCGACACGCGCTTCGGTGTGCCGATTTCGATGCCGGGGGGGAGGCCGCGTCATGACCTGACGGAGCCTCACCGACCCCACGCGCAGCGGACGGGCGGCAGCGTCTCCGAACGCCGGCCAGCGGCAGCGCCGCACTCCGTGTCACCTGAGCCCGGCCCCTGCGCCCCACCGGAAAGGCAAGCATGAGCAGCGCATCCCGGATCCTGCGGTGGGGCCACCGGGCCCTGGAGGTCGAGATCGGCGTCGGCGAGGACGGCGTCGCCCGCCTCACACGCCTCGGCCTTCCTGGCGGACCGTCCCCCGAGCGTCGGTCGTGGCCCCCCGCCCGGCGTAGTCGGCGCTCGTGCCGAGTTGCCGGCAGCCGGGGCCGTTCCACTCACTGACCACTCGGTCGGCATGGTCGAGGTGAGGCGGAAAGGACGAAGTGAACAGCAGCTGCACACCGTCGGTCGCGCCCGGCCTGACGTAACGCTGGACCTGGCCGGGCCGGACCCACAGCAGGGTGCCGGGTCGACAGGGATAGGTCACGGAGTCGATCGCGTGCTCCCCGCTCCCCTCCGTGATCAGGGAGAGCGTGTGGAAATCGACCCGGTGCACCCCGTCGGGATCCCTTCGGGCGCGCCGCCGGTGCAGGGTGGCCAGGTCGATGATCTCGAAGCCGGGAACCGTCTCCTGCGGCGGCTTGAAAGCGAGACGTGGGATCGGGTCTCCCGTCGGCAGGTCTCCGGCACCCGGTTCTTCGACCGCATCACGATCTCCACGCGTTCTCGCCCTACCGCGGCGGCGGATTCGCATCTTGTCCAGCCGGTCTGCGACCTCGCACGACGTTCAATGACGTCGTGTCGCCTCGACCGCCCTGCCGCAGGCACCGGACTCTGTCTCACGCGCCGGTCATCCATTGGCGGGCACCCGATCCGAGTTCACCGGTTCTCGCTATTCCTTCGGTAATCCCCTTGCAGAGAGCCGCATTCACGCAGGCTTCACGCAGACGACTTCCGGACTCCACCCCGGGGGGATCACTCTCACTGGTGCCCCTGATGCGTCTGACGGAATGCGCCCGGAGTCACCCCGACGTGTCGGGTGAAGAACTTGCCGAAGTTGGAGGGTTCGGGAAAACCCAGGCGTCGGGCGATGGTCGCCACCGGCTCGTCGGTGTGGGCGAGAAGCCGCCGGCCCTCCAGGGCGACTCGACCGTCGATGACGTGTTTGACGGGCTGCCCGGTGGCGGCCGTACAGGCGCGGGTGAGGGTCTTGACGGTGTATCCGAGGCGGTGGGCGTAGTCGGCGGCGCGACGGGTGGTGGCGTAGGAGCGTTCCAGCTCGGCACGGAAGCGGGCGTAAGCCTCGCCGCCCGCGTTCGGGTCTCCGGCGCCGTCGGCGTGGGGCAGCCGGTCGACCTGCAACAGCACGGTGGCCAGCAGGAGTTGGAGGATCTCCGCCGAGACGGTCGGCCCCAGACGGTCGTACTCCGCCCGCAGTTGGCCCAGCAAGGTCGCCAGCACCGCGTACGCGGGGCTCGCGCCGAGTTGCCAGCACGCTGACCCGTACCACTCGTTCACCAGCCGGTCGGCGCTGCTGCTGTGCGGGGGAAAGGCCGGCGTGAACAGCAGATGCGTGCCGTTCGCCGTGCCGGGCCGGACGAAACGCTGGACCTGGCCCGGCCGCACCCAGAGCAGGGTGCCGGGGCGGACGGGGTAGGTCACGAAGTCGATCGCGTGCTCCCCGCTGCCCTCCGTGATCAGGGTGAGGGTGTGGAAATCGACCCGGTGCACCAGGTCGGGCCGCCTCCCCCGGCGCCGGCGCCGCTCGTGCAGGGTGGCGAGGTCGATGATCTCGAAGCCGGGGACCCGCTCCTCGGGCGGACGGAAGCCGAGCCGAAGGATGGCGCCGCCCCGGGAGGGATCGCCGTCACCGAGGTCCACGGGAAGCATCACGATCTCCAGATGTCCTCGATTTACCATGCCGCGTCTTCAGCGTATCTCGTCTGCCTGCGGTTTCGCGGCGAGAGTGGAGGACATCAAGACGGCGCGAAGCCGCCTCCACCGCAAGGAGCACCCCCATGAACGGCACGGTCACGGTCCTCGACAAGGGCGCGGTCCGCATCCACAGCTACATGTCGCCGGCGGACACCTTCCACACCACCACCCAGCTGATCGAGACCCCGGCCCGCGTCATCGCGATCGACGCCCAGCTGCTCCCCGCCTACGCCGACGAGGCCATCGCCTACGCCAAGGGGCTCGGCAAGCCGATCGACCGCCTCATCGTCACGCACGCCCACCCGGACCACTACAACGGCGCCGCCCGCTTCGGTGTCCCCGTCCACGCGCTGGCCCAGGTGCGCGAGCAGATCATCGCCCGCGGCGACAGCAACCTGCCCACCGGCCAGGTCATCCCCCTGACCGACTTCACGCCGAGCGTGGCCGTCATTCCCGGCACCGAGGTCATCGACGGCGTCCCGTTCGTCTTCGAGGCCGTGGCCGGCGGTGAGGCCGCCGACGAACTGCTCATCAAGCTGCCCGAGCAGGGCGTGCTGATCGCCCAGGACCTCGTCTACAACGACGTCCACCTCTACCTTGGCAACAACGACATCACCGGCTGGCAGCAGGCCGTCGACGCCCTGGCCTCCGAGTCCGGATACGACACGATCCTCGCCGGCCACGGCCTGCCCACCGGCCCGGAGGTCTACGAGGACGTCCGGCGCTACCTGACCGACGCCCGCGAGCTGCTCGACGACGACGGCGACGGCGACGCATACAAGAAGGCGATCGTCGACCGATACCCGGCCCACCTCGGCCCGTTCATCATCGACATCGCCAACCGGTCCCTCTTCCCGGCCGGCAACTGACCGCCGTCGGCATGTGCGACCCGCGCCGCGCGGATCCGGGGCACTGCGCGCGACCCGCACTCTCTTCGGTCGTCGCCCCAGGTTGTTGATCACCCTCATTGTTCTGCTCACTTATCCCTGCACGGAGATCCGTCATGTCCTGTACCCGCCTTTCCCGTCCCCGTGTCGCCGTCGTGGCGGTGGCTTCCCTCCTCGTCCTGGGCGGTGCCACCCCGGCCCTGGCCGCCTCCGGCGGCGACCTGCCCCACGCCGCCGCCCGGAAGCACCACGAACCGCTGCCCGCCAGCTATTCCATCCCCGGCGACAAGACCTACCCCGAAGGCATCGCCCGCCAGCAGGGCACGCCCTACTTCTACGTCGGCAGCACCAGCGACGGCACCATCTACCGCGGTGATGTCCACCAGAGCGCGACCAGGGTGTTCCTGCCCGGCGGCAAGGACGGACGGACCTCCGTCGCGGGCATGAAGACCGACCGTGCGGGACGGCTCATCGTCGCGGGCGGCGCGACCGGCAAGGTCTTCGTCTACGACACCCACACCCGCGCCCTGCTGCACGTGTTCGACACCGGCCGCAGCGACACCTTCCTCAACGACGTCGCCCTCGCCCCCAACGGCGACGCCTACGTCTCCGACTCGATCCACCCGGCGCTGTGGCACATCACCGCCGCCGAGCTGAAGAGCAGGAAGGTCCAGCAGCCGCTGCACGTGGGCACGGACCTGAGCCACTCCCCGATGGTCTACGACGACGGTTTCAACGGCAACGGCCTGGTGGTCACCGGCGACGGCCGCTACGTCCTGCTCGCCGACTACAACGACCACGCCTTCTACCGCGTCGACATCCGCACCCACAAGGTCGTCCCGATCGACCTCGGCGGCGCCAAGGGCGTCTCCGGCGACGGCCTCCTGCTGCGGGGCCACACCCTCACCGCCGTCACCGAACTCGACCACCCCGAGGGCCAGATCAGCGTCCTCAAGCTGAGCCACGACTACACCAGGGCCGAGCTCGTGCGCACGGTCCACGGTCAGAGCATGCACAGCCCCTCCACGGCCGCCGTCGACGGCCACGACCTGCTGATCGTCAACTTCCAGTTCCAGATCTCCGATCCGAAGCTCCCGTTCAACGTGGTGCGGGTCCACGTCTGACAGCGACCAGGCACAGGGCAGCGCAGTACAGGAGAAAGGACACCACTTCCATGCAGATCACCATCGTCGGTGCCGGCACCATTGCCCGAGGCATCGCCACCCGCGCCCTCGCCGGTGGCCACACGGTCACCGTCACCGCCAAGAACCCCGGTAAGGCCGTACGACTCGTCGACGAACTGCGCGGACGGGCAACCGGCGAGGGCCGGATCGCCGCCGCCGACGAATCGGCCGTGGACACCGCGGACATCGTGGTCCTCGCGGTCCCCTTCGACGCCGCGAAGCAGCTTGCCGCGGCCTACGGGGAGCGGCTGAGCGGCAAGGTGCTGATCGACATCAGCAACCCCGTCGATGCCTCCCTCGACTCGCTGGTCGTCGCCCCGGGCTCCTCCGCCGCCGAGGAGATCGCCGGAGTCGTCGCGCCGGGCACCCGTGTCGTGAAGGCGTTCAACACCACGTTCGCCACGACCCTGGTCGCCGGAGAGGTGAACGGCACTGCGCTCGACGTGTTCATCGCCGGTGACGACGAGGCCGCCCGCAAGCAGGTCGCGGACCTGGTGACCTCCGGTGGGCTGAACCCGGTCGATGTCGGTGCGCTCAGGCACGCCCGCGCACTGGAGGGCTTCCAGCTGCTGCACATGGCCCTGCAGATCCGCGGGGCGGGCCACGGCTGGGCCAGCACGATCAAGATCGTCGCCCCCTGAGCCGTAGCAGTACCACCCCGTCGAGCCCCACTGCCGGCCCGCGACCCCCACGGGCCGGCAGTGGACCGTCAGCAGAACCCCACCAGGAGAACCGCCTCATGCACGTCCGCACCTCCCTGACCACGCTCGCCGTCACCGCGGCCCTGCTGGCCTCCGCGGCCACCGCCACCGCGGCGACCCAGCCCCTCTCGGCACCACACATCACCAACCACTTCGAGCCGGCGGCCTCGCAGCAGCCCGAGAACATCACCGTCGACCGGACCGGAGCGGCGTACCTGACCTTCTCCTTCGCCCGGCAGATCGTCCGCATCACGCCGGGCCATCGCCCGCACGTGCTGGCCACGCTGCCGGCCCCGGCCAAGGCGAGCACCCCCAACCTCGGCAAGGCGTTCGTGGGCGGCATCGCCCGCGCCGACGACGGCACCCTGTACGTCACCTACGCCACCGGCACCGCCGACCTCACCGGCGTCTGGGCCGTACGCCCCGGTGGCCGCCCGCGCCGCATCGCCGCCCTGCCCGCCGACGGACTGCCCAACGGGCTCGCCCTCGACCAGCACGCCGAGAAGGTCTACGTCACGGACTCCGTGCACGGTGTCATCTACAGGCTGCCCGCACGCGGCGGAAAGGCCACTGTCTGGGCCAGGGGCACGCAGTTGGAGCCCACCACGTTCGCCGGCGCCAACGGTCTGAAGCTGCACGACGGGGCCGTCTGGGCCACCAACCTCGACCGCGGCACCGTCCTGCGCATCCCGCTCAACTCCAAGGGCGCCGCAGGGAAAATCCAGGTCCGGGCCACCGGTATGCCGTCCATCGACGACTTCGCCTTCACCGGCCACGGCGACACCCTGCTCGCCGCCCGCGACGACAACCAGGTCGACCTCGTCCGCCTCGACGGCACCCACACCGCCGTGCTCACCCCGGCCGACGGTCTGCAGACCCCCACCTCCATCGCGGTTCACGGCAGCAAGGTGTACGTCCCCAGCGCCGCCTACATGACCGGCAAGGACCCCAACCTGCTCGTCGCCCACCTGGGCCGCTGACGCAGTCGGCAGGAGGCATCCCACCGGGCAGCTCAACGGCAAGCTGCTCCTCGGACGCTTCCCCTCGTTCCGCATCCTGGCCACGGGACTTGCTGTGCTGGGCGCCGCCGACACCCCCCTGGTCGTCCTGGCCGCCTTCACGGATGCAGGCCTGCCGTGGATCGCCACCGCGCTGTTCTTCACGGCCTGCCTGGCCGGCATGATCCTGCCCACCACCACGGCCCTGTCCCTTCAGCGTGCCCCGCACGCCGCAGGCAGTGCCTCGGCGCTCCTGGGCGCCACACAGTTCCTCATGGGCGCCGTCGCCCCGGCCCTGGCCGGTCTCGGCGGCCAGGGCACCGCGCTGCCCATGGCCCTGTCGGTGCTGGGTCTCGCGCCGGCCGCGG
This sequence comes from Streptomyces sp. NPDC005374, assembly GCF_042872225.1. Classification (NCBI taxonomy): domain Bacteria; kingdom Bacillati; phylum Actinomycetota; class Actinomycetes; order Kitasatosporales; family Streptomycetaceae; genus Streptomyces; species Streptomyces sp. NPDC005374. The sequence continues at coordinate 6,767 of NZ_JBIAKA010000029.1, read as the reverse complement.
CGGGCTGCTTCCTGGCACTGTGCCGACCGTGGCGTCCCTCTGCGGACCCACTGGCCCAGTGAGTTCAAGAGCGGGCCGCCCTGTCGCACTCGTAACGAGTTCGTCCTCATGCACGACGATGGCGCGCTTCCCGTTCTCTTTCTCCGCTTTTGGGAGATGCGGGGACGGGCATGTCGGATCCACCGCCCCCGACCCTTCCCCCAACTCATGGGCGGCACTTGGACCTTGGGGCCAAATGATCATCGATTTTGGAGCGTCCGATTTCGCCCACCCTTCCCGGCACTTGGTCACCATTTCCAATAGACCCTGGAGCTACCGCCGGTAACGTTCCGAATTCCCGAGACTTTGAAGATGAGTCAGTGGAAGTTCTTGTTTCCTGTGTGATGTACATGCGAAGGTGAGGCTCCCCTTAGGGCAGCTACGGCTTGACCAGCCGAAGAGGCTGCCCTGCAGGTATGCACCAATCACTCCCCGCTTTCCGACAGGGCGTCAATTGGCATGCCGTTCTGCGACTGGAAAGGAAATTGGTTACGTGCCGTCCCCTCACCCCCCACGCCCGCCGCACCCGCCCCGCCCCGGACCGACCCCGGGAGAATCGGACCGGGACCTCTTCATCCAACTGAGCGGCCAGGACACCGAACGGCAGCACGCCACGGCCCTGCTCCTCGCCCGGCACTGGCCATCGGCCCGCGACTACGCGCTGCTCTGCCTGGCCACCGCGACAGCCGCGGCCCCGCTCGCGGCGACCAGCGCCTTCCACCAGGTACTCAACCGGTTCGAGGACGGCACCCCCGACGGAGCGCTGCGCCCGCAACTCCTCGTGGCGGTCCGCGAGACCGTCCGCGCCTGGGCCGCGGACGACGGGGCCTGTGCGGCCATGCCGGAACTGCGCAAGCCCACCGGCGGCCGCGGTCTCCACGCGGCGAGACCCGGGGTCGCCACGAGCAGAAAACTCGCGGAACGCGCCTTCGTGGCGCTGCCCGCAATTTCCCAATGCCTGTTGTGGCACACCGAGGTCGAGGCCGAACCCATAGACATACCCGCCGGTTTGTCGGGATTCGACACGGCCACCGCGACCAGTGCGCTGGGGCAGGCCCGCGAACAATTCCGTGCCGGTGTCGTACGCGCGCACAGGGAACTCGCGCCGTCCTCGGAATGCCGCTTCCACAACCGTCTCATCGACGTCGCCGCGCGCAGGGGCGGCACACTGCCTCCCGATGTCCGTCTGCATCTGGGGCAATGCCCGCACTGCCAGCACGCTCTTGAGCAACTCGGTTATTTCGAGAGCGGTTTGGACGTTCTGCTCGCCGATGCCGTACTCGGCTGGGGCGGTCGCCGCTATCTCGCCTCACGGCCCGGCCGCAGCAACCCCGCGGACCGGTCGGCCACGGAGGCGACGGCCACCGTACCTGCCGGCCGCCGGCACCGGACCGGGGCGGACGGCAGACACCGTACGGCGGCGGCCGTGGGCGCGGGCCTCACCTCGCTCGCCCTGCTGGCGGTCGTCCTCGCCGCCCGGGGCTGGTCCGACGACGGCCAGGGCATGCCCGGTGTCCCCGCCTGGGGTGTCCCCACCGCCGTCTCGACGAGCCCCGACCCCAGCGTGCCGCCCGTCGGCGCCGCCCCGTCCACCGCTTCCCTGTCAGGGTCCGGCACGACCACCGACGGCAGCCTGCGCAATGTCGCCACCGGGCTCTGCCTGGACGTGGACGGCCCGGTCGACTCCGGGGCCGAAGCCCGGCTGGCGCGTTGTTCGTCCGCCGTGTCCCAGCAGTGGTCGTACGAGTTCGACGGCACGCTCCGCAGCGGCGCCGACCCCTCGCTCTGCCTGGCCGCCGACCCCGGCGGTCGAAGCGTGCGCATCGCATCCTGCGCGGACCGGCCCGATCAGGTGTCGTACATCCTGACCGGCGCCGGGGAGCTCCTGCTGAGCCGGCACCAGGGTCTCGCCCTGGCCCCCGAGCCCGGCGCGACAGCCCGGCACGTGACGGTGACCGATCGCGCTGTGTCGGGGGAACAGCAGTGGGCCTTCCAGGGGGTGAACCCGGAGGGCAGCTCCAACTCCCCTACCTAGCAGGTTGGTCGGGGGCTTCATGAGCCTCACAGGGCGGTGAAGGTCCACATCAGGTTGGTACTGCCGTCGTACGTCCACTGCTTGGTGAGGGAGCCGGAGGCCACGTTGCCGCCTCCGTCGAGGACCAGGCCGGTGGTGCGGTTGGCGATCGAGTAGCGGCCGTCGCCCCGGTGGGTGATCGTCCACTGCTGGTTGCTGCCGCCGTTCCAGGGCGCCTGGCGAGCGGCGGCACCGTTCCCCGAATCACCCCAGCCGTCGGCGACCATGCCGTTGGCGATGTTGACCAGCTTGTAGTGGCCGTCGCCGAGCTCGACCGCCTGCCACTGGAGGTTGGGGCTGCCGTCCCAGGCCCACTGCTTGAGGTTCGCGCCCGACGCGACGTCGCCCCCGCTGTCCAGGGCGAGTCCGTCCGTGACGTTGGCAGGTCGTCGCTTCCGTACTCGCCGACGTCGAGGACCGCGCCGACGCCGTGGTAGTCGGCCTCCGGGGAGGCCACGGCGCCGCGCAGCGGCCGCAGCCCGGGAATGCCGCCGGAGAAGCGGAACTTCAGGACGTAACGTGCGGATGGGGTCCGTCCCGTGCGCCGTCTCCCCCAGGGCGGGTTCGTCATGGACCAGATCGTCGGCACACAGTGTCGCGACCGCCTCCCCGTCATGGTCGTTCCACGCCTTCTCCCAGCGGGCGCAGAAGTCTTCGACGGAATCGATGTCGGTGGATGCCACGTGGGCCATGATCGTCGTCATGGGATCTGGCTTACAAGTGAGCAAGAACTGCGTGCAAGAGCCATGGACAGTCCTCTCGGCCGACGGCACAAGGGCGCGGCCGGCGTCCGGGCCCGGCCACGGAGTCACAGCCCGGGCGAGCCAGGACTCGCCCTGACGCGACCGCCTCCGCGTCCGGCACCCTCGGCCCGAACCCCGGTCCATCCACCGCGGGCAGGTAGTACCACCGCGGCTCGACGACGACATACAGCCCGACTCGAGGATGCGACCGGAGATGCGGACCCCTGCCCGCCCCGGCAGTGGTGGTCAACTTTTTCCCTCCCGCCAACAGGCCGCACCGGGGCGGCTCTTGCGGGTCTGAGCTGGGCACTCCGCTCGGCGGAAGTGACGAGACGACACCACCTGCGCGGCTCGGAGTGTGAATCCCATGTGTCCGTCTCTTGACGCCCACGTTGTGACCGCTCACAATCCTGGCATGCATGTGACCGGTCACAAAGATGCGACAGGCCTCTCCTGTTCGACCACGTCGCGAGTCGCCGACGGCCACGCGAGCGTGAACGAAGAGATCCAGGAGCAGGCCCAGGCAGGCGTCGAGGCGCTGGGCTGCGGTCGCGACGCGACCGCACTCGCACAGTTCGGCAGCGTGACCCGGTCCCTCAGCGTCCTCGTGTCCGACATCGCCCTCGATGGTTGCGCGACCAACCGGCTGAGCGTTGACAGCAAGGGACCCCGACGGTTCCTGCGAACCGCCTGTGCGCCCCCTCCCCCGCCGTCCGCCGGGGGCAGGAACGCGCAGGCCGGCACGAAGGTCACCAGGAAGCGGTACGTCACCACGGTCATGAGCGCCAGTGCCGGTGAAGGCGACGACCTCGCAGCCGTCGCCCTCGCCATCGGCATCCCGCCGCCCACCCCGCCCCCGGCGATCTGGTTGCGGCCCCCCGGCCGCTCAGCCGCACCCAGGTCGCCGGCCCCCAGCCGTCCCCCGGCCACCGGCGTCTGAACTCCGCCCTCGCCGTGACGACGAGCCCTCCCAAGGTCTTCGTCTTCGTCACCTTCGGCGCCGCGCCGTCTCCGGCATCACCAGCGGCCCCGTCAAGTACCCCCGGCCCAGGCCGGATCCATCCCGCCCCGCACGCCTCCCGCAATGCCGCGGGAGGAGGAGGACCGTCATGCCTCGTACAACCAGCAGATCCGGACGCTTCCGCACCCTCGTGGGCGCGGGCGTCGTCGCCGCGGCCCTCACGGGTACGGCGCTGACCATCCCTGCCGCGCAGGCGGCGACACCGCAGCTGACAGTGGACCTCGGCCGGACCACCGGCGCCGTCATGCACGGCGCCAACGGCACGCTCTACGGTCTCAGCGACGACGGCGTCCCCGGCGACAGTCTGCTGGACCCGCTGCACATGACCTCGATCGTGCAGAAGGCACCCGACGGCCTGCAGCACCCCAACGGCGACGCGCTGACGGTCAAGCCCGCCTACGACCGCGCCGGCGGCGGCGAGGTCCAGATCTACATGCAGGACTACTACTCCCAGTGGCCCTACGAGAACCTCGGCCTGGCCGACTACCTGGCCAAGGTCGACACCATGGTCCGCAAGGTCGCCGCCCGCCCCGACGCGGACGACTTCGTGTGGGTGCCGTTCAACGAGCCCGACGGCATCTGGTACCAGGGCCTGGGCAGCTCCGACACCGCCACGTACACCAGTACGCGTGACAGGTTCGAGAGCGACTGGGCCACCGTCTACAGGAAGATCCGCTCGATCATCCCGAACGCCCGGATCGCCGGCCCCAACGAGACCCACTACGACGCCCGTCTCATGGCCGACTTCTACCCCTGGGCGAAGGCCAACAACGTCCTGCCGGACGTCACCACCTGGCACGAGCTGGACCCCGGCTCCCTGGCCGACTTCGAGTCCAACCTCGCCGCCTACCGGACCATCGAGAAGAACGCCGGCATCTCCCCGCGACCGGTCAGCATCAACGAGTACGCCAACCGGCGCGACCAGTCCGTCCCCGGGCAGATGGTCCAGTGGCTGTCGATGTTCGAACGGAACAAGGTCTACGCCGACCAGGCGTACTGGAACGTCGCGGGCAACCTCAACGACAACGCCGTCCAGACCAACATCCCCAACGGCAGCTGGTGGCTGCTGCGTTGGTACGCGGGCCTGACCGGCAAGACCGTCGCGACGACCCCGCCGCAGGCCAACACCATCGACACCCTGCAGGGCATCGGGTCACTGGACACGCGCCGCAAGCAGGCCCAGGTCCTCCTCGGCGGGACCTCCGGCTCCGTCGACACCGTGCTCCGGCACATACCCGCCTCCTTCGGACACAAGGTCGACGTGACCGTGGAGCGCGTCGGCTGGAGCGGCTACGAGGGCGCAGCCGCCGCACCGAGCGTGGTCTCCCGCGCCACCCTCGCCGTCAGCAAGGACCACGGTGTCACCGTGCCGCTGACCGGCCTGGACCCGATGGCCGCCTACCGGGTCACCGTCAACCCGGCCGGCCACGGCACGTCCACCGCGGCGAGCCTGCCCTGGTCGGCGTCGTACGAGGCCGAGAACGCCGCGATCACGGCGGGCACGGTCTACTCCCAGGGCTCGCGCTCCAACCCCTACGGCTTCGCCACCTCCGGCACCAAGGACGTGGGCAGCCTCAACCAGGCGACCAGCAAGGTCGCCTTCACCGTCACCGTCCCGAAGACGGGCACGTACGACCTGGACGTCTTCTACGGCAACCAGTCCGGCACCCCCTCCACCCAGACCCTCACGGTGGACGGCGGCTCCCCGGTGGACCTCACCTACGGGTCCACCCTGAACTGGACCTACCGCTCCATCGTGCGCACCCCGGTCGCCCTGTCGGCCGGCACCCACACCCTGAGCCTGGCCAAGGGCACCAGCGAGGTCACCCTCGACAAGATCGACCTCACCGCGTCGACCACCCCGCAGGCCGTCTACCCGGCGACGTACGCCGACATCACCGGCTCGCCGTCGTACGACTACTCCACATCGGGCGTCAGCGGCGCCGGCGCCCTCGTGCTGCGCAAGGGCGACAAGGCCGTCTTCGACGTCAGCGCACCGGCCGACGGGTACTACACGGTGCGGGCCGACTACACCGGCAACGGCACCCTGAGCCTGGACGGCGCCACCGCCGCCACGCTGACACCGGCAAAGGGGAAGAACTCGGGCAAGACCCTGAGGCTGTACCTGTCGGCGGGCAACAACCGCATCACCGCGGCCGCACAGGGACACGATCGACTCTCCCTGCGCGACCTGCTGGTCACCGGTGCGCCGAGCACGGAGGGCGTGACCGCCTACGAGGCCGAGGACGGCACCCTCGCCGGCCGCGCGGCTGTCGCGAGCAACGCCTGGACCTCGGGCGGCAAGTACGTCGGCGACATCGGCAACGGCTCCGGCAACACCCTCACTCTGCCCGTGAAGGCCACCAAGGCCGGGCGGTACGTGATGAGCGTCCGTTACGCCAATGACGAGGTCTCGGGCTCGGGGAACTACAACACCAACATCGTCTCCCGCGCGGCCGACATCACCGTCAACGGCACCACGCAGACAGTCATGTTCCGCAACACGTACAGCTGGTCCAACTACTGGTACCTGCCGGTTCCGGTCACCCTCAAGGCCGGCACCAACACCGTCACCTTCGGCAACGCCTCGGCGTACGCGCCGGACATCGACCGGATCACGGTCGCACCGCAGAACGGCTGACGCCGTCGGCCCCGGCAGGAGGCCTGCACCAGGCCTCCTGCCGGGGCCAAGGACTTGCTAGAATAAAGACACTCATTCGAAATCTCGAACGTGGTTCGATACTGCGACAGGAAGGCTCCCCTCCGTGAATGCCGAACACCAGGAATCCTCCCTCTCCGATGCGTGTGTGATCGGGGTGGATTACGGGACGTTGTCGGGGCGGGCTGTGGTGGTGCGTGTGCGTGATGGTGCGGAGTTGGGTTCCGCGGA
>NZ_JBIAKA010000028.1:0-99187 GCF_042872225.1 Streptomyces sp. NPDC005374 | reverse complement strand
ACCCGGATCGCCCGCCCGCACAATAGAACAGCTCCACGCCCGAACAACCCCTGCGGAAACCGGTCGCTGACAGTTATTGAAATGCGGGCCCCGGGACGCACCGAGAACTGCCAGATCGGCGTGTTCCTCGCCTACGCCTCCGACCGCGGACGCACGCTGATAGACCGCCGTCTGTATCTGCCCACGTCCTGGACGGACGACCGGGAACGGTGCCGGCGGGCGGGCATCGACGACACGGTTCCCTTTGAGACGAAGGTGGCCATGGCCAAGACGATGGTCCGCCGGGCGATCGCCGACCGGATTCCGTTCAGGTGGGTGACGGCGGACGCCGCTTATGGCTTCAGCAAGGGTTGGCGGTTCGAACTGGAGCAGGCGGATGTCTTCCACGTCATGGCCACCACCCGGCACGACACAGTCGTGAGCCGCTGGGCACTCGACCACCCCGTCCACGACCTGTTTCCCGGCCTGCCGCGGCAGAAGTGGAAACGCCGTTCCTGCGGCGAAGGAGCTCATGGCCGGCGGATCTTCGACTGGGCCCGCGTCGAGGTCCGGCCCTGGCACCGCGAGGACCGCAGGCACTGGGTTCTGGCCCGTCGCAGTGTGAGCAGGCCCGATCAGATCTCCTACTACATTGCTTACTGCCCCGCCAACACGACGCTGGACGAGCTGATCCGCATCGCGGGCAGCCGATGGGCTGTTGAGGAGTGTTTCCAGACCGCGAAGCAGGAGTGCGGCCTGGACGACTACCAGGTCCGCCGCTACCCCGGCTGGCACCGCCACATGACCCTGGCCATGGCCGCTCACGCCTGCCTGACCGTCCTGCGTGCCCGAGAGCTGGACATGGAGAAAGCAGAAACGGATCCTCCCAGCTCATCCACCTCAGCCTCGCCGAGATACGACGACTGATCACCCGCCTCACCGACCGCCACCCCACCCCGGTCGACCACGTCCTGCACTGGTCGACATGGCGCCGACGACGCCAACACCAAGCTCGAGTCAGTCACTACAAACGACGTGGACACAGCCCCTGAAAACTGCCCAGCACTCAGAACAAGCACCGTTGCAGTACTAGGCCGTTTCTGACGGCTCTTGAACGGTGTCGCGGAGCCATATGACGATCGCGGTGACGGTGAGGGTGCCGTTGAACATGTAGTCGCGTTTGTCGTACCGGGTGGCTACCGCACGGAACTGCTTCCACTTGTTCACGCACCGCTCAACGGCGTTGCGGCGGCGGTACTGAGCCGGGTCGAAGGCCGGAGGCCAGCCACCGGCCTGTCCACGGCGCTTGCGGTGGGCACGCTGGTCGTCGGGCTGCGCAATGGTGGCCTTGATGCCTCGCCGCCGCAGGTAGGCGCGGTTGTCGCGGCTGGAGTACGCCTTGTCGCCGCGGACCCGATCCGGCCGGCTGCGCGGACGGCCCGCCCCGCGGCGCCGGATGCGTAAACCGTCCAGCACCGGGGCGAACATCGGGCTGTCACCCCGCTGGCCCGGCGAAGTCAGCCAGTGCAACGGCCGGGCCCGGTCGTCGGAGAGCAGATGGATCTTGCTGGTCAGCCCGCCCCGCGAGCGCCCCAACGCCTCGCGCCCATCTGCCTCCTCACGAGCCCCGCCCCCTTTTGCGGGTAGTCACAAGGCACCTCGCGAGGCGCCCCGGCCGCGTGCTGATGCGCACGGCAGGACGTCGAGTCGATGTTCACGGCCCACTCCTGCCGGGACACCTGACGGGCGAGCGTGCCGTCGGGGTCACCGGCGTCCGCCTCGATCTGCAGCTCTGCAGCTCTGCAAGGATGGTCTGCCAGGTGCCGTCTGCCGACCACCGGCGATGACGCTCATAGACGGTCTGCCAGGGGCCATACCGCTCAGGCAGATCAGGCCAGGGCACACCGGTCCGGGCCCTGAACAGCACCCCGTTGACCACCCTGCGATGATCCGCCCACTGCCCGCCCGGCCTGCCGTTACCGGGCAGCAGAGGCTCGATCTTCTGCCACTGCGCGTCCGTGAGCTCGTGTCGCCGCACCATACGAGCGTCCTGCCCAGCCAGCCGTGAGATCCACCCAGCCCACCAAGAGCCATCAGAAACGGCCTAGCCGCACCACACTGTTGCGCCGGGTGATGGACCTGCCTGACCCGGCCGCGACGCGCCCTCGGGCCGTCGGCGTGGACGACTTCGCGCTGCGGCGCGGGCACGTCTACGGAACGGTCGTGATCGACGCACAGTCCCACCAGGTCCTCGACCTGCTGCCCGAACGCGACGCGGTCACCCTCGCCCCGTGGCTCGCAGGCCATCCCGAAATCGAGGTCATCTGCCGCGACCGCGCCGGCGCCTACGCCGAGGCGGCCGGCACCGCCGCACCCCGGGCTCTCCAGGTCGCTGAGCGCTTTCACCTCTGGCAGAACTCGCCACCGCGGTCGAAAAGACCGTCGCAGCCCACCGCACCTGCCTGCGCGACCTGCCCCCGGCCAGCCCAGAAGAGCCCGTTTGGGAGACACCCGCTGAAGCGACCTCCGACCAGAACAACGAAGAGGCGGATCCGACCGGCAGGTTCGCCGAGCGGGCCCGCGCCCATCACGCCCTCGTCCACGAACTCCTCGACCAGGGCATGAGAATCCGCCACATCGCCCGCCACCTGGGCTGGGGACGCCACACCGTCCAGCGATACGCCCGCGCCGCCCACTGGCAGGACATGGTCAAGGGCCGCAAGCGCCAACTCCCCAGCAAGCTCGACCCGTTCAAGCCTTACCTGGCACAACGCTGGGCCGAGACCGACGGCAAGACGACCGTCCTGGACCTCCACCGCGAGATCACGGCCCGTGGCTTCCGCGGCCACTACTCCACCGTCCGCGACTGGGCCCGGCGCGGTCTGCCCCGACCAGAAGGCTTCGCGCCCGCCCCGCCACCACCGTCGGTGCGGCAGGTGACCGGCTGGCTCACCCGGCATCCGGCCACCCTGACCGAGGAGGAGAAACGGCACCGCAAAGCCGTGCTCGACCGCTGCCCCGAGCTGGCATCCGCAGCCGAGCTGACCAGCTCGTTCGCGGAAATGCTCACCACACTCAGCGGTACTCGCCTGCCCGAGTGGATCACCAAGTCCGCCGAGGCCAATCTCCCCGGCATCAGCAGCTTTGCCGTCGGCCTGCACAGCGACTTCGACGCCGTGACCGCCGGGCTGACCACCGACTGGAACTCCGGCCCGGTCGAAGGAGCAGTCAACCGGATCAAGATGCTCAAGCGCCAGATGTTCGGCCGGGCCGGCTTTGCCCTGCTAGGGAAGCGAGTTCTCCTCGCCTGACGGGCCCCCTCCGCCTCAGGCAGTAGTTCTCAGATCATCCGCAGTCAGGAGTGACAGCAGGTGGATTTGTTCGGCCGCAAGCGCCTCGGTCCCTCCCTGCTGACGGTCGATGACGCAGAGCGCCTCGCGAACGTCCGCACCCAGGGCACGCAACTCGGCGGTGGACAAGACGATCTGACCACCGCTAGTGACGACGTCCTCAACGACCAGCACTCGGCGCCCGGCGATGTCCGCGCCTTCAGCCAGCCGGCGCGTTCCATACGACTTTGCCTGCTTACGGACAAAGGCGCAGGGAAGGCCGGTGTGTCGGCCGAGCGCGGTGACGACCGGGATACCACCCATCTCAAGGCCCGCCAGCACCTCCGTGTCCTTCGGCACGAGCAATGCCATCGCCTGAGCGATGGCATCAAGGAGAACAGGGTCCCCTTCGAAGCGGTACTTGTCGAAGTACTCCGAGGCCCTGCGTCCCGAGCGGAGTACGAAATCACCGGTCAGATGGGATACGGCATGGATCTGGCGAGCAAGGTCTGAAGAAGTCACAGGACCGGAGTATCTCAGCCGACCGAACCTCTGGTGGGTCGGTGGGTCTCTCATCAAGCGGCGAGATCGGCAATCACCGAACGTAGTCGTCTCACGGAACTTGTGCCAGACCCCGATGAACGACATCACAGCCAGCCCCCGGACTACACCACGCTCCTGTGCGTCCGCCCCGACCCGCTCGGCGGGGGCCCCAGCATCCTCTCCGACGCCCACGCGGCGGCGGGGCGGGTGTCGGAGGACAGCCGCGCCCTGCTGGCCGAGTCGGCCTACCACTACGGGACCTTCTTCGACCTGTTCGATGTGGGCGATGAGTACAAGCCGTTTCCGATCCTGGACGATGGCTCCGACCCGGGCGAGGGGTTCGTCCGGTTCACCGCCAAGATGCTGGAGAGGTCACAGCTCGGCCAGGCGCACGCCGACGCCGCCAGGGAGCTCGCCGAGGAACTCGTCCGGGGTCAGGTTGGTGAGCCCAGCACAGCTCGGCCCGGCTCGCCGCCCAGTGGCCCGCCCACTTCGTCTTCCCTGTCAAGTTCAGCGTGTTGAGCGCGGTTGCTGAGTGAGTCGCTCGCTGCGGCAGCCGCGCCGGCCGGGGGTTTGGCACGGCGCGCCCGGGTGCCGTCGGAAGCGGCGGGCGAGGTCGAACAGGTGTGGATCTCGACTTCGTCCATGCGCAGGGTGCGGGCGAGTGAGCACAGGACGCTCTCGGAGACGATGCGCAGGTTCCCGCGTTTCATCCGGGCGTAGTAAACGGTGCTCACGTCGGCGAGCTGAGGGACCTCCTCGTGGCGCAGCTTGGGGACGCGGCGCTCACCGCCGAAGACCGTCACGCCAGCTCCCTCGGGGCTGATGCGGCCTGGAGCGTGTTGGTTGGTCGGCTGCATCAGGCGCCGCTGTTGCTGGTCAGCTTCCAGCGGGTTTGATGTCCGGAGCCGGGCGGACGGTATTCCTCTGCCCTGTGGCGGCGACTCGTCCGGAAGGTCCGTCGGCTTGCGCGGTCCCGTTCCCGTGATCCGCATCCGCCTGGGGGCGGGCAGGTATCCAGCGACGAACCCTCTGACCTGCAACCTGCCCCGGCAGCTGGGGCATCACGACGGGCTGAGCGTGCCGCGTGCGTCAGGGGCGTACCTTGCGTCGTAGTTCGCTGTACCACCAGGTCTCGACGGCGGCCACGGCGGCGAGGATCACCACGACGCCTGCGAGCGCGGCGAGGGGCGGGAGCGCGGCGGCAGCCGGGAGCGAGGCGAGCAGCACGAGCATGGCGCCGAGACGGAACGGGGCCCAGACGGCGACCGTGGCCCGGGCGAGCAGAGTGAGTCCGCCCAGGTACAGGGCCGCGCCGCCGCACAGGGCCGAGGCCGAGAATGTGCCGAGGCCCTCTGTGCTTCCCGCGTCCGCGATGACGCCCTCCATGCCGAGGGCGGTGAGCACGATGCCCGCGACGATGGGGAAGTGGGCGTATCCGTAGGCGAGCACGGCGAGGCTGAGGCGCTGTGCGCCGCGGGTCTCTTCCAGGCGGTGTTCCACGATGCGGGTCACGATGTCGAAGTACAGCCACCACAGGCTCGCGGTGGCGGCGACACCGAGGACGGCGGCCGTCAGCAGGGGCAGGTCGATCGGCTGCTGGGAGGCGGCGGCACCCATGGCGAGCAGGGACTCGCCCAGGGCGATGATGATGAAGAGTTCGTGGCGCTCGGTGAAGTAGCTCGCGCTGTGGATACGCCAGTTGCCGCGGCGGGAGGTGGCGTAGACACCGCCCCAGTCCACCACGATGGCCACGGCGAACAGCACCGTCTGGGTGGTGCCGCCCAGGACGGCTCCCGTGATGAGGAGCGCGCCCGCGCCCAGGACGGGAGGCACGGAGATCGCCACCTGCCGTAGCAGGGCACGGTCGTCGTCGGCCAGAACGGCGTAGACGATGGGGTGGACGCAGCGGGCGAACACGTAGGCGCAGGCGAGGACGAGCGGGCCGTTCAGCCTGCCGGGGCCGTCGTGCCATGCCTCGGGCACAGTGAGGGCCACCACGAACACGCCGGCCATCGCCACGACGAGGCCCGCGCGCAGGACACCCCGGTCGCTGGAGCGCGCCTGGTTGCCGAGCCAGGCGTAGGCGGACCAGGAGAACCACACGAGGGCGAGGAGCAGCAGGCCCTGGACCACGCCGATGCCGGTGTGCTCGTGGGCCATGTACCCGGTGATCTGCGTGAGCGTGAAGACGTAGACGAGGTCGAAGAACAGCTCGAAGGGGGTGACCCGGCCCATCAGGGCGGGGCCGCCCTGGACGCTGCCGCGTGCTTCGGCCGAGCGCGCTTGCGGGGAGTCGGAGGGGGTCTGTTCGTCGGTCATTCGGCCGCCTTCCGCTGTGCGAGCCGTACCTCTTCGTTGTCGAGCCGCGCCTGGACGCGCAGGAACACACTGTCGTCGATACGGTGCTCATCGCGCAGGGCGATGACGGCGGCGCGTTTGCGGTCCAGGAGAGCGAGACGCAGTTCGATCTCCTGACCGTGGCGGCGCAGCAGTGAACCTGGCTCGTCCGTGTCCTCGGTGGCTCCGACGGCCCGCAACGTCCTCAAGTGCCTTTCGTAGTCGGCCAGGAGTTGGTCGGTGACCTCCGGGTCGGTGGCGAGTTCGGCGGCCATGTCGGGCAGCGCGTCGAGGGCGGCCTCGGCGGCGACGGTCTGGGCCAGGTGGAGTTCGCGTTCGCTGTCGGTGTCGTGGGGCAGGCTGGCCCAGCGCGCCACGCCCGGCAGGACGAGGCCCTGGACCACCAGCGTGACGACCACGACTCCCGCTGTGACGAAGACGATTGTGTCGCGGTCGGGGAAGGGTGCGCCGGAGTCGAGGGTGTAGGGCACGGAGAGCGCCAGGGCGAGGGAGACCGCGCCGCGGAATCCGGCCAGGGCGCTGACGATGCGGGCGCGGTGGCCCATACGGCGTGCACGCTGCTGCGGGCGCCGGTCCACGAGTCGGATCGTGTGTACGGCGGCCTGCAGGAATGCGAAGCGGACGACGATCAGTGCCACGGAGACCGCGGCGACCATGACGAGTGCGTCGGTGAGGGCGTCGCCGGGCAGGCTGCGTACGGCTGCCTGGGCCTCCAGCCCGACCATGACGAACAGGAAGCCGTTGAGCAGGTACATCGCCAGCGACCAGAATGCCTCGGTCTGACGGCGGGCGTGGGCCTGGGCGAGCCGCGGACCGGCCTGGCTCATGATGAGTCCGGCGACCACGACGGCGAGCACCCCGGACGCCTCGACCAACTCGGCCAGCAGGTAGGCGGTGAACGGGATCAGGATGATCACGAGGTTGCCTAGGAGTGTGTCGTCCAAGGTGCGGATGCGGCGCCGGACCTGGATGGCGACCCACGCCACCAAGACACCGGCTGCGATGCCGCCTCCGTAGGACAGGAGCAGCAGACCGCCGATGTGCGGGGTGCTGAGGTGTTCGACGCCGACGGTGACGCCGACGGCCAGGCTGTAGATGACGATTGCGGTGCCGTCGTTGATGAGGCTCTCGGCGCGCAGCACCGTGACGTTGCGGCGCGGCAGGAGCCGGGAGGCGACGTTCACGGCGGTGGCGTCGGTCGGGGCGACGGCCGCGCCGAGCACCCAGGCTGGGCCCCAGGGCAGGCCCATCGCGTGCGCGAGGGCCGCCACCGCCCACGCGGTGACGGCGACCAGGATCGTGCCGTTGAGTACGATGCCGCGCAGGTCGCGGCGGATCGCGCGCAGCGATGTCGTCACGCTCTCCCAGTACAGGAGCACGGGGAGGAAGACGAGGAGCAGCACGTCCGGGGGCAGCTCCGTCTCGCGCAGCCACGACACGAAGCCGAGCAGGACGCCCGCGGCCAGCTGCAGCACCGGCGCGGCGATCCGCAGCCGGTCGGCGAGGACGCCGCACACCACGAGCGCGATCCCCATGATCACGACGAACTCAAGGACATGCACCCGTCACCTCCTGTCGTGGCGGGCGCTGTTCAGCACGGGAGGAGCTGGAGCGTGGCGGCGCGGGCCTGTGGGGCACAGGACGTGTTCGACGATGCCGGTGTGGCGGCCGTACTCGGCACGGTAGGCCGCGTCGATCTGCTCGTACACGGAAGGGTCGGCTTCCTCGTGGACCATTCACATGGTGACTGTGGCACGCAGCGTGCCGTCGGCGCGTTCGGATGCGGGGTCGATCTCCTCGGCCGCGCCAGTGCGGTCGAGCTCTGCTTCGCTCCATGGCGTCGTGGCCGTCTCCTGGGTGCATGTCCTTCTCGGTGATCTTCACTTTGCCCGTCCGGCGGCGGACATGCCCGCCGGGAGGTGCGAGCCGGGATTCAGGTCTGGTCGGGGTCGGCTTGAGTAGCAGTCCGATCGCCGCTGACGTCACGGCGAGGAGGACCGCGTCGATCAGGAGAGTGATGTGCAGACTGTGCAGGAAACCGGCCAGGTTGGCCAGGAAGGCGCCGAACATCGGCGACGGCCCCCGGGGGCTTTTGATCGCGTGATCCGCATCCCGCCTGGGGGCGGCCGGGCAGATATCCAGCGGCGGACCCCTCTGACCTGCGACTCCGCGCTACCGGAAGAAGCTGGAGTTGGGGGTTACTGCTGTGAGGGGTAATGACAGGGTCTCTCAGCCCGTGTGCGGCGAACCTACTCTGGCCTCATGGACAACCGCGCCGAAATCAGTGCGTTTCTGAAGTCTCGCCGTGACAAGATCACGCCCGAGCAGGCCGGTCTGCCCGTGTACGGCCACCGCCGGGTGGCCGGGCTGCGCAGGAACGAGGTCGCGACGCTCGCGGGCGTCAGCGTCGAGTACTACACGCGTCTGGAGCGCGGCAATCTCAGCGGTGTCTCCGACAGCGTCCTGGACGCGCTGGCCCAGGCTCTGCGGCTCGACGACACGGAGCGCACGCACTTGTACGACCTGGCCCGAGCGGCGAACAAGACGCCCGCCCGTGTGCGGCGCCGCACTGCCCGGCCGGCTGTGCGGCCCAGCGTGCAGCGCATCGTTGACGGGATGCCGGGCATGCCGGCGTTCGTGAAGAACCACCGATTCGACATCCTGGTCGCCAATACGCTCGGTCGCGCACTGTTCTCGGAGATGTACGCCGATCCGGTCTGCGGGGCGAACACCGTCCGGTTCGTATTTCTCAGCCCCGCGGCCCGGCGGTTCTACGTCGACTGGGAACGCATCGCCAAGGGCGCTGTGGGTGCGCTGCGGATCGAGGCGGGCAAGAACCCGTACGACCGCGAGTTGTCGAACCTGATCGGTGAGCTGTCGACCCGCAGCGACGCCTTCCGCGTGATGTGGGGCGCCCACGACGTACACGTCTTCCATGAGGGGACGAAACGCCTCAGGCATCCGGTCGTCGGCGAGCTGGAGCTCAACTTCGAATCGATGAACCTGCCGGACGGCTCGGGGCTGGTCGTGGCGTTGTACAACGCGGCCCCCGGCTCCGCGGCCGCGGACGCGCTGAACCTGCTGTCGAGCTGGTCCGCCACGGCCGAGGCCGCGGATGTGCAGGCCGCCGAGGCGGACTCCGAGAACTGAACAGACGTCCACAGCCCCGCCTTCTGCGGCTGCCGCCGGCAGTAAGGGCGGGGCTTTGACTTGCGCATATGCCGCTGGGGGTCCCTGCTGTTACCCCTCACAGCGAAGACTCCCTCATCGTGTCCGTTCCCGGTTGCATGGTCAGTGCCCCGCTTTGGGGCCGACCGGTATCGAACCTCGTATCGGTCCGTCCCCGCTCATGGAAGGACCACCATGACTGGCAAGAGCACGATGATCACGCTGAACAACGGCGTGCGGATGCCCGCGCTCGGCCTGGGCGTCTTCCAGAGCCCACCGGAGGAGACCGCCACCGCGGTCACGACCGCGCTCCAGCACGGCTACCGACTGATCGACACCGCTGCCGTCTACGGCAACGAGAAGGAGGTCGGTGAGGGCATCGTCGCCTCCGGCGTCGACCGCGGCGAGGTCTTCGTGACCACCAAGCTGTGGCTCTCGGACTTCGGCCACGACGCGACCCTGCGTGCCTTCGACGCCAGCCTGGGCAGGCTGGGCCTGGATTACCTGGACCTGTACCTGCTGCACTTCCCGTACACGTCCGCGTTCGACTCCACGGTCGCCGCGTACAAGGCAGCGGAGAAGCTGCTGGCCGACGGGCGGGTGCGGGCGATCGGCGTCTCCAACTTCAGCCCTGAGCGTCTGGACGACCTGATCGAGCGCACCGACGTCGTACCGGCGGTCAACCAGGTCGAGCTGCACCCGTACTTCCTTCAGCGCGAGTTGCGCGAGGCGCATGCCGGCCTCGGCATCGTCACCCAGGCGTGGTCGCCCCTCGGCGCGGTGAACCTGTACTGGCCCGACGCCCCTCACGCGGGCAAGAGCCCACTGCAGGACCCGGTCATCACTGAGATCGCCGCCAGGTACGGCAAGACCCCCGCGCAGATCGTGCTGCGCTGGCACATCGAGCACGGCCTGTCCGCGATCCCGAAGTCCGTCACGCCGCACCGCATCGCGGAGAACATCGGCATCTTCGACTTCGCGCTCACCGCCGATGAGACGGCCGCCGTCGACGCCCTCGACACCGGCCTGCGCGGCGGTCCCGACCCGGACGGCATCAAGGCCGACTCCTTCGGCTGAACCAGCGCCGGCACCCGGCCGCTCCCGAGACCCGGCCCCCTGTTTCACCCCTCCCCATTCAGCAAAGGCTCCACCTCCGCATGTCTGCTCACCGACAAAAGCCCGCCAAACTGCCGTTCGTCGTCCCGCTGCTGGCCCTCGGCACCTTCGTGATGGTCACCAGCGAGTTCATCATCGCCGCCCTCCTGCCCGAGTTGTCCTTGGACCTCGGCGTCAGCGTCTCCACGGCCGGCCTGCTGATCACGGCGTTTGCGGTCGGCATGATCGTGGGCGCGCCCACGATCTCGATCGCCACGCTGCGCCTGCCCAGGCGCTCCACCCTGGTCCTGGCGCTTGCCGTCTTCGCCGTCGGCCACGTGATCGCCGCACTCAGCTCCTCCTTCACCATCGCGCTCGTAGCCCGTGTGATCACCGCGCTGGCCACCGGTACCTTCATCTCCGTCGGCTCGGTCGTGGCCACCTCCGCCGCGGGACCGGCCGCCGCCTCCCGCGCCATGGGCGTGATGATGAGCGGCATGAGCCTGGCCATCGTGGCCGGTGTGCCGCTGGGCTCTTGGGCCGGTCAGACGATCGGCTGGCGCGGCACGTTCTGGGCGCTGGCCGCCCTCGCGGGCGTGGCCGCCCTGGTCATCGGCCGGTTCATCCCCGCCGCGCAACGCGCCGAGGTGGCCCCCTCCGTCCGCTCCCAGCTCGCCGTACTGCGCCATGGCCGTATGTGGCTGATCCTTGGCGCCACCGCGCTCGTCACGGGTGGCTTCATGGCCGCGTACAGCTACATCTCCCCGCTGCTCACCGAGCGGACCGGGATCTCCGAAGGAGCCGTACCGCTCGTCCTGGTCGGCTTCGGTGTCGGTGCTCTGCTGGGCACCAACATCACCGGCCGCCTCGGCGACCGCAAGCCGCTGGCCACGTTCATCACCACCTCCGTCGCCTCGGTGCTGGTGCTACTCCTGCTGATCCCGCTGTCCACCAGCCCCGTGGCGACTGTCGTCCTGGTGGTGCTCCTGGGCGTGACGGGCCTGGGCATCACCTCGATCGCCACCCCGCTGGCCGTGCGCTTCGGACACTCCTCGCCCGCCCTCGCCGCTGCCTTGACGGTGTCGGCCTTCAACGCGGGGATCGCCCTCGTCTCCTGGCTGGCGGGCACGACCTTGGACACCTCCCTGGGCGTGACCGGACCGGAGGTGGTGGGTGCGGTCATGGCCGGCCTGGGCCTCATTCCCCTGATCGTCCTCGCCGCGATGCGCGCCACCCGGACTGTCGTGCCTCAGGTGTCCCTGCCTGCGGCGGACGAGGAGACCTCACACAAGGCTCAGGCCCCCGGTGTGGCGGCCTGACGGAGGGACACCACCGGGTGTTCCCATCACCGCCCCCAACTCGGCTGATCACTTTTTGTAACAGACCAAACACTGACAGGAGATGAAACGCCATGGCTGAACAGACCGCCGCACAGAAGGTGCTCGGCGACTTCGCGCCCGAACTGGTCCGGCTCACCGACGACGTCCTGTTCGGCGAGGTGTGGGCGAGCGAGGGCCTGTCCCAGCGGGATCGCAGCCTGATCACCGTTGCCACCCTGGTCGCCCTCTACCGCGCCGACCAGCTTGCCTTCCACCTGCCGAAGGCGCTGGAGAACGGGGTGACGAAGGACGAGCTGGTCGAGGCCATCACCCACATCGCGTTCTACGCCGGCTGGCCCAACGCGATGTCCGCGATCACCCAGCTGAAGAACATCGTCGAGGGCGCCGACGCGAGCTGACCCCGCACCGACCCGTCTACCTCACGACCATCAGGACCCACACCGGCCAGGGCGTTGTCGTCGCTCGCGGCCACTCGAAAGGAGAACGAAATGAAGAAGCGTGAACTGGGAAACAGCGGGCTCGAAGTGTCGTCGATCGGGCTCGGCTGCATGGGAATGACCTTCGGCTACGGCCCGGCCGCGGACACGGGTGAGGCCATCAAGCTGATCCGGGCGGCCGCCGAGCGCGGGGTGACGCTCTTCGACACCGCGGAGGCGTACGGGGAAGCGAACGAAAGGCTGGTGGGCGAGGCCCTGGCGCCGGTGCGCGACCAGGTCGTCATCGCCACGAAGTTCGGGTGCAAGGACGGCAATTCCACGGCGGGGCTGGACAGTCGGCCGGAGCGGATCCGGCTGGTCGCCGAGCAGTCCCTGCAGCGTCTGCAGACCGACCGCATCGACCTGTTCTACCAGCACCGGGTGGACCCCGACGTGCCGATCGAAGAGGTCGCCGGCACGGTCAAGGAACTCATCCAGGAAGGCAAGGTCAAGCACTTCGGCCTGTCCGAAGCGGGTGCGGACGTCATCCGCAGGGCCCACGCCGTCCAGCCGGTCACGGCCCTGCAGAGCGAGTACTCGCTGTGGTGGCGCGAGCCCGAGGAGATCATCCTGCCGACCCTGGAAGAACTGGGCATCGGCTTCGTGCCGTTCAGCCCGCTCGGCAAGGGCTTTTTGACCGGCGCGATCGGTCAGGACACGAAGTTCGAGGCCAACGACATCCGTAACGTGCTGCCGCGCTTCGAGGAAGAGGCGCGTGAGGCCAACCTCGCACTGATCGCGCTGCTGGGTGAGATCGCGGACGCCAAGCAGGCGACCCGGGCGCAGACCGCCATCGCGTGGCTGCTGGCGCAGAAGCCGTGGATCGCACCGATCCCGGGCACGACGAAGCTGCACCGCCTCGAAGAGAACATCGGCGCCGACACCGTGGAACTGACCGCCGAGGACCTGGGGCGCATCGAAGAGGCCGTTGCCCAGGTGCAGATCAAGGGCGAGCGGTACACCGCAGCGCAGCAGAAGACCATCAACCGGTAAGTCACCGGCCTTCATCGGCCCGTTCCTGACGAAGCGTCGTTTAAGGCGCTTCGTCAGGAAGGCCCTGCCCATCAGGAGAAGTTCACATGGAATCGCAGGCACTCAAGGGGCGGATCGCCCTGGTCACCGGCGGCACGACCGGACTCGGCTTCGGCGCCGCCAAGCGTTTGATCGAAGAGGGAGCCACGGTCTACATCACCGGCCGGCGCATGGACGTGCTCGACGCCGCTGCGGAGAAGCTCGGCCCGTCCGCCACCGGGATCCGGGCCGACGTCACGAGCAAGAGCGACATGCTGCACGTCGCCGAAACGATCAAGGCGGCGCACGGCCACCTCGACATCCTCTTCGCCAACGCGGGCGGCGGACACGCCACGCCCCTCGCCGAGCTGACCGAGGAGCAGATCGACAGCGAGCTCGCCATCAACATCAAGGGCGTCGTCCTCACGGTGCAGAGCGTGCTGGACGTCCTGCGCGACGGCGCGTCCATCGTCCTCAACGCGTCGATCACCGCCGACATGGGGCTGCCCGGGTTCGCCGTCTACGCGTCGTCGAAGGCGGCCGTACGCTCCCTCGCCCGCAGCTGGACGACGGACCTCAAGGACCGTGGGATCCGGGTCAACTCGATCAGCCCCGGAGTGGTGCCCACCGAGGGCTACAGCCACGAACAGAAGCTGAGCGACGAGGACATCGCGGCCTACGTCGAGCGCGTCGCGAAGGAGATCCCGGCGGGACGCGTGGGGACGGCCGAGGACATCGGCGACGCCCTCGTCTTCCTGGCCTCGGACACCAGCTGCTACATCACGGGCATCGACCTCGTCGTGGACGGCGGCATGACCCGCGTCTACGCCGGCCAGAACTGACGGAGGAATCCACATGACCACGGTCAAGCAGGCAGAGCGCCACATCATCTGCGAGGTACGCGGCCAGGCGGCCCACCGCGCCAGGGTCGAGGAGCTCCTGCTGGAGCTCGTGGGCCCCGCGCGGGCCGAGGCGGGATGCCTCTACTACGACCTCTACCAGCAGTCGGACGAGCCCGACACCTTCTACATCGTCGACGGCTGGGCCTCGCCCGAAGCCGTCGCGGAACACACCGAGCACCCGAACGTGACGAAGGTCGTCGAGCAACTCCTCCCGCTGCTCGCCGCACCCCTCAAGGTCACCACCAGCAATCGGGTCAGCGACCCCAACTAGCGACTGGCCGGGGTCCGAACCCTTCAGGACATACTCATGGCTCGCATCTTCATCACCGGTTCCACCGACGGCCTCGGCCTGATGGCCGCCCAACTGCTCCTGCGGCAGGGCCACACGGTGGCGCTCCACGCACGCAACAGCACCCGGGCCCGCGACGCGCACGCCGCGCTCCCGGACAACGCGGGCGTCGCCGTCGGTGACCTCTCCAGCATCGCCCGGACCCGCGATGTGGCCACCCAGGTCAACGACTTGGGCACCTTCGACGCGGTCATCCACAACGCAGGCGTCGGCTACTACGGGCGAGGCAGGGTGGAGACCGAGGACGGCCTCTCGGACGTCTTCGCGGTCAACGTGCTGGCGCCCTACCTCCTCACGGCGCTGATTACCCCGCCCCGGCGGCTCGTCTATCTCAGCTCCGGCATGCACCACAGCGGAGAGGTCACCCTGCGGGACCCGCAGTGGGCGACGCGGCCGTGGCAGGGCTCCCAGGCGTACTCGGAGTCGAAGTTCCACGTCACCGCTCTCATGCTCGCCGTCGCGAGGAAATGGCCCCAGGTGCTCTCCAACGCCGTCGACCCGGGCTGGGTCCCCACGAAGATGGGCGGCAGCGGCGCCACCGACGACCTGCGGCTGGCTCCGGTGACCCAGGCATGGCTGGCGGCCGGCGACGACACGGCGGCGCTGGTCACCGGCCGCTACTTCCACCACCAGCAGCCCCGCACTCCGCACCCGGCCACGCGGTCGCCCGAAGTGCAGGACCGGCTGCTGGCTTACTGCGCCGACCTCACAGGCGTCGAACTGCCGACAGCGGTCTCTGTCGACTGAGGCCGCGTCCGTCCCCCTTCCCGTCCGCACGCGGGCACCGCTGCGTGCGCCCACCCCGATCGGAGCAGACGATGACCGCAACGAACCCACTCATCACCCTGAACAACGGCGTACGGATACCCGCCCTGGGACTCGGCGTCTACCAGAGCGCCCCCGAGGAGACCACCGACGCGGTCCTGACCGCGCTGCACGACGGCTACCGACTGATCGACACCGCCTCCGCCTACTTCAACGAGCGGGAGGTCGGCGAGGCGATCGCCCGCTCCGACGTGGACCGCTCCGAGATCTTCGTGACGACCAAGGTGTGGATCAGCGACTACGGCTACGACTCCGCGCTGCGGGCCTTCGACGTGAGTCTGCGCAAGCTGGGCCTCGAACAGCTCGACCTGTGGCTGCTGCACCAGCCGCTGCCGTCCGACTTCGAGAAGACGATCGCGGCGTACAAGGCGGCGGAGAAGCTCCTCGCCGAGGGACGTGTCCGTGCGATCGGCGTGTCGAACCAGACGCCCAAGCAACTCGACGAACTCATCTCCCGCACCGACATCGTTCCGGCCGTCAACCAGATCCAGGTGCACCCCTACTACACCCAGGGCGAGTGGCGCGCAGCGAACGAAAGCCACGGCATCCTGACCCAGTCGTGGTCGCCCATCGGCGGCTCCTACGTCTACCGGGGCGCCGACACCAACCCGCTCGAAGACCCCGTCATCACCGCCCTGGCCGACAAGTACGCGAAGACACCCGCGCAGGTCGTACTGCGCTGGCACCTCGACCACGGCTTCTGCGCGATCCCCAAGTCCGTCAAGGCCCATCGCATCGCCGAGAACTTCGACGTCTTCGACTTCGCCCTGACCCCCGACGAGGTGGCCGCGATCGACGCCCTCGACACCGGCGTACGCGGCGGACCCGACCCGGACTCGCTCAACCTGGACAACGCCGGCTTCCCGATCCCCGACTAGAAGCTCCCCAGCCGATCACGCATGCCGTCAGCGCCGCTGACGCTCCACTCCGGCCAGGGCTGCGGCGCCGGCGCAAAGAACGAAAGAGCGCAATGAACACGAAAGACAAATCCATGAAGAAGCCGTTCAAGCTCGCGGCGATCTCCGCGACCGCAGCCGTCATCGTCTCGGCACCGTACGCGTCCGCCGCGACCGGACACGCGGACGCGCAGCCCGCCGTCACCCACGTGAAGACCGTGGCCGCCTTCGACTTCGCCACCGGCGACGTGCCCGAAAACATCACCGTCGCCCCGGACAACTCACTGACCGTCTCGATGGTGGGCACGCCCGCGGGCGAACGGCCGGCACTGGTGCGGATCGCACCGTCCGGGCAGCGCACAGTGCTGGTCACCGGGCAGAAGGGCGACGGAATCACCGGCAACACCCGCGGCCACGACGGCACCGTCTACTACAACGTGTGGTCCTCCGACGCCTCCCGCAACGGGGTGTGGAAGCTGCCGCCCGGCGGCACTCCTGACCGCATCGCGGCATTGCCCGCGGGCGGAGTCCCCAACGGTCTGGCCATCGATCCGGCCGGGCGCACCTTGTACGTAGCCGACAGCCAGATGGGCACCGTCTGGGCCGTCCCGGTCTCCGGCGGCCCTGCGACCGCGTGGCTGGTAGACCCCGCCCTCGCGATCAAGGCATCCGCACCCGTGCCGTACGGCGCGAACGGACTCCGTTTCCACAACGGCGCCGTATGGGTCTCCAACCTCAGCAAGGCAACCCTGCTGCGGATCCCCGTCACCGCCACCGGAGCTGCGGGCCGGGTCCACACCGTCACCAGCGGCCTCACCGGCATCGATGACTTCAACTTCCTCAGCGACCGCTCCAACGTCGTGTTCGCCGCGCTGAACACACAGAACCAGATCGCGGTCGTCTACCCGAACGGCACCACCAAGACCGTGCTGACCGCCTCGGACGGCCTCGCCTCACCCACCGCCACCGCGGTACGCGGCAAGCGGCTCTACATCACCGACGGCGGACTCAACGAGCCCCACAACGCGCAAGTGCAGAGCGGGAAGATCGACCTCCGCGCGCTGCTCTCCCACTGAGACTGAGACCTACCCGCACCCTGTAGACCATCTCTCGAAAGGCAAGATGATGATCGCTGAGACACTGAACGACATGGCGGGCAAGAACGCGCTGGTCACCGGGGCGTCCCGAGGCATCGGCCGAGCCATCGCCGAGGGCCTCGCCGCCCGCGGCGCCGCAGTCGCTGTCAACTACGTCAGCAATAAGGACGCCGCCGAAAGCGTCGTCGCCGCAATCACCGCCGCCGGTGGCCGCGCCGTTGCGATCGGTGGCGACGTCTCTTCCGAGGAGCACGTCGCAGCCATGTTCCAGCAGGCCGAGACCGAGCTGGGGCAGCTCGACATCGTCGTCGCGAACGCCGGCATTGTCATCAACAAGCCCTTCGCCGAGCACACCGTCGAAGACTTCGACAAAACCTTCGAAACCAACGCCCGGGGTGCCTTCCTGGTTCTGCATCAGGCCGCAGCACGAATCCGCGACAACGGCAGAATCATCGCCATCTCCTCCGGGGGAACGCGCATGCTGCTTCCCGGGACCACTCTGTACCTCGCTTCGAAGGGTGCCCTCGAGCAGCTCATTCGCGGTGCAGCCATGGAAGTGGGCCACCGCGGCGTAACCGTCAACACCGTGTCGCCCGGATTCACGGACACCGACCTGCTCACCGACGACTTCCGCGCCACCGCGGCGGACATGTCACCCCTTGGCCGCGTGGGAACTCCCGAGGAAGTGGCAGCTGTCGTGACGTTCGTTGCCTCACCCGCGGCGTCCTGGGTCACAGCACAGAACATCGGCGCAGGCGGAGGCGTCTTCTAACCCCACCCCTACAGCGGCGGGACGTTGGGTGCCTCGACGGGCCCGACGTCCCATGACCGTCCGACACGAGGAAACGACTACGGCACGCATCCTCATCATCGGCTCCACCGACGGGCTCGGCCCATTCAACGCCCGCACCCTCATCGGCCAGGGCCATGACGACGTACTGCACGCCCGCACGAAGGAGCGCGCCACATCGATCCATGACCTCGATTCGGCCGGCATTCGGTGACCTCTCCAGCGACAGCGAGACCCGCTCGGTCGCCGAACAGGTTGGCGCGATCGGTCGGATGGACGCCATCATTCACAACGCCGGCGTCTACGACGGGGCCGCGGTCCTCCCGGTGAACGCAGTCGCCCGTATCTGCCCACCGTATTGATCGAGCGCCCGGATCGGCTGGTGTACGTCAGCAGCGAATGCACCGCGGCGGGCGGGCCGACCTCGCAGGCGCGGACTGGACGGGGAGCCGGGCGACGAAGTCGTACTCCGACTCGAAGCTGTTCATCACCGCATTCACCGACATTCCGGTCGTCGAACCTCGCCGACACCGACCCTGCCTGTGGATCCGGGCTGAGCGCCCGGCAGCTCCCAGTAATCCAGAGGACGTGGCCGGCAGGGATGCCACCTGAGGGGTCCTTGCAGGTGCCCCTCACAACCGAGACTCCCACGTTCTCGCCCTCCCCGGTTGCATGGCCAGTGCGCCACTTCCGCGGGGACGGGACCCAACGGGCAAGAGCCCGGTGATCACGCTGGACAACGCCGCCGACATGCCCACCCCGAACCTCGGCGCCTGCCACAGCACACCTGCTCGGACCACCACCGTGACGACTCCGTGAGGAGAACAACAGCATGACCACAGCCATGCCCGACGTGCCCCGCACCGGGAACCGGGACGAGCGCCAGGGCACCGCCATCGTCGTCGGCGCATCTCTCGCGGGTCTGATGACCGCACTGGCCCTGTCGCACGCCGGAGTCGACGTGACGATGCTGGAGCGATCGGGGGCAGCCCCTCGGGCCCGGAAGGGGGCTGCTCTCGGCGGGGTGAGTGAGGGCCTCCTCAGCAGAATCACGGGATCCCGTCACGCGCAGAGCGGTTCGGCGCCACTGAATTCAGTGGCCCCCGGTGTGCAGAGCTGGATGGCAGTCCACGCCCGGCTCCGGGCGGCCGTCGACGCCGACCCCTATATCGAGCTTCGCCCCCACACGATCGTACGGAGCGTCGACCAGGACGCGGATTCCGCCTGGGTGATCGCCTCGGACCAGCAGACGTTCCGAGGCGATGTCGTGATCGGGGCGGATGGCCACGGAAGCGTCGTGCGCGTCGGCGTCGCACCCGACAAGCCCGACGCGACGTTCGCCGGCTACTTGATCTGGCTCGGCCTCACCAACGAGTCCTCGCTTGCCTCCTCACGCCGCCTGCCACGAGACGTCGACATCCTCAGCGGCGCAGAAGACTATCTCCTCGGCTACCCACTGCCCGGCCCCGACGGTTCTGTCGCCCCAGGCTCCCGCCAGGTCGGCTGGGCCTGGTACGACGCGAGCCACAATGACCTCCTACGCGAAACGGGCAGTGTTGTCGGCAACGTCGTGCGCCGATCGCTCACCTCCGCCGACATACCGGAGGCGACCTTCCGCGAGCTCGCGGACAAAGCCAAGAACCAGTGGCCGTCGCCCTGGCGCGAGGCCATCCTCGACTGCATCGAGCGGCGTGCCGTCATCGGCACCCCCATCGCCGAGTACGTCCCCGACAAGCTCGTCAACGGGCGTCTTGCCCTCGTGGGAGATGCCGCGCATGTCCCGACCCCGATGACCGGCTCGGGCTTCAGCGCGTCGCTCCACGACGCCGAGGCCGTCGCCGAATCCGTTGCTGCGGGCGTGCGCGGATCGACGGTGGCGCAGGCCCTCACAGGGTACGAAAGGAAGCGGCTCGGCAACGTCCGCGGCATGGTCCAGTCGGGCCAGCAGTTCAGCCGCTCCTTCACCGGTCGAGCCGCCTGAGCTCATCCCGGGCGCCGGCGTTCCACCCGGAGCCGAATCCACACCGTCACCAGCAGCCTCACCGGCGTCGACGACTCCGACGTGGAGCTGGCCCCCGCCCTACCAGCTGAGGGAACTCAAGGCCGATGGGTTGGGACTCTCCGCGAATGCGGGGTGTATGTACCGACGTGGACGGGTTGAAGCCAAGGTCTCAGCTGGTCGTCGGTGGCAAAGGGCCTGCTATGGGCCGAGCGTGGCCTGCGTCGGCAATCTGCGGACGGTGGCATGGCGGTCGGCGAGCTGCTGGTGCAAGTGGCTGTTTTCCATCGTGACCTGGTGCAGGGCGCCGACCAGTGCTTCAACGTCGGCCTTGAGCTGGGCGATCTCTTCGGCGTCCGCCGCGCGCAACTCCCTCAGGCGCCGGGTCTGCTGGCGCAGCCGTTTCTCGCTGTCGGGGGTCTGCCCGCGGGCGCGGACCTGGGCGTAGAAGTCGTTCTTCAGATCCAGGTGGCGTTGGGTCAGGGCATTGCGGGGGACTTGGGCTTCGGTGGCCAGGGCGACGATGGTCAGGGCGCCGTTGGAGTGTTCTGGGACTCCGGTCAGGATGCGTTCCATAGCGGCGCGGATGCGGTTACGTTCGTCGTGCGCGGGTGTCACGAGGTCGCCTCCTGGGTGGTGCGGTCACGGTGGTGCTGGGCGGCGATGTCGCGGTGGCGCTGTGCTTGGTGGCGCAGGCGTGCGGCCAGCGGTGGCGGGGTGAGGGGCGAGTCTGCTTGGTGTTCCAGCGTCGCGGCGTGTGCGATGAGGGTGCGGGCGTGTTGGTCGGTGCGGGCGATGTTGGCGCACAGCGGTTCGCAGACGTCGAGTCGCGGTGCATCGGGGCGGGGACCGGTGCGATGGCACAGGGCCTTGTCTCTGTCGTAGACGCAAAGGAGATAGGCGTGCGGGTTGTCGTGGACGGCCAGGGACGGATTGGCCAGGAGTTCAAGGGCCTGCCGGGAAGTGTGCAGGACGCCAGCGAAGGCTGGTCCGTGCGAGGCGGAGCGGATGGCGCGGGCTGCGGCGGGCCCGGAGATCCCGGCGCCCGTGGCGAGGTCGTCGTGCAGACGAGCGAGGGTGTCGGCGGTGGCGCGGGCGGTCTCGATGTCGAGGAGGTCGTGGATGCCGCCGCGGCTGCGGGAGGCGTATCCGGCCGACAGGGCGGTGCGCAGGTGCCCGTACTGGACGGCGAGGGCGACCAGGCCGCCGGGACGGCGGGCGATGTGCCAGGCCAGGGTACGGCGCAGGCGGCGCGGGGTGAGCGGACCGTGTGGGTCGGGCGGGACACGTTCGTGGGGCCGGCCGAGGCGGGTTGCGACGGTGTTGATCCAGTCGACGTAGGCGGCAAGGCGCTCGCGCATCGCCTCTACCGTGAGCGCCTTCGGCCGGGAATGGTGCCGACGCTGGGTGTGGTGGGCGGCATCGAACAGCAGGCTGCCGGACGGGGCCATGCTCTCCAGCACCCGGACAGCGTCGGTGACTGGGGGGATCGCGACCCAGGGCGTCTCGCGCTGCCGGCCTGAGGGATCGTGGGTGCCGTCCGTACCAGTGGTCGTCTTGAAAGTGCGGGCGTGCAGCAGGGCTGGGCCATCGGCAGAGGGTGTGCAACAGCCATGGGGCAGGGACAGCGCCTCGGCCGGGCGCATTCCAGTGAGGTAGGCGATGACGACGAAGGCTGCCGTGGCCAGGTGACGGCGCAGGTCAGCGATGTCGTGGAAGTCGATGCCGTCGGTCCACGGCTGCCGGTCGACTTGCGCGGTGATCTCCACGGGCAGCGGACTGGTGCCAGGGTGGTTGCGCAGGTAAGCAGGCCACGGCGCCTTCTGGCATGCGCGTTGGACCTGGTGCTCGGTGGCGTCGGTGAGCGCGCTGATGTAGGTGGTGGCCAGGGTTGGCGCGCCTGCGGTCCGGGTTCGGGTGGGCAACGGCTGGCCCTCCGCGGCGAGGCGTGCCAGGTAAGACGCCACCCGGTCCCGGGACTCCTGCGTCGCGCTGGCGTGGGCAGCGCGGGCGAGCAATCGCTGGTGCGCCTCGGTCGCGGCGAGGATGTCAGCGGCGAAGTCCTCGACGAGGCGCAGGGACCACACCAGCAGCGTGCCGATCGTGGTCGGGGCGATCGGCTCCGTGGTGTTCTCTCCGCCAGGACGGGCCGAAGGCACGTATTCGTCATCGTCATGTGTCCAGGGCGGTTCGCCGACCCCGGTCGGGTGGGGCGAGGTGGCGTCCAGGGCCCACAGCCGCGTGAACGCGGCCAGTTCGTTGTGTACCTGAGTGCGATCCAGTCCTCTTGGTCTGATCGCGTCGTCGAAGTAGGCGTCGAAGACGTCGGCCTGACAGGCCCGCAGCGTGGTGGTACCGCGCCGGGCGAGCCACTTGGCCAGGCGCAGCCAAGCCAAGTGGGTGTGATAGATGCCGGCGTAGCTGGGGCGTGAGCGCCAGGACGGCGCGCGGCTGGCGAGGAACGAGTCGGGCAGGCGCCGGTTGATCAACAGCCACACCAGTAAGCGGAACTCCTCGCGCAGAACGTCTGGGTAGCCGTCCCAGACGATGCGGTGCGCTCGACCGGCCGGATTGTCATCCAGGGGCGTCAACAGCCAGATGGGATCGCCGTAGCGTGGCAGCGGTCCGCGCCAGGAGGCGGCCACTCGGTCCGGTTCGATCACCCAGATCGGGGCGGTGGCTGCGGTTGGTGGCTGCGGTACGAAGGTCACTGGTCGAAGTGGCCTTTCAGAAGTGATGCGATGACGTCGCGGTCGGCGTCGCTCACACGGGCCAGGGCGTGCTGCCAGGGACCGGAGCCGATGCGGTTTCGCAGGTCTTCGAGCCGGGCGAGAGCCGGGCCCCAGTCGTGTTCCCACCTCTCGAGCGGCAGCACGGCGCGCAGGTTGCTGATCGCGCGGTGCAGATGGGCCAGCCGGGCATGATGGCCCGGGTGTACGCGGGCGTTTGGGCACGCGGTGCACATCATGAACGACGCCGCGCAGCCGTCGGCCTCGGGAGTCAGGGGACTGTGCGTGAAGTCCGCGCAGTCGGCGATCACGGTCATCTGATCGCCCGGGTCGCCGGCATCGGTGAGCCGGGCCCGAACGAGCGTGGCCCGGGCCGCTTCGACCGCGGCCGCAGCACCGGCAGCGATCACGGGCACTGCGGCCTGCCGGGCCTGTGGCTCGCGCAGCACATAGACCACGTCATGGGTGTCCTGGCTGTTTTGTCCCGGCTCCCGGCGGTGCAGGACATTGACGGTGCGGCGGATACGGCGCAGCGGCGATCCAGGCCAGCCCTGTGAACGCCCCCACCGGTCCACCTGGTTGTCGGCAAGCCCGAGCCCGAATGGTCCCACCCGCAGCCCCTGCCATGTGGAGCGACGGCGGCTGTCGGTGGCTTCCCGCCAGATCAACAATCGCCCCGCATCGCCGCCTGCTGCCTCGACGCAGGTGCGGGCTGGACCGGTCGCCTGCAACGTCTGCGTGATCAGCCGGCCCGGGGAATCGGCCCCCCAGTCGGCCACGTTGCGGGTCTCGGTGCTCAACCGGTTTCCCCGACGGCGCTTTTCGAGCTCCAGCCGGTACACCGCTCCTGGGCCCCTCTCCGCGGCCGCGGAAACGATGCGCGGGACCCGGAGGTCCGACACCGTCGTGGCGTTCAACCCGAACTCCGCGACCAGAAGCACCGCCAGCGCGGCCGCCTCCCCCGGGCTGAGAAACAGCCGTTGCGAAGCCGCCACAACCCCGCCGCCGCCCAGCGCCTTGCCGTACCGGTACGGCACCCGGACGTACCCGTCCACCTCCCATGGCGGCAGGCGGCCGGTCTGGGCGAGAGCGTCCAGCACCTCTCCCACCAACCAGTCCGGCGATCCCTGCTGGCAGGCACCGGACCGCCATGCGGCGAGCAAGGCGGCGTTGTGCTCGATGCGCAGAACCGCCGCGCGGAAGGTGCGGCGTGCCGCCGCGCGTACCTGGTCGAACTCCTGGGGAGAAAACGCCTCCTCCTTGGCGGGCAGCCGCATGACCCGCCGGGACAGCGCCTCCCGCGCTGACGCCGTCAACGCGGGGTCGCTACGCAGAAACGAAGCCAGCACTGTCACCTCGTTGCGGCCTGTGGCCGTCTGCTGGCGAGCCATCCGGTAGGCGTTCCACACCCCCGCGCTCACCGCGTCCGCCCGTTCCTGCGCGGCCAGGAAGAAGGCAAAGCGCCTCAGGTTCAACCACATCGACGTGCTGGACAGCACCGACTCCCAGCCGCCACCGGGCCGACAGCGCGCTGCGAACAGCATCGCCCACATCTGCTGCAGCCCTTCAGCGACCGGAAGCTCTCCAAAGTCGTAGATCCGAGAGCGGCCCCGTCCGTCCTCGTGCCGCACCACCAGACCGTCCGCCCTCCGTACGACGGGCCGGTGATGCTCCTCCGAGGGCAGGGCCGCCTTGCGCCCGCGGCCGCTCACCGCCGCACCAACTGCTCGTCCAGATCCACAATGCCCTCGCTCTCGCGGGCGATCCGTGCCAGCAGCCCTGTCACCCAGTCCGGCGAGGGTGCACCGAATCCAGGATCGGCCGGGCTGGGGTCGGCCAGCAGCGCCCGCAACCGCAGATCGGACACGGGCGCCAGGTAGATCTCCCGGGTCGTCTCCACCTGGGCGTGCCCCAGCAGGTCCTGCACCATCCGCCACACATCCCCGTACAGCAGCCGGAAATCCCGCCGCTCCTCAGCGCTCAGGCCCATTCGCCGGTCCACGACGTAGTGCAGGACGACCAACATGTGGAGCGCGAAGGAGTGCCGGCACATGTGCGGCGTGCACACTGGAGGCTCCGTCATACGGCCCTGGAGCACGTCCACACACCGTTGCGAGGCGGCCCGAAAGACGTTCTCCCACGACGCCGGCCGCAACGGCAGTCCCGACTCGTTCAGCCACAGCCACAACGGCTCCAGCCCCTCCTGGCCCTCCCGAAACATTGTCATCCGCTCCGCCACGGACGCCGACGCCAGTGGCGTCCGTCCCAACTGGTTGTCCTGATCGCGCCAGTGCAGCACCCGCTCCCTCAACCCAGTCACCGCCGTCACCACCCTGCGCATCGGCAGGCGCTCGTAGCGGCCCAACGCCTGAGCCCGGCGCACCGCCGCCGCCCGGGACGACTCCGCGTAACCCTCGACAGCCGCCACGACGGGAGCCGCCACGTAATAGGTCCGCGCCCGCTTGGACTTGGTGACTTCCCGCGCGAGGCGCCCTGGGTAGAACCCGCCGGCATCCAGCCGAAGCCGCGGCATCTCGATCGTCAGCAGGGAGCCTCCCTCAGTCAGGCGGACTCCCGAGGAGAACAGGAACTCTGCAAAGGCCGTGTTGCGCGACTCCAGCCGCCCCTTCCACACGCTGGACGGGACACCGTACGCATCATGTCCCCGAAGACCCACATCAACCCAGAGGCGGAACGCCCGTGGTGTCAGCCAGTGCACATTGCTCGTCCGCGCGTGAGCGATCCGCGCCTCGGCCACCTGGACCTGGCCACCGAAACGCCCTCGCACCGACCGTGTCACCACAGGGCTGCGGGCCACCACGCCTGCTGACAACGCCCAGCCGTACAGACGGGTCAACGCCGCAAGGCCGCGGTTCCACCGAGCCCCACCAATCCGTCCCGGATTGCGCAACGAGCGCGTTCGCCAGTCCTCGAAGTCCCACAGATCATCAGCATCGGCATCACACCAATCCTTGCCCCGCGCCCACAGGAAGTCGAAGAACACTCTGTAGTCGTCGGTGTAGTTCCGCTTCGTCTCCTGCGCCAAGCGGGAAAAGCCTGACCTGCACAAGAATCGGCTCAGCACGGGATCAACCCGGTAGTCCGGCGACAACATGATCGGATCTCCTGGTCTGATCTCCACGCTCACCGCTCCCGTGGCAAGGCCCTCCCGCCCGATCAGTCGACGCACACGTTCCGAGGAAGCTGTAACGCCTTCCCGCGCCCAAAACACCCGCCACCTGGCCACACCACGTCCCTTAGATCGGCTTCAACACGCCGATTCAACAGGGAATTCGTCGCCTTCGACCTGCTGCGCCTCGCAGGTACGGACACCCTGGCGTGGCCGTCCCGGCAGCGCCGGGCTGCCCTCGAGGACCTGGTCACCGAGCATGAGCTGACGGCGCCCTGGGCGCTGGGCGCTGTGCCCGTCGACCATCGAGGCGGACACGGTGAACGAGTGGCTGTCGTGGTCGGCGGTGGGCCTGTAGGTGATCGTCTTCAAGCGGCTGGAGGGCCGGTATGAGGCGTCGGCGCGGGGGTGGCGCAAGTACAAGGTGCGCGAGACCCACAGAAGGCGATCGTCGGCGCGGTCACCGGCCCTCTGACGGGACCGCGGACCCTGCTGCTTGGGCGTTACGCCAAGGATGGGCGACTGCGGTACACCGGCCGCACCACCACGCCGCCGCAGGCGGCCGGCCGCGCTCTCGCCGATCTGTGGCCCCGGCGCGAGCGAGCACCGTGGAAAGGTTGGACGTTCTCCGCCGGATGGGGCACGAGGGAGACCTTGGACGTCACGCTCGTGCGACCCGAGTTGGTGGTGGAAGTCGGCGCCGATGTCGCCCGGGACAGTGCCGGGCGCTGGTGGCACCCTGTCCGCTGGTATCGCGCCCGGCCCGACCTCTCCCCCAGCGGCGTCGCCCGCTTCAGCACTTGACCCGGTGGCCGGGCCCGTGCCGTGTGGTGCGGGACTATTGGGTCTGGATGGCGCCGCGGTCGATGAGTCCCTGGATGTAGGGCGGCCAGTCCCGCTCCAGGCTGGTGGTGATGGCGGCGTGGACGTCGGCGCGGACCTGCGGGGTGTTTTACGTAGTTCCACGGATGACTCCCCGGCATGCGACTGGAAGCCTCAGGATCCAGGTATCGCACTCAGGCTGTCGGTTACGCGGGTATCAGGAGCCGTCGCTTCCCTTTCGCCGTGGGCAGAGCTCCGTAGTGCGTATTTCGTCTTGGCAGAGAGGCGTGGAAGTGACGCAAAAGACAGGCGAGGGTTCCGCGGTGTTGAAGGTGCTGGTGCTCATCGGGGCGGCAGGCGTCTTCATCGGCCTGCTCGGCAATGTCCCCCTCCTGGTCCTGCCGGCGGCGCTCGTCACGATGTTCTCCGCGATCGGGGTGCAGGTCACACGGCGCAGAGCCGGCGCGTTCCGAAGGGCCGAAAGCGCGGTTCGGCACGAGGAATCCTAGCCGTATGACGGCGAGTGACGCGTCGCGATCCGCCGTCCAGGGCTTCAAGAACCGGGGGAAGTGTTGTGCGCGAACGGGACAAAGCGTTGGCCATGGGGAAAGACGCCGCCTACGGCAGC
The DNA here is from genome assembly GCF_042872225.1 of Streptomyces sp. NPDC005374. Taxonomy (NCBI): domain Bacteria; kingdom Bacillati; phylum Actinomycetota; class Actinomycetes; order Kitasatosporales; family Streptomycetaceae; genus Streptomyces; species Streptomyces sp. NPDC005374. Next base: position 71,718 of record NZ_JBIAKA010000028.1, on the reverse strand, counting down.
TATGTGAGGTTCGCGTGCCCTGCCTATTCGCACGCCTGGGCCTTCTTCGGACCCCTTGGCGTATTCCAGGGGTGGGGCACCACGGTCGATCTCGTGCACATCTTCAAAGGGGAAGGTGGCTGGTTGCACGGCTGGTTCGCCCCGCTCAGCGGACTCTGGACCGTGTTCCTGATCGGCTGCTGTTTCGTGTCCCGGTACGACCGGCGCACGGGCGGCCCCACCCCCCGGCTGTACTGCTTCCAGCTCGGAGTCGTGGTGGCCACCGGCGACGTCCTGCGGGCCTATCGCTGGACCGAGCTCACCATTCACCGCAAGAAATGGCGGAGCGGGAGCGGGGAGAGTCTCGACTGGGGAACTCGCATAACCGTGATGGCGCGGGACGGCAGTGTGGTTGTCGCGTTCCCAGGGAACGAGCCGGACGGCGCCGGTTGCTTGGAGATGGAGAAGCTCCACGAGGCGGTGGTGCGCGGACCCGGGGAACCCAGGCCCGCGACGCCGTGACAGGCGAGCCGTGCCGGTCATGTCATCAACTGTCCGTCGCCTTCACTCCGTCCACGAACGCCGACCATGAGTACGGCGAGCAGCACGGCTGCCGTGGCCGACGGCGCCGCGGCAGCTCTCCTCAGGTGAGTCATGGGGCGAGTCTGTGACATGCGCACCATGGCCAAGAGGCTTCACACAGTGGTCGGTTGAACGACGGCCGGTTCGGAAACGGTTGGCTTTCGGATCAGGAGCAGTGCCGCGTCGTCGTGCAGTCGGCCGCCCACGTGGGCCAGCAGTTCGTCGTGGAGGGCGGTGAGGGTGCGGTCGGGCTCGTCGGACAGATGGCGGGCCAGGCCTTCGACGAGGGGGTAGAACGCGCGGTCGCGGTCGCGTGCCTCGGTGACACCGTCCGTATAGAGCAGCAGCTGGTCCCCGTCGGTGAAGGACAGAGCCTGGAGGCCGGGGGTGCGGCCGGTGAGGGCACGCAGTCCCAGGGGCGGGGCCGGCTGTGTGGGCTCGACCGGCACGACGCTTCCGGCCGCGCGGACCAGTAGCGGCGGCGCGTGTCCGCAGTTCACCACTTCCAGGCGCCCCTCCTGCGCGTAACCGGCGACCACGACAGTGACGAAGTCGTCGCTGCCGAGGTTGCGCGCCAGGCTTCGCTCGATCCGGTCGACGACGGCGAGGAGGTCGGGCTCGTCGTAGGCGGCCTCCCGGAAGACACCGAGCACCAGCGCGGCGGTCCCCACGGCCGGCAGGCCCTTGCCGCGCACATCGCCCACGATCAGCCGGACCCCGTACGGCGTGGGTATCAGGGCGTACAGATCCCCGCCGATACGGGCCTCGGCCGCCGCAGCGCTGTAGCGGACCGCCGCCTGGAAGGGGCCGACTGTCGCCGGCACGGGCTTGAGCAGCGCGTGCTGGGCCGTCTCCGCGACCGAGCGGACGGCCGCGAGCACCCGCTCCCGACGTCCGCGCAGCACGCTGGCCAGGCCACTCGCCAGCGTGACGGCCAGCAGGGCGGACAGGACGGCGGCCAGTTCACTCACCGGAACACCGTCCCGGGCTCCGAGCGTCGCGCCGAGCACCGCGGCGAGGAACCCCACCCACAGGACACCGCGCGGACCGTTGGTGGTGGCGGCCAACGCCGGCCCTGCCGCGAGCAGGGGCAGCCAGATCATCCCCGCTCCGCCGACGAGGTCGGCCAGTACGACGACGAAGACAATCAGCACGGGCAGTACGGGCGTCCCGGCGGCCAGCTGGGCGGCGGCACGCCTGCGTCCCACCGTCCGGGGACAGGCCACCCGGTCACTGGGCAGCCGCGGCGTCCAGAGGTCGCCGCCATGATCTCGGGCCTGGCTCATAGATTCGTCCGCAGTCCTCACCTGTTCAGGGCGCATTCCTGAAATGCCTGTTTCATCCAGGAAACGGATCGGGCCGCGGCGCCACAAGAAGCAGATTTTCAGATAGTGAGCGACAGGCTCCTCGTCACCCGGCTCGCGGTCGGGAGCAGTCGTGCCCGGATCTTCTCCACCTGAGAGAGCCGGCCCGCCGGAACGGAGACGCCGAGGGAGCCGAGTATGTCCCCGCTGTAGATGGGCACGGCGACACAGACCGTGCCGAGGGCGTACTCCTCCAGGTCCGTGACGGCCGGTGCCACGGGCGAGGAGTCGATGCGCCGCAGCAGTTCCGACAGGCTGGTGATCGTCCGTGGAGTGAGGTCGGCGAGGTGGTGGCGGGAGAGGTAGTCCTTGCGGGCGTCCTCGTCCAGTTCGCGCAGCACGGACTTGCCCAGCGCGGTGGCGTGCCCGGCGTCCTCGAACCCGACCCAGAGATCGACGCGGGGAGTGCGGGGACCGTCGACGATCTCGGCTACACGGATCTCGCCCTCCTCGTAGAAGGTGAGGTAGGCGGCGGCGCCCAGCTCGTCCCGCAGCGCGGCGAGTGTGGGACGCACCCGGCTGAGCAGCGCCTGCCCGTGGCCGGTGGTGCCCAGCGTCTGCAGCTTGTCGCCCAGGATGAACCCGCCGTCGGCGAGCTTGCGCAGGTATCCGTCGTGCACGAGCGTCCGCAGGAGGTGGTAGGCGGTGGCCAGGGGCAGCCCCGTCTCCCGTGCCAGCTGCTTGGCCGGCGCGCCGTTCTCGTGCGCGCTCACCGCCTCCAACAGGCGGAAGGCCCGCTGAACGGACGTGATGAGCGTCGGGCCGTCGTCCGCACCCATACGACCAGCGTGCGCCCGGCACACAACGCAGGCAAGGCACACGCCCCTCCAAGACGCCCAGAAGGGGGCACGCCCGCACGACTACCGGAGCTCGGTTCGCCTCGGGATGCCGGCGTACACATAAACGTGGCTCTGGCAAGATCTTCGTAGGCGGAGATGTTGCTGCCCGAAGCGCCGCCCAAGCAGGTCGAGGGCAGGCCGCGGGTCCCGGACCGGCAGGCGCTGCGCGTCATCCTGTTCGTGCTGCACACCGGTTTCCAGTGGGAGCACCTGCCCCAGGAGCTGGGCTTCGGCTCGGGCATGACGTGCTGGCGCCGCCTGGCTGCGTGGAACGAGGCCGGTGTCTGGGGCCAGTTGCACCAGCTGCTGCTGAACAAGCTGCGGAAGAAGAACTAGCTGGGCTGGTCGCGGGCGGTGACCGACTCTTCGCTGTACGTGAGTCCATGAAGATCCCGGAGGCAGAGGCGGCTCCCTCGCCCGAAGCACCGGTCACGGGGCGCCGGGAGCGCAAGCGCCGCCAAGTCCGCGACCAGCTGTACGAGGCTGCTGTGGACCTGTTCGTGTCCCAGCGCTACGAGGCGACGACCATGGACCGGATCGCCGATGCCGCGGACGTCGCCCGGGCCACGGTCTTCGACCACCTCTCGCAGAAGGTCGGCTTCCTCGAGGAGTGGGGCGTCCGGCGCCGGGCGCGGGTCGCGGCTATCCTCGGCCAGGAGCATGCGGAGGACGTGCCGATCGGCGTACGACTCAGGCGCTGTCTGCGGGAGATGGCCGAACTCAATGTCACCTTCCGCGCGGAGACCACCGTCCTGATGGACGCCTCCGCGCGCTTCGGCCGGCTGCTGCAGGATCCGTCTATCGAAATCGAACTCACGAAGATCGTCGAAGAGGGACAGCGGCGCGGCGAGATCCGGCAAGCGGTCGACTCCGACCAGGCCGGCGCCCTGCTCGCGGCCTGCTACTTCTCCTCCGTCCTGCGCTGGATCCGGGAGGAGGCGCCGCCCTTCGACCTGCCTCGCGGCCTCGACTCCTCGCTCGACATCGTCCTGCGGGGCCTCCTCACCTCCGGATGGACCGACAGGATCACCACTGAGCCGTCCGAGCAAACAGAAGTTCTTACGACAGGCTGACACGGGACCGAATCCCCTTCATCCCACCACCCCCACAGACAACTCTGGCTCTGCACGTCACCGACCGGCAGTGGCGCTGCCGGAGGCCGGGGTCTCGTGGTCTTCTGAGTCGACGTCGAGCGGGTGGGGATCCTCCACCTGTTCTTCACCACGAGGCGACCAGGGCGGGCGCTTCGCTGCGAGCCGCGCGGCGAAGCCGATGAGCTGACGCACCGCCTGGTACATATTGGACGATCAGTCAGCACGCTGTAGCCCACGGGCTGTCAGGCCGAAGGAGTGGCATGGAGCACGACCCAAAGCAGCTGGACGCCAAGGTCGACGAGATTAAGAAGCTCGTCAGCACCATCCGCGATGACGACTTCTGGGAAGAGCTCATGAGGTCCTGGAAGCACCCAGGCTGGACCACCCCAGCGGAGTGGATCCTGGTATCTGGTCAGCTCGAATCGCTGAGGGGAGCCCTGGAGCAGGTTCGCCTGGGTCAGGAGAGCCTCCTGGCCGGGTGCCAGGCCGTCCAGCAGACTGGCTGACAGGCTGACCAGGCCGGAGACTCCACCGGGAACTCTAACCTGCCGTACGAAGGGCCGGGCCGCCTCACCCCGAGGCTGCCCGGCCCCTTCACGTACGCGCCCGCGCGCGTAGGAACAACCGCCTACTGGCCGCCCTGGCGGACCGTGGCCGGAAGGAGCTGATTGAACGTCAGGTCACCGCGAATACGGGTAACTCGCCGGGGCCGGCAACCGCTCCAGGGTGTCGCCGACCGGGCGCAGGCGGCCGTGCGGTCGGACCAGCGAGAACAGCGCCTTCGATCTTGATCCCATTTCGGCGTGCGCAGATGCGCACACCCCCGCGGACTCGGCCCGCCAGCACTCGACCGTGCACCCGTCCACCTCCCCCTCGGACAGCGAGACGGCACTGTGCGAGCACACATCGTGGATCGCGAACACCTGCTTCTCGGCCAGGACGAGGGAAACGGGAACACCCTCCACCTCGAACCGTCGAGGCACGCCCTCCTCCAACACGTCGAACTTGCACATATAGGTGTAGCCGCTGCTGGCCATCGCTCTCCTCGGGTGCATCCACGACACCTGGGCCGGGTATCAGCTCCCCGGGGGCGCGTCGGTCAAGCCGTGCCAGCCAGGGGCGTCACGCGTGTGGCGTGGCTGACCGCCAACGCTATCGACGGAGCTCGCGACCGGAACCCGACCCCAGCCCGAACCGAACTCAGCACATGGACCTAGATGCAATGCTGTTGCTTTACGGGTCTGCGGGTTGGGGTCGTTGGATGCGGATGGCTCGGGTGCCGGTGGCGGTGGGCTGGGGCCAGGCGTGGTGTTCGGCCCGTTTGAGCCGGTAGTTGGACATCTTGCGTTTGACGGCGCGGGGCTGGCTGCGCAGCCGTCTGGGTGGCAAGAGACGCTCCAGAAGGTCGCGCTGGAGCCAGACGAGGGCTCTGACCAGCAGCTCAGGGGGAAAAGCTGCCCGGTGTGAGGGTCACGCTGCGCCGGGCGGAGCGCAGGGTTTCGGTGAAGGAGACCCGGTCGGGGTCCAGGCCGCGGGTGACGGCGGTTCTCACCATCAACTCACGCAGCGCGTGGTGGACCAGCAGGTGCGCCCAGATCTGTTGCAGCACGCCTTCGGGCGTCTTGCTGCTCAGCACGGTGCGGGCGCCGCGCTGATGGGTCTTGAGCTCGGCGAAGACAGCCTCCGCCTCCCAGCGCTCCTGGTAGAGCGCGGCCAGCTGGCGGGCGGGATGACGGCGGGCATCGAGGCGAACCAGATCACTGCGGCAGCGGTATCACTTCTGAGGGCAGGTGTACGCTGTCCAGCAAGTGGAATGGCCGATCCATTTCCGTGTCGGGTGCCGGCCGTTTTGGTCATCGCGTTGCCCGGAGTCCGCAGATCTACTCGCCAACTCGCCGGCTCCTTCTTCCAGCCGGTGCGTCACCGGAGGCCCGACCGGGCTATGGGCAGAGAAGGAGCAAGGCTTTTATGGACAACGTGGACGTTGTGGTCGTCGGTGCGGGAGCGACGGGACTCATGCTCGCCAACGAGCTGGCGATCTGCGGAGTCTCGTCGGTCGTCCTCGACCGGGAGATCGGGCGCCTGAGCCACTCCAAGGCGCTGGCGCTGCAGCCGCGCACGGCGGAGGTCTTCGATCTGCGAGGTCTGATCGACGGCGCCCGGGAAAGGCCGCTCGCCTCCGTCAACGGACACTTCGCCGCCCTGCCCGTTCCCCTGACCTACACAGGCTGGTCCACCCCGTACCCCTACATGGTTGCCATCACCCAGTCCCGGGTCGAAGCGCTCCTCGAAGAACGCGCCGCGGCCAACGGCGTCACCATCCGGCGGGAACACGAACTCACCACGATGACACAGGACGAGACCGGCGTCACCGCGACCGTGGACACCCCCCACGGGCAGCGACAGGTGAGGGGCCGTTACCTGGTGGGATGCGACGGAGGGCGCAGTGTCGTACGGAAGCTCGCAGGGGTGAAGTTCTCCGGAACACCCGCCGTGCGCTTCTCGGTTATCGCCGACGTGGTGCTGAAAGAAACCGGGGCGGAACTCGACAGCACGTGGGATGACCTGGGCAAGACGTTCGGTCATCGCACCGCGAACGGCCAGGTTGTGAGCCTCCTTCCGCTGGGCGAGCCCAACCTCCACCGACTGGGGTACCAAGATCCTCCCATCAGCGCCGAGACCCGTGACGCGCCGGTGCCCACGGAGCGCCTGGAGGAAATGCTGCAGTCCCGCTACGGGGACAAGGCCCAGATCGCGGAGGTCCGATGGGTCTCCTGCTTCGGCGACGCCTCCCGGCAGGCCGAGCAGTATCGGGTGGATCGGGTATTGCTGGCCGGAGACGCCGCACACATTCATAGTCCCGCCGGTGGACAGGGCTTGAACCTCGGCGTGCAGGACGCGATGAACCTCGGCTGGAAACTGGCCGCGCAGGTGAAGGGCTGGGCACCCGAAGGACTCCTGGACACCTACCAGTTGGAGCGGCACCCCGTCGCCGCACAGGTACTGCACAACACCCGCGCCCAGAGCCTGTTCCTCGACACCACCTCGGCCGCCGACGAGCGCGTGGAAGCCATGCGCGAACTGTTCACCACGCTGATGAGCATTCCGGACGTCAACCGCCATCTCGCCGGAATGGTGTCCGGCCTCGGCATCCACTACCCGATCGCCGGCCAGCATCACCACCTCGCCGGCGCCCGGCTGCCCGACACCGAAGTGACGGCCAACGGCAAGCCCCAGCGCACCAGTGTGCTCCTGCGTACCGGCAAAGGGCTGCTCCTGACGAACGCCGACAGCGACGCCACGACGGCAACACAGTGGGCCGACCGAGTCGATGTGGTCCGCACACCCCAGATGACGGTGTCGGGATCCGTCGTCGGCGCCCTCCTCGTCCGCCCGGACGGCTACATATGCTGGGCCCAGACGACCCAGGACGCCGCGCGCCTCTCGGGAGAGGTACCGGCCCCGGCAGAGCTCGTCGACTCCTTGATCCAGTGGTTCGGACAGCCGGTGCGCTGAGGCATCTCGCCCAGCGCTTAGAGCGACCGGCAATAGACATCGGGTGTGGGGAGGATGCAGGGCAGGCACGGGTCCACGTGATCATGGAGTCTCTACGCTCAGTGATCACGAAGGACGGCCGTGCCGGCGCTGCCGTCTTGCTGCTCGAAACCACTCAGCGTCGAAGGATGACGATCACGGCCGCCGCACTCAGGGTCGGCCTACTGTGCCGGGCGGAACGGTCGCAGGAAGCGGATCCCGTCCTCGACGCTGCCGTCCATCAGTTCCAGCAGTTGGGGTACCAGGTCCTGCATGCGGGGCGCCTGCAGGTGGCCTTCGAGGGCCTCCCGGCTCTCCCAGCGCTCGAAGATGACGAATGCGCCCGGTTGGCCCTCGACCTGGTGGGCCTCGTAGTCGATGTTGCCCGCGTCGTGGCGCGATGCGGTGACGGCGGCTGTCATGAACGCCTTCATCGCGGCTTCCTTCCCGGTTTTGGCCCGGGCTTCCCACAGCACGGTGACGTAGTGGTTCGACGTGGTGGTCATGCTTGCTCCTCCTGACTCCGAACAGCATCGTTGTGCGCCGTTCACGACTCGACACTGAGCCCTCGGGGAGCGTCGGCGGAAGCTACGGGCCTTCCTGGTACAGCGCGTACCACCCAGCGGGGCGGGGTGTGCGGGAGGATGCTGTGTATGGATCAACTAGGTGCCGCGCTGCGGGCGTGGCGGGACCGGCTGGACCCCGCGGCGGTGGGGTTTGCGCACGGTTCACCCCGTCGGGTCCCCGGTCTGCGACGCGCGGAGCTGGCGACGCTGGCCGGCATCTCGGTCGAGTACGTGGTGCGGCTGGAGCAGGGACGGGTGGCGACGCCGTCGGCGCAGGTCTGCTCGGCCCTGGCTCGCGCCCTGCGCCTGTCCGGCGATGAGCAGGCTCACCTTCTGCGCATGGCCGGTCATGCGGCGGATCCGAGCCGGGTTCCGCGAATGATCCCGGGGAGCCTGTACCGGATCGTGGACCAGCTCGCCGGCAACCCGCTGGCGATCTACGACGCCACCTGGCAGTTGCTGCACTGGAATCCGCTGTTCGCGGCCACGTTCGGCGATCCCACGGTCCGCGGTGTGGGAGACCGCAACGTCCTGGTCTGGCAGTTCCTGGGTGAGCTGCCCCGGGTCCGGCAGACGGCGGCCGAGCGGGCGGCATTCGAGGAGTCCCTTGTCGCCGACCTGCGCGCGACGACGAGCCGGTACCCCGACGATCCCGACCTCACGGCGTTGGTATCGAGGCTGAACCTCAGCCCACGGTTCTGCGAGTTGTGGAACCGCCGAGCAGTGGGCGGTCACCAGAGTGCGCACAAATTGGTCCAGCACCCGGACGTCGGAGACATCGCCATGAACTCCGACATCCTCAACACCCAGGACACGAACCTCCGTCTCGTGGTGTACACGCCGCAGCCAGGCACCGACGCCCGCAGCAAACTCGAATTCCTTGCGGCCGTTGGCGTCCATAAGATGTCTCCCAAGGGATGAGGGCCCGCGTTCCACCTCATCCGGAGGACCAGGCTGCTGGGTGGTACGCGCGGTACCAGGAAGTCCCGTAGCTCCCGCCAACCCTCCCAGGGACTCAGCATGGAGTGCGTGAACAGCGCACGACTGTGCTGTTCGGACCAGGAGGAGCCGGCATGACCACCGCGTTCATCACCGGGGGCAACAAGTCCCTCGGTTTTGAAACCGCTCGTCGCCTCGTCGAGGCGGGGCACACCGTCCTCCTCGGTGCCCGCGACCGTGAGCACGGTCGGGCCGCGGCCGAGTCGCTCGGCGCCCGGTTCGTTCAGATCGACGTGACCGGCGACGCCTCGGTCCAGGCCGCGGCCGCGGATGTCGCCGCGCATGAGGGAACGATCGACGTCCTGGTCAACAACGCCGGCGTCCTCGGCAAGGTCGGCCCCGTCGAGGACTACACCGCGGCCGACGTGAGCGCCGTGCTCGACGTCAACGTCGTCGGGATCGTGCGCGTCACGCACGCCTTCCTCCCGCTGCTGCGCAAGTCGACGAACCCCGTCATCGTCAATGTGTCCGGCGGGATGGGCTCCTTCAGCATGACCCAGGACCCGGCGCGGATCGAGTCGCAGTATGCCCTGCCCCTTTACTGCGCCTCGAAGGCCGCGGTCACAATGCTCACTACGCAGTACGCCAAGGAACTGAAGGACGTGAAGGTCAACGCCGTTCCTAGCCCGTCGCCGACCTGCCGGGCCATGACCGGTCCGGCGGGAGTGTGCTCTCCTCCACGCCTGACGTGCGGTGCGGGATCAGCATCACCGCTCGTCCGCCCACCTGCCCGGGCGCCGGCGTGACCGAGGCCCGTTCGTCGGCAAGCTGTTCGCTCACCCGTTCAAGGACGCGTTCGGCGACGGCGAGTTCATTCCGCTCGGCCCGTACCTCCGCCAGCTGCTTGGCGAGCTGCTCTTCGAGTTCATCCAGTTCCGCGCGCCGCGCGGTGATCCGTTCCAGTAGTTCGGGATCCATGCACTGGATCGTAGAAGGGCGCCCAGCCGCAGCGAGCAAGAATCGGCGAGCTGACGAGGTTCAGGCCGTGTTCGACGGGTCCGGCGATTGGCCAAGGGCGTCTCGTCGCGCCGTGCCCCACGGCCGACCCCCTCCGTGGAGTTGGCCGCTTGAACAGTTCCCCACGGCGCGAAGCGATTGACAGGGGACCGTGGGCCGCCGGTCGGCCGACGCGCGGGGCGGATCAGTTGCGCGTGCCGGCCGGTGGGCCGACTACGGTGGTGAGCTGGAGTTTGGTCTCGTCCTCGCTGCCCGGCGCGGCGGTCATGATGACGATCTTGAGCTCGGTGTCGCCGTCGGTCAGGACATCGCAGTCCACCATGACCGGGCCCACCGACGGGTGGTCGACCGTCTTGCGGACCTCGCGGTTCGCGGTCACCTCTCCCTTCGCCCACAACTCGGCAAACCTCTCGTTGCCTGCGTTCAGGTCGCGGACCAGCGCGGCCAGGCGACTGTCCCGGGGGAAGCGGCCGGTGGCGCGGCGCAGGTCGGAGACGAGGGCGGCGTCGGTGGTGTCGGGGTCCGTATCGGTGACTGGCCACAGCGCGAGGGGGGTGTGATCGGCGGCCACCGGGAACCTGTCGCGGGCGAAGTTGCGCATCCGCGGCGGCGTGGCCAAGGGGTCGCCCAGCAGGGTGGCCCACCCGTGGTTCCACCACACCAGTTGCCAGTCGGCCGCGAACACGGCAGCCGATACGTCTCCGAGGCGGACGAGCACTCGTTGCATGCCGGGCGGGAGATGGTCGCATATCGTGCCGTCCGCCGGCGGCACGATCCGGGCCAGCCTGTAGAGATGGTCCCGCTCGGCGGTGGACAGCTGGAGGGCGCGCGCCAGGGACGCCACCACCGACGCCGAGGGTGTCGTGGCCCGCCCCTGCTCCAGGCGCACGACGTAGTCGACCGAGACTCCGGCAAGGTCGGCCAGTTCCTCGCGCCGCAGCCCAGCCGCCCGGCGCTTGCGGACGACCGGCAGCCCGGCGGCCGACGGGGGCAGCCGGTTCCGCCATGTGCGGATCGCCGCGCCCAGTCCGGTCCCGGGGGGTGTCGTCGTCATGCTCTTCATCCTCCTGCATCCCCGATCCCATGCGGGGGCGCAAGGGTGGTACTGGTCTTCCCACCGTCGAAGCGTCCCTGGTCCAGCTCCCTCGTCCAGGCAACCATCGAAGGCATGACGATCACTTTCATCACCGGAGCCAACAAGGGCATCGGCCGCGAGACCGCCCGCCGCCTCATCGCGTGCGGTCACACCGTTCTCCTGGGAGCCCGCGACCGTGAGCGGGGTGAGGAGGCAGCCGCCGCGCTGGGCGCACGTTTCGTCCCCGTCGATGTGACCGACGACGCGTCCGTGGCCGCCGCCGCCGCGGACGTCGCCGAGCACGAGGGCAGGATCGACGTCCTGATCAACAACGCGGGGGTACAGGGACCCTTCGGCGATCCCGGCGACCTCACCGCCGCGGACGCCCGCACCGTCCTCGACGTCAACGTCATCGGCGTCGTCCGCACCACCACCGCGTTCCTGCTGTTGCTGCGCCGCTCGGACGACCCTGTAATCATCAACGTGAGCAGCGGCATGGGCTCCCTCGCCTTCACCCACGACCCCGGCCGGTCCGAGTCGCACGTCATCGCGCCCCTGTACGCCTCCTCGAAGGCGGCGCTGACGATGTTGACCACGCAGTACGCCAAGGGGCTCAAGGGCATTCGCGTCAACGCCGCCGACCCCGGCTACACCGCGACCGACCTCAACGGTCACAGCGGCCCCCAAACCGTCACCGAGGGCACGGACGCGATCGTCGCCCTCGCCACCGAGGAGCCCGGCGTCGGCACCGGACGCTTCGTCGACCGCCATGGCGAGATCGCCTGGTCCTGACACCGGCGGGGCCGGGTCACCGGCCCTGAAGAACAGAACGGGCAGACCATCGAGACCGGTTGGGCGGGAGAACCGCCACTGCTACTGGCGTCGGCGGAATCTCCGGCAGAAATCCGCTCTCCTTCAGTGCTCCAGAGGCGGGCAGCAAGCTTCACCTGGCTACTGACCGCCGGCATGGGCCCGCAGACTCAGCAGCCGCCCCACACCCGGCCGGATACGGCCCAGCCCTTTCCAAGAATTGAGTCAATACCGATGTCTTCGACTGCAACGCGCCGGATGGACGGATGGGGGCGGCCTCGTCCTGGTCGCGCTCGCGCAGTTCATCGTGATCCTCGATACGACGATCGTGAACGTCGCGCTGCCCTCGATCCAGAGTTCCTTCGGCCTCAGCCCAGAGAACCTCCAGTGGGTCGTCACTGCATACACACTGGTATCCGGCGGTTTCCTGCTGCTCGGCGGACGCCTCGCCGAACTGTTCGGACGCAAGCGGTGGTTCATCATCGCCGTGGTCCTCTTCGGGCTTGCTTCGCTGGTGACCGGCCTCGCCGTCCCGGACGGCATGCTCATCGCCGCTCGCGCGGTCCAAGGTCTCGCGGGTCCCCTGCTCACACCGTCGGCGCTGTCGATCGTATGGGTTGCGTTAGCTCGTAGCCACAGTTACAGCCTCTAACAGAAGCGAGCAGCTGTAACGGTTCTCGGTTGCACCCGGTCTTCCGGGTGCTCATCTCGGTCTCCACTCGAAGGAACACGCCATGCGCGCTTTCACGGCCATCCCGCTCGCCGCCCTGTCCGGGGTCCTCATCCTTGGCGCCTCCGGTCTGGCCTTCGGCCACTCGAACGAGCAGTCGCACGACCGCCACCAGGAGAGCGCCTCCTCCAACCAGTCACTGACCTGCGGCGGCGTCCACCCCGACGAGACCGCACCGGTGATCAGCCGCAAGAGCATCGTGGTCCACGCGCCGCTGAACACCGTCTGGAAGGTGCAGACGGACGTCGAGAACTGGCCCACCTGGCAGCCCGGCGTCACCTCACTGGTCAAGGACACCCCCGGCCCGCTGCGCTCCGGCTCGGTGTTCCGCTGGGCCACCGAGGGCCTGGACATCACCTCCACCGTCAAGAAGGTCAAGCACGGCAAGTGCCTGGCCTGGGGCGGCCCGGCCCAGGGCATCGACGCGATCCACGTGTGGACCTTCACCCCCGTCAAGGACGGTGTGCTCGTGCACACCGAGGAGTCCTGGACCGGCGCCCCGGTCGTGGCCAATACGGCCTTCCTGCAGACAGCCCTCGACGCCTCACTCCAGAACTGGGTGAACAACCTCAAGAACAAGAGCGAGAGCAGCTTCTGACCAACCAGTCGCCCACCGACCGACGCCGGCGCCGACGCCGGGATAAAACGGCCGTGCGGCAGCACTCGCTGCTCAGGTCCCACGGGCACCGGACGGCGTTCCACATCTCCGCCGCTTTCTTGGTGGTCGCCGCCCTCGTCACCGCGTTTGTACTCAAGCAGAAGGGCCAGGAGAGCGTCGCCGAGGAACGTGCGACCGTCGGGATGATGGAAGGATGACGATGCTGCGGCGGCTCGGGTTCCTGACCGGAACCACTATGCGACGCACTTGACTTGCGAGCGAGCACGGAGGCCATCCGCGCCACCCACCTCCTGCGCGCCCTGCTCGTCATGGCGAATCTTGAAGTCAACCGCTGACAGACATCGCCACGCTGACGGCGATGATCACTGGGAGGGGATACCTTCGGCCCGGATCCGCTCACGCTGCCGACCACGCCGAATAGGGGGTACATGGACAGGGCTATGCCCGCACCGTGGAGTGCGCGAACGTGACGCCCTACGCGTCCACCACCACCCTGGAATGCTCCCGGGCGGCCTACCCCGACCCCAGTGATCGCGACCGTGCTCGTGATCGGGTGCGGTCTGCCGGAGCGGAGACGAGCCGTTCAGGAGCGGGCGCTCCACCTGCTGACCGACACTCACCTCCTCGAAGAAACCCCGGCCGCACGGCGGCCGGGGTTTCTTGCTTCATGGACTTTCACTGCGGGTCCGGGGCGACGCACTACGACGCCGCCGCGGATACTCGGGGCCACAGGCTGGTGTGCCTGCTCCCCGCCCGAGCATCGGGGTCAGGACGGGTCGCCGTACTGCAGACCGCGTCCGTTGGTGCCGATGTAGACGCGGCCGAAGGTGTCGGGGTCGCCGGTGATGACGCCGACGCTGCCGACGGCGCCCCACTGGTGGGCGTCGTCGTTGACGCGGAGCCAGGTGGCGCCCTTGTCGGTGGAGCGGAAGACTCCGGTGACGTCCTTGACCGTGCCGATCAGGTACAGAGCCTGGTAATCGGCGCCCGGTGCGGCCTTCCCGAAGCCGAGGGCGGAGGCGGACTTCACCGTGGTCAGGGTGGTGAAGGTGCGGCCGCCGTCGGTGGAGTGCAGCAACCCCTTGTCACCGCCGGCGATCCACAGGTCCCCAGCGATGCCGGGGACGGCCGTGAGCCGGCCGGAGGGCAGGTTACCGGCCCGGGCGGTGAAGGTCGCGCCACCGTCGGTGCTGGCGTAGAGCGTGCCGTGGGACAGGGAGTAGAAGGTGCTGCCCGAGGAGCGGTCGGCGACGACCTCGGCGTCGGTGCCCAGGCCGCTGACCTTCGACCAGCTCGAGCCCTTGTTGGTCGAGCGGTACGGTGCCTGACCGTCCTCGGTCCAGATGATGGCGGAGCCGTCCGCCGCAAGCGCGACATGGCCCATCTGGGAGCTGCTGACCGGCTCCGCCTTGAAGCCGTTCCAGCTGCTGCCGCCGTCGGTGGAGTAGGCGCCGTCCTGCTCGCCGCCACGGCCGACGCGGACCATCATCGAGGGGTTGGACTGGGCGAAATCGATGTCGGTGCTGCTGCTCATCAGCGGGTTCTTCAGCCGTCCGGCGGGCTCCTCGGTCAGGGAGCCGCCGTACCGGAAACCGCCTTGGTCGCCCATGGAGGTGATGAGGGTGGCGCCGCCGGGCGGGGCGATGGCGTCCGCAAGCGAGGTCTCCTCCAGCCCTTCGGCCCCCGGCGTCCAGTGGCTGGTGCCGCCGCTGTCGGAGGCGCTTGCGTCCTTGCTGCGCCAGATGCCGTTGCCGGTGCCGTACAGCACGTGCCCGGAGTCGAAGGGATCGATGGCCAGGGCGGTCATCCAGTGGCCTATGCCGGTACCGATGTAGGGAGCGGCTGAGGCGTCCCGCACCGACTTGTCGGCCAGTGCCTTCCAGGTCGTACCGCCGTCGGTGGTGCGGTAGAGCTCGTCCTGGGGCCACCAGCGGTCGAGGGTGGTGACCATCACCGTGGACGGCTTCTGCGGGTCGACGGCCAGACCGGAGAACCCGTAACCGCCGTTGGACGGCGAGACGTTCTTCCATGCCCCGCCGGCCGGCGTGTACTTCCACACCGAACCCGCCGTCACGCCGTTGGGTCCGAGGGCGTCGGTGTACGTCAGGTACAGCGAGCCGTCGCCGGAGACCACGCCGTGCTGGGGCATCTGACCGGTGGGCCGGCCGGGGACGGCCTGCCAGGTGCTGCCGCCGTCGGTGGAGCGGTACAGGGAGGTGGACTTGTCGGCGACACCGACGTAGACCGTCTTGCTGCCGGCCGGGCCGTAGGTCACGAAGGAGATGCCCCCGCCGCTGCCCGCCCCGTCCTTGACGGGGAACGAGGAGACCTGACTCCATGTCACGCCGTAGTCGGTGCTGCGCCACAGGCCGTTCTTGCGGGTGCCCAGCAGCAGGGTGCCGTGGTTCGCGGGGTCGACCACGAGCCGTTCGCCCGCTCCGCGGCCGTCCTCGTTGCCGCCCAGCTTGAAGGGCAGGTCGGTGCGCTGGAAGGTGCGGCCCTGGTCGGTCGAGCGCAGGATCGCGCCGTTGCCCGCCCAGTCGTTGGTGTAGGTGCCCGTGCCGAGGTAGAGCCGGTTGGGGTCGACCGGGTCGGTGGCCAGCGAGTCGATGCCCAGCAGGTTCCAGTCCTTCTCGCCGATCCAGTCGGTCAGCGGGATCCACTGCTCGGCCCCGGTGTCCCAGCGGTAGGCGCCGCCCATGTCGGTACGCGCGTACAGCAGACCCTTCTCACGCGGGTTGAACACCAGTCCCGTGACGTAACCGCCGCCCACCACCTGGGCGTTCTTCCACACGTACGGTCCGGACGCAGGCTTGGCGTCCGCGCTGCCGGCTCCACCGGCCAAGGGGTCGGCCGTCTTGACCAGCTTCCACTGCTGGTTGGTGCTGCCCCGGCTCGGATACTGGATGACTGCCGCGCCGTTGGCCGTGGACCCCCCTGAGACGTCCAGGACCTGGCCGCTCCTGCGGGAGGTCAACGTGACCGCATCGGAACCGCTCACCTCGCTGATCTTCCATTCCTGGGAGGTGGCGGAGCTCTCGGTCTGCTGCTCAGCGGCGGCCCCCTGGGCGGTCGAGTTGCCCGTCGTGCCCAGCGCCTTGCCGCTGTTGCGGTTCACCAACTCGTAGTAGCCGTCCCCTGTGGACTTCAGCTTCCACTGCTGGTTGGTGGTGTTCTGGTCGGTCCACTGCTGGATACGGGTGCCGTCGGCGGTGGAGAAGCCGTTGACGTCCAGCACCTTGCCGCTGCGCACGGAAACCAGCTCGTAGTAGACATTGCCGTCGACCGTCGCGGCCTGCGAGTCCTCCTGCACGAAAAGGAGATACGGCACGACAGCGAGGGGCGCGCCGAGCAGCACGGCGGTGGCCGTCCAGCGATGGCGGTGACGCCCGCGGCGCCTGCCGTGCGTGGTGTTCTTCATGGGGAAGTGCTCTCCTTGCATACCGTTCACAGAGGAAAAACCGATCACGGCCACCGAAACTGGCCGGATCCGACTCCTTGTGGTCACCAGCACCGCAAAGGTTGCCTTCGGGCCGAAAACTTTTCCCTGCCTGACGTGCCGGGGGTGCTTCGGCGGCACATAGCATGCACCGGCGCAGCTTCCGAGACCTCCGGCGGGTTCGGAAACTCACCCCTCTCCGCCCGGCGGCGCGGCGGGGCGAGGCGGGGCGAGGACCGTCCGGTGAGGTCGCCGTGAACGTCACTCCGCCTGCACGCGCTCACGCTACCTACACCCCTTCTTCAGGACACCCCATGTTTGACATGGTTGTCCGAGAAGCGAATCAGACTTCCGATGGCCTGAAGCTGGAAATTTCTGCCGCAGGGCTGGACACATCCACGCTCGTACCCGCTAATCCATCCCATGTATGAGTGGAGTGGATCGATGAGCGAGGCCCGACCGCGCTTCCACACCTGAAGTAGATCTTCCCGTACTCCGTCTGCCACTTGCGCGACACTTCGATCATTGTTCGATATCCCGAACACGTCTCGACTGCACCGCACCACCGGCCCCGCCAGTTCGGACGGGCCGGACCGGAATCCCGCACTCTGGAAAGAGGACTCCATGCTCAGACGCACACCAGGCCGCAGGCATCTGTCCGTGGTGCTCGCGGCCCTCACCGCTGTAGCGGCATTACTGGTGGCCGTTCCGGCGCAGGCAGCCACCACCGGCACTGTGCGCGGCGTCGGCTCCGGCCGGTGCCTCGACGTGCCGGGAGCCGCTCAGACCGACGGCACGAACCTGCAGATCTACGACTGCTGGGGCGGGACCAACCAGCAGTGGACCCTCACGGACAACAATCAGCTGACCGTGTACGGCAACAAGTGCCTCGACGTTCCGGGCCACGCCACCACGGCCGGCACTCGGCCGGTGATCTGGTCATGCAGCGGCGGCACCAACCAGCAGTGGCGGGTCGACTCCGACGGCACGATCGTCGCCGTGGAGTCCGGACTGTGCCTGGACGTGTCGGGTGGCGCCACGGCCAACGGTACGGCCGTGCAACTCTGGGACTGCAACGGCGCGGCCAACCAGAAGTGGACCGGCCTGTCCGCGCAGCCGGGTGCCGCGTGCGCCCTTCCGTCGGCCTACCGGTGGACCTCGACCGGCCCGCTGGCGCAGCCGGCGAACGGGTGGGCCGCCCTGAAGGACTTCACCACCGTGACCTACAACGGCAGGCACCTCGTCTACGCGACCGTCTCGGACGGGTCGTCGTGGAAGTCGATGGCGTTCAGCCCCTTCACGAACTGGTCGGACATGGCCTCGGCCGGCCAGACCCTGATGAGCCAGGGCGCGGTGGCTCCCACCCTGTTCTACTTCGCGCCCAAGAACATCTGGGTGCTGACATCCAACGGGTGGGGCACCCAATGGCCGTTCGTCTACCGCACGTCGAGTGATCCCACCAACCCCAACGGCTGGTCCGCGGCACAACCTCTGTTCACCGGCAGCGTCCCCGACGGCAGCGCGATCGACCCGACCCTGATCGCCGACGGCCAGAACATGTACCTGTTCTTCGCCGGTGACAACGGCAAGATCTACAGGTCGGCCATGCCGATCGGGAACTTCCCGGCCAGCTTCGGCTCGTCGTACACGACGGTCATGACCGACACGGTGAAGAACCTGTTCGAGGCGCCGCAGGTCTACAAGGTGCAGGACCAGAACCAGTACCTCATGATCGTCGAAGCTCGCGGCGCGAGTGAACAGCGGTTCTTCCGCTCGTTCACGGCCTCCAGCCTGAACGGCCCGTGGACCCCGCAGGCCGCCACCGAGAGCAACCCCTTCGCGGGCAAGGCCAACAGCGGTGCCACCTGGACCAACGACATCAGCCACGGTGACCTGGTCCGCAACAACCCCGACCAGACCATGACCATCGACCCGTGCAACCTGCAACTGCTCTACCAGGGCCTGTCCCCCAACACCCCGTCGGGCACCCCCTACATTCAACTGCCGTACCGGCCGGGCCTGCTCACCCTGCAGCGCTGACCCCCATCGCGGTGAACGGGCGCGAGGGGCGGTCGGTCCCACGCGTGGACGGGCGGTCCGCGTGTGGGACGAGCGGGAGAAGCCCCTCATCCGACCTGCGCCGACCACCTCCAGGAAGCCCTGCCGCACGTCGACCGTGTTCGGCATTCACTCGTAGAAGAGGACGCTGCATGGTAAAGCCCCGGATGTTACTCGTCGCCCTTGTCGCCGCCGCGCTCGGGGCGACGGTGTCAGGTGTGACCCCCGCCTCCGCCGCCCCCAACACGCCTTTGCGAGTCATGCCGTTGGGCGACTCGATCACGTGGGGCGTGGGGAGCAGTACGGGCAACGGCTACCGGAGTCCGTTGTGGAGCCAGCTGGCGGCGGACGGCCATCCTCTGGACTTCGTCGGTACGTTGCGAGGCGGGACGATGTCCGACCCCGACAACGAGGGTCACTCCGGATACCGCATCGACCAGATCGCCGCCCTCGCGGACGCCTCGTTGACCCGCTACCGGCCCAACGCCGTGATGCTGCACATCGGTACCAACGACCTCCAGGGGGCCTCCGAGGTCGACACCGCCATCGCACGGCTGAAGTCCCTGGTCAGCCAGATCACCGCCGCCGTTCCCGACGCGACCGTGCTCGTCGCCTCACTCGTCGTGTCCACCAGCACCTCGGAGGAACAGTTCCGGGGCGCGTACAACCAGGCCGTCCCCCGCATCGTCAGTGACGCCCAAGCGGCGGGCAAGCATGTCGCGTACGTCGACATGAGCAGCCTGACCACAGCCGATCTGGCCGATCCCCTGCATCCCAACGACGCCGGTTACCAGAAGATGGCCGACGCCTTCCACCGCGGCGTTCAGGCCGCGGACAACGCCGGGTGGCTGAGGAACCCCGCCCCGGCCCCCGCACACGTACAGTCCGGCGTCGCCGGCAAGTGCCTGGACGTCAGCGGGGCGGGCACCGCCGACGGGACCGTCGTCCAGACATGGAGCTGTGGAGACAGCGCCAACCAGTACTGGTCCTCCTACACTGACGGCACCCTGCGCTCCATGGGCAAATGCCTCGACACTGTCGGTGGGGCCACCGCCAACGGCACCAAGGTCCAGCTGTGGACGTGCCACGGCGGCTCCAACCAGGTCTGGCAGGTCTACAACGGCGGCTACCGCAACCCCGCCTCCGGCCGCTGCCTCGATGTTCCCGGCTCCTCCACGGCCGACGGCACACAACTCCAGCTGTGGGACTGCAACAACGGCTCCAACCAGAAGTGGACCGCTCTGGTCTCTGGATGAACCGGGTGCAGATGCCGGGGCACACCGGAGGCGAGCCTCCCCGGGGTCGCCGCCTGTCGAAGCCGCAGTCCCTGGTCCTCCGCGGACGGGACAGCGGCCTCGGCGGGCGGATCGTCCTCCGCTCAGGGCTCCGCGCAGACCGAGGTGCGCCCCGCTGGTCTACTCCGCTTCTCTCGGGCCGCTCCGTGCTGGAGCCGGCGGGGCGCCACTTCGGGCACCTGGCCCTGACATCCCTGATCGGAGGGTCGGGCTGGACGGCCCTGTTTCCGGATGGTCCGGGCCGGGCGCGACACACCGTCCTCGAAGACAGGGCCCCGCGCCCCGGTCGGCGCGGGACCCCCGCTGGGTGAGGCGCGCTCTACTTCCTCAGCGCCACGGCCAGCTGGGCGTCGGTCGCCTGCATCGTCGTGAACCGCCGTTGCCGATAGGACAGTTCGGGCTGGTCTGGTTCTGCGTGGAGTTCGTGGCGGCGTTGGACAGGTTCTCCCAGTTGTTCTCCAACTGCAGCCCCGGCACCTGCTTCTTCCACCCACACGTCGGTATGCAGTTTGACCGCGGCTCGTACGCCTCCCCCGCCACCGTCTTCCTGCGTTTGCGTCCGTCCGTGAGCGAACACCATCACGAGGCTCATGGGCCGTACTGGTCGGTCTCTCGGGAGCACTTGGATGTCGTCGCGTGCCACAGAGGCTCGGACAAGAGGCCACCGACCACCTCAACGTGCCCAGCACCTTCGCGACCGGTGATCACCGATGGCAGATTCCCATATAAGTACTACTCATTTTCTGAGACAGGCCGTCTACTGGGCCACAGCAGCAGGTAATCGCCAAGGTCACTCGCAGCCCATGACCGCTCCCTCATCTGGACAGATCAAGTCATCACAGGGCGAAAACGATGATTCTCCATGTCGACGATGTTACGCCCGAGAAAAATAAGTATGCCTATCACCTGACCAGGACACCATCCGACCCCGATAAATAGCACTCATAAGTAGCGGGGGTTCCGAGGAGGGACACACAACAGATGAGACCCCTACGCAGAGGAGCGGGGGCAGCGACGGCACTCGCCGCAGCGGCTGTCGTCTTCGCAGCCGTACTGCCCGCCCAACCTGCCTACGCGGCGACGATGAACTTCTACGTCGACCCGGCCAACGGCAGCGACAGCAATTCGGGAACCAGCACTGCCACAGCGTTCAAGACCGTACAGGCCGCCCAGGCCGCGGTCCGCGCCGTCAACGCGAACATGAGCGACGACATCGCCGTGAACCTGCGCGGCGGCACCTACTCCCTCACCGCCCCCATCACCTTCGGCACCAGCGACTCGGGCTCGAACGGCCACACGGTCACCTACCAGGCCTACAACGGGGAGACGCCCGTCATCACCGGTGGCAAGGCAATCACCGGGTGGACCGCGTCGACCAACGGCGAGTACAAGGCGTCCGTGGGCAGCCTCAACTTCCGGCAGCTCTACGTGAACGGGGTCCGCGCCACCCGGGCCCGCTTCCCCGACGTCGGCACGGACTTCCAACTCCAGGGCAGCGACAAGCCCAACAAGCTGCTGAAGGTGCTCAGCTCGCAGATCTCCAACTGGAGCAACCTCAACCAGGTCGAGATGATGCTGGA
This sequence comes from Streptomyces sp. NPDC005374, assembly GCF_042872225.1. Taxonomy (NCBI): domain Bacteria; kingdom Bacillati; phylum Actinomycetota; class Actinomycetes; order Kitasatosporales; family Streptomycetaceae; genus Streptomyces; species Streptomyces sp. NPDC005374. The sequence goes on along the minus strand of NZ_JBIAKA010000028.1, from coordinate 50,198 downwards.
GACGCAGTGGGGCGAGAACTACCTGCGGCTGAAGTCGTTCACCTCCGCGGGCGGCATCGCGAACGTGTCGATCCAGGACCACGAGGCGGGCATCCTCTTCCCGCGTCCCTGGCCCCAGCTCTCCGACGGCTCCCCCCTGCACTTCGAGAACGCCCATGAGTTCCTCAACGAACCGGGCGAGTTCTACGTCGACACGGCCGCGCAGACCGTCTACTACAAGCCCCGCCCCGGCGAGGACATGTCCACCGCCTCCGTGCAGGCGCCCACGATCAAGACGCTCTTCGACATCAAGGGCACCAGCCTCGACAGCCCCGTCCATGACCTGCGCTTCTCCGGGATCACCTTCACCGGGACCACCTGGATGGAAGCGACCGACAACGGCTACCTCAACGGCCAGGGCGGCAACTACAACATCTCCGCCGACACCTCCAACCACCAGTACGTGGGCCGCCCGCCGGCCGGCGTCCAGGCGGCGGACGCCGACCGCGTCTCCTTCACCGGGAACACCTTCACGCAGATGGGGGCCACCGCCCTCGACCTGTCCCACGGTGTCCACGACAGCACCGTGACCGGGAACCTCATCTACGACATCGCCGGCAACGGGATCATGGTCGGCAAGTTCTCCGACCCGACCGTGGAGATGCACACCGTCTACAACCCGCCCACCTCACCGGCAGGTGAGGACGCCCGGGAGGTGGTCAAGAACGTCACGGTGAAGAACAACCTGATCACCCAGATCGGTGAGGACTACCTCGGAACCGCGGGCATCGACGCGGGCTTCGTCAACAGCACCACCATCGACCACAACGACATCTCCGACACTCCGTGGGCCGGGATCTCGCTGGGCTGGGGCTGGCAGTCGGCGGCCAACGCCGAAGGCAACAACAGCATCAGCTACAACCGGCTCGGCAACGTGATGAACCGGCTGTGCGACTCGGCCGCCATCTACCACCTCTCCAACGACCCGGGCACCGTCATCAACGGCAACTACGTCCACGACGTGGTGAGAACGCCGACCGCCTGTGGCAATGCCGTCGCCGGCCTCTACACGGACGAGGGGTCGAACAACATGACCCTCTCGAACAACGTGCTGTCGCAGACAGACGGTCTCGTCAACCAGAACGCCAACGGCTCCAACGTCACCCTCACCAACAACACGACGTCCGGCGACTCGGTCATCAAGGCCTCCGGTCTCGAGTCCGCCTACCAGGGGCTGGCGGCGAAGCTCAACCTCGCCTACAACAAGTCGGCGTCCGCGTCGTCGGTCTTCGGTTCGAACACCCCGCCCTCCAGCGCCGTCGACAACAACGGGACGACCGGCTGGTCGCCGACCGGCAGCGACACCTCGGCGTGGTGGCAGGTCGACCTGGGGCAGGCCTACCAACTCGGACAGTTCTCCCTGACCACGCGCCAGGACATGGATCAGTCCTCGACCCGGGGCAACTTCGAGGTCCGGGCGTCCAACGACCCGTCCTTCGCCACGTACACCGTCGTGGGACGCCAGACCAGCACCCTGCCGCTCGCGGCCACCCTCACCGGTGACATCAACGTCCGCCAGGCCTTCCGCTACGTCCGCGTCGCCAAGACCGACGGGGCCTACTTCTACATCACGGACTTCTCCGTGCAGCGGGCGGGCGGGGCCCTGGAGGACGCGACCGGCACGCCCAACACCAACCCGTCGACCTACTACTCGATCAAGAACGTCAACAGCGGCCTGGTGATGGACGTCAACGGCGCGTCCACCGCCGACGGCGCGAGCGTCATCCAGTGGCCGAACGCCGGGTCAGCCAACCAGCAGTGGAACATCGTTCCGGTCAGCGGGCAGCTCAACAAGATCGTGAACAGGAACAGCGGCAAGGTCCTCGACTTCGGCTGGGCCAGCCACTGGAGGAGCACCGCGCTGCAGCAGAGCACCTACAACGGCAGCAACAACCAGCTGTGGTACTTCGAGCCGACCACTGGCGGATACCTGATCCGCAACTTCGAGAGCAAGCAGATCCTGGAGGTGAGCAACAGCTCGACCGCGAACGGAGCCACCATCGACCAGTTCATGCCTCTGAACCAGTCCAACCAGGCCTGGACGATCCAGTGACAGGGTGACCCTACGCAGAGCTGTGGGCGGTGGGGCAGGAAGGCCATGGTCTCCTGCCCCACCGCGGCGATGTGCCCGCGGACAGCAGCCGGCCGCGTGCTTGGGATGAGCGGCCGTCCCCATCCGGTCCAGCCGGTGGCCGACCCGCTTCTTGGCCAGGTTCGTGGACGACGCCGAGCGGTCGAAACGATCGACGGCCCACCGGTCGACGACGTGACCGGGACGCGTAGGTGGAGGAGCGTGGCGGACCATCCGGTCGTACCCGTCCTCGACCAGGTCCGCCAACACCTCGGCGTACCGCTATCGCGGCCTGTCCCGCTCCCGCCTCCCGCCTCCCCGGCCTTCGCTCCTTGCGCGCCCGGACGTGCGACGCCCCCCTTCCTGCAAATGATTCCCGCGCTACCAGCCGTGCGGAACGCGATGCTCCTCAGTCGGCTGCAACGCCGACGCGAAGAGCGGCACCAGGAACACCACCACGACACAGCCACAGGTCTTCACCGGGCCTCCTTCACTCTGCGACCCAGCCGTCACGATGCAGCAGGGGCGACAAGGAGCCGCGCTCCGTCCAACTCGGACTCGAGGGAACAGCATCCGGTACGGCAACGGAATGCGCGGTTCGGCGATGGCGGTCGTCGCGGCCTCGACGGCGCCGGCGGTGGCAGGATGTCAGCCTGGTGGGGACGGTACGGACACCGCAGACGGTGGCGTCACCTCGTCGTTTTCGTCTGCAGTGCGCTGGTAGATCCGTGTTTGTGAGGGGCGGTGATCTGGTGCTGTTGGGGTGCTGAGCCGGTCGTGCTTGTCGGTGCAGATGGTGTGACGGGCTGGGGCGGTGTTGGCTTGCGCCTGCCTCATCCCTGGACGCCCCTGTCTGTTCCGTGCTTCCGCAGGGCAGGGTGCACGCCCCCGATCGGCGGTATGTCCAGGTCATGACGGAACGGCGCGCGTATCCGAGTGATCTGTCCGATGCCCGCTGGGAGTTGATCGAGCCGGTGCTGTCCGCCTGGCGCTTCGAGCGCCGGGGCCGGGCCCTGGACTTCGGCCGGCCGCCTCGGCACGATCTGCGCGAGATCATGAACGCGATCCTGTACGTGGACCGCACCGGCTGCCAGTGGGCCTACCTCCCGCACGACTTCCCGCCCCACCAGACGGTCTACGGCTACTTCGCCAAGTGGCAGACCGACGGCATCTTCGCCCAGCCCAACGGCCTGTTAAGGGAGTTGGTGCGCCAGCAGCAGGGCAAGCACCGCCACCCCTCGGCCTGCGTGATCGACGCCCAGAGCGTCAAGACCTCCACCTCTGTCCCCGCCAGGACGCAGGGCATCGATGCGGGCAAGAAAATCGCGGGCCGCAAGCGCAGCATCATCACCGACACCCTCGGCCTGCTGCTCGCGGTGCTGGTCACCGCCGCCGGCGTCCAGGACTCCAGCGCTGGTCGCGCCCTGCTCGAGCAAGCCGCCACCCTCGGCATCGATCTCGAAATCGTCCAACGCACCCCCGGAACCAGGGGGTTCACCCCGATCCCGAAACGCTGGGCCGTGCAGCGGACCTACGGCTGGCTGATGCTGCACCGCCGCCTGGTCCGCGACTACGAAACCCACCCGCACCGGTCGGAAGCCATGATCCACCTGGCGATGACCGATCGGATGGCCCGCCGCCTCACCGGCGAAGCCACCATCTCCTGGCGCGACCCGACATCACCGGAGCAACTACGCATCACAGGATGAAACAACGGGAGAAAACGACCTCTAAACTGGTGGCATAGCGGTGCCGCCGGCGCAGGGCGAAGTCGTCGACGCCGATCACGCGGGGCACCCGCCCGGTGGGCAACGGGATGCGCAGCAGGGTGCGCAGGGCCGTGTGACGGGACAGGCCCACCGCGAGTATCGCCGGCAAACGTGGTCCCGCCCGGCCCGCCAACTCCTCGACCACGGCCTTGACCTGCCTGGTCAGACGAGCGGTGCGCGCTGGTATCGCTCCAGCACCCCTGGCACCTGTTCGCGGAAGGTGTGGCGGCAGCCGCGCGTGGGACACACCAGACGCCGCACCCGCCCACGGACCACCACCCGGCTCACCGGGCAGACCGCGGTGTCCAGCGACGTCCGGGCCCGCACCACGATCCGCTCACCCTCGCCGACCACATGCTCCATGACCAGCGGGGACAGACCCGAAAACACCGTCTGCACAAGCTCGCTGACACCCATCACATGAAGGTCAACAACCCTGACAACTCTCCGTCACCACCGAATGTGAGACAGGGCCACTCGTCGTTTGACAGTCCCTCGCCGCTCTTCCTCAACAGCAGGCCGTTGAGGAAGAGCGGCGACGGAGGGCGGGGTCAGGAAGGGATGATCTGCCATTGCTGCTGTGTCAGTGACGCGTACGGCTGCTGCTCGATGTTGGCTCCGTCGGCGGTACTGCCCTCGTCGACGGCGAGGCAGAGCCCGCTGTAGCGGTTGATGAGGAAGTAGTGGCCGTCACCGGTGGGCGTGACGGTCCAGTGCTGCTGGGGGACGTTGGAGTCCGACCAGATGGCCACGTTGCCGCCGTCCACCCGCGAGAGTCCGGCCACCTCCATCAGCTTGCCGCTGTTCACGTTCTTGATCTCGTAGTAGCCGTCGCCGGTGGAGGCGAAGGTCCACTTCTGCGCGGTGTTGTTCAGCCACGGCCACTGCTGGATGTTGGTGCCGTTGGCGGTGCCGAAGTTGAACACATCGACGACCTTGCCGCTCTGGCGGTTGACGATGCGGTAGACCGTGCCGTCCCCCGGAAGGACCCTTGACACCAGAGCCGGCTTGGCGGTCCGGCCACCGATGTGGAGACCGCCGATGTTGGCGTAGCCGCCAGTGGCAGCGTTGGCCTGGAGCCGTACGAAGCCCACGTTCCGGGCGGGCCATTCGGCCACCTTGGTGGCGGCGTCGCCAGCCCAGGTTCCGGTGGCGACCTGGGTGAAGTTCGTGCCGTCGGTGCTGGTGGAGATGGTGTAAGAGGTGATGTCGCCGTCAGTGGTGTTGCTGCGGTTCCACTGCTTGGGCAGGTACTCCAGGGTGGAGACGTTGCTCCACACCCCGCCCAGGTCGACCGTGATCGAGTGGGGCAGGGCCGGGGACAGGCCCCAAGTGGACCAGCAGGTCTCGTAGTTCCTGTCGCTCAGTCCGTCGATGGCGTTGAGGGGTCCCTCGCCGGTGTGGAATGCGGTCGCGTAGGCGCTGACCGGTGTGACGGGGTGCTCGGCGCGCAGTATCTGCGTCGGCAGTGGCGGGCGGGAGGTGTTCGGGCTCCAGGCCGCCCCGACTTCGGCGAGCCGGTTGACGATGTTGGTGTCCAGCCTGCCGTCACGGTTGGGCGGGCAGTTGAGGATGAACGAGGTGTACTTCGGCTCCAGGTCGGCCAGATGCGACAGGATCGATGCCTTGCTCATGGGGTCGGTGGTCGGCGTGGCCGGATGCCAGAACCAACCGTTGCTGATCGTCTGCCCCTGCGTGGCGGCGTAGGTGTTTCCGGCGGGCGCACTGACGCCCAGCGGCTCCTCGAAATAGATCGCGTCACCGAGGAACGGCACTGACAGCGCACCGTGGTCGATCATGACGATGTCCGGCTGGAGCGACTTCACATGCTCGCGGATCCGCTGGTAGGAGACGGCCTGCTGGCCCATCTGCCACGCGTAGCCGTCGGTGATGAAGAGGTCGATAGTGCCGTAGTTGGTCAGCAGTTCGGTGATCTGGCCGAGGATGAAGGTCATGTCGCCGGGCTGGATGGCATCCGTGGTGTCGAGCCCGGACACCTGGTGCCGGCTCTCCCACGCCTCGACGCCGAAGGTGCGGTCCCATATCGAGTAGTAGAGTCCGACCTTCAGTCCCTTGGCCCGGAATGCGTCGCAGTACGCCTGCACCACGTCGTGCTGGTAGGAGCTGTTCGCGACGTTCTGGGTGCCGAAGGCGCTCGGCCACAGGGCGAAGCCGTCATGGTGCTTGGTCGTCAGGATGCCGTAGCTCATCTTCGCCGCCGCGGCGGCATCGGCCCACTGGGCGCAGTCCACGGCCGTGGGCGCGAACAGAGCGGGGTTCTGGTTCGGGGCGGCCCATTCCTCGTTGGTGAACGTGCCCATGTTGAAGTGGTTGAACATGCCGAAGCGCATGTTCACCAGCTTCTCCAGATTGGTCTGGGGATCCGCGGCGGCTGCCTCCGGCAACAGGGGCGACAAAGCGGGGACCACGGGCAGCGCTGTCGCGGCCACAGCGGCGCCCGCGGCGCCCAGCAGGGTACGACGGGACAGTCTTCTCTCTGATGACATGGGTGTACTCCCGGTCGGGTGGCTCTGATGTGGGGGGGGTGGTGAAGGCGGCGGGCAGGCCCGAGAGGGCGCCCGCCGCGGCCGTTGGTCAGGGCGGAGCGGGACTCACAGGGCGGTGAAGGTCCACTGCAGGTTGGTGCTGCTGCCGTTGGTCCACTGCTTGGTGACGGAGCCCGAAGCGACGTTGCCGCCGCCGTCGAGGGCCAGGCCGGTGGTGCGGTTGGCGATCGTGTAGCTGTTGCCGCCCCGGGGTGTGATCTTCCACTGCTGGTTGGAGCCGCCGTTCCACGGCGCCTGCTGGGCCGGGGAGCCGTCGGCGGTGCTGCCCCAGCCGTCGGCGACCATGCCGTTGGTGCGGTTGACCAGCTTGTAGTAGCCGCCGCCCACGTCCACCGCCTGCCACTGGAGGTTGTTGCTGGAGTCCCAGCTCCACTGCTTGAGGTTGGATCCGGAGGCGACGTTGCCGCCGCTGTCCAGGGCGAGGCCGTCGGTGACGTTGGTGATCCGGAAGTACCTCGACGGGTTGAACTGGACCCTGAGCGAGGTGATCTGGTCGTTGTTGCCGGTGACCCTGAGGTCGGGGTTGTCGGCGGTGAAGGTCCAGGCGGTGCCGGTGAAGTTGTCGCCGGAGTAGCCGATCACCTGGTAGCCGGGGGCGGGGCGCAGGCTGGAGATGGTGCGGGTGCCCAGTCCGGCCGCGCTCAGGTCGGCCGCGGTGTAGTCGCCGACGGGCAACGGGGCCGAGCCGCCGGTGTAGTTGACGTCCGTGAAGGCGGCGGCGCCGGCCAGCGGCAGCAGGGTCGGGATGGCGCCGGAGAAGGCCAGCTTCAGGACGTAGGCGCCCGCGGTGTAGGGCGCCGAGGACGGCAGGGTGACCGTGAGACCGGAGGAGGTCTGCGTGGGCGCGGGCAGGTCGATGTAGGTGCCGGCCGTGGAGCCGAGCAGCTTCACCGAGGTCAGCGAGGAGAGGTTGACGCGGTCCGAGCTGAGCGTCTTGATCGTCACCGAGCTGCCGGGCCAGCCCAGGACGGTGGCGTACAGGACGTTGCCCGCCTTGTTGCGGGTGAAGCGGATGTCCTGCGCGGTGCCGGCCGTCGGAGTGGTGAAGGCGCCGCCGCCCATCTTCGTCGGGCCTTCGCCGTACACGGTCCAGGCGCGGGTCGAGTACACCGACTCGCCGAAGCGCTTCAGGTAGTCGCCCATGCCGAGAAGGATGTCCTTCTGCGCCTGGGGGATGGTGCCGTCGGCCATCGGCGCGATGTTCAGCAGCACGTTGCCGTTCTTGCTGACCCGGTCGAGGAACGAGTGCAGCATCTGCTGGCTGCTGTAGTAGCCGATGCCCTGCGTGTAGCACCAGCTGGAGCTGGAGATGCTGTCGTCGGTCAGCCAGTACGGGCTGGTGAGGTCGCCGGGCCCGCCGCGCTCGTAGTCGAAGACCTCGCCGTTGCCGTTGAACCCGTCCTTGTAGGTGGCGACGACCTCACGGCCCCAGGCGTTGGCCTGGTTGTAGTAGTAGGACAGGAAGTTCAGGCGCTGCGTCTCGTCGACCGCGTCCAGTTTGAAGTCCTGCCACAGGATGTCCGGTTGCGCGAGGTCGACGACCTCCTTGAGCTTGTCGTACCAGAGCTGGTTCTCCGCGGCCGCACCGAGCTGGCCGTAGAGCTTCTTGAGGCTGGGGTCGGTCTGGGCGGGGGCGAACTCGTAGAAGCCGTTGTAGTGGTACGCGTGGTGCATGGCGACCAGCAGTTTGAGGCCCTTGCCCCGGATCGCCGTGGTGAACAGCTGCAGCAGGTTGAGTTTCGGACCCTTGGCGACCGAGTTCCACTCGTTGACCTGGCTGTTCCACATGGAGAAGCCGTCGTGGTGCTCGGCGACCGGGCCGGCGAACTTCGCACCCGCGTCGACGAACAGCTGCGCCCACTCGTTGGGGTCGAAGTTCCCGCCGGCCGACTTCAGCTTCGGCGCGAACTGCACGAAGTTGCCCGCCAGGTCCTTCGCCCCGTTGATGAAGTTGTGGTACGGCCATGCCGAGGGCTGGCCGTAGGTCGCGATGTGGTGCTGGTTCACGCTGTCGCCGGCGTGATACATGGACCGCGGATACCACTCGTTGCCGAAGGCGGGAACGCTGAAGACGCCCCAGTGGAAGTAGATCCCGAACTTCGCGTCCTGGAACCACTCCGGAGCCGGCGGGTGCTGGTCGACCGAGTTCCAGTCGGGCGTGTAGGTGCTCGGTGCCGCCTGAGCGACGCCGGCGCCGAGGCCACCGCCTGCTATGGCTGCCGCCGCCACACAGGTGGCGGCGGACAGGAGCTGGCGTCTGTTGAGCGAACGCGACATGAGGACATCCCTGAGGTAGGGGCAAGGGGACGGGGGGAGACGCGGGACGCCGACGGTTCTGGAGCGTCGGAGGTTACGCATGAAGTTCGACCATGTGACGCACTGATGTCAACGGGCGTGCAGGGATGAAAACTCATATCCGCAGAAGCTTTTGATCCGATATAGGCCCTATTAGCGCATTGCTGTAGCGGCAAACATGGAATGTCTAGGGGCCCGGCGAAGGGTGCACCACCACACGGGCAGGCCGCAGGCAAGCCGCAGCCCATCACGAGTAGACATCATTGATGGGATGGATCTACTACCCAGGGGGCCCATCTCCAGCACTTTTGCCGCACCCACTAGACAACCTCGTTTCCCTCGCTCTATAAACATCCCATCTCTCCGTCGGCGACACACATTCGTCGCATCGGCGTAACAACCCCGCTCCGGGACCAGCGCGAGGAAGTACCCATGAGACTCAGAACCGCACTCGGCTCCACCGCCTCCGTCGTCTGCGCACTGACGCTGCTCAGCGCCTGCAGCAGCGGCTCCGGCACCACCGCTTCGTCGAGCGGCAAGCCGCTCGTGGGCGTCGACTACCCGCGGTCCGACACCGACTTCTGGAACTCGTACATCAAGTACACGCCCCAGTCGGCCAAGGAGCTGGGGCTCGACCTGAAGACCACGAACTCCCAGAACGACGTCGCCAAGCTCACCGCCAACGCGCAGACGTTCATCAGCCAGGGCGTCAAGGGCATCGCGATGGCCCCGCAGGACACCGCCGCCATCGCGCCCACCCTGGCCCAGCTGGAGGCGAAGAAGATCCCGGTCGTCACCGTCGACACCCGCCCCGACACCGGCAAGGTCTTCATGGTGGTGCGCGCCGACAACCGCGCCTACGGCGAGAAGGCCTGCCAGTACCTCGGCACCAAGCTCGGCGGCAAGGGCAAGGTCGTGATGCTCCAGGGCGGCCTCGACTCCATCAACGGCCGTGACCGCACCGAGGCGTTCAACGACTGCATGAAGAAGAACTACCCCGGCATCAAGGTGTTCGGCGAGGCCACCAACTGGGACGGCGCGGTCGCCGCACAGAAGCTCCAGACCGACCTGACCGCCAACCCGGACATCAAGGGCGTCTACATGCAGTCCAGCTTCGCCCTGGCCGGCACCCTCCAAGTCCTCAAGCAGAAGGGCCTGTTGGTCGACCCCAAGAACAAGAAGCACGTCTTCGTCGTGTCCAACGACGGCATCCCCGAGGAGCTCAAGGACATCGCCGCCGGCCACATCGACGCCACCGTCTCCCAGCCCGCGGACCTGTACGCCAAGTACGCCCTGTACTACCTCAAGGCCGCGATCGACGGAAAGACCTTCAAGCCCGGAAAGACCGACCACGACAGCACCATCATCCAGGTCCGCGACGGACTGCTGGAGGACCAGCTCTCCGCTCCCCTGGTCACCGTCGACGGCGGCACCTACGGCGGCGTGCCCAGCGTCAAGAGCGACGACACCTCCCTGTGGGGCAACAACCTCGGCTGACCTGCCCTCTCAGGCATCCAACGGCTCACCACTACAAGGCGGTTGAAATGAGCGACGGGGAGCGAGCAGTCACCCCCGCGCCCGCCCCGGCGGACGACGGACGGGCCCCCGCGACCCCGCCCGTCGTCGAGGCGACGGGCATAGTCAAACGATTCGGTCCGACCGTGGCCCTGAACGGCGCCCGGATCACCATCCGGCCCGGCGAGACCCACGCGCTCGTCGGCCGCAACGGAGCCGGCAAGTCGACCCTGGTCTCCGTCCTGACCGGCCTGCACGCCCCCGACGAGGGCACGGTCACCTTCGGCGGCGGCCCCGCCCCCCGGCTCAGCGACCGCGACGCCTGGCGCCGGCGCGTGGCCTGCGTCTACCAGAAGTCGACGATCATCCCCACGCTGACCGTCGCCGAGAACCTCTTCCTGAACCGTCACCACCACGGCTCCAACCGGCTGATCAGCTGGACCGGCGTACGCCGCCGGGCCCAGGAGCTGCTGTCGACCTGGTCGGTGGACGTCGACCCGCAGTCCCCGGCCGGCGAACTCAGCGTCGAGCAGCGGCAGTTCGTCGAGATCGCCCGGGCGCTGTCCTTCGGGGCCCGGTTCATCATCCTCGACGAGCCCACCGCACAGCTCGACGCGGCGGCGATCAACCGGCTCTTCGACCGCATCCGCGAACTGCAACGCCAGGGCGTGACCTTCCTGTTCATCAGTCACCACCTGCAGGAGGTCTACGAGATCTGCGACATGGTGACGGTGTTCCGCGACGCCCGGCACATCGTCACCGCCCCCGTCGCGGACCTCCCCCGCACCGAGCTGGTCGCCGCCATGACCGGCGAGGCGGCCGCCGACCGGCAGCAGGCGCGCTCGAGCACCCTCGACCCCGCCGCCGCCCCGGCGCTGTCCGTGCGGGATCTGGGCAGGGACGGCACATACGAGGACGTCACCTTCCAGGTGGGCGCCGGCGAGATCGTCGGCCTCGCCGGTGCCGCCGCCAGCGGACGCACCGAGGTCGCCGAGACCGTCGTAGGGCTGTGGGCGGCCGCCACCGGCGAGGTGGAGATCGCCGGGCGGCGGCCCCGGCCGGGCAGCGTGCCCGCCGCGCTCGCGTCCGGCGCCGGGTTCGTCCCCCAGGACCGGCACCACCAGGGCTTCGTGCCCGACATGTCGATCGCCGACAACGCCACCCTGTCCGTGCCCCACCGGCTCGGCAGGAACGGCCTCCTCAGCCGTGACCGACGCGACCGGCTCGCCGACAACATGATCGAGAAGCTGGCGATCAAGACGCCGGGCCCCGAGCTGCCCGTCTCCTCCCTGTCCGGAGGCAACCAGCAGAAGGTCGTCATGGCCCGCGCCCTGGCCGACGACCCGCGGCTGCTGGTCCTGATCAACCCGACCGCGGGCGTGGACGTGCGCTCCAAGGAGTTCCTCCTCGGCAAGGTCGAGGAGACCGCCCGGACCGGCACCGGAGTGCTCATCGCCTCCGACGAACTCGACGACCTGCGGATGTGCGACCGGATCCTGGTGATGTTCCAGGGCCGGGTCACGACCGAGATAGCCCGCGGCTGGCACGACCACGACCTCGTGGCCGCGATGGAAGGAGTGGACCTCAATGCCTGAAACCGTCCTCGCGGACACAGCCGCCAAGGCCGCGGAACCGAAGCAGCGGCGCACCGCGCTGCTCGGCGGCCGGATCCCCCTGGCCCGGCTGCGCGACCTCGCCCTCGTGCCCGCGATCGTCGTCATCGCGATCGTCGGCCAGATCGTCAACCCGGTCTTCCTGCAGACGGACAACCTCATCAACGTCCTGCAGACCATGTCCGAGATGGCCCTGCTGGTCCTCGCCCAGACGATGATCCTGATCGTCAAGAAGATGGACCTGTCGCTGGAGTCCACCATGGGCCTCGCGCCCGGTGTCGCGGCCTGGCTGGTCGTCCCGGCCGGCGCCGGACACGGACTCGGCCTGCTCTCCGGTGGCTGGGCGATCCCCGTCACCCTGGCCGTGGGCGCGCTCGTCGGCGTGATCAACTCACTGCTGATCATCCGCTTCGGCCTCAACGGCTTCATCGTCACCCTCGGCATGCTGATCGTGCTGCGCGGCATCCTCACCGGCATCTCCGGCGGCCAGACGTTCTTCCAGCTGCCGCAGTCGATGCTCTACCCCGGCACCGCGCAGTGGTTCGGGATGCCCGCCTCCATCTGGATCTGCCTGGCCCTGTTCGCCGTCGCGATCGTGGTGCTCGGCTGGACCAGCTTCGGCCGCTCGCTGTACGCCATCGGCGGCAACGTCGACGCGGCGAAGGCGGCCGGCATCCGCACCGACCGGGTGCTGTGGATCGTCATCGTCACCGGCAGCGTGCTCGCCGCCGTCGCCGGACTGCTGCTCTCCGGACGGCTGGCCTCCGTGGCGTCCGCGCAGGGCAACGGCTACATCTTCACCGTGTTCGCCGCCGCCGTCATCGGCGGGATCAGCCTCAACGGCGGCAAGGGCACCATGTTCGGCGCGTTCTGCGGCATCCTGCTGCTCTTCATGATCCAGAACGTGCTCACCCTGGGCGGTGTCCCCGCCCAGTGGATCGGCGCCCTCAACGGCCTGATCATCCTGGTCGCCCTCGCCATCTCCCGGATCACCGGCGGCAAGGTCCAGGACTGACCCGGGCGGCCGTCGCCGGCCGCCCGTCCCGCGCCGCGTTCACCGCTCGTCGCAAGGGGCCCGATTCCCCCTTGCCGTCACAGGAGTTGCCGCCATGTCCTCCATCCTGCCCGCATCCGCCCGCATCACCGCCCTGGACGTCCTGGACGTGCGGTTCCCCACCTCCGAACACCTCGACGGCTCGGACGCCATGAACCCCGAGCCCGACTACTCCGCCGCCTACGTGGTCCTGCGCACCGACGCCGGCGACGGACTGGAGGGCCACGCCCTCGCGTTCACCACCGGCCGCGGCAACGATGTCCAGGCCGCCGCCATCGCGGCCCTCGCCCCGCACGTGGTGGGCCTGTCCGTCCAGGCGGTCTGCTCCGACCTCGGGGCCTTCTCCCGCTCCCTCGTGCACGACCCCCAACTGCGCTGGCTGGGCCCGGAGAAGGGCGCCATCCACATGGCCACCGGCGCCGTCGTCAACGCCGCCTGGGACTTGGCCGCCAAGCGCGCGGGCCTGCCCGTGTGGCGCTTCCTCGGCGAGATGTCGCCCGAGGACCTGGTCGCCCAGGTCGACTTCCGCTGGCTCAGCGACGCCCTCACCCCCGAGGAGGCGCTGGAGATCCTGCGCCGTGCCGAACCCGGCCGCCAGGAGCGCATCGCCCGTCTGCTGGAGCGCGGCTACCCCGCCTACACCACCACCCCCGGCTGGCTCGGCTACTCCGACGAGAAGCTGGCCCGCCTCGCCCGCGAGGCCGTCGCCGACGGCTTCACCCAGATCAAGCTGAAGGTCGGCGCGGACCTGGAGGACGACGTACGGCGCATGCGCACCGCCCGCGAGACGGTCGGCCCGGACATCCGCATCGCCGTCGACGCCAACCAGAGATGGGACGTCCAGCCCGCCATCGACTGGATGCGCGCCCTCGCCCCCTACGACCCGTACTGGATCGAGGAGCCCACCTCCCCCGACGACATCCTCGGCCACGCCGCCGTCCGCAAGGCCGTCAGCCCGATCAAGGTCGCCACCGGCGAGCACATCGCCAACCGGGTCGTCTTCAAGCAGCTCCTGCAGGCCGACGCGGTGGACATCGTGCAGATCGACTCCGCCCGGGTCGGCGGCGTCAACGAGAACCTCGCGATCCTGCTGCTGGCCGCGAAGTTCGGCGTGCCGGTCTGTCCGCACGCCGGAGGGGTGGGCCTGTGCGAGATGGTGCAGCACCTGTCGATGTTCGACTACGTCGCCGTCTCCGGCACCACCGAGGACCGCGTCATCGAGTACGTCGACCACCTGCACGAGCACTTCGTCGACCCGGTCCGCATCGCCGACGGCCACTACCTCGCGCCCGCCCTGCCCGGGCTGAGCGCGCAGATGCACCCCGCGTCCCTCAAGGAGTACACCTACCCCGACGGCCCCGTGTGGACGGCCCGTGTCTGACGCCAAGATCCTCGTCGACGCTCACCACCACGTGTGGGACCTGGACATCCGGCCGCAGTCCTGGCTCGACGAGCCCGGACACGAGCCCATCAGCCGCAGCTTCGGCACCGACGACCTGCGCACGGCCGCGACCAGGCCGATCGCGGGGCGGCGGCTGGGGTGCACGGTGCTCGTCCAGTGTGTGGCGTCGGTCGAGGAGACCCGCGAGTTCCTCGCCCTCGCCGAGGGCGACCCGCTCGTCGGCGCGGTCGTCGGCTGGGCCGACCTCACGTCCCCGGCGATCGGCGACGTACTCGACGCGCTGCGCGCCGGGCCCGGCGGTACGTATCTATGGGCCGTACGTCACCTCGTCCAGGGCGAGTCCGACGCCACCTGGCTCCAACGGCCTTCGGTGGAGCGCGGACTGCGGGCGGTGGCCGAACGGGGCCTCGGGTACGACCTGCTGATCCGCGACCACCAGTTCCCCCAGGCGATCCGCCTGGCCGAACGCCTCCCCGGCCTTCCCCTGGTCCTCGACCACGCCGGCAAACCCCCCATCGCCCGACGCGACCTGGACGGCTGGGAGCGGGGCGTGCGACGGCTGGCCGCGCACCCCCACGTGCGGTGCAAGGTGTCGGGTCTGATCACCGAGGCCGACCACGAGAAGTGGACCGTCGACGACATCCGGCCGGTGTGGGAGGTCCTGCTGGCGGCCTTCGGCCCGGACCGGCTGATGTTCGGCTCGGACTGGCCGGTCTGCGTCCTCGCCGGCGGCTGGAACCGCTGGGCCGCCACCGTCGAGGAACTCCTGGCCGGCTGCTCCGCCGCCGAGACCGAGGCGGTCCTCGCCAAGACCGCCACCACGTTCTACGGCCTCGACCCCGCTCGAAGGAAGGAGCGCACCGCATGCTGATGACCGAACTCCTGCACCCGGGCATCCTCGAAGCCCTGGCGGGCGCCGGGCACGGCGCCCGGGTCCTGCTCGCCGACGGCCACTATCCGGCGAGCACGGCCACCGGGCCACGCGCCAGGACCGTCCATCTCAACCTGGCGCCGGGTCTGCTGGACGTCACCACCGTGCTCGACGTCCTGCTGCGGGCTCTGCCCGTCGAGTCGGCGCACGTGATGGTGCCGCCCGAGGGCGAGCCGGAGCCGCCCGCCATCGCCGAGTACCGCTCGATGCTGGCGCCCGTCCCCATCGAGACGCTCGACCGCTTCGCGTTCTACGACGCCGCCCGCTCGCCCGACCTCGCCCTCGTCGTCGTCACCGCCGACATCCGCACCTACGCCAACCTGCTGCTCACGATCGGCGTCCGCGCCGAAGGGAACCTGAGATGACACTCGCCGTCCGCTACCTCGCCGCCCGCACCCTGGACACCGCGCCCGCCGAGAACCCGCCCCCCGGCCCCGGCCAGGTGGAGATCGCCCCCGCCTACGTCGGTATCTGCGGCACCGATCTGCACATCTTCCACGGCGACATGGACGCCCGGGTCGCCGCGCCCGCCGTCCTCGGCCACGAGATGTCCGGCCGGATCGTGCGGGTGGGTGCGGGAGTGGAGGGCTGGGCGCCCGGTGACGCGGTCACCGTGATGCCGCTGCGCTGGGACGACACCTGCCCGGCCTGCCGTGCCGGCCACCAGCACATCTGCCAGCACCTCGATTTCATCGGCATCGACTCCCCCGGCGCGATGCAGCAGCGCTGGACCGTGCCCGCCACGACCCTCGTACGGCTGCCCGGCTCCCTCCCGCTCGACCACGCGGCCCTCGTGGAGCCCACCGCGGTCGCGGTCCACGACGTCGGCCGGGCCCAGGTCCACGCGGACGAGAAGGCCGTCGTGGTCGGCGGCGGTCCCGTCGGCATCCTCATCGCCCTGGTCGCCCGCGCCGCCGGAGCCGAGGTCCGGGTCGTGGAGCTGAGCTCTCACCGGCGGCGGCTCGCCGAGAAGTTGGGGCTGACGACCTGGGACCCGGCCGCCGACGACCTGCCCGAACTGGTCCGTGAGTGGACCGGCGACGCCGGTGCGGACGTCGCCTTCGAGGTATCCAGCGCGCAAGGCGGAGTGGACACCGCGGTCGACGTGCTCGGTGTGCGCGGGCGGCTGTGCCTTGTGGCCATCCACCCCCGGCCCCGCGAGGTGAACCTGCACCGCTTCTTCTGGCGCGAACTCACCCTCGTCGGGGCCCGGTTGTATGACCGCACCGACTTCGAGAAGGCGGTGACCCTGGTGGCCGACGGCACCGTTCCGGCCCAGCAGCTGATCAGCAAGGTCGTCCCCATGGCACAGGCGCCCGACGCGTTCGAGGCCCTGGAGGGCGGCGGCGACGTGATGAAGATCCTCGTGGACTGCACCGACGACTCCCAGGGAGCCGCCCAGTGAACGCCTTCGACCTGACCGGCAGACTCGCCGTCGTCACCGGGGCCCGGCGCGGCATCGGCCGTGCCATGGCCCGCGCCCTCGCCGAGGCCGGCGCGGACGTCATCGGCATCAGCGCCCAGCTGGAGAAGACCGGCAGCGAGGTGGAGAAGGACGTCCTGGCCGCGGGCCGCACCTTCGAGGCGATCCGCACCGACTTCGCCGACCCCGAAGCGGTCCGCGCCCTGGGCACCGACCTGGCCGGACGGGAACGCCCGGTGGACATCCTCGTCAACAACGCGGGCACCATCCGCCGCGCCCCGGCCGCCGAACACACGGACGAGGACTGGGAGTTGGTGCTCCAGGTCAACCTCAATGCCCAGTTCGCCCTGTCCCGCGCGGTCGGCGCGTCGATGGTGGCCCGCGGCCACGGAAAGATCGTCTTCACGGCGTCGCTGCTCAGTTTCCAGGGCGGCATCACCGTCCCCGGCTACACCGCCGCCAAGCACGGCATCGCCGGACTGACCAAGGCCCTGGCCAACGAGTGGGCACCGCACGGCGTCAACGTCAACGCCATCGCCCCCGGCTACATCGCCACCGACAACACCCAGGCCCTCCAGGACGACCCCGTACGCAGCAAGGCCATCCTGGACCGCATCCCGGCCGCCCGCTGGGGCAGCGCCGACGACCTCGCGGGCGCCACCGTCTTCCTCGCCTCGGACGCCGCCGCCTACGTCCACGGCGTCGTCCTGCCCGTCGACGGCGGATGGCTCGGCCGATGAGTGACACCGACTTGGCCGCCGTGCTGGACGGCGCCCGCCTCCTGCCGGTGCTGACCGTGCCCTCCGCCGCGACCGCCGGCCCGCTGGCCGACGCGCTCGCGGCGGGCGGCGCCCGGTGCGCCGAGGTCACCTTCCGCACCCCCGACGCCGAGCAGGTGCTCAAGACGATGGCCGCCCACGGAGGGCTGACCGTCGGCGCCGGTACGGTCCTCACCCCCGAGCAGGCGGAGCGTGCCGTGGCGGCCGGGGCCCGTTTCGTCGTCTCACCCGGCTTCGACGAGGACGTCGTCGCCAAGTGCCGTGAGCTGGGCGTGCCCGTGGTGCCCGGCATCGCCTCCGCGACCGAACTGATGCGCGCCCTGCGGTCCGGCCTCGACACCGTCAAGCTCTTCCCCGCCGAACCCCTCGGCGGCATCCCGATGCTGCGCGCCCTCGCGGCCCCCTTCCCCCAGGCACGGTTCGTGCCGACGGGCGGCATCGACGCTCCGCGCCTGCCCGCCTACCTCACCGTCCCGGCGGTCCTCGCCGTCGGCGGCAGCTGGATGGCCACCCCCGCCCACCTGGAGCGCGGCGAATACGGCGAGATCCGCCGACTGACCGCCGAGGCCGTGCACAGGAGCGCGACGTGAACGACGTGGTGGCCCTCGGCGAGGTGATGCTCCGCTTCGACCCGGGCGAGGGCAGGATCCGCACCGCCCGCACCTTCCAGGTCTGGGAAGGCGGCGGCGAGTACAACGTCGTCCGCGGACTGCGGCGCTGCTTCGGCCTGCGTACGGCCGTCGTGACCGCCCTCGCCGACAACCAGGTGGGGCGGCTGGTCGAGGACCTGATCCTCCAGGGCGGCGTCGACACCTCCCTCATCCGCTGGGTGCCCGACGACGGCATCGGCCGCACCGCCCGCAACGGCCTCAACTTCGTCGAACGCGGCTACGGCATCCGCGGCGCGCTCGGTGTCAGCGACCGCGCGAACACCGCCGTCTCGCAGCTGCGCAAGGGGGACGTCGACTGGGACGCGGTCTTCTCCGCAGGCTGCTCGACGGGGCCGCGCTGGTTCCACACCGGCGGCGTCTTCGCCGGTCTGTCGGACACCACCGTGGACGTCGCGGACGAGGCCATGGCGGCCGCTCGACGGCACGGTGTCAGGGTCTCCTACGATCCCAACTACCGCCCCAGTCTCTGGGCCGGCAGGGGCGGCGCCGACGCCGCCCGCGAGGTCGACCTGCGGCTCGCCCGCCACGCCGACGTCGTGGTGGGAGCCCTGGGTCTGGCAGGGCCGTACCCAGGGGCGGTACGCGTCGCGGCCGACGAGGTGCGGGACGCCCTCGTAGAAGTGGCAGGCCTCCTGCCCCAGGCCGAGGTGCTCGCGACGACCCTGCGGGACGTGCCCTCGGCAGGCGTCAACGACTGGTCCTCGGCCGCCTGGTCGCCCCGTACCGGCTTCGTCCGCGGCCCGGAACTGCCCGGCCTGCACGTCCTGGACCGCATCGGCTCGGGCGACGGCTTCGCGGCCGGCCTGATCTACGCACTGCTGACCCTCGGCGGTGACGAGGACGGACCGGCGGGCCGTGCCGTACCCATGGCGGACCTCGACACCGCCGGACTGAGCCGCGCTCTGGCCTACGGCACCGCGCACGGCGCCCTCACCATGACCACCCCGGGCGACGTGTCCATGGCCTCGCTCGCCGAGGTCGAGGCACTCATGGCAGGCGGCTCGGCCGCCGTCAGAAGGTGACAGACCCATGAGCGCTCACGCCGTCGCCGCTTCCCAAGGAGCACAGTTGACACCGCACAGCATCGGGCGCCGGAAGGTCGCGAGCACCCCGGTCGAGCTCACCGGACTCGGCTTCGGGGCCTCCGTCATCGGCAACCTCTACAGAGTCACCCCGGCCCACGACGCGCAGGCCGCACTCGAGGCGGCCTGGGAAGCGGGCATCCGGTACTTCGACACGGCACCGCACTACGGGCTCGGTCTCTCCGAGCGCCGTCTGGGGGCGGCGCTGGCGGGCAGGCCACGTGACGCGTACGTCGTCTCCTCCAAGGTCGGCCGCCTGCTCGTGCCCAACGAGCACCCGCGCGGCACCGACTCCGAGGGCTTCGTGGTGCGCGACGACCTGCGCCGGCAGTGGGACTTCAGCCGGGACGGGGTGCTCCGCTCCATCGAGGACACGCTGGAGCGCACCGGCCTGGACCGCCTGGACGTCGTCTACCTGCACGATCCGGACGACCACTGGAGGCAGGCGGCGGAGGAGGCCATGCCGGCCCTGGCGGAGCTCCGGGACCAGGGAGTGATCGGCGCGATCGGCGCCGGCATGAACCAGTCCGCCATGCTCGCCCGCTTCCTGCGCGAGACCGCCGCCGACGTAGTCATGCTCGCCGGCCGCTACACCCTCCTCGACCAGTCGGCACTGGACGACGTCCTGCCCACCGCCGAGGAACTCGGCAAGAGCGTGGTGGCCGTCGGCGTGTTCAACTCGGGGCTGCTCTCCCGCGACCACCCCACCGAGGGCATGAAGTACGACTACCAGGAGGCCCCGCCGGAGCTGCTCGACCGCGCTCGGGCGATCGCCGACGTCTGCGCGGCGCACGGCACCACCCTGCCCGCCGCCGCGATCGCCTTCCCCTACACCCACCGCAGTATCATCAACGTCACCCTCGGTATGCGAAATCCGCAGCAGGTCGTACGGAACGTAGAACTCCACAGCCGGTACGTTCCCGACGGGCTCTGGGACGATCTCCGCGCCCAGGGACTCATCAGGTCGGACGTGCCCGCGGCGCACGGGCCCGGAAGGAGCGCGCGGTGTCTCTGACGGACAAGGCCATAGCGCAGATCCGGGAGCTGATCCGCAGCGGAGCGCTGCCGCCGGGCTCGAAACTCCCGCCGGAACCGGAGCTGGCCGCTCAGCTGGGCCTCTCCCGCAACCTCGCCCGGGAGGCCGTGAAGGCGTTGGCCGTCGCCCGGATCCTGGAGGTCCGGCGGGGCGACGGCACCTACGTGACCAGCCTGCAGCCGAGCCTGCTGCTGGAGGGGCTCGGCGGTGCGGTGGAACTGCTGCAGGGCGACTCCGCCGCATTGCAGGACCTCATGGAGGTACGGCGGCTGCTGGAACCGGTCGCCACCGCGCTGGCCGCCACCCGGATCTCCGACGAGCAGCTGGCCGAGGTCGAGCAGCACCTGAACGCCATGCGCGAAGCCCAAGACGACGTGGAACGGCTCAACGCTCACGACGCCGCGTTCCACCGCGCCGTCGTCTCGGCCACCGGCAACGAAACGCTCCTCACGCTCCTGGAAAGCATCTCCGGGCGCACCCTGCGCGCCCGCATCTGGCGCGGCCTGGTCGACACCCAGGCCTCCGGCCGGACCCTCGCCGAACACGAGGCGATCTTCCGGGCCCTGTCCGTCCGCGACGCCTCCCTCAGCCAGGCCGCCGCCCTGCTGCACGTCAGCAACACCGAGCTGTGGCTCAAGGACCACCTGCGTTCGGGAGAGGCCCTTCCGTGGGGCGTGACCACAGGGCTCTGACCGGCCCTTCCCGAGACGATCTTCCGTCTGGCAGAAGCCGCCTTGGGGAGCCACCGCCGGCGTCAGGAACCTGTTCCCCACCACGGCACGCGGGGCGACGACGCCCCGCCGACAGGGACAAGAACCCCATGCCTCACACGACCGCCTTGTCGCCGGTGATCAGCGACGTGCGGGCGACTACAGCTTCCGGGTGCACGGCCCGTATCCGGGCGGCGAGGCGGGCGTCGGCGGCCTGCCAGGCGGCCCGGTCCGCGGCCATCGCGCCAGTAGTAGAAGCTGGAGCGTGCGATGCCCAGGATGGTGCACAGCCGCTTCACACCGTAACGGGGGTCTGTCAAACGAGCGGTGTAACTGGGGTTGTTGGAGTTACTGACGGGCTGCGGAAAGGCGGCCGTCGAAGGTGATGTCGAAGGCGTTCAGGGCGGTCTTCCAGCGCATGGTCCAGCGGGCCTGTCCCTTGCCGGTGGGGTCGAGGGACATGATCGCCATGTAGACACATTTCAGGGCGGCCTGCTCGTTGGGGAAGTGTCCGCGGGCCTTGACCGCCGGCGGATGCGGGCGTTGACGCTCTCGATCGCGTTCATGCTGCAGATGACCTTGCGGATCTCGGCGTCGAAGGAGAGGAAGGGCACGAACTCGGCCCAGGCGTCGGACCACAGCTTCACGATCGCCGGATACTTGTGGCCCCGTGCCTCCTGGAACTCCAGGAAGCGTTCCGTGGCTGCGTCCTCGCCGGGTGCGGTGTAGACGGGATTGAGAGCCTTGGCGACCTTGTCCCAGTCCTGACGGGCGGCGTGACGGAACGAGTTCCGCAGCAGATGCACCACACACGTCTGGACGATCGTGCGAGGCCAGATGGCTCCACGGCCTCGGGTAGACCCTTGAGCCCGTCACAGACCAGCATGAGCACGTCGTCCAGGCCACGGTTCTTGAGCTCGGTGAACACGTGCAGCCAGTACTTGGCGCCCTCGCCGCCGTCGCCGGCCCAGATGCCGAGGATGTCGCGGGTGCCGGCCACGGTCACGGCCATCACCACGTAGACCGGACGGTTCGCGACCTTCCCGCCTCTGATCCTGACGTTGATCGCATCGACGAACAGAACGGGGTAAACGCGGTCGAGCGGCCGGTTCTGCCATTGGGCCATGCCCTCCATCACCTTGTCGGTGATGGAGGGCATGGTCTGCTTGGGCACCTCGGCCCCGTAGACCTCGGCCAGGTGGGCGGCGATCTCGCCGTGCGTGAGTCCCTTCGCGGACAGTGACAGAACCATCTCGTCGACCCCGGTTAGCCGGCGCTGCCGCTTCTTGATGATCTGCGGCCCGAACGTGCCCGACATGTCACGCGGGACCTTGACCTCCACCGGTCCGACATCGATCAGCACAGTCTTGGCCCGGCCTCCGTTGCGGGAGTTGCCACGGCCCCGGCCGGCTGATTCATGCTTCTCGTAGCCGAGGTGATCCGTGATCTCACCTTCAAGGGCGGACTCCAGGACCCGCTTGGTCAGCTGCAGTCCCTCCGACCGGGCCCGCTCCACCAGCATTGCCACCAACTGCTCGTCCGACACGGGCACGGGCGGCCCGGACACGTCCTTCTCGACAGGCTCCACGGTTTCCAACTCCACGGCGGTGTCAGCCACTTGACGTCTCTCTCATGATCGTCGGATCCGCCGTTCGATTTACACTCCCGTGGCAAACCGTCCCCGCCGTTTTCTCCGCCTGTCGCAGTTGATCCGCCGCGCGGAACCCGCACTGTGCGAGCTCCGCCGGCTCCGGTGCCGCGTGGCAGGGCCTGCGGCTACGTGGACAGTTCAGTGGTTTCCCCGATGCTTTCGGGGCCGGGGGCGGCAAATGTCGTAGCTGTCCTGGCGCTCCCGTTCCGGTACTCCGAGCCCAGGGTCGGTCCGCCTGCCCGAGGAGGCTGCATGTCCATGCCTATCAGCACGTTGAACTCCTACCTCCGAGGCGTGACCGGCCTCATCATCGGCGTCTGGTGCCTGAGCGAGGGCGTCGGCGTCCTTGGGATGATCTCCATGGCCCTCGGCGCGATCGGCCTCGTGCACGCCTGCTCGGCCGATGCGGAACGCAGGGCTGCCGACCGCTCGCGCAAAGTGGCGCTGGCGCGGCCCTTCGTCGCGCCCCTGGCAGAGGTGGGAGACCTGATCATCATCGAGTCGATACCAGAGGACGGCTGCTCCCCCTTCGTTCTGTGCACGGTCGCAGCCGTGGACGGTGACGGCCGCGTCGCCGCCGTCACCAATGGTCAGGGCGAAACGTCGCAGTTGACCACCATCCGCCCGCGCTTGGTGAGCCTGCAGACCCGGTCGGCGGCCGAGGTCGATGTCGCGGACGCCATGAGCCGTGAGCTGCACCGGTCGGAGGTCGGCCGTCAGTGGACGTCACGTGCGGAGGTCATCGCCCAATTCCGGCCCGCGTCGGCCTCCCACGGCGACACATTCTGGCAGTGATCCCCGCGCGGTGTGCGTGTCCGCGGGCCCGGCAGCAAGCGAAGGGCCTACGGCCCGTCAGAGGTGGGCGGAGAGAGCATCGCTCCCGTAAGCGGGCGGTTCGTAACGCGATGTCCTTTTCTGGCTGAGGTGGGAACAAGGCCGCTGGCGGAGGTTGTGTCGGCTATTACTTCCGGGCGAAGTTGCCGGTGTCGGCCTCGGCAAGGATCCCGAGTTTGACCAGGCGTTTCAGCTTGGCGCGGGTGCCTTCGACTGAAAGCGGCGGCTCGCGTCTCTCCGCCTGGGTTCCTCTCCCATCACTGGGATGCTCCTTCTCCATGGGGGGTTCCACGCTGAAATCCTCGAGGGCACCGGCACCCAACTGGTGCCGGTGCCGTCATGGGGACGCATGACACCGAGGCCCATCAACAGCTCATGGGACCGCCTTGAGAGTTGGCTCGCCGCACACGCACCGCGAACCTTTGCCTCGCTGCCTCCGGCTGCGGATCAAGGAGCGATCGACGCCGCGCAAGCCCTTCTGCGGCAGCGCTTTCCCGCTGAACTGGCCGAATCCCTCCTCCGCCACGACGGCAGCCGGTACTTCGACGTCCTGGGCGCTTTCCAGCTCATGGGTACGCGGGAGATCGTGTCAACACGCCAGTTCGCAACCAGGGCTCCGGCAAAGTCGTTGGTCATGCGGTCAGGAGGAGGTTGATGGGCCGGTCGATGTCGCGGGCGTGGTGTCGTAGGGCGGCAGCGATGTTCTTGTGGCCGTGGAGGCGGAGGAGGGTGATCGCCGTGTTGCGGAGACTCGCCATGACGCGGGGCGCGTTGCCGGTACGGACCTGGGATCGGTCCTCGTCATACGTGACGTCGCGGACCCAGTGCAGACGGTTCTCGATCTCCCAGTGCGACTGCACCCATGTGGCCAGGACCTCGGGGGGGGTGCGGTGCGGGCGTCCGCGCTGGTGATCAAGTAGACGATCTCGACTGTCCGTCGGCCTGTCCTGGTGACAGTGCGCCGCAGTCGAGCGACCTGGGCGGCCTCGGTGAAGTCGATCCAGACCGGTACGTCGACGGCCTTGACCGTGTGGGTGGCGCGACGCCCGTGTCCTCGATCCGTCCTGGTCACAGCAGGTATCTGAGCCCATGGCAGAGCCTTGAGCCGCGCATACAAGCCCTTCTGGTTGGCCTTCACGGTCAGGACGTAGTCACCGCCGGCCCCGGTCACGAGCGCGGCGGTGGCGTGCTGAGTGTGCAGCGCGTCCATCGTGACCACAGCTCCGTCCAGACCAAGGACCTTCAGCAGTTCCCTGGCCGCGGGAATCTCGTTGCTCTTCTCGCTCACCGCGACCTGGCCGAGCACCGCTCCCGACCGGTGCGCGAGCGCGGCGACCAGGTGCGGTGCCGAGGCGTCGCCGCCGCATGCCCCCCGGACGGTCTTGCCGTCGATCGCGATCGCCCGCCGGCCTGCGACCAGCGTGGTCCTCGTCATCGCCCACGTCCCCAAGAGCGCGTCGAGACGCTCCGCGTCCAGCCTGGCGAACAGGGGCCGCAGCGTCGACTCGTCCACCGAACCCCGTGTCAGCCCCAGTTGTGTCATGGCCGCCGGTACGGCGTCCCGGGCCCACTCGCCGATCGCCGTGAATCCCCGTGCTCCGGCCATCACCGCGCAGACCGCAACCGCGATCAGAGCGCCCACCGGATGACGGACCCCGCGCCGAGCGTTCGGGGATGGAGATTTCGCTCCTGCCACACTGGGTGGAATGCTGCACGCAGCACGCCGGTTCAGGGGAAACGCGGCGCGGCGACGGGGTGCGTGCTCACCGTCGGGGCGCGGACTCTGCCCGCAGGGCAACGGCCCGAGCATCGGTTCCAAGGCCTCCGTGGACAGTGGGCGGCCCGTACGTGAGGAGCCGCTTCGCCCGAGACCACCGGGGCGTTCGGCTTGTTCGGGCGATGCCGACTGACCCGTCCGCGACAACACTGGGCTGATGGACGTGGTCAGCACTGCTGAGGTCGCGGCGGCAGAACGGTTCGCTTTCTGGCGCGAGATGCACGCGAAGCTCTGGGTGCCCTTTGACCTGCGCTGCGACCCGCAGTTGGAGAGGCGATTCCGAGCACAGGTCGGGGTCAGCGAGTTCGGCCCGGTGCAGGCGACACTGATCACCACGATGCCGCACTCGGTGCACCGTACTCCCAAACTGATTCGCCAAGCAGATACCGGGGTGCTCAAGCTCGCCTGCATTGTGAGCGGCGGCGGCGTGATCACGAAAGACGGACAGAGCGCAGATCAGGGTGTTGGGGATCTGATTCTGCATGACACCTCGCGCCCCTACCGGGCCGAGTTTGCACCGACCGTTCCAGCGCACCAGCTGCTGCTCCTGCGTTTCCCGCGCTCGCTGCTGCCGTTGCCAGAGAGGGATCTGCGGCGTCTGAGCGGCGTTCGCATTCCCGGTGCGCAGGGCATCGGAGCGCTCTCATCCCAGTTCCTGCTGCAGCTTGCCCGGCACCTGCACGAACTCAGCCCGTCCGACACTGCCCGACTGTCTGCCCTTACCCTCGACGTGCTCACCATGGCGCTCGCCGAGGCGCTGGACAGCACAGGCACAGTGCCACCCGACACCAGGCAGCGCGCGCTGATGGCCCAGATCCATGCCTTCATCCAACGCAACCTGGGCGATGCAAACCTGACCCCGGACGCGATCGCTACAGCCCACCACATCTCCTTGCGCTACCTGCACAAGCTGTTCCAGCAGGACGGACACACCGTTGCCGGATGGGTCCGCGAACACCGCCTGGAACAGTGCCGGCGCGACCTCACCGACCCGCGACTGGCTGGCCGCCCAATCCACGCGATCGCCGCCCGCTGGGCGTTTGCCAGCCCCGCGTATTTCAGCCAGGCCTTCCGGAGCGCCTTCGGCCTCTCCCCACGCCAGTACCGCCAGCAGGCCACGACAGTGCACGCAGACTAAAGACCTGTGCGCTCTCCCGTAACGACAGGCCAGCCGGCGGCTGATGAAATCTGGCAATCGTGCTGCCGGTCCGGCGGCACGGCACGTAGGGGAGGAATCATGGAAAGACGCACACCCGGGAGGAAACACCGGACGGCGCTCTGGCGGCTGCTCTCACTCCTCGCAGTCGGCGTCCTCGTGGCCTTGTTCGGCACCTCACCCGCGAACGCGGCGATCGCCGACAAGCGCAATGACTACAACAGCGATGGCATCAGCGACATCGCGGCCGTCAACTGGGACTCGGACTGCCTGTACCGGTGGAACGGCAACGGCAGCGGAGGCTTCGGCGCCGCCACCCAAGTCGGATGCGGCTGGGGCTCCTACTACGAGACGCTGACCGCAGCCGGTGACATCAGCAGTGACGGGCGCGGCGACCTAGTCGCCGTCAACTCCAGCTCTGGATGCCTGTACCGGTGGAACGGCAATGGCAGCGGAGGCTTCGGCGCCGCCACCCAAGTCGGATGCGGCTGGAGCCTCTATGCCCTGTCGCTTGCGGGGGCCGGCGACCTCAACAACGACGGAGACGGCGACCTGGTCGCCGTCAACACCAGCTCCGGATGCCTGTACCGGTGGAACGGCAACGGCAGCGGAGGCTTCGGCGCCGCCACCCAAGTCGGATGCGGCTGGGGCTCGTACGCGGGCCAGATAACCGGTGCCGGTGACCTCAATCGCGACGGAAACGCCGACCTTGTCGCCATCAACGACAGCAACAACTGCCTGTACCGGTGGAACGGCAACGGCAGCGGAGGCTTCGCCACCGGCACCCAGGTCGGATGCGGCTGGAGCGCTTATGTAGGGCAGCGAACCATCAGTGGCATGGGTGACACCACTGGAGACGGTGTGGGAGACCTGGTCGCCGTCAACTCCGGCTCCGGATGCCTGTACCGGTGGAACGGCAACGGCAGCGGAGGCTTCGGCGCCGGCACTCAGATCGGATGCGGCTGGACTCCCTACTGGCTCGCGGCCTGAGCTGCGCGCCCCCCGGCCCATCTCCATCAGGTGCGCATCGAGCAATGTAGTGAGCTACGCACCGCATCGTCGGTGCGCACCCCATACAGGTCATGGTGCCCACCGGATGCGACGCGTCGCTCACTGAGCGACTCTGTCTTCGATGGAGACGTGGCGCTTGTGGCAGTACCCGGGGGCGTCCTGACGGCGGGAGTTGAGGTCAGCGCCGGGTGGCCAGCGTGGTCGTACCACAGCACCACGAGGGTCAGATTCGCCAGTCCCAGGGGTGTGGTGCGTTCGACGGCGGCGGGTAGACGGTTCTGGGCATCGCCCGCGCTCAGGAGGTTCTTCCCGTCCTTGATCGACTGCTCGATGGACCAGCGGGAGGCGTACCGGGCCACAAGATGTTCGCCGCTGGTGGTCAGGTCGGTGCTGGCCAAGGCGAGAGGCAGGGGCGGATCTCGTCCAGGTCGCGGACCAGGACCACGCGGACAGGGGTGCGGTGCAGGCTGCCCCACCACAGGCAGGCGATCACTGCGAGGTCCACGTCCTTGGTCACGCCGTAGCGCGTCACGCGAGCACGGGTCCAGGTCGCGCCGACGGCCATCTCGGCAGCGGTGCCCAGGCGTTCGCCCTTCCAGGCGGGGTGTCCGCGTTTGCCGGTGCGTGCTGGCTGGGGTCCGTACAGGACCGCGTTGGCGGCCAGGCGGGTGGTGAAGGTGACCCGAGCGGGCCGGTCACGCCAGGCCGGCCTCCGGTACAAGGCGTCGCCCACTATGTGGACGACGCGGTCGGGCAGGGCTTGAGCGAAGAGGTCGACCATGGTTCTGGCCTGCGCGGTGGTGGAGGTGCTGGTCTTGGGGATGTGCAGGCGGAACAGGACGGGCAGGCAGACCTGACGGGCCAGGAACGGCACGGTCACCACGATCCCGATGATCACGAAGCAGTTGCCGCGCCCGATGCTGTCGCGTCCTTTGGCAGAGCCGTCGTGCTGGTACTTCGCGCCCTGGACGTTCTTTCCGTAGCGGTGGAACAAGCTGTCGTCCACCGCTAGGGTCACCGCCGCGCCCCGGGGCACGAAGCGAGCCACGACCGCACGGGCCACGGCGAGTCCGACCAGGTCCAGGTCCCACACCGCCCGTGAGAAGAAGCGGTGCGCTCGCGACCAGTGGGCTTCCCCGGCCAGTCCGGCGGCCTGCCGCATCCCGGTGACGGTGCGCGGACCGTGCCCGACAGCACCACGGTGACCAGCGCCGCCATCGTCGTGAACGTGGGGGCGGTGAAGCACGGCCGCAGGACTTCCAGCACGATCAACAGGGATGACGGTACGGTCACCGGCACCTGGACCTCCCCGGTCCGGCCACGCACGACGCGCGGCGCATCCGCCACCTCCGGCAAGGGCGGACACCGCGTATGACCCGATCCGCCGCACCGCGTCCGGACCAGCCCACCGGGGCGCCGTCACCGCGCACCCTCTCCCACGCCCGCACGAACTGGCCTGACACGGAGATTCTCGTCCGCCACCACGGCCCGCTCTGCTTCTGCGGACAGTCGACTCCCTTGCCGTCTTTTCACTGCGAAGCTCGGAGCCACCCAGCCTGCTGGATCGCCAGACGGCTCCGAGATTTACCCGGCTGACGCGGCTGCTGTGTCGGGGATGTGGACGTGCTGCGTGAGGAACAGGGCTGCGCGGTCCAGTGCCTGGTCGGCCTCGTCGAGAACACCGGCGAACGACTGGAACACGTGCGGCACATCGGCGGTGATGTCCAGGATGACGTCCACTCCGGCTGCCCTTGCACGCGCGGCCAGGCGGGTGGAGTCGTCCAGCATGATCTCGTTGGTGCCCACCTGGATGAGCATCGGGGGGAAGCCGGTCAGGTCGGCGAGGACTGCTGGGCTGAGCATGGGCTGGCGCGGGTCCTGCCCGGCGAGGTACATCGCTCCGGTGTGTTCGACGGACTTGCGGGTGAGGATCGGGTCGATGCCTTCCTTGGTGTCCATGCTCTCGCCCGTGCGGGTGGCGTCGAGGCCCGGGGAGAACGTCACGATAGCGGCGGGCAGCGGGAGTCCCGCGTCGCGGGCGGCCAGGCAGGTCGTGACGGTGAGGCCGCCGCCGGCCGAGTCCCCGGCAAACGCGATGGTCGAAGGGTCCAAGCCACTGTCGAGGAGGGCACGGTAGGCGCTCAGTGTGTCGTCGATCGCGGCCGGAAACGGGTGCTCGGGGGCAAGCCGGTAGTCCACCGAGTACGCCCCGAAGCCGGTCTTGGCAACAAGGTGTCCCGTCAGCGACAGCACGCTTTCGGGCGAGCCGTACACCCAGCCGCCACCGTGGAAGTACAGGATCGTCCCGGCGTGCGGCCCGTTGTCCGGCTCGACATGCAGTGCGGGTCGGTTGCCGAGCGTTGTCTGCGCGGTGCGGATGCTGTCGGGCACGATCATCTGGGCCATGAACGCCTTGAATCCGGCTCGGATCGCCTCGACCGACCGGGGGCCCTCAGGTCGCGGCTGCCGCAGCATTGCGTCGACCTGCGCGCGCTGTTCCTTGCTCATCATTCGTCTCCTGCCGTAAGTGCATTCCGCCGCACTATATGCCACGGCATGTATCGTAAACTACATGCCGTGGCATCCAAAACAAGCAGTGACACGGTCGACCTCCCGGGCTTCTTCGCTGACCTGGTCCGATGCGAGACGCGTCTGTACAACGCCCTCAACGACCGTCTCCGTGACCGGCACGGGATCGTCACCTCACAGTTCGAGGCCCTGCGCTACCTGCGCGACAACCCCGAGTCCCGCGTGGCGGACCTCGCCGCCGAATTCGCCATCGGCATCGGGGCGACCAGCAAGACCATCGACCGTCTGGAGAAGCAAGGATGGACCGTCCGGCAGCCGAATCCATCCGATCGCCGGTCCTCACTGGTGGCCCTGACCGACGACGGCCTGCAGTTGGTCGACGCAGCAGAAGGGACCTTTACCGAGCGGCTGGCCGAGCTGACCGCGGATGCACTCAAGGCCTCCCCCCTGAGAGCCGCCGCGCAAGCCCTCTCGGAGCTGCGTTCCGTCCTGGAACGCGACCAGATCGGCACGCCCACAGGCTGACGCGTTTTCGCAACCGGGTCGAAACGGCAACGGCCAGGCATGGTCAGCCTCGGCGCACCATGAGGGTCTGGCCCCGGAATGATGCCTCTTCACGGTCCGCAACTGGGTGGCTGGGACGCGCGCTTGTGCGTTCCGTGCCTGGCTTCTGGGTCGGCCCACCCACCAACCCCTGACGACCAGCCAACCTCACACACCGTCACCCGCAACCCAGTAGCCGATCACGAGAATGGCGAAACTTCAGTGTCAAGCCATTGGTCGTGCTGAACCGGGGGCAGGGCCCCGCCTCATGCCCGTCCGCTCCGATGCGATCAACGTTGAGCTGGTCCGCGGCGAGGCATCAGGGGTGTTGCTTCGCAGCCCGATGAAGCGTTGTCAGTGGCCGGGGAGACACTGGCGCCATGGAGACTTCCTCATCCGCCGCTGCCAGTTCATCCGAGCATTCCCTCACCTGGGTCGAGTCGATGGGCGGCCCTCTGATCGCCATACCAGTTTCCATATTGGACGGATGGCATGGTTGCACGGAGTCGGGACTGGTCATCGGTGACGGGGACGTCCCGGACGACTACGACCGCGCCTGCGCGGTGGACGGTCTGGCGGGAGTGATTGCCGTCGGCGGAGCCGGCCCGCGAGGGCTTGTCCTGGCGGACCAACCCGCCACCACCTGCTATCTGCCGGAACACCAAGTCTTCGTCCGCTGGCTGGGAGCCAACTCGGATGCCGATCTGATCGCCGCCGCCAGAGCCGTCCTCACCGACCCCACGACCGAGTGGGAAGAATGCGGTATGTGGGAGACGGACGGTCCGGCAGTGCTCATGGACTCTGTCACCGCCGGGAACGAGCTGGACGTCGAGTACCCCAACGGCGGCGGTCTGCCCGAGCAGGCGCCCCTCCCGATACCGACCGGCCGCTGGACAGTCCGCGCCGTCCACGCCTCGGCAAACGAGGAAACCTCGGTGGGACTGCTTCAACTTCTACCCTGGTCACAGAGCTGATGGCCTGGCCCTATCACCGGAAACGGGCCATCAGGAGGCTTCTCCGTCGAGTCGGCTGAGGAGTCCGTCGAAGATCTGCTCGCGAGCCACCTGTCCCTCGGCTGCGGCATCTGGGTGTGGACGGGTTGTGCCGGGTGTGCCTGCTGGCGGTGCGCGAGGAACGCGAGACGGACACCGTGTTGGCCTTTCCTGCACCGACACAATTGCGACTGCTGTTCCCGGGCGCGAAGTGCGAGGCCCGGCGTCTGGAACGACCGCGAGCTGTGCGCCCTGCCGGGCCCGGGCGGTGTGTGTTGCCTGCGGTGATGCCCGGCCAGCAGGTCCCGTTCGCAGTTCTCAGGCGTGTCGATGCGCCTGAGCTCGTGGAGCTTGCGGACCGGCACTGGCCGGAAGAGGAGGCTCTGAAGCGGTATACGAAGGAGCTGGCCCAGCAGCGTGGGCTGGGGCGGGAGTGGTGCAGTCAGGTGGGGCGCGCCGGCCTGATCACCAGGTACGCGAGCGACCTGCGCGGACTCGGCCTGGTCTGACACGGCCTTCGCCGCCGGGACGACCGCCGCGGAGCCATATCGGATGACCGCATCGCCGGCTGTGCGGGTAACCGACCAGGTTGCGACTGTCAGGCTGGGAAACGCGGTATCGCTGTCACCAGTGACCAGTTGAAGATGGTGCCATGGACGCTCAGAAGGTGACCCTGCGGCAAATGACGTTGTCGGAGTACGACGTGGCGACTGATCATCGTGAAGCTGAGACAACTCGTGAACTTAGCAAGTTCATGCCCGAAGATCTGGCGCGAGAGCGGGCTCAACAGGGCACGGCTCAGTTCCTCCCGGACGGACCAGACACGGCTGATCATCATCTCGTCGTGGCGGAGAACAGTTCAGGCGAGGTCGTGGGGAACGCATGGATCGGTCCGGATCCGCGCCAAGCTTCGGGCACCACCAGCTCAGCCTGGCTATACGACATCAACGTCTTCGCGCCGTTCCGGCGCCGCGGATACGGATCCGCCATCCTTGCTGCCGCTGAGGAGCTCGTTGCCCGCGAAGGCAAGACCTCGCTCAATTTGAACGTCGCCGGGGACAACGATGGGGCCATTGCCCTGTATCAACGTAATGGCTATGGTGTGGCGTCAATGTACCTATCTAAGAGTGTGCATGGATAGATCAGCCGGTGGGTGCCTGCTTCTTCGTCCAGCCAGCAACGGGCTTCTTCCGGGTCAGGTGCCTGGTCATCACCGTGATGAGTGCCCAGTTCAGGTTTGGAGTGCTGAGGCAGTCGTTCGTAGTCGCGTGCGTTGCGGCGGGCGTTCATGCACCAGCCGATCGTGCGTTCGACTTTCCAGCGGCGGGGCAGGACGACGAAGCCCTTGGTGCCTTTGAGTTGGGAGACGATGCGCAGGGTGAGCCATAGGCGTTCGCGGGCCCAGTTGACGAGTTCGCCGGCGTAGCCGCGGTCGGCCCAGATTTGGGTGATCTGCGGCTGGGTGAGACGCAGCCACCAGGACACGTCGCGGGCGGTGTCGAGGTCCTGGATGTCGGCGGGCGTCACCGTGATCATCACCCGCAGGCTGAGTGTGTCCACGGTGAGATGGCGCTTGCGCCCGTTGATCTTTTTCGCGGCGTCGTAGCCTCGGCTGTTGCGGCCGACGGTGGAGGCGCCCTTGACCGACTGGGAGTCGACGATCAGGGTCACCGGGTGCCGGCAGCGGCCCTTGCCGGTACGGATCCTCCGGCGGAGCTGGTCACGGATGTAGGGTGACGGCCCCGGCCCGGTTCCACCTCCAGAAGAACCCGTAGACCGTCTCCCACGGGGTTCTGTGGAATCCGATCCGTCAAGTGGCTCGGCAGGTTCTGCTGGTCGATATGTGTTGGCCGATTAAGCAGAAGGCCGAGAGACTCAGGCTGTGGACATGGGGATCTCTGGTTTTGAGCCGTCCTTCCTGGTCGGGTTCGAGGCAGTTCGACAGGCGCACGGATCACGTCTGGCGGCGCTCGCCGGTAGGCGGTTGACGGGCTTCGCCGTGGTGCGTTTCGCCGAGGACGGGGACTGGTTCGCCGACTGCCCAGTGGTGCTGGACTTCGACGGCATCCAGGTGGAGGTCTGCCACTGGAAGCTCGACGAGCTCTCGGTCGGCTGGGACACGATCGACACTGCGGCGGACATCGCCGGGTGGGAGCGGTCCGAGCTGACGCCCCAGTGGTCTCAGCGAGATGAGCGCCTCGAACCGTTCGTCGGCCAGGAACTGCGCGAGGTCGCGCTCCTTGAGTGGCGGCCAGCAGGCCGTGACCTGGCGGCTGGAACAGCGGCGGTGGAGTTTGCCTTCGCCGGGGACTGTCTGTGGATCGCCAACGGACTGGACGAGAACTGCATCGAGGTCGGTGGGGCCCAGCCGGACTACGTCCGGCACCGGCTGGGCCGATGAGTCCTACTGCCCTGTCGGCTTCCGGTTGATCTCAATGACCGGCAGCAGGGTGGCCTGAGCGGGGATCCCGATCTGTCGGGGAGTCGGCCCGGCCGGAGTGGGGACGTCGGTGAGTCGCTCCAGTAGCTGATCAAGGGCGGGTTGGCCGTCGTCCACCGCGGCTCGTTCGTCGTCCGTCAGAGGGATGGCCGCGAGCATCTTCTGCAGGTTCTCCTTCGCCTCCAGGAGCTGGCCCCTGCTGGACGCCTTCGGAGTGTAGAAGTCGCAGCGTGCGCAGACCATGCAGTGCTGGCACTGCTCGAAGAAGGTACTGCCGCTGGCCGGGTCCGGGGCCGTCCACGCCGTCGGGGAACACGCAGCCGCGCCATCACGTCAGCGAAGGCAGGCACGTCACCGGCCTGTCCGGCGGTGAGATGGAAGGCCAGGGGCCGGCAGTTGCCATCGGCCGCGAGGGCTCAGCACCGCTGTCGACTGGGCATGCGGGCGTGATCGCGCACTATGCGGTCGCAACGCCCAGGAAGCGCAGCACCGCTAGGACGCGGCGGTGGTCGGCGTCGGCCTTGGGCAGGTCGAGCTTGGTGAAGATGCTGTTGATGTGCTTGGCGACCGCGCTCTCGCTCACGACCAGCTCGGCGGCGACGCCGGAGTTGGACCGGCCGCCCGCCATCAGCTCCAGCACCTCCCGCTCGCGCGGTGTCAGCCGGTCGAGCGGATCGCTGTGCCGGCGCAGCAGCAACTGCGCGACGACCTGCGGGTCGAGCGCGGTGCCGCCGGCCGCCACCCGGCGTACCGCCTCGGCAAACTCCTCGACGTCGGCGACCCGTTGCTTGAGCAGATAGCCGACGCCCGAGGTGTTGGCGGCGAGCAGATCGGCGGCGTACCGCTCCTCCACGTACTGCGACAGTAGGAGCA
Source organism: Streptomyces sp. NPDC005374 (assembly GCF_042872225.1). Classification (NCBI taxonomy): domain Bacteria; kingdom Bacillati; phylum Actinomycetota; class Actinomycetes; order Kitasatosporales; family Streptomycetaceae; genus Streptomyces; species Streptomyces sp. NPDC005374. The sequence goes on along the minus strand of NZ_JBIAKA010000028.1, from coordinate 15,435 downwards.
CGGCGGTACGCGGGTACTGACGGCGGATCACCAGCGCGGCGCGCACTCCCTCGTCGGTGAAGCCGGGCGGCATGCGTACGTCGACCACGGCGATGTCGGGACGGTGCTCCTCGACGGCTGCCAGCAGCCCTTCTGCGTCGGCGACCTGCGCGCACATCTCGAAGCCGGCCGCCTCCAGCACCTTGACCACGCCGATGCGCAGCAAGAGGGAATCCTCGGCGATCACGGCGCGCACGGCAGCTCCACGGTGATGACGGTCGGGCCCCCGGCGGGGCTGCGGCAGGAGAACGTGCCGTCGACGGACGCGACGCGCTTGGCGAGCCCGGCGAGCCCGGTGCCAGCGCCAGCCGCCGCGAGATCCGCGCCGCCCGCGCCGTCGTCCGCGACGACTACCAGCAGTGTCTCCCCGATCCGCTCCACGGTCACGTCCGCCCGGGTCGCCTGGGCGTGTTTGACCACGTTCGTCAGGGCTTCGGAGACCACGAAGTACGCGACGGCCTCGACCGTGGGTGAGGGGCGCTGCGGCAGGTCCACCGCCACGCGTACCGGGATCGGGAAGCGGGCGGCCACCCCGGACAGCGCGGCGTCGAGGCCGCGGTCCTCAAGGACGGCCGGATGAAGGCCGCGCACCAGGTTGTTCAGCTCGGCGATCGCCTCCTTCGCCTCGCGGTGCGCCTCGTCGATCACCTTGCGGGCGTCCGCCGGCAGGTCGCCGAGGGTGGCCCTGGCCAGGCCCAGGTTGACGGCGAGTGAGACGAGGCGCTGCTGCGCGCCGTCGTGCAGGTCGCGCTCGATCCGCCGCCGCTCGGCGTCGGCGGCGTCGAGCACGCCGGCCCGGCTCTCGGCGAGGTCGGCGACCCGGCGGGCCAGCTTCTCCGTGCGGCTGGGGCCGAGCAGGACCTCGGCCGCACGGGTCTCCAGCCGCACCAGAGCGCCGGTCAGCCGGGGCCCGAGGAACAACAGGGCGAGGCCGCCGGCGGTGACGTACGCGGCCTGCGTGGTGTACCCGAGGTCGGTGACCCGCCACTGCGGGGGCAGCGCCCAGATCCACACGTAGATGGAGGCGGCCACGAGAGCGGCGGCCCAGACGGCGAGGACAGCGAGGTCCAGGACGGCGAGGAGTGGACCCGCCACGGCGTGGTAGCAGACCTGCCGCCACAAGACCCGCGTGGTCAGCCGGCGCACCGCCGACTTCCAGTTGCGTCCCGGCGCGAGTACGGCGGGGCGCGGGAGGTCCTTGCCGACGAGCGCCCGGTAGCGCCGCCGCTGCCCGACGGTCAGCAGGGGTGTCACCACGAGCGTGAGCAGCACGGGCAGCGCCACGAGCGTGAGCAGCACGGGCAGCGGAGTCACGGCCGGCACCAAAGCCGCCATCGTGCCGAGCAGCCAGAGCCACAGTGGCACCACGGCGAGGTGGAGCGGCAGGCCGGCGGCGACGAGCGCGGTCCGGTGTCCCGCCCTGCGGAACGGCCGGCCCAGCACCAGCTGCAGCCACGTCGTGAGTTGCATGCGCCAAACGGTAAAGCCGCAGGCCATCCCCGCGCCATGACGCTCCCGCCCGGTTCGGGGGTGCACTTATCTCCACCCCAGGTCGGAACCCTGCGTGACTGACGGGGCCCTGGTGTGCGGCGGAGGGTGGAGCCGTGAAGCGGAGAGCCGACGAGGAGCGAGGGAAGACGATGCGTCAACTGGTGTTGTGCAATGACGAATTGGCCGGTGCCGAGGGCTTCGACCGTGCCGAGGTCATCCCGCTCCACGAAGAGGCGAAGGAGCCGCGCCCGGCACGGGGCATGCGGCGGGACGGGTGGCTGCTGGTCGCCTGCGGGCTCGCCCTGCTGCCGTGGCTGTACGTGCTGGCCACCGGCCTGCCGGCCACCGCGACCGCGGCGCACTGGCCGGTCGCCTGGGTCGGGCTCGACGCGCTGGAGGCGCTCGGCCTGATCGCCACCGGCCTCCTCGCCGCCCGCGGCGACCGGCGGCACGCCCTGATAGCCGCCGCCACCGCGACGCTGCTTGTGGTGGATGCCTGGTTCGACACCACGACCGCAGCCCCGGGCGGCGACTTCGCCACCGCGGTCGCCATGGCGCTCGGCGCCGAGCTGCCGCTCGCCGCTCTGTGCGGCCGGCTGGCGCTGCGGGCGCTGAGCCGGCACGCGTGACGCCGAGCGCCCAGCCACCTGCCACCTGCCACCTGCCACCTGCCACCTGCCACGGACCGAATCGATCCACCGGATAACACCATGCACCGCATCACCACCGCCCCCGTTGCCCCGATCCCGGCCCGAACCCGCTGTGCGGTCGCCGCCGGCGCGGGCGCCGCGTTGGCCGCCGCCTGGTGGCTGGGCGACACGGCGCCTTATGCGTACGCCCAACGCGACCTGCTCGACGTGCCGTTGCCGTTCCTGACAGCCGACCGGATGGACGCCGCACTGCGGCCGCGGCCGGGGAAGCGGATCGGAGACGTTGACCTCCCACCCAGCACGTCCGCAGGGTGGGAGTGCTCGTGTCCTACGGAGGCGACAAGCCCACTGCTCCGACGCACCGCTCACTCAGCTGGTCACTGACCGCCTATGCACAAGGGTGCAACGATGCACCGGCCCGGCCCGGCGATGAACACCCGATGCTGTGCACTCCCCCACTGCGATGTCGAACACTCCAGGCCGATGTCGTACATCGAGTGGAGTTCACTGCCCGGGCAAGTACTCGCGTTACCTCTGCTCAGCGCGCTTGTTGAGCGTGCTCGGCTGTCCTTGCCTTCCATTGGTCTGCCGTCATACGCCAGATGACATCGATCCCCACTTCGCCAGGAGCGACGGGGCCTTCAGTTTCTCGTATGCGCTCAACCTCAGTGAATCCCAAGCGGCGGGCGACGGCTCCGCTGGCAGGGTTGGCGGCATCGTGATGGATCTCGATGCGGTCGATGCCCGCGAGCTGGAAGCCCTGGCGGACAAGAGCCGCTGCGGCCATCGTGGCCAGCCCCCGTCCGGTCCAACGAGGGTGGAGCCAGTAGCCGATGTCGAGGCCGCCAGCTCCGATGCGGCGCATGAGGCCGCAGCTGCCGATCACCGCGGCATCTGATGTGATCGCATAGCCGAAGGCTTGCCTGGTCTCCCACTCTTCCTGGTTGCGGGCGAGGAAATCAGAGGTTTGCTGTCTCCCAGAGTCGGCTGCCCAGGGCATCCACGGCACCAGATGGTCCAGGGACTCGTGGATCGCCCGTTCCAAGGCGTCGAGATCGCTCATGCGCCACCGGCGCAGTTCAACCTGGTCAGAAATGAGGCTTTCGGCAGGCTCTTCCATGCATCGGATGCTCTCGCAGCCCAGCTGACACCGACAACGCATTATCGGTTACCCGTCACTCAACCAGGCACAGTTGAGACTCCTAGGTCAAGGGCGACGTCATTTCTCGGGCTCTGGCTCAGCTTCTGTGACACGGCCACTCTGAGTGACAGCCAGGCCCCTTCGAGCTGAACGCGAAGTCGCCCGAAAGTGGTCCGCGGGCAGAGGAGTTGGGCCGACAGTTCGGGGCCGTGGAAGATGTCGGGCTCCGGCTGGAGCAGTTGTTGTTCCCGTCGATCGCGGACGTTGCGGTGCTGTCGGTGGGCGTGGACGTGGACGTGGACATCGAGATGGTGCGCGTTGATGCGCAATGCAGCGCGGACGGTGCTGTGTGCCCGGTCTGCGGGGTCTGGTCGGACCGGGTTCATGGTTCCTACCTGCGGTTTCCCGCTGATGTGCCGAGCGGTGGCCGAAGCGTTGTTCTCCAGTTGAGGGTCCGTCGGTTCGTCGGCGAGAACTCGGGCTGTGCACGCCGTACCTTCGTCGAGCAGATACCCGGTCTGACACGACGGCACGGTCAGCGGACCGAACGGCTGCGCTCGACCCTGGCCGCGGTCGGTCTGGCCCTCGCGGGCCGAGCCGGGGCCCGCATCGCCCGTGTTCTCGGGGTGTCCGTCAGCCGCAGCACGGTGCTTCGCCTGGTGGACGCTCTTCCCGAGCCTGAGATGGCCGCCCCGCGTGTGGTCGGCGTCGACGAGTACGTCACCCGCAAGGGCCGCCATTACGGCACCGTCCTGGTCGACATCGAGTCCCGTCGTCCTATCGACCTGCTGCCCGACCGGGAGGCGTCCAGCCAGGCGGCCTGGCTCGCCGATCGGCCAGGCATTGAGGTCATCTGCCGGGACCGGGCACCGTTCTTCGCTGAGGGCGCCGCCGCCGAGCAGGCCCAGGCCCTGGCCATCGACCTGTCCCGCCGCAGCACCCCCGCGGAGGGCGGGGTCTGCACCGTTCAGCCCGTCGTCGAGGCGGCGCCTGCCCCTGGAGCCTCGACTGCCACAACTGCGACAAGTTCGTCCTGTCCGGTGCCGACCTGCTCTACTGGCGACGCAAGCGCGACCAGTGGCGGCTGTTGGCCGAGGGTGCCTCCGACGACGCCACCGCCGACTACCTGACCCGCTACCTCGAGCCCACGGCCCGCGCCATCGACGGCCTGGAAAAGGCCCTGGCCGGCCTCGGCCTCCTCGATGACGCGCTCGCCCTGGACCTGCGCAAACCCCAGGACTACTTCCCCCGCGTGTGGGCCACCGCCTTCCGGGCCGCCGCCTCGCCGACGCGGGCAGCGACGAGCCGGACGAGTACAGCGATAGGTGCACAGCCGACGGCGACGACCCCGAACAGGATGCTGCATGAACACCGTCACCGTTCCCGAACCCCGCACCGCGGCGGCCCTGATTGCCCGCCGCCGCAAGACCGAAGCCGCCCTTGAGCGCGTCCACCAGGCCCTCACCCGGCTCCGACGCGAGAAAGCCCAGGTCAGTGCCGCCGCCGTCGCCCGCCGAGCGGACGTCTCGCGCACCTTCCTCTACGACAACGCCGATGCCAGAGCCGCGGTCGCCGCAGCGATGGCTCAGGCCGGTGAACGCCGGACCCAGATGCTCGGCGAGCAGGACGACGAGCGCGAGGCGCCCTGGCGCGAACGCGCGCTGAACGCCGAGGAGGCCCTCAAGGCCGCCCACACCGAGATCCTCGCCCAGCGGACCCGGATCGGCGAACTCCTCGGCCAGATCCGGGACTTGGAAGCCGAATGGACCGAGGAGGCCATCCAGCGGATCACCACCGAGAACACCATTTCCAGCACTTCATGCGGGCGAAGGCGTGCTCGACGCGGGCCGGGACACGGGCTTCAGCGCAAGGTGGTGGCAGCCAGTCGGATCGTCTGCGGCTGCTGCGCCCGGAGGCGAACGGGCTTACGACGTGGTGCGCGATTGAGGGCGGGAAGTGACGGCCTGGCGGTTGGGCTGATGGGTGATCATCTCTCGGCGGCGCGGTCGGAGACCAGGCCGGCCACGGCCGTGTAGGTCTCCTCGAAGTATTCGCGTCGCCCGAGAAACCGCTGGAGGGTTCGCCACTGTTTATGCTCGGCGTTGGCGTGTTCTACGCAGATCCGTACCGAGGATTGCTGGTGACGCTCCGCGTCCCAGGTGGCGACCTCCTCCGGTGTCGCGTCCTTCTTCGGCTTGAGCAGCGGGGCCTGGACCTGGTTGGGGAACGCCTTGGCCAGGCCCCGGTACCCGGCGTCGACCTTGGCCTTAACCTCGGGAAACCGCTCGAACAGGTCTGCGATGCCCTCGGTCCGCAGTCCCGTCTGGTCGTGCATGCGGCCGGGGGGGGAACGCCCCGGACCACAGCGTGCGTCCCTCGCCGTCGGTGACGACGGTCGCCTTCTTGGTGTTCACCTTCTTCTTGCCCGAGACGTACCGACGGCCTGGCTTGTTCGCGTGCGGGCGGCGGACCTGGACCTCGGTGCCGTCATTGCGCAGCTCGACGCCCTCGGCGGCGGCATAGGCGAAGACGTCCGCCAGGGTACGAAGTCGCAGGTCGGGGTGGCCGGGGACGGCGAAGCCGCGGGCCGCTAGCAACGGACGGATCTCGCGGGTGACCGTGGAGCGGTCTACCCGATAGAACTCCGCCAGGGCCGCGTGCGGGAGTTGGAAACGCAGCGCCACCAGGGTGACGACGACGCGGTCGACGAACACCAGCTCGTGGTCCGGGCCCGCCCCGGGCACGCGCATACCCTCGTGACCTCGACGTTCTCGCAGCCGGGACTTCTCAGCTGCTATCCAGGCGCCGGCGAGCTCGACGACGAGTTTACCGAGCCGCCGCGGCTGGAGGCCGGTGAAGATGCGCTTGGACAGGGCCGTGCGGCCCAGGTATTGCATCACAACAACAACCAAGCCGCACGGCCTACTTCATGCCTCGGCAATGCCTCGATCATTCTCACGCACCACGTCGTAAGGTACGGCCTATGTCTGATAGATCGATGTCTACGGGCCGCCTATGGGCGGTCCTGCTCGGGGTCGACGCTGTGGCTACTGCGTCGTCGATCGTGGTGTGGAGGCAGAGCGGAACACCGTGGACCGAAACCTTGGTCAGTTCGGGTGTGGTTGCTCTTGCGGTCCTGGTAGCCGGCCCATGGGCGATAAGGCGGACCAGGGCAAGGGTCGAGGAAGCAATGCGACAACAGCGTTGATCCAGTTCGGTCGCTTCTGAGGGTGCGGTACGTGACGTAATGCCCGCTTCGGCCTTGGGGTTGGGCAAGGGGCCTTGGTCGGCGGGGTGGGTTGGTGGTCAGGGGCGGGGCTGAGCGAACAGGCGGGTTCGGGTTCGGTGAGGACGCCCCGTGTGACCAGGCATTTCAGCTTGCACTGGACGCCTTCGGTGTTCTTCGGGAGTGGCTAGCCTGGTCTCCGACCGCGCCGCCGAGAGGTGATCACCCATCAGCCGAACCGCCAGGTCGGCGCTCCCAGCCCGCAATCGCGCTCCACGTCGTCAGTCAGGCTGAGGACGGCTGCCGGACCCATTGTCGGCAGCCGGTCCACCCTGATCGCCCGAGCTAATGTTGTGCGTCCAGGCTCAGCAGGGCCTTGAGCGCGTTGACCTCACGCTCCAGTGCCTCCTTGCCTGCTCTGCTGATGGAGATCCACGTTCGCGACCTTCGGCCTTCGTAACCCTTGCGGACCGAGACGAGGTTGTGGTGGGCGAGGATCTCGATGTGCTTGCCGAGATTGCCGTCGGTGAGCTGCAGCGTCGCCTTCAGATAGGCGAAGTCCGCCTGATGGACCTCGGCGAGGACCACGAGCAGTCCGAGCCGGGTCCGCTGGTGGACGACGTCGTCCAGGTGCACGGCGGCGGAGACGTCGGGAGTCTGCCGCACCTCTGGTGCGGCCTCCTCACGGCTCATGCAGCCAGCCTCCGCTCCTGCCGCACGGCGGCCAGTCCACCAGCCAGCAGAAGCAGCCCGGCCGCCCCCGTGATGATCGCAGGCGCACCGTCGAAGTAACCCGACTGCGACTGGAACCAGCCCAGGCCGTACGCCGCGCGGTACAGCAGGTTCTCCAACGTGGCTGTGAACGTCCCCAGCACCCCGATGACGGCGAGGAGCACCGCGAAGGTCCCGAGGTAGGCGTTGCGCTGCCGCACTGCCAACACCAGCAGAACGAACCCGAGGACCGGCAACTGGACAGCGGTCAGCGGGAGGACCAGAGCGAAGGCCGCCAGCAGGATCCAGCCGGTCTTCGCGTAGGAGACATCACCCGCGCCGACACCCACCCGCACCCGCCGACGCCGGTGCCACCAGGCCACCAGCAGAAAACCCACTGGGGCAACGATCGACCAGTACAGCAGGGTCAGCAACGACAACTGCCCGGCGAGGGGGACATACCCGAGCGTGAGCAAACCGAACGCCACCAACGGCACAGACGACGCTCTTCGTTCCCCTCGCGCCGTCCTGCGGAGGCGTTCCACCTCAGCCAGGACACCACCGGGATCGGCAGCTGTTCCCATCACATTCGCCCGTCTCCAAGATCAACCTGGAGCAGAGAGTACTCTCCAATCCAGAGTTCCCAGATCGGCCAAATGCCCATTTTCTAGTCAAGGACACGTCACCGCCGCGAACATCGGCGGCCCCGACGCCGCGGCGGTCCTGCTGACCCCGCTCTGCCGCCTACACCGCAACCTCGCCCTCGTCTGGTGGATGGACAGGGTCCGCTCGCGCCGGTACCAGTCCAAGAAGACAATCGCCAGGATGACCGCGAAGACGGTGGTGCTGGTCTCCAGCGGTACGCCCATGTTGTCGGTGAGGTTGTCGCTGATCAGGGCAACAGCGAGCCAGTACACCCGCGCACGGTAGGCGGGGGTACGGAACTGCACCACCAGGACGACCGCCAGCAGGGCGCTGATCAGCACCGACACACCGGTCAGACCGAGACCGGCCTTCTCGTTGAGCAGGTCGGCCGCGGTCTCGCCGACCGTCGTGCACAGCACCTTGATGACCCAGAAGTAGACGGTGACTTCAGGCACCTTGTTCCAGCCCGGTCGGCGACCGGAGAGCGACACCTGGAGGTCGGCCGCCGAAGGCGTGGGCGTCTGTGAGGTCTCGTATGTCATGAGGCCCGACCGTGCCACGGGATACCTGAACGCATCCTGACTGCCGTGCGTCACCCGCTGCCTTGTCCGCCTCACGAGCACTATGAGTGCCATGGTGCCCCGTGATCAGTGTTCGGGCCGGACGGTAGAGCCGCCGCCGTACCGATGGCTCGGGCAGCGGCGATGTGCCCTGGCGAGACGGGGGCAGGCTGATAGAAGTACCGGCTTCTGCCGCAGGGCGCGTCCTCGTCTCAGGTGACGAACTGCCAGGGCGCCCCGGACGGCGCATTGGACCGACAACCTCCGCCCCATCGCCGCGCGGATGTTCCCGTCCCGCTCGCCGGTCCTCCAGGTCGCCGTCATGGCCTCTGGGTGGCCCGGTGCACGAAAGCGGGCGGGAGGTTCGCCCACACCGCCTTCGAGCGCTCCAGCCGGTCGAAGCGGCAGGCGAGTTCGGCGGTGAAGTGACGGGCGGGCGGGGTCCAGGCCGCGTGCAGATAGGCGAACGTGGTGAACTGGCCGCCGGGCGCGAGGACTTCGGTCACGGAGTCCAGGATGTGCCCGCGCCGGTCCTGCGGCATCACCGTCCACGGCAGCCCGGAGACCACGGCGTCGACCGGTTTGCCGACCACGGCGGCCAGGTCGGCGGCCGTGTCCTGGACCACGGTCAGCCGAGTGTCGCGTCGAGTGGCCGACAGCCGGGCCGCGAGCACTGGGTTGAGCTCGACTGCGACGAGCCGTGCGTCGGGTGCGAGCCGGGCGAGGATCGCGTCGGTGAACACCCCTGTACCCGGGCCGAGTTCGGCGACGAGCCGGGCCCGCTCCAGGCCGATGCCCTCGGTCATCGCGTACGCCAGCCGCCGTGAGCTGGCCGTCACGGCACCGGTCATGAGGGGCCGTCTGAGGAACTCGGTGGTGATCGACATGCCGGCCATGCTGGAAGCGCCCGGGGTGGCCGCACGTCGTATCCCCGGCCGGTGTCCGTACGACTGCGGGAGGACCCCGTGACGCCCGCCAGGACGATGCCGGGGAGCGGGCCCCGGCCGTAGCGTGAGGCGGTGCAACGGCTGATCGAGACCCTGCCACGCCTGCGGCGTGGACATCCGTGGCTGACGGACCTGCTGCTGGTCGTGCTGGTGTCCGTGCCCCCGGTGATCCGCCCGCAGCCGGGCTGGCGCCCCGTCTGGGTACAGGCGGTCGTGTACGTGGCGCTGGTACTGCCCCTGCTGTGGCGCCGCCACCGGCCGGTGTTGGTCGCGGCCCTGGTGACGGCCGCGTTCTGGGCGCAGTACCTCGGACAGGTGTGGGGACAGGAACCGGGACGCGGTGCCGTCGCCCTGGCCGCGGTCCTGGCCACCCTCACGGTACGCGGCCTGCGCCGCGCCGCCGCGGCGACGGTGATCTGTGCCGCCGGCTGCGTACTGCTGTGGATCCCCGCCTGGCAACGGGACTACGGAGGAGGCCCGGGCGCCCGCGGCGCCTGGCTCACCCCGCTCGCGGTGGGGCTCCTGCTGGCCGGAGCCTGGGTGTTCGGCGAGTACGTCCGTGCCCGGCGCGCCTATGCCGCCGAGTCCGAGCGGCGGGCCGCGCTCGCCGAATCGGAGCGACTCGCCCTGGCCCGGGTCGCCGTCGCCGAGGAACGGGCGCGCATCGCCCGCGAGATCCACGACGTCCTCGCGCACAGCGTGAGCGTGATGGTGCTGAACGCCGAGGGCGGCAGGCTGATGCGGCACGCCGACCCCACGGTCGTCGACCGCACCCTCGGCGTCATCAGCGCGACCGGCCGCGAGGCCCTGGACGAACTGCGCCGGCTGCTGGACGTGCTGCGCGCCCCCGACACGGACGTGCCCACCGGTGTCCCGGGCCCCAGCCTCGATGGCGGTGGGGCTGCCGAGTCCCTCTCGACCGATCTCAGGCGGCTGGTCGGGCGCCTCAACACGAACGGCACGCGCGCTCGACTGGATCTGCGTGGAGAGCGGGGCGGCCTCCCGGCGGATCTCACCGCGCAGACGTACCGCATCGTGCAGGAGGCGCTCACCAACATCGTCAAGCACGCGCCGCCGAACGCCACGATCCACGTACGGGTCGACACCGGTTCCGACGGGCCCGGGCGGCTGGTACGCGTCCGGGTCGAGAACTCGGCCGGAGCCGGACGGGGAACCGTCCCGGAGCACCCCGACCCACCTCTCTCCTCCGGTCACGGACTCACCGGCATGCGCGAACGCACCGCCCTGTACGGCGGGAGCGTCGACGCCGGACCCACGCCCGACGGGGGCTACCGGGTCACCGCCACCCTGCGCCCCACCCGGCCCGAGCCCAGCGCGGCGACCCCGTGACCGGCCCGACCCCGACTCCCGCTCTGGCATCGTCCCGGGTGCTGATCTGCGACGACCAGGAACTGATCCGGATGGGACTGCGCATGGTCGTCGACAGCCAGCCCGACCTCACCGTGGTGGGCGAGGCCGCGGACGGCCACGCGGCGATCACGGGCGTGACCACCCTGGAACCGGACCTCGTCCTGATGGACGTACGCATGCCCGGTCTGGACGGGCTGGCCGCGACCGAACACCTCTGCGCGCAGCCCCACGGGCCCAAGATCCTCGTCGTCACCACCTTCGACCTCGACGAGTACGCCTACGCGGCCCTGCGGGCCGGTGCGAACGGCTTCCTCGTCAAGGACGCCCCCGCCGAGGAGATCCTGGTGACCGTCCGGGCGGTGCTGCGGGGCGAGGTCATGGTGGCTCCCTCACTCACCCGGCGCCTGGTCGAACGCTTCGTCCGGGACTCCCCCGCGTCCGTGCCGGCCCAGCGCAGCCGCCTGGCCGCGCTCACCGACCGGGAACGGGAAGTCCTCGCCCTGGTCGCCCGGGGGCTGGCCAACGGCGAGATCGCCGGCCGTCTCTTCGTCGGGGAGACGACCGTCAAGACCCACCTCGGCCGCATCCTGACCAAACTCGGCCTCCGCGACCGCATCCACGCGGTGATCTTCGCCTACGAGAGCGGGCTGATACGGGCCGGGGACTGAACAGCGACGGGCAGAGCGCCAGGCCACCCGTGTCGCCGTGGTTCCAGAACTACTTCTGGTGGGTCCCGCGTTCCTGCCCTGCGCCAGGGTCCAGCAGCCGGCGGATGCGCTCGTACTCGGCGGCCGTCTCCGGATGGGCGAGGAAGTCGTCGAGGTCGGCGGCGACCTCGTGGTCGATGTCCTCGATGGAACGGATGGCGAGTTCATAGAGCTCGCCGCGCCGGTTCTGCTCCAGGTAGCCCTTCCAGTGCGCCAACGCGGTGATGGCGGTGAGGACTCCAGGGTCCAGATCGTCGTCGACCAGGATGCCGTCATAGATCGTCGCAAGCTCGTCGTGCAGCTCGGCGGCGCTGATCGTCAGGACGTTCGCGCACGCAGTGGCCAGTGCCGCCCGGGCCGCTTCGGTGAGTTCGTCCTCGGCCGCACCGCGCAGCAGCTCCGGCCGCACCAGACGAGTGACCGTCTCCTCGCCGAAGGCACGAACGCCGGCCTCGGTTGCCCCGACGACCAGCCGCAGAACGTCCGCCTCAAGCTCGCTGTAATCCACGCCCGCAGCCTAGGTGTATTGACCCGCAGGGTTGTCAACCTCGCCGTTTCGCTTCGGGCGTCTGGGCTGGACTGATCGCATTGAACCGGTGATTCCGGTTGATGGCCTGCCAGTGGGCATGGCGGGGGCCCGACGCGGTGGTCGGGTTATCCGGGGTCCTTCCAGTCGTGGGCGGGCAGAGGGGTCAGCCCGGTGGCATCGGCAAGATCCGCCAGCAACCGTGCTCCAGCATGACCGACCGCCCTCGAACCGTCAGCCGAGATAAGGAGCTTGGGACGAGAACCGATACCCTTCACGCAGAAAGTGCCTTCCGCCTGGACCGACAGAACCCCTCGACAAGTTTCATCGTCCCAGCTCAGAAGGCACTTTCCGTATCCGGCCTCACCTCAACCGAAGCGGCGAGGTCAGCCGCCGAGGATCCGCTCCCACTGCAGCGCGTCCCGCCAGCCCCCGTCGAGAAAGATCGAGGAGTGCGCGACGCCGTACGGGCTGAACCCGCTGCGACGGCAGATTCTCCAGATTGGTGGACGCCTCGGCGCGGTGCAACCCGAGTTCGTCCGTCATGACCCGAAGTACAAGCCCGACGGCGTGCCCGGCGTGCCCTTGATTCTGGGCGACCGTGGCGATCCAGTATCCGACGGAGCCGCGGCGCAGGTGCGGCTGCGGCAGGATGCCTCCGACGGTGACCTGCCCAATCACCTGGTCGTCAGCGAGCACTACGCCCGGCCAGACCGAGCCCGCCCGAAATCCGGCCAGTAGCCTGTCGATCCGCTCAGCCTGGCCTTCCGGGGTGAAGAAGCTGGCCGGCTGGTCCGGTTCCCACGGCCGGAAAGCCTCCAAGTCCCGCACCCGATGCGCAGCGATCGAGCCAGCGTCGGTGGGCTCTATCAGACGGATCCTGGTGCTGCTGCGCATGGCCTGATCCTTGTCGCGGTGCGTCGCATGAGACGGCCAGCCTATGCAAGGGTCCCAGCGTCGCCGCACCCTACGCCCGCCGGAGAATCAAGTGGATCGCGCAGCTCGTGTTCTCAATACCCTGCACGCAGGAAGTGCCGTCCGCTTGGACCGACAGAACCCCTCGACAAGGTTCATCGTCCCAGCTCAGAAGGCACTTTCGTATTCCCTCCCCGCTTCCGGCCTCATCACAACCGACACGGCGAGGTTTTAGTGCTCTCGTTGGCCCTTGAGCGTTGCAGCTAGCCCGTGCCTACCCAGCTCGGGCGCACACTGCCCCGGCTCATGAGGTTCCTGAGCTGGGCGTCAGCCTCGGCGGATGATTCCTGAGCCGCCACCGAAAGTCATCACGCGTCTCCGTGACGGGCGGATCCACGCCTACGTCGTGGGCGCCGGCGTCTACGGAACGCTGGAGCCCGCAGCGGTTTTCCAGCCGCGGGACGGCGAGGAGGTCGTGGCGTCGGTGGTCCGGCAGGATTTGGAGCGGGTCGTGTACACGGCGCTGAACGGAGTCGTCTGCCTCACACGTGCAGGCGACCTCATGTGGGCCTCGGACTTCGAACCGCACTCTGGCGTACACCATGGCCACCGACCTGGCTGTGCGCTGTCTCTGGACGGCCGGACGGTGTGGGTCTACCGGCGGGACGCGGGGGCGGGACGCGGGGGCGGGGACCAGTGGGTCGTGCACGATGCCGACAGCGGTGTGGTTGTCGCCCGCCGGGAGCTGGAGACGGTCGGGCACGGCGCCGTCGTCTGTCGGCTCAGGTGGTTTCAGGTCGTCGGAACGCGTCGGCGTTACGCGCGCACCAGTCCACGAAGGTCCGCGGCCTGCGTCCGAGCAGTCGCTGGACGGTGTCCGTCCGGAACCCGACGGTGTCGGCTCGCATGAGGTTGAAACCCTCCGTGACGGCGTCGGCGAGGGCCTGGGGCGCCCCGTTGGGGAAGCGGAACCGTACGGCCTCGTCCGGTGTGGTCACTTCCCGGACCTCGATGTCGCGGCCGATCGTCTCGGAGATGACCCGCACCTGCTCGGTGACGGTGAACGTCTCGTCGCCGGTGAGGACGTACTCCTTGTCCTGGTGGCCGTCCTCGGTGAGGACGAGGGCGGCGACCGCGGCGATGTCCGCGGGGTCGATCGGCGCGTAGCGGCCCGGGCCGACCGGGTCGAGGACGTGGTTTCCCTCGCGGATGGTGGGCAGCCAGTCGAAGGCATTGGTCATGAAACCGCCGGGCCGAAGGAATGTGGCGGGTATTGCGGAGGCGCGGATGATCTCCTCGCGTTCGTGATGCCAGCGGGCCATAGCGGGCAGCGGGTCAAGGGTGACGTGGAGGGAAGACAGGTGCACGATGTGGCTCACCCCGGCCGCCTCGGCGGCGGAGATGGCGGCGGCGGTGTAGTCGGTGCCGATGCCCTGGGTGAGTAGGAAGAGTTTGTCGACGCCGGCGAAGGCCGGCGTCAGTGTCGAGGGTTCCCCCAGGTCGCCGACGGCGCGCTCAGCGCGGTCGGACAGCCCGGCAGCGCGGGCGGGGTCGCGGACGAGGAGACGTAACTTCACGCCTTTCGCGTCGAGTTCGCGGGTGAGTTCACGGCCGATGTTCCCGGTGGCTCCGGTGACCAGTATCATCGTGGCTCCCCATAGTCGTTTGCCGTCTAACGAGTTGCAAGGAACGTTAGCCGGTGAATGATTAGCCGTCAATCGACTTGCTTGCGGCTCAGGCAGCCGCTTCCGCACATCACCGAAAGGCCCCGATGCCTGAGTTCCTGGACCTGCACGGCAGAACATCGAAGGTCCTCCGAGCCCTCGCCGACGCGGCCATGCGACGCCATGGACTGCACGTCGGACAGAACTACCTGCTCGCGGTGCTGTGGGAGCGGGACGGCAGCACGCCAGGCGAGGTCGCCGCCGCGCTGAACGTCACGACGCCCACCGTCGTCAAGATGGCCGACCGGATGACCACCGCCGGGCTGCTCACCCGTCGCCGTGACGACCGGGACAACCGCCTCGTCCGGCTCTGGCTCACCGACGCGGGGCGTGCGCTGCAGAAACCGGTCGAAGCGGAACGGCGGTTGATCGAGGAGAAGGTCACCGCGGATCTCACCGAAACCGAACGCGCATCCCTCTTGAACGCCCTGGCGAAGGTCCATCGGGCGGCGAGCGAGCTACTGAGCGAGCCCATCGATTACGGCGACTCCGCCATCACGTGACACTCCCACGCCCCCTATCTGAACAGATCCGACAAGCACGAAGACGGCTTCCTGCCCACCGACGACTTCCTCGATCGCACGAGGATGCCTTGGACTGCGCGACCGGCAGCTACCTCGCCACCCCGAGAACCCACACGCAATCTGGCTCACGTCAACCCTCGAAGGACTTCCGGAGCCGACCACTTAGTAGTGCTTCGTTAGGTCTATACGTTTGTGCTGATCAAGAGCATGTTGAGGGTGTGGACACGCATGAAGTGAACCGATTACGGGCCGCATTGG